>CAVWVG010000004.1:0-757130 GCA_963758355.1 uncultured Alphaproteobacteria bacterium | reverse complement strand
AATGCCGGACCGTATGCCGCGGTTGCGAGCGCCAACAAGTCGACGCGCTGCGTCACCGAACGCCCCGGCCTGCAGGCCCATGACCGATGCCAGCTACGTCGGCAATCCGGTCGGCGCCGACGCGCGTGTCCTTGGAAAGAGCCTTGCCCGACCAGCCGGTAGTCGGGCTGACCAACGATCGCGTCACGCTGCGCAGCGACATCAACCGCTTCGCCGCGGATGGCTGGACCGCCGGGCACATCGGCATCGCCTGGGGCTATTACATGCTGTCGGAAAACTGGCGCTGGCTGTGGAAGCCGTCCGAGCGCCCGGCCCTTTATGCCGACAAGGTCAAGAAGATCGTCGTCCTGATGACCGATGGACAGTTCAACACCTATTACGACGGCGTTCCGCTCACCGAAAAGATGGGCGAGCAAGCAAGCCAATCGATGGCTGCGGCGGTCGCGCTCTGCCAAAACATGAAGGCACGAAGGGCGTCAATCCCGGCATCACCATCTATTCCATCGCTTTTGACATCGACAGCATCAGAGATAGGAACGAGCGGAAGTCTGTCATCGATACGCTTTCGGCCTGCGCCTTGGGCGCCAGCCATTTCTTCGACGCGGCGAATGGCGCCCAATTGCGCGACGCCTTCGCAGCATCGCCATCGATATCCAGAAACTCCGCCTGGCGCGTTGAGTAGTGGCCCGAAAACCAACTACTCGGGCCTCGCCAGCGGAGCTGTCGGGGAGGTGGCCCACAACGCCTCCCCGGCTTAACTTGCAGCACCGAACTGATGCCGCAGCGCAACAATTAACCAGACGCCGGCCTCCGATATACCTTTGATTTCATTATATGAATCTGGATCCCGGCCAGTTGCTCCGCCGCTGCATCAGATCAATTTTGCATAGCAGCAATGCATATATTGCATTGCACAACGAAAATTCCCGGCCTATGTTGGTTGTTAACGCGGGGATGCAGTTCCCGCTCCTGAAACGACCGGTTCGTATCCTCCTCCCACGAATCGGTTGTCAGTTCCGGCAAATCCTCCTCCCTTGCCGGGACGCCTACCCGAAGCCCGCCGGATCCTCCTCCCCCGGCGGGCTTCTTTTATTTCCAGTTGCTTGTCACGTTTCGGCCAACAGAAACGCCGCCCCGCTGGCGCAGGGCGGCGTCGCAATTTCCAACGGAAGGCGGCACGTTTCGCGCGGATCATCTGACCCGCGCCGCGCGTCGCTTCATTCGTTCAGAGGCTGCTCCGAAGGAACGAGGACCCGTTTGTCATCCCGCCATTCCTGAAACCGCTCGACATCGGATCACCTCCTTTCGACTTGTGAATCGGACCGCCAATGTGGCCTGCATCGCGTTTTTGTGCAAGGCCTTGACGGCGCGTTCGGATGCAATGTCAACCGAACCCGCTAGGCCCGCCGGTTCTGCCGGTTGGCGACGAGATCGTCGACCACGGTCGGATCGGCCAAGGTCGAGGTGTCGCCGAGCGCACCATAATCGTCCTCGGCGATCTTGCGCAGGATGCGGCGCATGATCTTGCCGGATCGCGTTTTCGGCAGTCCCGGCGCGAACTGGATCTTGTCGGGCGAGGCGATCGGACCGATCTCGCTGCGCACGTGCAGGACCAGTTCCTTGCGCAGATCGTCGGAGGCCTCTGGCCCGACATCAGTGTCACATAGCAGTAGATGCCCTGGCCCTTCAGATCGTGCGGATAGCCGACGACGGCGGCCTCCGAAACCTTGGGATGGCTGACGAGGGCCAATTCCACCTCGGCCGTGCCCATGCGGTGGCCGGAGACGTTGATGACGTCGTCGACGCGGCCAGTGATCCAGTAATAGCCGTCTTCGTCGCGCCGGCAGCCGTCGCCGGTGAAATACTTGCCCTTGTAGGTGGAAAAATAAGTCTGCACGAAGCGCTCGTGGTCGCCATAGACGGTACGCATCATCCCCGGCCAGGAATCGACGATGCACAGATTGCCTGCCGCCACGCCTTCGAGCACATTGCCGTCATTGTCGACGATCTGCGGCTGAACCCCGAAAAACGGCTTGGTCGCCGAGCCCGCCTTCAGGTCGATGGCGCCGGGCAGCGGCGTGATCAGGATGCCGCCGGTCTCGGTCTGCCACCAGGTATCGACAATCGGGCAGCGTTCCTCGCCGACGACGCGATAGTACCATTCCCAGGCTTCCGGATTGATCGGCTCGCCGACGGTGCCGAGAATGCGCAGGCTCTGGCGCGAAGTTGCGGTCACATGCTGGTCGCCGGCCCCCATCAAGCGCTCGGATCGCGGTCGGCGCGGTATAGAAAATGTTGACCTGGTGCTTGTCGACGACCTCCCAGAACCGCGACGCCGTCGGGTAGTTGGGAACGCCCTCGAACATCAGCGTCGTCGCGCCGTTGGCGAGCGGTCCGTAGACGATATACGAATGGCCCGTCACCCAGCCGACATCGGCGGTGCACCAGTAAATGTCGCCGTCGCGGTAATCGAAGACGTATTGGTGCGTCATCGAGGCGTAGACCAGATAGCCGCCGGTGGTGTGCAGCACGCCCTTCGGTTTTCCGGTCGAGCCCGAGGTGTAGAGGATGAACAGCGGGTCCTCGGCCTTCATCGGCTCCGGCTTGCACACCGGCGAGGCCTTCGCCATCTCGGCGTGGTACCACAGGTCGCGGCCCGCCACCCAGTTGACCTTGCCGCCGGTGCGGCGGACGACCAGCACATTGCGCACTTTGTGATTGCTGCGGCCGGCGATTTCGATCGCCTTGTCGGTGTTACCCTTCAGCGGAATCGGCTTACCGCCGCGCAAGCCCTCGTCGGCAGTAATTACGAAATCCGACTTGCAGTCGGCGATGCGTCCGGCGAGCGAATCCGGCGAAAAGCCGCCGAACACCACCGAATGGATCGCGCCGATGCGCGAACAGGCGAGCAGCGCATAGGCGGCTTCCGGGATCATCGGCATATAGATGGTCACCCGGTCGCCCTTCTTGACGCCTTTGGCCTTCAAGACGTTGGCGAGGCGGTTCACATGATCCGACAGCTCGCGATACGTAATCTTGCGGTCGTCATAGGGATTGTCGCCTTCCCACAGGATGGCGGTCTGGTCGCCGCGCTTCTTCAGGTGGCGGTCGATACAGTTGTAGGAAACGTTGGGACGCCGTCCTCGAACCACTTGATCGATACTTTGCCGGCAAAGGAAGTATTTTTCACCTTCTTATAGGATTTGAACCAGTCGATCCGCTTGCCGTGCCTGCCCCAGAATTTGTCGGGATTCTTGATGCTTTCGGCATACCATTTTTCATAGGTTGCCTTGTCGATCAGTGCCTTTTTCTTCCAGGCCGGCTTTACCTTGTGAACATGCACGTCCATCGCGTCCCTCCCGCTGGTGCGCCGAAATTGCGCTTGGCCCACCCAAATTACTGATTTCCCGGCGATTTATCCAGATATTCGGCTGGAGTCCATTAGACGATTGATCCTGGCGCGGTTTGCAATCGATCAAATTGCAGCGAATTCAGGAAAATTTTAGCGAATTACACCGAAACTGGCGGCAGGCCTCTTTGTCCAGCGTGGGGTGTCATGGCGCCAGGTTTGCCGCGATCGCCATACCCGGGTTTTGCCGCTCGCGGCCGCCCGGAAACGCGCCTTTTGCGCAGTGCGCTCCTTGCCGTGCTGTTGTTTGCCATGTCCAGCTGCGCGCTATTTCCGGGCTGGCGCGCCAGCCAGACCTATTATCCGGTCGACATCACCTGGAACGATGCGAGCTGGTGCGTGCCGTGGCGCCTGAAGACCGCATTGCGCAAGGTCTCGCAGCGCTTCGGGCCGGTGGTCGTGCATTCGACCTTCCGCTGGCCACTGGAGAACTGGATCAAGGGCGGCAAGATGCACTCGTACCACCTGACCTGCCACGCCGTCGATTTTGCCGTCCGTGGCGATCCGCCCGTCGTGACCGATTTCCTCATTGGCCTGCCGGAGGTCGGCGGCTATAGCCGCTACATCATGGGCTTTTATCACATCGATACCGGCCCGCGCCGGACCTGGTGACCGGATCAAACACCCATCCAGCCGATCACCGCGCCCATGGCGAGTGCGACCAGCAGCCAATGGCCGGCATCGATCAAGCTCAGATCCCAGCCGAACCCCTGATAGCGTTGGCCGACAACGACCGTTGTCGCGATGAAGCCAAGCCAGACGAAGAAGCCGGAAATGACGCCATTAAAAAGCGTGACCTGGCCAGCGCCGAGGTGGCCGATGACGCCGGCCATGACCCAGGCCATGACCAGAAGCGCGATGAAGGAAGTGGCCAGCAGTCCCGGCAGCGGCCGGCCTTGGCCCTTTTCGATCCGCGCCGCCTTCATCCAGCGCGTGCCGAGCGCGCTGTACCAGGCCCAGCCGATAACGAAAGCGACAACGGCGGCCAATACGACCGCGACATAGTTGATGCCGGCAAATGACATGGGTGCCACGTTCCTTCTCTTGGTAGTGTCGTGATTTCGAAGTCCGCTCGGTTCACAGCCCCTTCAGCGTCGCACCGTCGAGACCGCCCATGCGGCAGACTTCCCGCCATTCGGTTTCGGTCACCGGCTGCACCGACAGCCGCGAATTCCTGACCAGCACCATCTGGGCCAGCTTGGCGTTGGCCTTGATCGCCGCCATCGTCACCGGCTTTGCCATGGGCGCTAAGGCGCGCACATCGACGCATTCCCAGGCCGGCTCATCGGCAGTCGAATCCGGGTGAATCGTCTTGCAGATTTCGACGATGCCAACGATTTGCGGACCTTCGCCGGAATGATGAAAGAAGCCGCGGTCGCCAACCGTCATGTTGCGCATGTGGTTGCGCGCCTGGTAGTTGCGCACGCCGCTCCACTCGGTACCGCTTTTGCCGGCCTTGACCTGTTGGTCCCACGACCAGGTATGCGGTTCGGACTTGAACAGCCAGTAGTGCATCGGTCTTCCTCAATCGGTTTCGGTTCGCAACGGTCGCTCGAGCAGACGCGTTACTGCATCGCGCGGCGACAGCTTTTTGTCCAGCACTGCGGCGACGGCTTCGATGATCGGCGCTTCGACCCCATTTTGCTCTGCGAGATCAAGCGCAATTCGAGCAGTGAAAACGCCTTCGGCCAACGGCCGGCCTTCCAGCTTGTCGCCGGAGCCGAGCGCCGTGCCGTAGGCAAAATTGCGCGACTGCACCTGCGAGCAGGTCAGCACCAGATCGCCGAGGCCCGACAGTCCGACCAGCGTTTCGCCGCGAGCGCCAAGGGCGCGGGCGAGCCGCGACAATTCGGCAAATCCACGCGCCACCAGCGCTGCCTCGGCGCTGGCGCCAAGCCGCATGCCGCGTGCCGCCCCGACCGCGATCGCCAGCACGTTCTTCAACGCACCGCCAAGTTCGACGCCGGTCAGGTCGTCGCTGGCGTAACAACGAAAAGCGCCGGCCGACAATTCGCGGCACAGCGCGGTTGCGGTCGCTAGGTCGGACGCCGCGACCGTCACCGCCGTCGGCAGGCCATGCGCCGCGTCGGTCGCAAAGCTCGGCCCCGACAGAGCGGCGATGGCGAGCCCGGGCAAAGCTTCTGCCAGGGTCTGCGCCGGCAGCCGGCCGGTAGCGGCGTCGATACCCTTGGCGCAGCCGACGATGGCCGGCGACCATGGCTTGCCGGCAGCGGCGCGAAAGCGCGCAATCGCGGCGCCAACTTCGCCGATGCTTTGGGCAGGCGTCGCCACCAGCACGATGTCGGACGATGCGAGCGCCGCATCGAGATCGGATTCGATTGCCAGTTCCTGCGGCAGCGCGATGCCGGGCAGGTAACCCGCGTTTTGGCGCATTCGGGCGATTTCGTCCGCCTGCCGGCGATCTCGCGCCCACAGCCGCACGCGATGGCCGCCGCGCTGCGCGACGATGGCCAGCGCAGTGCCCCAGGCGCCGGCGCCGATGACACAGACGGTCCTGGTGTCGCTCATGCCTTGCTTATGCCCATGCTCATGCCTTGGCCCCGCGTTTTCCCGAGCCGACTGCGGCCGGCGCTGATTCATCGAGCGGCCAGCGCGGTCGCGCCGGAACTGCAAGATCGCTGGCGAGCCCGGCTTCGAGGCGCTCGAGCCCCGCCCAGGCGATCATCGCGGCATTGTCGCCGCAGAGCGCCAACGGCGGGGCGATAGATCTCCAGCCGTGTTCGCGGCATGCCGCCTGCAGCGCTTGGCGGATCGCCCGGTTGGCGGCCACGCCGCCGGCGGCAACGAACACGGGGGTGGCGGGGCTATTGCCGGCAAACCTCCGCATCGCCCGGCTGCAACGGTCGACGAGCGTGTCACAGACACATGCCTGAAACGACGCGCACAGGTCGGTGACATCTTTGTCTTGCAACGGCTGGTGGCGCTCCGCCAGTTGCCGCACCGCCGTCTTCAGGCCGGAAAACGAAAAATTCAGGGTCGCCTGGCCGGCAAGCGGCCGCGGCAGATCGAAACGCCGAGGGTCGCCGCGCAACGCCGCCTGCTCGACAGCCTTTCCGCCGCCATAGCCGAGGCCGAGCAGTTTGGCGGTCTTGTCGAAGGCTTCGCCGACGGCATCGTCGATGGTCGTCGCCCAGCGCTCGTAGTCGCCAAGCGCGCGGACATTGAGTATCTGCGTATGTCCGCCGGAAACCAGCAACAGCAGATACGGGAACTCAAGGCGGTCGCTCAATCGCGCCGTCAAGGCGTGACCTTCCAGGTGATTGATCGCCAGGAACGGCAGGCCCCGGCTTGCCGCGATTGCCTTCGCCATCATCAGGCCGACCAGCAGGCCGCCGGCAAGACCAGGACCGGCAGTGACCGCGACCGCATCGATCTGCGGCCAGCCGAGGCCAGCATCCTTCATCGCTGCCGCGATGATCTTGTCGAGCGTCGCCAGATGCGCGCGGGCAGCGAGTTCGGGCACGACACCGCCATAGTCGGCATGCAGGGAAAACTGGCTGGCAACGATGTTGGACAGGATCGACGGCGCGCCGTCCGCCGTCCGTGTTACCACGGCGGCAGCGGTTTCATCGCAGCTGGTTTCGATGCCAAGAACGCGCATTGTGGTATTCCGCCAAAAACGATAGGCAGCCGCGAACTTAAACAGCACGGCGCCAAGGGAAAGCAATATTCGGCACCGGCGGAAAATTCGATAATGATTGGTGCTTCGCCAAGACCCGGATCGGCCGACCGTCCATTGCGCATCGGCACGCGCGGCAGCGAACTGGCGCTGGCCCAGGCGCGCGAGTTTGCCAGGCGCCTGATGGCCGCCCATGGTCAGAGCTTTGCCTATGAAATCGTGGCGATTTCCACCAAAGGCGACCGCGTCCTCGACCGCCCGCTGGCCGAGATCGGCGGCAAGGGCCTGTTCACCGAGGAAATCGAGCGGCAGTTGTCGTCTGGCGAAATCGACTGCGCGGTCCATTCCAGCAAGGACATGCCGACGCGATTGCCGGCCGGGCTGGAACTCGCCTGCTTTTTGCCGCGCGAGGCGCCGGGCGATGCGTTCATTGGCCGATCGGCGGCTTCGCTTACCGAGCTGTCGGCCGGCTCGACCGTTGGCACTGCCTCGCTGCGTCGCCAGGCGCTGATCGGCCATCTGCGACCCGACCTGAAATGCGCCGCCTTGCGCGGCAATGTGCCGACACGTTTGCGCAAACTCGACGCCGGCGAGGTCGACGCCGTGATCCTCGCGGTGGCCGGCCTCAACCGCCTCGGGCTCGGCAACCGCATCGGGGAAATCCTTGCGCCGGACACATTTCCTCCGGCGCCGGGCCAGGGCGCCATCTGCATCGAGGCGCGCATCGGCGACGACGCCGTGGCTCCCCTGTTGCGGCCGCTGAACCATGCCGCCACCGCCACCGCGCTTGCTGCCGAACGCGCTTTCCTCGCCGGCCTGGACGGCGACTGCCGCACGCCGATTGCCGGTCACGCCGAAATCCTCGATCGCGGGAAAGTCCGCTTTTCCGGAATGATCCTGTCGCCCGACGGCAAGACCATGCATCGAACCGAAAGGCTTGGCGTGATCGGGGATGCCGCCGCAATCGGCCGGAACGCTGCCGAGGCGTTGCGCGCTGCGGCCGGCGCGGATTTTTTCGCGCGCTGGAAGTGAGGGCATGACCGGAAAAACCGCTACCCCGGGCAAGGGCGTCTTGGTGCTGCGCCCGGCCGATGCCTCGGCAACGACCGCCAAGGCGGTGCGCGCGCTCGGCCATGCGCCAGTGCTGTTGCCGGTTACCGCGATCCGCGACAGCGGCGCGGCCATTGCCGCCGGTGAATTCGACGCCGTGGCGCTGACCAGCGCCGCTGCCGTCCGCATTGTCGCCTCGCGCTATGCCGATGGCCAACCGCCCGCCTGGCTGCGGCAGCCGGCATTTTGCGTCGGCGCGGCGACGGCTGCCGCCGCACGCCGGGCCGGGTGGCGCCATGCAGTTTCGGCCAGCGGCGATGGCGCCGCCCTGGCGCGCCTGATCGCGGCGAAATTTGCCGGCCGCGCGGCACGCATCCTCTATCTCTGCGGACATGACCGCGCCTTCGATCTTGCCGCCGCGCTCGCCGGGCGCGGCATCGCCGTCACCGAGGCCGCAATCTACGCCGCCGAGCTGCTGCAATTGGACTGTGGTGCAGTGACCACGGCAATCGCGCAAAGCGACGTAGTGCTGCTCCATTCGGCCCGCAGCGCCCGTCATTTCTTCGCCGAATCGGCCCGCTGCCGCGCCGATTTGTCCGGTTTGACTTTGCTTGCTTTCTCCGAGACAGTCGCCGATACCGTTCCCGCCGCATGTCGGCAGTCGGTGCACGTGGCGGGCCAGCCGAACGAGGCCGCCCTGCTGGCGCTGCTCGGCCCGGCCGGCGGCACAAACCCGGATTTGGACCGATGAGCAGCGACGACCGCGCAAAGCAGAGCGAGCCGGGGGCATGGACGCCGCCTCGCCGCACGCTCGATCTCGAAGCCCGCGAGATCGACCCGGAAGCTTCCGACAAGACTGACCCATCGGTGGCCGAAGGCGGGCATGGTGAACCGGTCGCTGCCGAGCCATTGGCCGAAGGTGAAAGCCGCGCCCACGACGATGCGGGCGACGACTTGGTCGCTGACGCAGAAACCAATCCGGCCGCGGGTGACGATCCCGCATCGGCGCAACCGGCCGCGGCAAAATCCGCTCGCTGGCGCTGGCTCGCCGCCGCTGCGGTCGTGTTACTGCTCGCCGGCGGCGCTGCGGGTTACGGCCTGATCGCCAAGGGCATTTTGCCATGGCCCGGCACCAGCCAATCGGTTGACCAGATCGCCGCGCTGCAGGAGCGCATGAGCGTCCTCGAGAGCCAGCTTGCCAAAATCGCCGGATCGCGCGTCGAGGCTGAAGCGAACGCCGCCGAACAGACGGCCATCAAATTGCGCCTCGACAAACTCGAAACCGCAGCCGCTAGCGCCGAGCCGCTACCGTTGACGGCCGACGAATGGCAATCGCTCGGCGCGAGGCTGAACGATGCTGAATCAGCAATTCTGCAATTGGAAAAGCGTTCAGCCGCGGCGCCTTCCGGAGAACCTGCAGTAGACGCCGAACAGTTGCAGGCTATTCAAGGCCGGCTGGATGAGCTGAGCAAGCAGGCGGCCGCCAGCCAAAGCCAATTGCAGGGACAATTGGACGAGTTGACATTGCGGGTCGGCGAATTGTCGGCGCGCCTCGAAACAGAAGTCACCGACGCCCGCAAGAAGCTCCGCCAAAGCGACCGCGACGCCCGCATTGCCGCTGCCCGCTCGCTGCGCACCGCCTACGAGCGTGGCGAGGACCTCCATTCCTGGCTCACGGTAGTCGAGGGCTTCAGCGGGCCGAATGCGGCGCTCGACGCGCTGCGGGCGACCGGCCATGTCTCGACCCTGGCCGACCTGCAACGTGGCCTGACCCTCGCCAGCGACAGCATTCTGGCGCAGTCCGCGCCGGCGCAGGGCGGCAGCATGGTGGCACAATTGCTGGCCAACGCCCGCGCCCTGGTGCGCGTGCGCCCACAAGGGCCGGTTGCCGGCGACAGCCCGGAGGCGATCCTGACCCGCGTCGAAGCGGCGCTGGCCGAAGGTCGCCTCGAAGACGCGCAGGCCGAATGGCGCCAAATGCCTGCGTCAGCGCAGGCGGCCGGCAAGGAATGGGCCGACCAGTTGTCCGCGCGTATCGCAGCCGACGCGCAGCTGGCTGAGTTGCTAAGCCGGCTGAATATCCCCGCCGACGGAAGCTGACAGCCAATCATGGCGCGGCTCGTCTTCTTCTTGCTGCTAGTGCTCGGGCTCGCCGGGCTGTTTGCCTGGTTTGCCGATCGGCCCGGCGAACTCGTGTTGACCTGGCAGGGCATGCGCTACGAGACCAGCCTTCTGGTGGCGGTCGCCGGTTTCCTATCGCTGACCGGCGCGGTCCTGTTCCTGTGGTGGCTCGCTTCCGCAATCCTGCGTTCGCCGCAGCTTATGCGCCGGTTCTTTCGCAATCGCCGCCGCGACCGCGGCTATTACGCGCTGAGCCAAGGGTTGATCGCGGCCGGCGCCGGCGATGCCGCCGTTGCCCGGCGACTGACCGGCAATGCTCGCAATCTGCTCGGCGGCGAGCCGCTGGTCGACCTGCTCGACGCCCAGACCTTGCTGCTCGAAGGCAAACGCGACCAGGCGCGCACCCGCTTCGAGGACATGCTGGCGGATGACGATACCCGCCTGCTCGGCTTCCGCGGCCTTTACCGCCAAGCCGAGGATCAGCGCAATGTCGAAGCGGCGCGCCACTATGCCGAGGAAGCCGCCAAGGCTTCCCCTGGCCTGGCTTGGGCCGAGCAGGCGATACTGCGGCATCTGTGCCTGGACGGCGACTGGGAAGCGGCGCTGGTGCGCCTGGAGACAATCCGAACCCACGCCGGCGCCGATCGAAACCGATTGTCGCGCCAGCGCGCGGTCCTGTTGACCGCCAAGGCAATGGCGGTTTCGACTGCCGATCCTGCCGAGGCGGCCCGCCTGGCGCAACAGGCCATCAAGCTCGAACCGGACCTGGTTCCGGCGGCGACCGTCGGCGCCCAGGCGCTCGCCCGCCAAGGCGAAATCCGCAAGGCGCGCCGCATGCTCGAAACCATGTGGAAACGCAAGCCACATCGCGATCTCGCCGGCAGTTACGTCCACCTGGAACCGGGTGAATCTGTCGATGAACGCCTCAAGCATGCCGAGAAGCTCGCGGCCCTCCATCGCGACGATGCAGAGGGCGCCATGGCGGTCGCCGAAGCCGCCGCCGCGGCCCACCAATGGGACAAGACGCGCGCACGGATGCAGCCGATCCTCGACGCTTCGCCGACGCGGCGCGCATTCATGATCATGGCCGCAGTCGAGGAGGCCGAAACCGGCGATAACGGCAAGGTGCGCGACTGGCTCGCCCGCGCCATGCGGGCGCCGGCCGATCCGGCCTGGATCGCCGACGGCGTGACTTCGCGTCACTGGCTGCCGGTCTCGCCGGTCAGCGGGCGTCTCGACGCTTTCGAATGGAAGCAGCCGGCCGCCACGCTCGGTCCGCCCGAAGAAGGCGAAGTCCGGCTCGGCGACAGCAAATTCGCCAGTGCAACCTCAACCGCGGGCGAAATCGAGGTCGCCGCTGAGGAGACGGTGGAGCCCGCCGCTGCCGACGCTGAACCCGACGGCGCAGTCGCCGGTGAGCCCTCCTCCGACGCACAGGACGCAACCGGTGACGCCGCCGAAGTTGGCCAGTTGCCGCGACAGCCCGACGATCCCGGCGCCGAACCGGTCAGCGAAGCCGAAAGCCGCTTCCGCCTGTTCTGAATTGCGACGGTCAAATTCTCCGCTCGCCCAGTTTCAAAAGCGACCGAATCGCCTGAAATTACCGGGTGATTCGGCTACACCGATCCGCTATAACGGCGGCGGCCGAAGCCGAACGCCGCATTAGCTCAGCTGGTAGAGCAACGCATTCGTAATGCGTGGGTCGCTGGTTCAAGTCCGGCATGCGGCACCATTTTCCGGCCTGGCGGGTGCCCGGATCGTCGAAAAAGTCGGCAAGAGCAATGTTCGATCGACTGAAGAAGCTATTTTTCGAAGGCGACGCCGCCGAGCCTGCCCACCAGGCGGATGACCGCCAGCTCGCCGAGGCGGCGCTGATGTTTCACGTCATTTCCGCCGATGGCGTAATCTCGGACGATGAGCGCGAGGCGATCAACGCCCGCGTCGAGAAGCGCTTCGGTCTCAGTGCCGAGGAGACCGCCGAACTGGTCAGAGCCGCCGGCCAGGCCGACGCCGAGGCGGTCGATCTTTACCGTTTCGCCAGCCTGTTGAAGCACGAGCTCGACTACGGTCAGCGCCTCAATTTCATTCGCGAATTGTGGGAAATGGTATTCGCCGACGGCGTCGTCCACGAGGTCGAGGACACCATCGTCTGGCGTGTTGCCCAGATGCTCGATGTCGAAACCCGCGACCGCATGGAATTGAAGCGCCGCGTTCGCGACGACCGCCAGGATACCTGAACCGGCATGGTCTGGATCGAAACGCGCAAACCGGGCCAAGCGCGGATGCTGCTAGTGCTGCATCAGGAGGCTTCTTCGCCCGGCCGCCTCGGCATGCTGTTGCAGGAAATGGGTTATGCCCTCGACATCCGCCGCCCGGTAATCGGCGACGAATTGCCCGATACGCTCGCTGAGCACGCCGGCGCCATCATCTTCGGCGGACCGCCGAGCGCCAATGATGAGCTCGAACACATCCGCTGCGAGATCGACTGGATCGAAGTGCCGCTTAACGAGCAAAAGCCGTTCCTCGGCATTTGCCTCGGCGCCCAGATGCTGGTCAGGCATCTCGGCGGCGAGGTTGCCGCGCACAAGGATGGACGCGTCGAGATCGGCTATTATCCGATCCGGCCGACCGAGGAGGGCGCCCGCCTGCTAGAGTGGCCGCAGATGATCTATCAATGGCACCGCGAGGGTTTTTCGGTGCCGGCCGGCTGCACTCTGCTCGCCACGGGCGATGCCTATCCCAACCAGGCGATCCGCTGCGGGCCGAACGCCTATGGCGTCCAGTTCCACACGGAATTGACTTACGCGATGATGAACCGGTGGACGACGCGCGGCGCGCAACGCCTTGATTTGCCCGGCGCGCAGGATCGCAGCCAACATTTCGACGGCCGCGCCCGCTACGATGCGGCAGTCCGGAAATGGCTGATCGATTTCCTTGACCTGTGGGTCGGCCCTGCCGGCAAATTTGCCGGCAACGGCGCCGGCCGCCGCGACTTGCCGCGGCAGCCTCGTGCCACTACATCGAGCCAGGCAATTGGCAGCCAGGCAATCGGGAGCAAATGATGCGGGCAATTCTCGACGTAATTCTGCTGGCGCTCAACCTCTACGTCTATGTCGTCATCGCCGCGGCGATATTTTCCTGGCTCTATGCCTTCAACGTCGTCAATTCGCGCAATTCCGTCGTCGCCTCGATTGGCAACATGCTCTACCAGTTAACCGAACCGGCGCTGGCACCGATCCGCCGCCGTTTGCCCTCGCTTGGGGCAATCGACATTTCGCCGATCGTCCTCATCCTCGCCATCTTCCTCATCCAGCGCATCATCGCCTATTACATCTATCCCAACGTATTTTGATGGGCCCGAGCGACTGGTTTCGCCCAACCGCGACCGGCCTCGAACTGCGCATTCGCCTGACGCCGAAATCCGGCCGCGATTGCCTCGAAACCGTGAAACCCGCTCACGGATGGCAATCTGCATCTTGGTGCCCGCGTGCGCGCTGTGCCCGAAGACGGCAAGGCGAATTCGGCCCTGATCGCCCTGATTGCTAACGTTGCGGGAATTGCCAGGTCGCGCATAAAAATCGTCGGCGGCCATGCCAGCCGGCTGAAGACCGTGCGGCTTGACTGTGCTTCAGCCGAAGCCGCCGGCATCATCGCCCGTTTGGCGGGCGGCTAAATTACTTTGCCCGCGCGATCGCCTCGGCGATCATCCGGCGCGCGGTCGCCGCGTCGTGCCAGTCGCCGAGCTTGACCCACTTGCCGGGCTCCAGATCCTTGTAGTGCTCGAAGAAATGCGCGATCTGCTTCAGCGTGATTTCCGGCAGGTCGGTATAGTTCATGACATGCGCGTAGCGCTGCGTCAGGTGCGGCGACGGTACGGCCAACACCTTTTCGTCCTTGCCCTTGTCGTCCTCCATGATCAGCACGCCGATCGGACGCACATTGATGACGCAACCCGGCACCAACTCGCGCGTGTTGGCGATCAGCACGTCGATCGGGTCGCCGTCCTCCGACAGCGTATGCGGCACGAAACCGTAGTTCCCCGGATAAGTCATCGGCGTGTAGAGAAAACGGTCGACGAACAGCGTGCCGGCATTCTTGTCCATCTCGTATTTGATCGGCTGGCCGCCGACCGGAACCTCACTGCTGTCCGGTTTAGACACGTGTGAGATTAAGGGTCATTTGCCTTGTGTCGGTCGAGCGCGGTGGCGGCATGGTTTTAAGCTGATCGATGGGTCGGCTGTGCATGAGATTGAGGCGCACAAGGCGTACGAAGGCGAGCGGCTGAGCGACGGCTACCTGGGCAGCGTGGGCGGCGCGCAACAGGAGATAGGCGATCAGGGCAACGAAGACCTGGGTGCGGACGGCGTTCTCGGAAGCACCGAGGAAACGGCGCATCTTCAGATTCTGCTTGATCCACCTGAAGAACAATTCGATCTGCCAGCGCTGTCTGTAAAGGTCGGCGATTTCCTCGGCTGGGGCGTCGAGATCGTTGGTGGCGAGGCGAATGGTGGTGCCGGTGGGGATGCGCACGACGATCTCGCGTACCGGGTCGGCAAGGGGATTGCGGCGCGAGGCGGCCATGCGCTGTGGCAGGAGGCCAATGCGGTCGGCGAGGATGTCGCCGTGCGCCGGTACCGTCTGCTCGGCGGTCACGTCGAGTGGGGTGTTGCTCTTCAGCCGGCTGACGAAGCGGCAGCCTTTCGCGTCGAGCTCGGCCCACCAGGCGAAGTTGTAATAGGCGAGATCGAACACGTAGGTCATGCCCGCTTCGATCGGCATGGCCTTGGCCGGGGTTATGTCGTTGACCCGCTGGTCGCTCAAATCGGCCCGCAGCGGCGCAGCTGCCACCGGATCGTAGCAGACATGCAGCTTCACCGCCCGGTGCCCGCTGACGGTATCCAGCCATCCACCGCTGAGCGAGGACAGTTCGATGCGCGTGGCGTCGAGGATACGCACCGCATCCTTGAGGTTGCGCCGCGTCGCGCGGCCGGCGCGCGTCGCCATGTAGGCGAACAGTTCGCCAAACAGCGCCGCGGGCCGTCGGGCATTGGCGTCGGCCAGCGTCGAGCGCGCCACGCAGCGGCCGCCCAAGTGATAGAGCCGCCCGGCATGACTCTGCAGCCCCGCCTCGATGGCGCGCAGGCTGTCGGCCCCCGACAGTTGGCCGAACAGAAGCGCCAGGAACTGGCTCTTCGTGTCGAGCCGTCGCACCCGCCAGTCAGCTCCATGCTCGTCCACCAGGCGGTCGAAAACCGCCCACGGAACATGCTTCTGCAAGGCATGAAAAACGCTATTGTGGTGCCGCATGACATTGACCTCGTGCTCGTGTCCCAAACGCTGCGAAACGTCTGGAACCAAGTAGAATCAATGTCATGCACCTTGTCCACTCAATCTAAACCGGACAGCAGTGACCGGAACCTCGACAATGACGTTGACGTCCTCAGGCGGGTGATTGCCGATAGCGATGGCCTCGATGCGCATGCGCGGGTTCTCCGGGTCACGCAGTAATTATCGCGAAGGCGCGATTTCGCGAAAGTGCGAAATATGGGAAAATGCGCCGGAAACGAGTCGCGGCGAATTCGGACGGATCCCATGCGTTACCCGTCGTCGGCAGTGCTGGCCGCAATCGTGGTTTCGACCATCGCCATCCATCCAGACCTCGCGCGGGCGCAATCGAGCCAAATCACCAGCCTCGATCTCGAAAAGGGCTGCAAGTGGGACGACGACGCCGAGGGTGAGGGCGGCTGCGCCTGGTGTCCGGGCCTGAAGGATTTCCCGGTCCGTTTCTGCGAAAGCGATCTGCGCCAGTCGGTCGAATACGGACCCGTCCCCGACAATTCCGGACACTGGGCGAGCTTCGGCCAGTTCAACCATATCCTGCCGAAGATCGAGTGGCGGCTTGAAAACGGCGCGCCCTATGCCGCGATCCAGCGCCGCTTCATCGAGAACCAGAATGACGACATCGGCTCACCCGACAAGGCCCATGAAGGCCAGGTTCTGGTGATTTCAACCGTTGCGACGAAGGACAGGCCCGTCTCCTGCGTCGTCGCCTATGTCGATGCGCGCGCCAACGCCGACGCCAACGAACTGGCGCGCCAGGCCGCCGACGATCTTGCCCGTCATTTCGCTTGTGGCCGCGATGAGCCGAAATTCATCGGCGAACGCGGCGAATTCGCCGGCGACCCCGATAATTCGTTTGAATAGGCCAAAATTGAGGAAAGCCCGTCAGTCCCAGGCGTAGGCAAGCTTGGTCAGGCGCTTGCCATCGAAGACCTCGCCGCCTTCGGCGACCGGCCGCCCGCCGGCATTCTCGTAAAAGCGCACGGCGCGGCCGTTGTCGGCAAGAACCCAGACGACCGAACCCTTCATGCCGCGGCGCTTGAGTTCGCCGCGCGATGCCAGGAACAGTTTCTCGCCGAGCCCGACGCCCTGATATTCCGGCTTCAGATAGAGTTCGTAGATTTCGCCCTCGAATGGCAGGGTCGAAACCCGGTTGCGGCCGAGCGTTGCATAGCCGGCGATGGCGCCGGCGACCTCGATGACCATGACGAAGGTGGAGCGCCGGATCGCGTTCGACCACCACTTCTCGCCACGCCGACGCACCATTCGCGTCAACGCCGCATGCGGCACGATGCCGGAATAGGCATTGAGCCAGGCGCAGTCGTGCACGTCGGCGATGGCGCGCGCGTCCTGTGGCCCGGCCTTGCGGGTGCCTATGGTGATCGTGCCCATGGCCGGATCATAGGTTAACAAAGCGTAAATCAACAAGGTTTACGCGGTCGATTTTTCGAGCTCATCCCGCGTTTTTGATCGACTGTGGATTTTTCGCCGCAATCGGGCCGGCAAAACGTGCCGAAACGGCACAAATCCCCCCTGGGCGAATGGCGAATCACGCCGCGCCTGCCGCCTGCGCCCGCTCCTCGCGCTTGCGCAAATGCGGATCGAGCAGACGCTTGCGCAGGCGGATCGATTTCGGCGTCACTTCGACCAGTTCGTCATCGCCGATCCACGACAGCGCCTTTTCCAGCGTCATCCTGACCGGCGGGGTAAGGCGCACCGCCTCGTCCTTGCCTGCGGCGCGGATGTTGGTCAGTTTCTTGCCCTTCAGGACATTGACCTCGAGGTCGTTGTCACGGGTGTGGATGCCGATGATCATGCCCTGATAGACCTTGGCGCCCGGTTCGATCACCATCGGACCGCGATCTTCCAGGTTCCACAAGGCATAGGCAACCGCCTCGCCCGCCTCGTTGGCGATCAGCACTCCATTGACGCGGCCGGCGATGTCGCCAAGCCACGGCCGATAGTCGTGGAACAGCCGGTTCATCACTGCGGTGCCGCGCGTGTCGGTCAGAAGTTCCGACTGGTAGCCGATCAGCCCGCGCGTCGGAGCATGAAATACAAGCCGCTGGCGATTTCCTCCGGACGGCCGCAACTCGACCATCTCGGCCTTTCGCTCGGAAAGCTTCTGGACGACGATGCCGGCGTGACCTTCGTCGACGTCGATGACGACTTCCTCGACCGGCTCCAGTGTCCGGCCGGCTTCATCGCGCCGCAATACCACGCGCGGCCGCGACACCGCCAGTTCGAAGCCCTCTCGCCGCATCGTCTCGATCAGCACGGCGAGTTGCAACTCGCCGCGGCCGGAAACCTGAAACGCATCCTTTTCGGCCGTCTCCTCGATCTTCAGCGCGACATTGCCTTCGGCTTCGCGCAGCAGGCGGTCGCGGATGACGCGGCTCGTCACCTTGTCTCCCTCGGTTCCGGCCAGCGGCGAATCGTTGACCAGGAACGACATCGTCACCGTCGGCGGGTCGATCGGCTGGGCTGGCAGGGCCTCGCATCACGGAAGGATCGCAGAACGTATCGGCGACATTGCCCTTCGACAGGCCGGCAATTGCGACGATATCACCGGCACCCGCTTCTTCGATCGCCTTGCGTTCGAGCCCGCGGAACGCCAGAATTTTTGAGATGCGCCCGGTTTCCAGCAATCTGCCGTCGCTCGCCAAGGCCTTGAACGGCTGGTTGGAGCGGACGCTGCCGGAGACAATGCGACCCGTGATGATGCGGCCAAGATAGGGATTGGCTTCGAGGATGGTGCCGATCATGCGGAACGGCCCTGCTTCGACTGTCGGCGGCGCGACATGCGACAGGATTGTGTCGAACAGCGGCGCCAGGCTCGCGCCTTGCGGCCGTTCGGGCGTCGCCGCCAGCCAGCCGTCGCGGCCGGAGCCATAGAGGATCGGGAAATCGAGTTGCTCGTCGGTCGCGTCGAGCGCGGCGAAGAGGTCGAATATCTCGTTGATGACTTCGGTCGGCCGCGCGTCCGAGCGATCGACTTTGTTGACGGCAACAATCGGCTTCAACCCGACCTTCAGCGCCTTGCCAACGACGAACTTGGTCTGCGGCATCGGTCCTTCGGCGGCATCGACCAGCAACACCGCACCGTCGACCATGTTGAGGATGCGTTCCACCTCGCCGCCGAAATCGGCGTGACCGGGCGTATCGACGATATTGATGCGCGTGTCCCTCCAGACGACCGAAGTTGCCTTGGCGAGGATGGTAATGCCGCGTTCCTTTTCCAGTTCGTTGGAATCGAGTGCGCGCTCGGCCATGCGCTGATTTTCGCGCACCGAGCCGGACTGGCGCAGCAACTGGTCGACCAGTGTCGTCTTGCCATGATCGACATGGGCGATGATCGCCACATTGCGCAGTTGCATCGAGGTCACCGGAAAAATGAAGCGGCGGCCGGTAGCGACCGGCCGCCCGTTCAGTTGGCGAAGCTCATATAGGGATTTTTGCCGATAAGAAAGGGGCCCCGCCTCAGGCCGCCCCAGCGAAATCGGCGAGCAGGACAATGCGGCCGGCATGTTCGCCTTCACCAAATCGGCGGGCGAATGCTTTGTCGGCGGTTACCACGCGCGCGTCGAGGCGCAGAGCCAGAGCCAGATAGAGGCAATCGTAAAATGGATGAGAGTGGAGAGTCGCCAGATTGAAAGCGGCCGCGGCCAGCAGTGCATCGTCGTGCCAATATTCGATCAGTTCACGATGTTCCCGGGCGGCTTCCCGTGCAATTTCCCCGTCCAGCAGTTTGCGCCGTACATACTTGGCCAACACGTGATTGACTTCCAGAAGCTGGAACTCGGGCGCATGCAATTCGCTGAACTGGCGCGCAATCGTCTTGGCGATTTCTGAATCGTCTTGCCGAATGTGCCACTTCAAGGCCACATCGGCGTCGACGACGAGCGCCGTCATTCCGTGCCCTCAAGGTCTTCGCGGATCTCCGCTTTCGTTATTTCCGGGAAAACCCGCGTTTGTCCGGATTGAATCCGCTCGATAATCGCCAGCTTTTCATGCGCCGCCAGCGGTGCGGCGTCCGTCAGCAACTCGCGCAGCGATTGCTCCAGCGATTTGCCGGCCAGTTCTGCCTTGGTTTTCAGCCGCGCGATCACCGCGTCGTCGAGGTTGCGGATAAGGATTTGCCCCATGGCGCACGCTCCAATGCTATCAAATTTGATAGCACAACCGATCGATACCGGCAACGGAGGCCGCAAACGGGGCGCATTCGCCCTCAGCCGCTCTTGACCGGATCGAGCGTCACCTTCCACAATTCGTTGTCGTCCCGATCCATCAACCGCACCGTCATCTGCTCAGTCGCCCCGTCGATATCGACCAGGCCGAAGAACTGCAGGCCGGCGGAGGGCGGCAGGTTGACGCCTTGCTCGGCCGTCGGCGCCTTCACGAACTTGACCTGCGGCCCGAAGGTCGTGTCGAGCGGATTCGGCCCGAAGGTGCCGGCATGGATCGGGCCGGAGACGAATTCCCAGAACGGCTCGAAATCCTGGAATTTCGCCGCCGACGGATCGTAATAATGCGCCGCCGTATAGTGGACATCGGCGGTCAGCCACACGACGTTCTTGACCGCTGTGTCGCGGATTGAGCGCAACAGGTCGGCGATTTCGAGCTCACGGCCGAGCGGCGGGCCGTCATCGCCATTGGCGACAGCATCGGAACCAGAGCGGGTGCGAAAGTCGTCCCAGACGACAAGCCCGAGCGGCTGATCGGCGGCGATTACCTTCCAGGTCGCGGTCGAAACCGCCAGCGCCTGCTTCAGCCATTCCGCCTGGTTGCGACCGAGAACCCGGCTTGTGCCGGTTATCTCGGTTTCGCGGTTCGGGCCGTTCGGCCCGCGATAGGAGCGCAGGTCGAGAAAGAAGATGTCGAGCAGCGGCCCGTAGGCAATCTTGCGATAGATCCGGCCGGGCTCAGTCGCCGTGAATCGCACCGGCGTCATCTCGTGGAAGGCCCGCCGCGACCGCGCTGCCAGGAGGCGAACGGACTTCTCGGTGTAGCGGGCGTCAGCTCGTCAGGTCCTTGGAATCCGACCAGTTGTCGACCACATCGTGGTCGTCCCACTGGAAAAAGGTCGGCAGCGCCGCGTTCATCGCCAGCAAATGGCGGTCCATGAGATTGTATTTCCACTGGCCGCGGAACTCGTCGAGCGTCTCGGCGACCTTGCGCTTTTCCTCGATCAGGATGCGATTGATCCACTTGCCGCCGTCCTTCAGCGACACCTCGTCCTTCATCGGTCCGTCGGCATAGACCGTATCACCGGAATGCAGGAAGAAATCGGGGTGTGCCCGGCAATGGTCGCATAGGTCTTCATGCCGGTATCGTCGATGCCCCAGCCCTGGCCGGCGGTATCGCCAGACCAGGCGAAGCGGATCTTGCGCTTCGAATCGGGCGCGGTGCGGAAGCGGCCGACGATCGGTTCCGAAGTCAGGTTGATGTCCGCGAGATCGACAAGCGTCATTCGGTAGAACCAGTCCTGGCCAGGCGTCAGACCTTCGACCAGCCGCTTGACCGCGAGATCGCTCGCCGGCAGCGCGTCGAGCGGCACCAGTTCGATGGAGTCGGCAAAACTTTCTCTCGAGGATATCTCGAAACGCATCCGGGCAGGGCGGTCGGCCCGCGCCCAGATCATGCCGGACACCGCATCGACATCGCCCGACTGCACACCGTGGGTAAAGACCGGTCGCTGGTTGGCGCGCGAAAAAAGCGGCATTGCCAGGCCGACGCTGCCCGCAAGTCCGAGCCGGGCGGCGCCTCCGAGCAACCGGCGCCGGTTCAACGATCGCGCCAATGTCTTCATGCGGTCGCTTTCAATGTCGCCGTCACAACAGCGCGTTGCGCACCATCATCATTTCGGCAAGGTTTTCGCGATTGACATAGCCTACAAAGCTGCCGTCGGCACCGACGACGGCGACGACGGCCGCAGGAGAGTCGCGCAGGCCGGCCAGTACCTTGCTGACCGGCGCGCCTTGCCGAACCTCAGGCACCTTGCGCTCCATGGCGGCGGCAACCGCGCCGCCGCGCCCGTCGCGCGACAGCGCGTCGACCAGGCCGGCGCGTGTCAGCATCCCCTGCAATCGGCCGTTGCCGTCAAGTACCGGGAATTCGTGCTGCGTCGTCGCCAGCAGAGCCTCGGAGGCATCGCCGAGGCTGGCATCGATGCCAAGCGAGTGGAATTCGGTGATTGTCACGTCGCGAAGCGGCACCCGCGCCGCCACTTCCTGCAGGCTGGTCATCTCCGCCTCGCCGCCCGCGGCGAGGTAGATGAAGATGGCTATAAACAGCAGCAGCGGATTGCCGCCGATGAGCCCGATGAAGGCGAACACGAACGCCAGGCCCTGCCCGATCGTCGCGGCGACCTGGGTCGCCCGCGCCCGGTCGAGGCGGGTCGCGAGCAGCGCCCGCAATACGCGGCCGCCATCCATCGGAAATGCCGGGATGAGATTGAACAGCACTAGGACGACATTGACCGCAGCGATTCTGGCCAGGAACCCGCCGTTCGGATTGTCGATCGCCGCAAGCGTATCGGAACCGAAGCGGGCTCCGAGAACCAGGATCAGAAAAGCAGCGATCGCGACATTGACCAGGGGACCGGCGATGGCGACGACGATCTCCTCGCTCGGCTTTTCCGGCATGCGCTCGAGTTCCGCGAGACCGCCGATTGGCAATAGCGTGATCCGCGGCGTGCGAATGCCATAGCGCCGCGCCGCCAGCGCGTGGCCGAGCTCGTGCAACACGACACAGGCAAACACCGCCAGAATGTAGATGAGACCGTCGGCAGCGGCCGGCCAGCCGCCCTGCTGATAGTAGGCGACGCCGAACCAGGCGAGCAGCAGGAAAAAGGTCAGATGGATGCGGATCTCGCTGCCAGCGACCCGCACCAATGGAAAGGACCAACGCATTCGCCGCACTCCTTCGCCCAACGCCGGGACGTTCGGCCGGCAACAATATCAGATCAACCCACGTCCCATCATCATCGCTTCCGGGCTCGGCATGCGGCCGCGAAAGGCGAGGTAGGTCTCGGCCGGATCGACGGCGCCGCCGGCACTGTAGACATGCGCGCGCAATTTGGCCGCGGTCGGCGGGTCGAACGGATCGCCGGCTTCCTCGAACGCGGCGAAGGCATCGGCATCGAGCACTTCCGACCAGAGGTACGAATAATACCCGGCCGAATAGCCGTCGCCGGAAAAGACATGGGCAAAATGCGGCGTGCGATGGCGCATGACGATCTCGACCGGCATGCCGATCTCGGCAAGTTTCTGCCTTTCGAAAGCCATCGGATCGGCGTCATCCTGCTGCGCCGGGTATTGCGTATGGAACGCCATGTCGATTAGCGCCGAGGCGGTGAATTCCACCGTCTGGAAACCGGAATTGGCATTGCGCGCCGCCAGCACCTTGTCGATCAATGCCTGCGGCATCGGCTCGCCGCTGGCAAAATGGCGGGCGTGGCGAGTGAGGATATCGGGCACGGTCAGCCAGTGTTCGTAGAGCTGCGACGGCAATTCGACGAAGTCGCGCGCCACCGAAGTCCCCGACACCGTCGGCCAGGTCACGTTCGACAAAAGCCCGTGCAGGGCGTGGCCGAATTCATGAAACAGCGTCCGCGCGTCGTCGAGCGACAGCAGAGCCGCCTCTCCCGCCGGCGGCTTGGCGAAGTTCATGACGTTGTAGATGATCGGAATCTGGCCGCCGTCGAGCTTGTGCTGTTCCTGCAGGTCCGACATCCACGCGCCGGACCGTTTCGACGGGCGGGCGAAATAGTCGGCCAAGAAGACGCCGACCCGCTTGGCGTCGGCGTCGAGTACTTGGTAAGCGCGGACATCGCCATGCCATAGCGGCACATCGAAGCGGCGGAACGACAGTCCGAACAGTCGGCCAGCGACTTCGAAACAGGCGGCGATGATGTTTTCGAGCGGCAGGTAGGATTTCAATTCCTCCTCGGAAAAATCGAATTCGCGCTGCCGCCGCTTTTCGGCGAGGTAGCGCCAGTCCCACGGCGCGATCGCCTCGTTGGCGCCGGCTTCGGCGGCGATCGCCGCCAATGCTTCGCGGTCGCGCGCGACCTTTTCGCGCGCCTTCTGCCAGACCGGCATGAGCAGGTCGTCGACGGCCTGCGGCATCTTGGCCATGGTGTCGTCGAGCTTGTAGGCGGCAAAGTTTTCATATCCCAGCAGCTCGGCCTTGCGGGCACGCAATCGCAGCGTCTCGGCGACAATCGGCCGGTTGTCATGTTTGCCCTCGCCGCGGCTGGTCCACGCCTTGAAAGCGGTCTCGCGCAGATCGCGGCGCTCGGAAAAAGTCAGAAACGGCTCGATCACCGATCTCGACAAGCTCACCGACCAGCCGTCTTGGTGTCCATGCTCGCGCGCCGCCTGCGCCATCGCACTTTTGACGAACCCCGGCAGTCCAGCCAAGGCGGTCTCGTCCTGCAAATGCAGGTCCCATTCGGCCTCGTCGGCCAGCACGTTCTGGCCGAATTGGGCGCCGAGCGACGCGAGCTTTTCGTTGATCGCGGCGAGCTCGGCCTTTCCCGTTTCCGCCAGCGCCGCGCCGGCGCGCACCATCCCCTTCCACAGTCGCTCCAGCACGCGGTCCTCCTCGCGCGACAGCCCAAGCGCGGCGCGCTGCTGCCATAGCGCGTCGACACGGGCAAAGAGAGCCGGGTTCTGGGCAATGCGCGAATGATGGCGCGCCAGTTTCGGCGCGATGTCGCGCTCCAATGCCTGGATCGCTTCGTTGGTGTGCGCGCCGGCGCGCAGGAAGAAGATTGCCGAAACACGGTTCAATTGCCGGCCGGCCCGTTCCAGCGCACCGACGACATTGGCGAAATCCGGAGGTTCGCCCGACCCCGCAATCGCCGCGATTTCCCGCTCATGTTCGGCCATGGCGGCGGCAAAGGCCGGCGCAAAGCCGTCATCGGCCAGCCCTTCGAACTGCGGCAGGCCGTGCGGCCCGCCCCAGCGGACAAACGGATTCGAATGGGCAATGTTCATTCTTGATCTCGGATTGATTGAAATACGCGGCGCGGCGCAACGCGATCCAGTAGGTAGAGCATCCGTGTTGGTCAAGGAAGGGATGGCTCCATTTTCGGCCGCCCGCCGCGGCGGCGTCAAGTTTCGGGTCGTGCCAGCGGCACCTTGCCGAGCCTGAGTTCGCGGAACCAGATCACCAGGCCGGCCGTCGAAATGATTGCGGCGCCAACCACGGTGAAGCCGTCCGGCAATTGCGCGAATACAAGCCAGCTCCACAGCGTCAGATAGAGGATGAAGGAATAGGTGAACGGCGTCAGCACCGTCGCCGGGGCGAAACGATGCGCCACCACCAGGATCTGGTGACCGAGCCAGCCCCATAATCCGAGCAGCAGGAACAGGGCGGTATCGAACCGGGTCGCAGGCCAGCGCCAGTCGGCAATGACGAAGGGCAACAGCAACAGCGTCGGCAGCGCGCCGGCATAAAACTGCTGCGTCGTCGTCGACACCTTGCCGGCGAGACGGCGCGTCAGGATCGCATAGAGCGCAAAACAAGCCGCGCCGGCGAGCGACAGCAATGTCGCCCAGTGGAACGTTTCGCCGAACGGCCGGATGGCGATCAGGATGCCGCAAAAGCCGACTACGACCGCGCTGGCGCGCCAGACGCCGACCCTTTCGCCGAGCAACGGACCGGACAGCAGGCAGATGATGATCGGCGCCGAAAACAGGATCGTCGAAGTCAGCGTCAGCGGAATGTATTGCAGCGCGATGAAATTGAGGATCGTCGAGCCCATCAGCAGCATCGAGCGGATCGTCACGGCACCGAAGGGCGCAACCTTCAATTCGCCGAAAGCAGTGCGCTGCCCGGCCATCACCGCCAGCACCATGACGAAGTGGCCGAGATAGCGCATGAACGACAATTCGAGTGGCGGTATCGCGGAGCTGCCGACCAGCCATTTGACGCTGGTATCGATGCACGAAAACACCGCATAGGCGACGAGCATCATTGCGATGCCGGTGCCGCGCCTATCCTCGATGGCGGCAATCCGCGAATTGCTCAACGTTTGTCCTTGCCCGAGAACAGCTCGGCGTAGAAATCGACCAGTTCGGGAACCATGCGATCGCCATAGCCTTCGGCCACCGCCAATGCCAGCGCCTGCTTTGTCCCCGGCGACATCAGGCTTGCCACGCCTGCCTCATCGGCCATCGAGGTATAGTAGCCGACATCCTTACGTCCGTTGCGCACCGAGAAGGCAAGCGCGTCGGGCTTGCCGTCGATAGCGAAGGCCTTGATGAAGTCCATCATGCCCGAGCGCAGCGGTCCAGCCGACATCACCGCGTAAAGCTTTTCGCGGACGATTCCCGCCGCATCCGCCATGGCGAATGCTTCGGCCATGGCGTTGGCCGTGGTCATGGCGAAGAAGTTGTTGATGAGCTTGATGGTGTGGCCGGCGCCGAGTTCGCCGAGATGAAAGACATTCTCTCCAAGATCGTCGAGCGCGGGCTTCACCCGGTCGAAGACCGCCCTGTCCCCGGCCGCCATGATGTTGAGCTTGCCTTCGAGCGCGTGCGACGGCGTGCGGCCGAGCGGCGCATCCAGGTAATGCCCGCCGGCGGCGGCGACCAATGCGCCGAGCCGGCGCGTCGAGCCTGGAAGCGAGGTGCCGAAATCGATGGCCACCGAGCCCTTGCGCAGTCCTGCGATGACGCCGTCCGGCCCGCTCATGCGCGCTTCGACGGAAGCCGAGGTATCGACGCACAGCATGACAATGTCGGACGCCGCGGCCAATTCGCGGGCGGTCTTTACCTCGCGCGCGCCGCGCTTCACCGCAGCGTCGACCGCCTTGCGCGTGCGGTTGGCGATGACCGTCAGCGAGTAGCCTTTCGCCTGCAAGCGCTCGACCATGGCCGAACCCATCAAGCCCAATCCGATGAAACCGACTGCCGGTTTTGCCATTCCAAGTCCTCTGATTTTGCGGGCCGTTGCCCAGCGAACCCTTGTAAGACCGGTCGTCAATGGGCATGAAAGCCGCGCCGCTTCAATCCTGCCGCTGCGAGTTCTCACATGTCCGTCATTACATCGATTACGACGCTTCGCCTTGGCGAATTCCCGAACCTGCTATGGGTCATCGTCAAGGACGACAAGGGAATTTCCGGGCTCGGCGAAACCTTTTATGGCGCGCGCGCCGTCGAGGCCTATGTTCATGAAACGGCAGCGCCAAAGATTATCGGAAGACCGGCCGACCCGGAACCCGTGCGCATCGCGTTGATCCCCTATGCCGGGCACCAGGCCGCCGGCGCTGAAATCCGCGGCAATTCTGCGATCGACATCGCGTTGTGGGACTTGAAGGCGAAGCGCAACGACGAGCCGGTTTGGCAGTCGCTCGGCGGCCGCTGTCGCGACACGATCCGCACCTACAACACCTGCGCCGGCTACCAGTATGTGCGCTCGGCGGCGGGCCAGAACTCGGCCAACTGGGGCATCGGCGGCAAACCGGCCGGTCCCTATGAGGATTTGGAAGCTTTTCTCACCGACGCCGGCGCCCTCGCCCAGAGCCTGCTGGCTCAGGGCATCACCGGCATGAAAATCTGGCCGTTCGACCGATATGCCGAGCGCAGCGGCGGCCAGTCGATCCTTCCGGCCGAACTGGAGGAAGGGCTGAAGCCGTTTCGCCAGATCCGCGACGCGGTGGGCGACCGAATCGACATCATGCTGGAGATGCATTCGCTGTGGAACCAGCCGGCGGCGTTGCAGATCGCGCAGGCGGTTGCACCTTACAAGGTCTACTGGATTGAAGACCCGGTGCGCATGCAGGGCGTCTCGGCACTGGCCGATTTTCGCGCGCGCTGCCCGATTCATGTCACGGCTTCGGAGACCATTGCTGGACGCCACCAGTTCCGCGAACTTCTGGCGGCCGACGCCGTCGACTACGTCATGCTCGATCTCGGCTGGTGCGGCGGCCTGACCGAAGGCAAGGCGATCGCGGCACTGGCCGACAGTTGGCACCGCCCGATCGCGCCGCACGACTGCACGGGGCCGGTGGTCTATGCCGCCTCGTGCCATTTGTCGCTGCATGCCTCCAATACCGTAATTCAGGAGAGTGTGCGCGCGTTCTATGACGGCTGGTATGCCGAGATTGCCGACGGGCTGCCCGTCGTCGACAATGGCATGGTCGCGCCGGCCGCGGGACCGGGATTGGGCATTACGCTGAAACCCGGCGTTTTCGATCGGCCGGACGCAACCGTCACAGTGGCGAGCTAGCATCCTACCGCCGGAAGAACATCGTCAGCTCGGGAAAGAACAGGATCACCATCAGGATCACGAGCTGGATGACCATAAACGGCATGAAGCCGCGGAATATGTCGGGCAGCGTGATCTCCGGCGGGGCGACCGACTTCAGGTAGAACGCCGCCGGTCCGAAGGGCGGCGACAGAAACGACACCTGCATGTTGACACAGAACAGGATGCCGAACCACACGGGCACGAAAGTGCGAGAATCGACCAGCGGCGCGAAAACTCCGATTTCCTCGACCGGCAGTTTCAGCACGATCGGCAGGAATACCGGCATCACCAGCAGCACGATGCCGACCCAGTCCATGAACGCGCCGAGAAACAGGAAGATGACCATCATCACCATCAGTATGCCGAGCGTCGGCATCTCGGCGCCGACGATCATGTTGGCGACATAGGTCGGCCCGCCGGCGATGGTGTAGGCGCCGGCGAGAGCGGTGGCGCCGAATGTCACCCAGATGATCGTGCCCGTCGAGCGGAACGTCCGCATCATCGCATCGCGCACCAGTGCGAAGGAAAGTTCGCCGCGGATCGCGATCAGGATCAATACTGCCACCGAGCCCATGCCGGCCGCCTCGGTGATGCCGGTGACGCCGCCATAGATCGAGCCGAGGACGACGAACACGACGATCAGCGGCGCAACCAGGCCCTTGGTCATAGTCCAGGTGTCGCGGATATTGGTTGCACCGAAGGCGAGCCGGGGCAGGACCAGGCCGACGACGAGCATGGCGCCATAAATGGCGATCCGACTGAACGGATAGGGCTTATAGTCGTCCGGCTTCAGCAGTCCAAAGGCGTTCTGCGTTTCGATCATCGCCGCGTGGGCAACGAACAGCGCGCCCCAGGCCGCGGCGACCCACAATAACAGCGTAATGAAGGACCGCTGCTTTTCCGCGGCCGGCAGGTCTTCCGGGCCGGGCTCGGGCAGCGGCGCCAGCGACGGATTGAGCTTCGTGCGAACGATGATGTAGACGATGTAGCAGCCGCCGAGGATGAAGCCCGGAACGAACGCACCGCGAAACAGCGCATCGATCGAGGTGTCAGTGATCAGGCCGTAGATGATCAGCACGATCGATGGCGGGATCATCGTGCCGAGCGAGCCGGAGGCGCAGATCGTTCCGATCGCCATGTTCTGGTTGTAGCCGAGCCGCAGCATTTGCGGCAGCGCGATCAGCCCGAGCAGCACCACTTCGCCGCCGATGATGCCCGACATGGCGGCCATGACGATGGCCATGATCGAGGTGACGATGGCGATGCCGCCGCGGGTCCGATTGAGCCACAGCGTCAGGCTGTCATACATTTCTCGCGCGATGCTCGATCGCTCCAGCAGCGTCGCCATCAGGATGAACAGCGGCACCGAAATCAGCACATAGTCGGTACATAGCCCGTACATGCGCTGGGCGAGGATGTTGAGCGGCCCGGTGCCGAACTGCGAGAACAGCAAGGTCGGCCCGAATTTCATTACCATCACGACAACGGCGAGGAAACCGGAGGCAAAGCCGAGCGGCATGCCGATCGCCAGCAACCCGATCATGCCGACGAGCACGACAACCGAGATCAGCCCGATATCCATTTCCCCATCCCGTCCGCGCCGCGCCCGGTTCCGATCAGGCTTGTTGTCGAACTATCTTTTCCTGGTAGCCTTCGCCGGACGCTTCCTGGCCGGTTTCCTGACAGCTTTCCGGGCAGTCCGCTTCGTGACGATCTGCGCAGGCTCGTGCTGCTCCGGATGTTTGGCCTCGAACTCGGCTTCAGCCTGGCGCAGCCCCTCGATATCGATATCGACTTCGTCGAGGATGCTGTGTCCGCCTTCCGCCTTGTGCCAGTCGGAAATCAGGTTGGAGATCGCCTGGATTGCCGTCAGCACCAGCACGGTCAGAATGAGCGGCTTCAGCGTCGCCGGAATCGGCGGATCCCAGGCAGTGCCGAACGCTTCCCAGCGCATCAGCTTGGCGTAGGCTTCGCCGAAGCCACCCCAGATGACGGCAAACACGAAGATCAGCAGCAGGATCAGCGACAGGATGTCGAAGGCGTGCCGCAGCCATTTCGGCGCAGCATCGTAGAGCAGCGTGATGCGGATGTGGCTGCGCTGCTGCATGGCATAGAGGCCGGCAAGCAGGTAGACCGCCCCGGCAATCCACAGCGAAAGCTCGTTCGCCCACAGCGTCGGTCGGGCGAAGACGTAGCGCATCACCACTTCGGTGGTCATCACCGCGACGATCACCGGCGGCAGGATCATCGTGACCCGGCTCAGCGCCCAGGTGGCGAGATCGACCCACCCGGTCCGTTCGTGCTCGACCATCGCCGGCTCCGTGACTGACGCAGAATGAAACTGCGGCGGGCCGCAAACCGGCCCGCCGCGGCGCCAACTACTCGAGGAGCAGGCCGAGCTGCTTCAGATAGGCCTTGTGGCTTTCGACCAGCGCCTTGGCCTCGTCGGTCGTCGCGAATTCCGGCCAAACTTCCTGCGACGCCTTGTGGAACGCCTGGCGGTCGGCCGCGCTCCAGTCGCTGATCGTCACTCCGGCGGCCTTGAGCTTGGCTGCCGCCTCGTTGTTAGCCTTTTCGCCGGCCAGCGCCTGGCGCAAGGCCAGTTTTTCCATAGCCACTTGCATGATCCGGCGCTGGTATTCGGGCATGGCGTCCCACTTCGCCTTGTTGCAGGCGAGATGGTCCGACGGCATCGAATGGAAGCCCGGATACGTCGTATATTTGGCGATGTCGTAAAGACCCATGCCCATGTTATTGGCCAGGATCGATGCGTCGGCACCGTCGATAATGCCAGTCTGCAACGCGGTGAAGACTTCCGTGAAATCCATGACCACCGGCTTGGCGCCCATCTTCTCGAAGATCTTGGTCTCCATTCCTGGCGGCGAGCGGAACTTCCAGTCCTTGAAGTCCGCGGCGCTGCGGATCGGCTTGGTCGACGCCAGCGACTCCTGCCCGACGACCCACCAGCCGATCAACTGCATGCCGTATTTGTTGTAGAGCTTTTCGGCGGCATCCATGCCGCCGCCGAGCAACAGCCAGCTCAGCTGTTGGTAGGGCGTGTCGTACCCACCCATGATGTCGCCGACGAACTGAAAGGCCGGGTTCTTGCCGGTCTGGTAGGCGCCACCGGTCATGTCGCAGTCGAGAATCCCGGTCGCGGCAGCATCGAAGGTCTCGACCGATTTGACGACCGACGATGAGTAGAACATTTCGATCTTGATATCGCCGTTCGACATCGTCTGCACATCGTCGATGAACATAGCGGCATTCTTGCCCGAGATCGTCTCAGGCGCGTAATGCGTCTGAATGCGCAACGTGGTGGTTTCGGCCAGCGCAGTTCCGGCCAGGAAACTGGCCGCGGCGGCGGCCAACACGGTTTTCGCAATTGTTTTCATAAGCGTCCTCCCTTGGCGCAATCCTCCTGCGCCTACTGCTAACAGAAGCCGCCCAAGAGCGGCCTGTGGACGTTAACAATAGCGCATCCCTGCGGCAAGCTATTAGTCGGAAAAAGCCAAAATTTCGAAAATCGTTGCTATTTTCGAAGCTAGGTTTATTTTGCGGCTGCGGAGGAACCCCATGACCGTCGTGGCCGAACCACTCTCCGGCGCCGATTTCGGGGAACAGGGTTCGATTTACGATAGCATCAGCGAGCGGCTTGCCCTCGGCGAGTTCGCGCCTGGCCAGCGCCTCAAGGCCGACGCGCTGCGCAAGCACTATGGCGTCTCGGCAAGCACGATGCGCGAGGTGCTGTTCCGCCTTGCGTGTGGCGGCTTCGTCAACTTCGAGGAACAACGCGGTTTCAGTTTGCCGCCGGCTTCACTCACGCGCCTGCTCGAGGTGCGCCATCTGCGGATTCTCGTGGAAAGCGAGGGCGCGCGGCTTTCGATTCTGCGTGGCGACATGGAGTGGGAGGCGCGCCTGAACGCCGCTCACCACAAGCTCGCCCATATCGAGTTCAAGATGCGGGACGCCGAGCGTCTGCGCGAGAACATTGCGATCTGGACGCGGTTCGATTGGGAGTTCCATGAGACCCTGGTTGCGGCCGCCGGGTCGCAACTGCTGACCGGGACGCTGCAGGGCCTGTTCTGGAAATACCGCCAGCGCCTGGTCGCGTTCGTTGCCGATTACGGCTTCCGGCGCGGCACGGTTGACGAACACAAGGCGATACTCGACGCCGCGCTCGCCCGCGATGCGGATCGCTGCGCCCAGGCGATCCGCGACCACTTCGCGTTCCTCGACAGACTCGTGCCCCCGGCCGCCAAGCCTACGCCGACTTAGTCGCTTGTCGCCGCAAATGGCTATTCGCAGAACTGATAGCGGATGCGCTGTCCGTTCTGGACGATGTAGCGGTACTCGCAACGAACGCCGCCGGCATTGGCAAGGACATTGGGTGCGGCGCCCGCCACCGCCCTCGCGTTGAATTCTTGCGAGCCGTCGCGATAGAACCAGGAGCCGAAAAAGCCGCCTTGCGCGTCCGCGGCCGTAGGACCGCCGACCAAGCCGGCAAGACCGAAAAGCATTGCTGCGACAATTCTTGTTGGCCGGCCCATGGTGCAATTTCCAAGAAAGCGGATGTCACAGACCATGTGGGGCGACCGCGACCGGCTTTCAAGAAACCGGACCTCCGGACATCAGGCCTTTGGCGCAACGTTGTTTCGCGTCGCCCGAATTGCCCTGGCCCCTGTTCCCGGGCCGGACACGAAAATGATGGTAGCGGAGGAGGGATTTGAACCCCCGACACAAGGATTATGATTCCTCTGCTCTGACCAACTGAGCTACTCCGCCCCAGGGACGTCGGCCGGATTTCCGACGACGTTATCGGAGGCATTGGCGCCAAATCACGCCGGGCCGACGATGATCGAAAGGATCGGCCGCCGAAAGCCGGCGCATATAAGAAATCGGCCTTCGCACTGTCAAGGCAAGGGCCGCAACCGCAGCGCCAACCCAGCCCAGACGCGCTGCCTCTGCCGGAACCTGATCCTACGCGACCTGACGAGACGCTTGCGTGGTATGCTCGCCAACCGGCGCAAAGGCCGGCCGCTGCGGCCGCGCGATGAAGCCACCTCCAAGCACGCGCGTGCCGCGCTCGTCGGCGGCATAGAAGACACAGGCCTGACCCGGCGCCACGCCGGTCTCGCCTTGCGGCAGTTCGACATGGACGCGATCGTTGCGAAGGCGCAATCGCGCCGCCACCGGCGGGCGTGACGAGCGCACCCGCACGCCAATCTCAAGCCCTTCGGCCGGCAAATCGGCCAATTCGCCGTCGCCAAGCCAGTTGACGTCCCGCAGCTCCAGGCGGTGGGTTGCCAGGGCCTGACGTGGCCCGACAATGACGCGATTGGCGCGCGGATCGATCGCCACCACGTACAGCGGTTCGGAAGCGGCAATGCCGATGCCGCGGCGCTGGCCGATGGTATAGTGGACGATGCCGCGATGGCGGCCGAGCTTGCTGCCGTCGACGTGGTAGATGTCGCCGGGCTCGGCAGCCTCCGGCAAAATCCTGGCGATCACATCGGAGTATTTGCCGTCCGGCACGAAACAGATGTCCTGGCTGTCGGACTTGTCGGCGACGCTCAGGCCGAGTTCGGCAGCGATGCGCCGGGTTTCGCCCTTGCTGCGGTCGCCGAGCGGAAAACGCAGGAATTCGAGCTGTTCACGGGTCGTGGCGAACAGGAAATAGCTCTGGTCGCGGGCTTCGTCGGCTGGCCGGTAGAGCGCGCGGCGGCGCGGTTCGCCCGGGAGAGCCGAAGGTATCGCCAGCGAACGGATATAGTGGCCGGTCGCCAGCGCCGCCGCGCCGAGATTGCGCGCGGTCTCAAGCAGATCGGCAAATTTGACCGTCTGGTTGCAGGCGATGCACGGGACCGGCGTCTCGCCGTCGGCATAGCTCGCCGCGAACGGATCGATCACCGCCTTGCGGAAGCGCTCCTCGTAGTCGAGGACATAGTGCGGAATACCGAGCTGGGCGGCGACCCGGCGCGCATCGTGAATGTCCTGGCCGGCGCAGCAGGCGCCTTTGCGATGCGTCGCCGCGCCATGATCATAAAGCTGCAAGGTCATGCCGATCACGTCATAGCCCTCGCCCTTGAGCAGGCCGGCAACGACCGAAGAATTGACCCCGCCCGACATCGCAACGACGACGCGGGTTTCGGCCGGACGACCCGGCAGATCGAGCGAATTCAGCATGCTTCCAGATCCGGTCGCCGGCTCGTTGTTACACCCGAATGCCGGCGCGCAGCTTCACAGATAGGCACATTTTGGCGGCCTGTCCAAAATGCCTAAATCCGGTCTTGAAATCCGGTCTGTTGCAGCTGGCAAGCGCACCGCGTCGGCACACATCCGCGCGCATTCAACGCCAATCTGCATATTGGCGCCATGGCTTCGCGCGCCTCGATGCGCCCCGAAAACCGCCAGACAACCGAACCGGGAAACCTTCGAGAACATCCGGGCCAACGGTTTTCGCTGCGTCGCAGCATAAAAATGCCGCGCCAAAATGCTGCGCAGCATCAAAAGACAATGCTGCGCGCAATGCTGCGCGGTAAGCCATTGTTTTCATGTCGTTTGCCTTTGGGTAATTGCGGTCGTCGATTGCCGGCTACCGCATCGAATCACAGGTTCCCGTCTGAGAACCGACGTGATTTTAGCGCTGATTCCACGGCGCCGTGAATCTATTGTGCACTGCAATAATGACGAAATCGCGACGTTGCCGAAATCTAGCCGGCAAATTGTTTTTGCAAGAGTTCCGGGAGCTGCTCCGCCAGATCCTCGGCGATCAAGCCCGCGCCGAACCGCCGGGCCGCTTCGCCGTGCAGCCAGACGGCGGCGCAAGCGGCCTCAAAGGCCGGCATCTGCTGGGCGAGCAACCCGCAAATCATGCCGGCGAGCACGTCTCCGGCACCGGCCGTCGCCAGGAACGCAGACGCATTGGTGTTGATCGCGGCATAGCCATTCGGTGCGGCGATGACGGTATCGGCCCCCTTGGCAACGACGACGGCGCCGCTTTCGGCCGCCGCCTGCCGGGCCGCGCCAAGGCGGTCGCGTCCAGCAAGGTCGCTCCCGAACAGGCGGGCCAATTCGCCACTGTGCGGAGTCAGCACGACGGGCGCTTGCCGTTCGCTGATACGATGGAACAAGGATGATGCTTTGCCGGCAAAGCTTGTCAGCGCGTCGGCGTCGAGCACTGCCCCGGCTTCGCTCGCGAGGGCAGCCTCGGCCATGCTGCAGGTTTCTTCGCTGACACCGAGACCCGGCCCGAGAACGATGGCACGAAAGCGGCGGTCGGCAAGGATTTTTGCGAGGCCTCGCGCGTCGGCGCATTCGCGCAACATGACCGCAGTGACATGGGCGGCGTGAACGGCCAATGCCTCGGAGGGCCCGGCAATCGTCACCAGTCCGGCGCCGATCCGCAGCGCGGCCCGCGCCGCCATCCGGCAGGCGCCGGTCGCAAACCGGCCGCCGCTGACCGCAAGCGCGTGACCGCGATCGTATTTGTGGCCGTCCGCGGCCGGGCACGGAAAGGCCTCGCACCACAATTCGGGCAGATTCTCGCATGTGTCCGGTCCGATACGGCCAAGGACATCATCCCTGATGCCGATGTCGGCAACCGTAACTCGGCCGCAATGGGCGCGGCCGGGATAGAGCAGGTGCCCCGGCTTCTTGCGGAAAAATGTCACGGTGTGGCTGGCCCGCGCGGCAACGCCGCGAATACGGCCGCTATCGCCATCAATGCCGCTTGGCAGATCGACGGCGACGACCGGCACGCGGGCGTCGTTAATCGCCGCGACTAGGCGCGCCGCCTCGCCGTCGAGGTCTCGCGTCAGGCCGGCGCCGAATAACGAATCGACGATCAGTCCGAACCGCGATGGGTCGACCGCGTCGGCCGCTGCCGGCGCCTCCCCGAGCGCCGCCAGCGCCAGTGCCGCGTCGCCGCGGACCCGGCCGACTTCACCAAGCAGGCAGGCGGTGACGCGATGGCCCGATTGGCGCAACAGTCGCGCTGCGACGAAGCCGTCGCCACCATTGTTGCCAGGGCCGCAGGCGACGAGGATGCGCCGGCCGGGCTCGGCAAATTGCGCCGCCGCGGCCGCTACCGCCGCGCCGGCGTTCTCCATCAGTTCGATGCCGGCGGTTCCTTCCGCCATGGCGAGGCCGTCGGCCTGCGCCATCTGGCGAACGCTGAGCAGCTCGGCCATAGTCTCAATTTCCCCGCCAGAACATCGGCGTGAACACCACCATCACCGTCATAAGCTCAAGCCGGCCAAGCAGCATCAGAATGATGAGCAGCCATTTGGCGGTATCGGACAGGCTTGAAAAATTGCCGGCCGGACCGACGATTGGCCCGAGCCCAGGGCCGGTGTTCGACATGGCGGTGGCGGCACTGCTGAGCGCGGTGACCAGATCGAGCCCCGTGCCGGTCAACAGCATCGTCGCAACCAGCAGGATCGCGATATAGGCGAACACAAAGGTCGCCGCCGACCGCAACGCTTCGGGCGAAACTCGTTTGCCGCTGAACCGAATCGGAAAGACCCCGCTCGGATAGACCAGTTCGCGCAACGATACCCGCAGCGACTGGAAAAGGATCACGACGCGGTAGATCTTGAGGCCGCCAGCGGTCGAGCCGGCGCAACCGCCGATCAGCAATGCAATCAGGAAGACGCCATTGGCGACCGGTCCCCACAACGTATAATCGGTGGTCGCATACCCCGTCGTGGTGACGTTCGATACGAGATTGAACGTCGCATGAATCAGCGCATCGGTCGGCTCGAGCTGCCCCGATTGCATTGCCGCCGCAAAGGCGATGCCGCTGAGCACAAGCGCGATGCCCAAATAGGCCGGAAGCTGCGCGTCGAGCCCGCGCCGCAGCGATCCGGTGAACAGCGCAATGCCCAGTGTCGTGAACGGCATTCCCCCGATCAGCATGAACACGATTGCCGCGACCAGAACGGTATTGGAATATTGCGCAAACGAGCTGTCGTGTGTGCCGTATCCGGCCGTCGGCAGCGTTGTCATGGCGTGATTGAGGGCATCGAACCAACTCATTCCGCCAGCGGCGTAGGATATCATGCACGCAAGCGTCAGCCCACCGTAAATGGAAACCAGCCACACGGTGAATGTCTGGATGCGGGCGACCGGCTTTTCGGCCCGATCCGAGGCTTCGAGCCGGAACAGCTGCATGCCGCCGATCCGCAGATAGGGTAGGATCAGCAGGCTCATCGCCACAATGCCGATGCCGCCGAGCCACTGGATGGTAGACCGCCATAGCAGCAAGCCGCGCGGCATGTCATCGAGGCCGGTAAGAATTGTGCTTCCGGTCGTGGTCAGTCCCGAGACTGTCTCGAAGATCGCATCGGTAAACAGAATCGCTCGCGAACCGAACATGAAGGGCAGCGCACCGACCAGCGAGGTGGTGACCCACAGGCTGGTGACCAGCAGGAAGCCCATCTTCAGATTGAATGGCGCCAGGTTGCCGCGCGTCGCCAGGATGGTGGCCGCCGACAGGGTGCCGATCACCGATCCTGAGGCGAGAAACCCGCTCCAGTCAGGGTTGCCGTCGAGATAGTCGACGGTCATCGGTGCCACCATGGCTAGCGCGACATAGAGGCAGAACAGCCCGTTCACATAGGCAATGGTTCGGAATGCGCCGGAATCCACGAGCCCGCATGCCCCCTGTTTTGGGAATTTCAGCCACCACGGCCCGCCTTGTAGCGGCTTTCGGCCTGCCCCGGAAGCAGCTCAAATACTTACCCAATTGTAACCAGCGCTTTAGCCAAAATTTAAGGCAAACCGCCTAGCTTGGCCCCGTGCAGGTCAAAGGTTGCGAGTACTGAGTGATGACCGAACAGGTTAGACCGCGGGTGAAATATGTGATCGGCCCGGACGGAAGTCCGCTGACCGTGGCCGACCTGCCGCCTTCTTCGACAAAGCGCTGGGTCATCCGCCGCAAGGCCGAGGTCGTTGCCGCCGTGCGCGGTGGGCTGCTCAGCCTGGAAGAGGCGTGCGACCGCTATACGCTCACCGTCGAAGAGTTCCTAAACTGGCAGAGCTCCATCGACGCCCATGGCCTGGCGGGCCTGCGCACCACCCGCATCCAGGATTACCGGCACTAGGGCAATTCCAGGAAAAGTAGACGCCACTTTTCCGTCCGGAAATTGCGAAGAAACAAAGCTGCTCGGCTGCATTCGGCCGGAAGCGATCAAGCAGCGCTCATTCGAGCGCCAGCGCTTTCTTCAGGTGCCCGGCGACATTTTTGTCGACCCAGTAATAGGTGTGCCCGCCAGCCGGTACGGCGTGTTCGATCGACCACTTTCCATTCGCATCGACATGCGTGCCGACGAAATCGAAAGATGTTTTCCCACGAGGCCAGCACGGTCTCGTTGCGCAGCGTCGGGGCAAAACCGCCGGGAAATAATCGCCATGAATGTGGGTTAGCGGCGAACCCATGGGTGATGAGCCCTACCGCCGGCACAAATTCGACGGGCTGCGCCGACCCCTTCTCGGTTGCTTTCTGCTCGCGGACCGATTCGCGCCCGGCGAGCCGGATCGTGTCAAGCGCGACCGTCGTCGGCGGACTCGCGCACTTGGCGACTTATTTTGCCCGCTGCAACCCTGCCGAGGCAATCGCCGTCAGCGCGGTCGACGCCGCATAAAACCACAAGCCGGGCTGCGAAACAGCGCTGGCAAGTCCGCTGGTCTTGGCGGCAAAGACGATCAGGGCGACGAGAAGCACATCCATCATCGACCATTTCGCCAACAGCCCGGCCCAGGCCGGAAAGCGGCCGGCGCCGAACGCTGCCTCAAAAACCGTGAACAGCTTGACGACGGGAAATGCCAGGCTGAAGGCGCCGATCACGAGCGCCAGCAGCCAGTCGCCTTTGGTCCACAGGCCGTAGACGACGGCGACCAGCGAAGGCGTTTCCGTAAGAAAATAGAAACGTTCGAACCGCAACAGCGGCAGACTGATGCCAAGGCCAAAACAGATGGCCGCTGCGAGCAGCAACGGCGGACGCAGCATATGCAGCCCCACATGCGCTCCTTCCAATCGTCCTTACGGGCCGATCAGCCCGAATTAAGCGGTGGCGCAAATAAGCAGGAACCTGCCTGCCTTGCCAGTCTCTGCCGCCTCGCATTCCATGCTGCAATGCAGCATTGCACAATCAGCACGACAGTTTTTCGGCAAATCGCCTACCTTCTGTTGCGGGAGGAGCATCCGGTTCACCCGAACAGGAGCTTTGAGAATGCCGCTCTTCCGCAGACCTGAACAACGCGTTCGCTGTCGCCAGCCGGCAGATTTGCGCCAGCTGCGTATAGCTGAGCTACGCGCCATGAGCGTTGCCGATCTTGCCGATATCGGCCTGAAACCCGGCGATATTGCCCATGTCGAAGGCCAGATTCGCCAGCAGGCCTGAGCCGATCGCTTTTCGGCGGCTCGTGCCGACGCTGGGGAACCACACGCAAATATCTTGCTATTCGGCGAAATAGTGTATAACGCCACGACATCGAACTTTGGCCAGCGGCTTGGCTTTCGGCCCGCGGTAACTTCCGCCGGCATGACGCGCGATCCAAAATCCAGCAATTCGATGCCACCGGCCGACGCGCAAGCAGCGGCCACCTAACCTATGTCCATAAGGAACGACACTATGCAGAGCGGAACCGTGAAGTGGTTCAATGCCCAGAAGGGCTTCGGCTTTATCCAACCCTCGACCGGCGGGGCGGACGTATTCGTCCATATCAGCGCGGTTGAGCGCGCCGGCATGACCGGGTTGGCCGAAGGCCAGTCCGTCACCTTCGATATCGTCAAGGATGCGCGCACCGGCAAGTCCTCGGCCGGAAACCTGAAGGCGGCATAATTTCGCAGGTGCCGGCCAACGCCGGCGCACTCGCGAAAATGCGAAAAAACACTCGGGCCGGCGTCACTGCCGGCCCTTTGCATTTCTGCCAGCAGCCTTTGCCGGCCCAAAGACCAGCAAGTCATGTATTAAGCGGTAGCGCTGGCACCTCATGGTATCGACAACCTCCGCCCAAGGCGGCAAGTAGCTGCAAGGAAGGAGGTCCGCCGCGATGGCCGAACTTGCGCTCTTCGATTTGGCCGGGCGGACCGCTTTGGTGACCGGATCCTCGCAGGGCATCGGTCTGGCGCTGGCGCGTGGGCTGGCCCTCGCCGGCGCCGCGATCGTGCTCAACGGCCGCGACGAAGCAAAACTTGCCGCCGCTGCCAAGACCCTTGAGGCCGACGGCGCCCGTGTTGCCATCCTGGCGTTCGACGTCACCGACCACGCCGCCGTCGCCCGAGCCGTCGACCGCTACGAAGCCGGCACCGGCGCCATCGACATCCTCGTCAACAATGCCGGCATGCAGCATCGCGCGCCACTCGAGGATTTCGACCCCGGCGCCTTCGAGGCCCTGCTGGCCACCAACATTTCGAGCGTTTTCAATGTCGGCCAAGCCGTGGCGCGCCACATGATCGCGCGGCGCCGCGGCAAGATCATCAACATCGCCTCGGTCCAGAGCGCGCTCGCCCGCCCGTCGATTGCGCCCTATACCGCGACCAAGGGAGCGGTCGCCAACCTCACCAAGGGTATGGCGACCGACTGGGCCAGATACGGCCTGCAGTGCAACGCCATCGCGCCCGGCTATTTCGATACCCCGCTCAACGCTGCTCTGGTCGCCGACGCCGAATTCACAGCGTGGCTCACCAAGCGCACACCGGCCGGCCGCTGGGGCAAGGTCGACGAGCTGGCCGGCGCTTGCATCTTCCTTGCTTCCGAAGCTTCCAGCTTCGTCAACGGCCATATCCTCTACGTCGACGGCGGCATCACTGCCTCGCTGTAGCGGCGCCTTCGCGCTGCATCACGGCGCCGAAGACGTTGAATAGCGTGGGCGAGGCGTCGGAGCTGTCCGTCAAACGAATACGCTGGCGTTGACACACGATCGCCAAGCGATCCTGCAAATGTGTGTTCAAGCAGACGCTGCGACGGCGGTTTCCTGGCCGATGGTCGGACGAATCTTCTTCCACGGGATCAGGATGCGACAGACCAGGCCATGCCGGGCGAAATCGAGCTCGGTTTCGCCGTCCAGGTCGTAGGCGATGATCCGCTGAAGCAAGAGCGTACCGAATCCGCTCTGCTTTGGCGCCGCCACTTTTGGTCCACCGCTTTCGCGCCAGATGAATTCTAGGTTGCGGTCCGCTGGCTCTCCTTCGAACGTCCAGGCTATGGAAATCCTGCCACTCGGAACGCTCAGCGCCCCATATTTTGTCGCGTTGGTTCCGAGTTCGTGGATCGCCAGGGCGAAAGCCAGCGCCGCCCTGCTGTTTACGCGGATCGGCGCGCCGCTGACCGAGGGGATTGCGCCGGCTGTCTCAAAAGTATCGAGCTCCTGCATCACGATCTTGCGCAAGTTGGCGCTCTGCCAGCGTTCGTCGGCGAGCAGTTCGTGAGCTCGCGACATGGTCATGATGCGGCCCATCAGTGCCTTTTCGAAGCTTTCGACAGTGCGATGGCCATGGGCCGTGCGCCGCACGATACCTTGCAGAACCTGGAGCGTATTCTTCATCCGGTGATCGATCTCGCGCATCAGCAGCCGTTCGGTTTCTTCGGCTTCAGCGCGTTCCGAAACATCGAGCGCGGAAATGGCCAGATGGGCAACGTGACCGTTGTCGTTGCGGATGGGCCGCATGGATACATGATAGGTCGCATAATGGTTTTCGCTGGTTCGACCGGTTGCGTCGAGCTGGACTTCCTCACCACGTGCCGCAGTCTGCATTGCATTTGCCAAGGCCTTGCGGTTCTCCACGGCATCGTCCCACAGCGGCAACCCGGCGAATTGACTGCCAATTGTGGCCCCATTCTTCGATCCCTCCGCGGCCATGGCGCTTTTGTTGACCTCGACGATTTCGCCGCCGGGCTTCGTGAGCCAGACAAGCGGCACGAGGTCGTCCAAAGCGCGTCGCCGCAGACTTTCTGCGAAAAGAAGTTCCTGTTTGCGCCTCGCCGCACTTGCGTAGGCATAAACGCCGGCGGCCGCCGCGAGGCCGCTTGCCAGTATGACGGCCGCAAGTCCGTAGCCGAGCAACCAATCTGTTCCTAATGGCTGACTGGCGACGATCACCCGCCATATGCGGCCGTAACGGCTTTGTTCGAACACTGCCCGGAACGGGTCCCGATCGACGACGCGCGCGAAGCTGGTGTCGTCCGCGACAAACAGCAATCGGCGATCGAAGTCCCCGATCTCAAGCGTCGCTTTTTCCACGATCGGCCAGGGAGACTGCGCTGCCTGCAGCAAGCTCGGCAGTTCGATCCACGCACTGACGACCCCCTCGAAACTCAGTTTTTCGTAGACGGGCCGATACAGTACAAAGCCGGCGGTCGACGAACGGCGGCTCGGCCCCATGCCTATGATGCCCGTCGATGTCGCGCGTCCCGTTTCGATCACGGCATCGATCGCCGTGCGATGGCCGGTTTGCGAATAGGAATCGAACCCGAGTACCGCTGGCCTGCCATCAAAATAGAAGGAGGCGGCCATGGGAAAGTACAACTCGCTATCGCCTGCCGGTTTTCGGCCCTCAGCGTCCGGAGCGGGCCAAATGCCCAGCGAGCTAAAGTGCGAACCGCGCAAGTCGGCTTCGAAGGCCTCTCGCTCGCCAGCATTGATCTCAGGCTGATAGGCGAACCCGCCAAGGCCTGGCGCCGGGTTGAAGGAACGGGCAAAGCGATCGAGATCGGCCTGCGTCGTCTGCAGATTGTTGTCGTAAAGCGCCTGGACACCGCGCAGTGCCGTGTCGCTTTGATCGATCATGAGGCGAAGCATCTCGGCCGTGCCGGCCGCGGCGGTGGAGAAGCGATCGATTTGGTTGGCCCGCCAGGTCTGGTGCGCCCACAACGCGCAAAGCGCGGAAGAAAAGACGATCGCCCCCGCGGCGAACGCGCCACGCCTCGATATCCCTGCCCAGAATCGTATTGCGACCGACATTGCGACCCAAGTCCCCTGCAACAAACGCTCTAGCGGCTTCATGGTTCCATGATGGCGGCCATGAAACCAAAGGACAATCCTTGGGAACGGCTGGAATCCAGGTGCGGCCGTCACGTGAATCGTGTGCAAGTAACAGCGCCGTTCACGGACGACGTCATTTAGCAATTGCCAGAATTCGGAACGCGCGCGGCAAAATAACCGTCAGACTTTGTCGTCTGTCCTAGGTGTTTTGGATTTCGGGTCGTGCTTTTCCAACTCGTCGACCAACGACCGGAGCCTGTCGGGAACCGGATCGTTGACAACATGCTGGTAATACTCCTTGAGATTTCTGCCGATGCGGACCTGAATATCGACGTTGATGGCCGCCTTCGGCGAATCCGTTGCCCTCTGCTTTCCGTCTTTGCGCATCGTATTCCGCTTTGGGCTATCGAGCACGACGATACGCCCCTATTTTCCCTGGAGCCTCACCAACAGAGCCCCCAGACGCACGTTACGTCATATATGCCAGCAACTTATGAAGATGCAGGAAATTTTCACCTGATTCAATGGCGTGGAGCAGTTAGCGCTAACTCCAAAATCGATTGCGCCGCCGTTACTGAAGCTTGAGCCAGTCGTCGATCTGCTTTTCGGCGGCGTCCTTTCCGACGCCGTACAACTCCTGCGCCCGGCCGGCGAGTTGCCTGCGATTGCCCTCGATCGCGTCAAGATCGTCATCGGTCAACCTGCCCCACCTTGCCTGGATCTTGCCGCTGAATTGCTTCCAGTTTCCCTCGATGCGATCCCAGTTCATTTTCGCCTCCTTGAGCGCGGACCGATGGTCGCCGTCCGCCAACAACAACGAAACCGCGGATTGGTTCCTGCTGCTTGGCCCAGCGCCGCTGTGACAGAAGCGCACCAAATGTGATCGCGATGGCCGAACCAACGGGGGAGTTCTCGACGTTCTTCCCGCATCGGCCAGGCGCTGGTCGTTGCTGCCTGTCGCTGGCCCGCTACCAGGAGGTACGCAGGTAATTTTCAACCGTCTCGCCACGTCCGCATTCATCGCCTTGCCGGTGTTGCTGGGCGCTCCGTCCGTGCCGTCGGCCGGCAACGGGGAGGAAACGGCAAACTGTGCGCTGCGCCAGCAGATCGTCAAATTGCTCGCCGACGGTTATCGGCAGAAACAGCAAGGCGTCGGTTTGATCAGCGAAAAGGCAATCGTCGAACTGTTCATCAGCGGCGAGGGGAACTGGACCCTGATCGTCAGCGACGTCGAGGGCGTGAGCTGCGTCATTGGGCTAGGTGCCGAGTGGCAAGCATCGCCAACTCTGGCGGGGCAACTTTCGTAGCCGTTTTCGGACATGGCTAAACCTCCGTGCTGAACCCATCTTCGCGGGCGCTCCGCACGAGCCGACAAATTTTATTGCTCGTGACAAATATTGCAGATAGCGTGCCGGGGGTGTCGGGAGGCCGCCCTTCGCCAGAGGGCGGAATGGGGCAGATGGACAGGGGTATTCCGTCGCAGTTGAAGGCTGCCTTGCAGGCCTATTTGACCACCGGCGATCGATCGACGCCGATTTCGATCTTTGCGACCATGCGCGCCATGCGCGGCACGCTCCCCGATCTCGATATCAGCGACGATGAGCTTGCCGAGATGATCGCAAAGGAGGTCGTCGCTTCAGGCGCAAGCGTCGTGTTCGACAGTCGCACGGCCAAGCAATCCTAGCCCGCCTTCCGAGTTTGACCAGCGGTATCTCGGCCATCATTTCGATAGGCGTGCCCATTTGCGGGGTCCGGCAGGCTGATCGAGGTCGCAAATACCGCGACGCCAAATAGTGCCCCGACCGCGGTCAGCACCATCGCGATTGCCAGCGCGCTTTGCTCTCCCCGGGCGAGCACGGTTCCAATGCCCGAAACATCGCCAAGGATGATCGCGGCGACAAACAGCCAGCCAACGATCATTCCGGCTGCACAGTTGCAAAACGCGAGGCGGCTGAATTGGGACATGCCTTCTCAACTGACCGGCCCTGCGTTTGTTCCAGCACAGCGGAACCAACGATGCGGTCGCGCGTTGCAAACTGATCGAGCAATGGGCTGTCGGGCTTCTCAGCGAAGAGGAGAGACTTTGATGAAAATCGGCGAAGCAATGACGCGCGATGTGGCCGTGGCGAGACCGGAACAGACGATCCAGGAAGTCGCGCGCATCATGCTGGATGCGGATATCGGGCTCGTGCCTGTGGGCGACGATGACCGGCTGGTCGGCATGCTGAGCGATCGCGATATCGCGGTCCGAGCGATTGCGGCCGGCAAGGGTCCGGAAGCCCATGTCAGCGACGTGATGACGACCGATGTCAAATATTGTTTCGAGGATGAGGATGCCGACCAGGTCGCCCACAACATGGGCGAGCAGCAGATTCGCCGCATTCCCGTCGTCGGCCGTGACAAGAGGCTGGTCGGAATCGTCTCGCTCTGCGACCTGGTAAATGGTCGCGGCGACTCCAGCGATGCGCTGGTGGGCCAGACGCTTGGCGCAATCGCACGTCCGGGAGGCCTTCACTCCCATCAGGACGAATTGCGCGCCTGACGCAAGATTTCCGCGCGGCTGAAACCACAATTCGCTCCGGGCGTTTACTACGTACCGGAGACCGCATTTGTTTGTGCTCAATTGCGGGCAATTGTGGGTTTCGCCGACGGAGCAGAGGGAAGAACTGCCATGCCAGCCAAATCGAAAGCCCAACAGAAAGCCGCCGGCGCCGCACTTGCGGCCAAACGCGGCGAAATCAGGAAAAGCGAGCTGAAAGGCGCCTCCAGGGAAATGGTTGAATCCATGACCGAAAAAGAGCTTGAGGAATTGGCTTCGACCTCGCGAAAAGGCAAACCGGAACACGTTGCCAGGAAGTCTTGAGCCCTGCTGCACCGCCCGCAGGTGACGCGTGGCCAGTGCAAATGTCGGGAGGAAGCAAAATGGCAAAAAAAATCCGCGACCCCGACGGCAGCTTACATGTCGTTTTGAAGAAAGACGAGGCGCGCCAAGGCCTCGAACTGTACGAGATGCGCTACGTGCTCCTGTTCGCCACGATCGGCGCCATCGTGGCACTGACAGCACTTTATTTATATTTCCATTTTCTTTGAAAACGCAGATTCGCCCAGCATTTCCTTGGCCGGCCATTTCCTTGCATACCAAAAAAATAGAGCCGGCACGGGCGGGGAGGCGTGCCGGCTCTGTGACGACCTGGGCTGGGGGACGCGGATCGGTCGTCCAGCGCTAAACCCACGGCGACAGGCAAAGTTCCACTTCGAAAGCAAGGCAGTTTAAAAAAAATTGGAGTGTCGGACACCAACCGGCGTTTAATCCAATCCGCCGGGCGATTCCGTGTCCCAAAATCGGACCGCAATGAGTGGGAACCGAAAGCCATGCTGCGCGTTGAATAATAAAGCTTTGTCCGCCTTGGGCGGATGCCGGGTTCAATTCGTGCGAGATGACCGCCCCTCGATCAATGAAGATTGGCCAGATAGCCCCGCTCTACGAATCGGTACCGCCGAAAGCCTATGGCGGGACCGAGCGGATCATCGCGCTGCTGACTGACGAACTGGTTGCGCGCGGCCACGACGTGACGCTTTTTGCAAGCGGAGATTCCGCGACGTCCGCTCGGCTGCATGCGACGCGCGCAAAGGCGCTGCGGCTCGATCCAGCGCCCTACAAGTCGGAAATAGCGGCGCACCTGGCGATGTTGGCCGAAGTTCGCCGCCAGGCTGGCGAATTCGACATCCTGCATTTCCACCTCAGTCACTTCATGCATTTCCCGTTCTTTGAACACATGGCGCAATCGACGGTGACGACGCCGCACGGCCGGCTGGACTATGTCGATCTTCCGGGCGCCTATGCGCAGTGGCCGGATTTTCCGATGGTGTCGATCTCACTGCGTCAGCGCGCGCCGCTGGCGGAGGCCAATTGGATTGCCAATATCTACCACGGACTGCCCCTCGATCAGTACATGCCGCTATCGCCGTCGCTGAGGACGCGAGAAAGGCCGTATCTGGCGTTTCTCGGCAGACTGTCGCGTGACAAGCGGCCCGACCGCGCGATCGAGATCGCGCGGAGGAGCGGTTTGCGGCTGAAGATCGCCGCGAAGATCGGCGACCGCGACCGGGGATACTACAAGCGCTTTGTAGAGCCGCTCATCGACGGCGACACCATCACCTATCTCGGCGAGGTTGACGAAAGCGGGAAAGCCGAGCTCCTTGGCAACGCAAAGGCGTTGCTGTTTCCGATCGATTGGCCCGAGCCGTTCGGGCTCGCGGTCATCGAGGCGATGGCATTCGGCACTCCCGTGATCGCCTGGCGGGAAGGAGCCATGTCCGAAGTCGTCGACGACGGCGTCTCCGGCTTTCTCGTCGCAACGATGGGCGATGCGGTCAGGAGCGTCGACAGGCTCGAAGGTCTCGACCGCGCCTTGGTTCGCTCGACCTATGAGCGTCGCTTTGCTGCCACACGCATGGTCGATGAGTATGAGCAGGTCTATCGCCGGCAGTTGCGCGCCGGCAGCGAGAAGCCGCGAATGCAAAGAGCGGGTTGATGGAGCAATTGGACGAAAAGCTGCTGGATCCGGCTGCGGCATTGGAGCCTGTAGCAGATACGGTTCCGCGCGAGACGCATCGCCAATTCGCGCTGAAGCACGAGGACAGTTTCATCGTCGCGGATTCTTATGGCGACATCAGGGGAGTCGGCGACGGTTTCTTCAAGGACGACACCCGCATCCTGTCCTCGTTCAGAATGCTGATCGGCGGCAAGATGCCTTCCCTGCTCGGTGCGTCGTTGTCGCAAGACAACATTCTGTTCACGGCGCATCTCACCAATCCGCCGTTTCCAGCCGCGGAGGGAAATCTGCCGCGCGGCGTCGTCCATATCGAGCGCACCCGGTTCGTGCGGAACAATCGCATGTACGAGCGTGTGACCCTGACCAATTATTCCGCGCGCCAGATTTTCGTGCCGTTGCGGTTTGCCTATGACGTCGATTTTCGCGACATGTTCGAGGTGCGCGGCTCGACGCGGCCGCATCGCGGCGTCATTCATCAACCGCGGCTCGAGGAAAATCGCGTGGTCTACCGCTACGACGGACTCGATCGTGTTTCGCGGCAATCGGTAATCGGGTTTTCCCGCAAACCGGACGTCCTCAAGACCGACCATGCCGATTTTTCATTCGTGATGCCGCGCGGCGGTTCCGAGACCTTGTTCATCGAAATCGGCAGCCGGCAGTCCACCCCGACCAACGAACGTTATCGCGCCGCAGCCGTGCGGGCCCATCGCGAAATGCGCACGAAGCGGACCCAGGGTGCGACTATCCACACCTCCGGCCGCCTGTTCAACGATTGGCTGACACGCGCACGCGCCGACATCGTCCTGCTGACGACCGATCTGAAGACAGGTCCGTACCCGTATGCGGGCATTCCCTGGTTTTCCACTGCGTTCGGTCGCGACGGCATTATTTCTGCCTTGCAAATGTTGTGGGTCAATCCCGCGCTGGCGCGAGGGGTGCTATCGTTTCTTGCCCAGCACCAGTCGACCGTAACGGCGCCGTTCAGCGATGCGGAGCCCGGCAAGATTGTTCACGAAATGCGCAAGGGCGAGATGGCGGTCCTGCGCGAGCTTCCCTTCGGCCGCTATTACGGCGGCGTCGACACGACGCCACTCTACGTCTATCTCGCCGCCTGTTACGCGGACCGAACCGCCGACACGGCATTCATCGACGAAATCTGGCCGTCGTTATGCGCTGCTGCCGGCTGGATGGAACGGTGCTGCCAAAACGATCCTCGCGGCTTTGTAACTTACCAACGCGCCACAGAGACTGGGCTACGCAACCAGGGCTGGAAAGATAGCGCCGATGCCGTCTTCCATGCCGACGGTCGCATCCCACCCGGGCCGATCGCGCTGGTTGAGGTGCAGGGATACGTCTACGGCGCCTATCTGGGGCTGGCCTCGCTGGCTGAACGGCGTGAAGAATACGCCAAAGCCGCCCACTGGCGCGGGCTTGCCGAAGAATTACGCATCGCCGTCGAGAAACGGTTCTGGATGGACGATGCCAATTTCTATGCGCTCGCCATCGACGGCGACGGCGAACAATGTGCCGTTCGCACTTCAAATGCGGGGCATTTGCTGTTTGTCGGCCTTCCGTCGCCGGAACGGGCAAAGAAAGTGGCTGACGCGCTGTTGTCGGCACATTTTCATTCAGGCTGGGGATTGCGGACTCTGTCTGAAAACGAGGTTCCGTTCAACCCGATGGCCTATCACAACGGTTCGGTCTGGCCGCACGACACCGCAATCTGCGCCACCGGACTGGCGCGCTATGGCGATCGCGACAATGTCATCAAGCTGTTGAGCGAGACGTTCGAAGCGGCCGTCAGTTTCAACATGCGCCTGCCCGAACTGTTTTGCGGTTTTACGCGGCAACTCGGCGAGGCGCCGGTTGCCTATCCCGTCGCTTGCCTGCCGCAGGCATGGTCGGCGGGCGCAGTATTTATGCTCATGCAAGCCTGTCTGGGATTGAAAATCGATGCCTGGCGAAGTGCGGTCGAGGTTACCAATCCACGGCTGCCGATCGGCATCGACAATCTGTTTCTGCGCCATATCAGCGTCGGCGACCGCCAAGTCGACGTGGGTTTCGAGCGTGTCGGCGAGCACGTCGTTTGTTTCCAGGACAAGAAGCAGCAACACGGACCCGAACTGGTCGTGCGCAATTGATCCAAAACACTGAAACGATTGGAACTACTGGAGATCGCGGACGTTATTTTAAATGCCAGGCGGCGCTGGTGGGCTTCGATGCGGCAAAAGGCGTAACTGGAAAATGACAAACGAACTGGTTTCCGCAGCACTGGGCAGGTTTTTCACTTTGGGCGGCGTCGGCTCGCGCCTGTTTGGCATTGCTGACGGCGCGCGCTTGCGGTTCGACGCAACTCCCGCTCCGGCGGGCATGCCGGAAGCCAAATATGTTCCGTCGTGGCCACCAAATCCTGAATCTTCGCCGGATCCGGAAGATCATGCGATCATGCACTGGTCGCCCGAAAGGCTGCGCGCGCTTTTGGACAACGAGCTGTTCGATGCCGAAGTCGTCGTCGTATCCAATCGGGAACCTTACGCTCACGAGACCAAGGACGGCGCCATTGAACTGGAAACGCCGGCGAGCGGCCTGGTCTCGGCGCTCGAGCCGATCTTGCGCACCTGTGGCGGCATCTGGATTGCGCATGGCAGCGGATCCGCCGATCGGCAGACGGTCGATGCCAACGACCGCATCGCGGTTCCGCCGGATAACCCTGCCTATACGCTGCGGCGCGTGTGGTTGAGCGAGGAAGAGCACAAGGGCCATTACTTCGGCGCCGCCAACGAAGGCCTGTGGCCGCTGTGCCATATCGCTTTCACGCGTCCGATGTTTCGGACAAGCGACTGGGAGTCCTACCGGGCGGTCAACCGAAAGTTCGCCGATACGGTACTCGAGGAGGTCGAGACCGACTGTCCGATCGTCCTGGTCCAGGACTACCATTTCGCGCTGTTGCCGAGGCTCATTCGCGAACGGCTGCCGAAAGCAATCATCATCACGTTCTGGCATATTCCGTGGCCGAACGCGGAGGTCTTCAGTGTCTGTCCGTGGCGCGAAGAAATTCTTGACGGATTGCTCGGCAGTTCGATCGTCGGCTTTCACATCCAGCCTTACTGTTCCAATTTCCTCGACAGCATCGATCGCTGCCTTGAAGTCGCGCACCGATCGCGCGACGGGTACGGTCGTCTATCGCAGCGAGCAGACGTCGGTGAACGCGTATCCGATTTCGGTCGAGTGGCCGCGGCCGACGGGAGACGGGCGGCAAGCGGCTGCCGCTGCCCGCAGCCGGGTACTGCGTCGCTACGATCTTCCCGCCGATATCAAAATCGCCGTGGGCGTCGAGCGGCTCGACTACACGAAAGGCGTCCTCGACCGTTTCCGGGCGCTGGACGAATTCTTCCATCAGCATTCCGACTGGATCGGCCGCCTGGCCTTTCTCCAGGTCGCGGCCCCGAGCCGGGCGGAATTGCGTGCCTATCAGGCATTGCACGAAGAATGCGTCGAACTCGCCGGCCGCATCAACAAACGCTATGGCCGGCGCGGATACCAGCCGATCATCCTGCTCGACAGCCATCACGAAAAGTCCGATCTGGACAATCTCTATCGGGCGGCCGATCTCTGCGTCGTCTCCAGCCTGCATGACGGCATGAATCTCGTGGCCAAGGAATTCGTCGCGGCACGCGAAGACGAAGCCGGCGTGCTCGTGCTGAGTGAACTGGCCGGCGCGTCGCGCGAGTTGCTCGAAGCGCTGATCATCAATCCGTACGATCCCGCCGCGATGGGCGAGGCATTTTTCCGCGGGCTGGCGATGCCCGAGGCCGAACAGCGCGCGCGCATGCGTCGGATGCGGGAGGTGGTGCAGGCCAACAACGTCTATCGCTGGGCAGGAAACATGTTGCGCGACACCATCAGCTTGCGGCGCGCCAATCTCCTGCGCGAACTGATCGACGACGGGCAAGTCTTTCCGCCTTCGACAAGCGCTGCGAGCGGAAGCCTGGTCGCTGCCCGCGTCGGGACAAGGAGCGACCTGCAGTGATTGCAGGCGTCGGCCAGGCACCGCTCACTTCCCCGCCGACGCCACAGGCCGACCGCACCGCGCTGTTTCTCGATATCGACGGCACGCTGCTCGAACACCGTGCGCACCCTGAAAGTATTGAGGTCGACCAGGCGCTGCGCGAACTGCTCATGTCGGCGTTCGAACGATTTGGCGGAGCGGTCGCCTTCATTACCGGGCGCATGATCGAGCATGTCGATCGACTGTTTTCCCCCTTGCGACTGCCGACCGCGGGCGTTTTCGGCCAGGAGATGCGCCTGACGCAGTCGGGCGAGATCGAAAGGCGGATCCAATCGCAGGCGCTGAGCGGGCTCGCCGATGAGCTGGAACGCCGGTTTGGCCACATGGAAGGCATTCACATCGAACGAAAAGGCGCTGTGCTCGCCATTCACACCAGAGCGGCGCCACATGCGCTCGAAGCCATCAACCTGGCAGTTGAGGAGGCGCTGGAGGAGGTGACGGAAGGCCACCACATCATGCTCGGCAATGCCGGGCTCGAGGTGCTGCCGGTCGGCACGCTGAAAAGCGTCGCCATCGAGCGCTTCATGAAGGTCGAGCCGTTTGCGCGGCGCACGCCGATTTTTGTCGGCGACGACATCTCCGACGAAAGCGGCTTTCGCTTTGTCAACGCAGTTGGAGGCGTGTCGGTGCGCGTCTTTCCCAAGGGCGAAACCGACGCGAACTACGTGCTCAAAGATGTCGCGGCAACACGCAGATGGCTGGCTGCACTGATTTCGTAACCAGCGGAGACCAGGGGCACGGCAACACATGAGCGTCCCCGAATTCCTTTCGCCGTTGTGGGCCAGCACGTGGCTGGCGCCGTCTTCGATTGCCTTGCGACTTGCCGCGGCGGTGTTGCTCGCCGCCGTGATCGGGTTCGAGCGCGAATGGCGCCATCGGCCAGCGGGATTGCGCACTCATATCCTGGTCTGTCTCGCTTCTGCCACGGCGGCAGTGGTCACGATCGAGATTGCGCATATGCCCGACTTTGGCGCTCCGTCCGTGCGCGTCGACCCGACCCGGCTGGTCGAGGCTGTAACCACCGGCGTTGCATTCCTGGCGGCCGGCCTGATTGTCGTCGCCAAGGGGCATGTGCGCGGGTTGACTACGGGCGCGGGCATTTGGCTCGTCGGCGTGATCGGCCTGGCGACCGGGTTCGGTGTATGGACGGTGGCGATCGCGGCTACTCTGTTCGGACTGTTCGTCCTGTGGCTGCTGCGACTGATGGAGGAAAAGTTGCTGGCCTCGGACGGTGACCGCAAGACTGCGGAAGCCGCCGCGGATGCCCATCGAGATATCGCTTAGGCAACAAAGCGCTCCAGTCTCGCGACCGCGGTTTTGCCGATCGGCTGGTCGTGCGGCATCTCCAGAAGCGGGCACGGCGTGGACAGGCGACCGATCGCGTCGCCAACGCCAAACTCGTTGGCGGATTTGATCCCGCTTAGTTCGTCCCAGCGGACCGGCATGGCGACAGGCCCGCCGTCGCGCGCGCGCACCGAGTAGGGCGCGATCGCAGTCGATCCGCGCTGGTTGCGCATCCAATCGATGAAGATCTTGCCGTGCCGCTTGGCCTTCGACATGGTGGCGACATAGTCGTCCGGCTTGCGCTCGGCCAAATGCTGGGCGACGCTGCGGGCAAACAGCGAATGCGTGTTCCAGTCGGCACTGCGCCTTAGCCGGCAGATGACATGAATGCCCTTGCCGCCGGTGATCATCGGCGCCGAATTGAGCCCGAGTCCCGCCAGGACATCCCTGACCTCATGGGCAGCGTCAATCACCCTGGCGAACGACACATCCTCGTCCGGATCCAGATCGAAAACCAGCCGATCGGGTTTTTCAAGATCGTCGTTGCGGCTGCCCCAGATGTGGAATTCGATGGTTCCCATCTGCACTGCGGCGACCGCCGCGGCGATCGAGCGAACGGTAATGTACGACGCGGTCTGTCCGGACGCCTCCTTGACTTCGATGGAGTTGATTTCCTCCGGAAACCCCTTGCTAGCGTGCTTCTGGAAGAAGCACTCGCCCGTCATGCCGCTGGTGCAGCGCAAGAGCGACAATGGACGGCCGCCGACATGGGCCATAAACCGTTGGCCGAGCGCGGCATAGTATTCGGCCAGACCGGCTTTCGTCAGTTTTGTCTTGGGGAAGATTTCGCGGTTCGGATGCGAGATCGCAATTCCGGCGACGATCTTGTCGGAAGTCGCTCGCCGATGACGAATTTCCAGTTTCGCCAAGCCTGTCTCCTTGTGCTCGACCGGCTCCTGCATGTCCGTCACCGCTTCAACTGGCGCTTCAAGTGGCGTTCCGGCGGCGCCCGGGCGCTGGCTGGCTTACCGAGACTGGATCGCTCGCCGGAAAGGATTCCTCCAGTCCCTCATTAAGCTTTTCGTCGAGTTCAGCCTTGCGCTTGCGTTTGGCTTCCTTGTCGGCCTGTTTGGCGTTCTTATTGGCCGGCTTGCCGTCCCCGCGGCGGGAGTCACGGCGATGATGCTCTGGCATGTTGCTCTCCCTTGAGAGGAACAACTGCCAACTGCCATCAAAGGTTCCGTCGCCGTGCGTCACGCATGCGAAATCGCGCCAAGGCCGTCGCTCGCGCAAGGCCTCGCATGGCGCCACGCAATCGCCGGATGGAACGCCGTCAGGCGGCCGAACGGGTGGCGCGTGTATCGAAAAACAGCGCCTGGCTGACGATGGCCTTTACCATGTCCGGTTGAAACGGCTTGGTGATCAGGAACGAGGGTTCGGGACGTTTTCCCGTCAGCAGTCTGTCGGGGTGGGCGGTGACGAACACGACCGGTACGTCGAACTTCTCCAGCATGTCGTTGACCGCATCGAGACCGGAGCTGTCATCGGCAAGCTGGATATCGGCAAGAACCAGTCCGGGCCGCTTGCGCTTGACCGCTTCGAGGGCTTCCGATCGGGTCCTGACCATTGCAGTCACCCGATGGCCGAGGTCGCGCATGATCGATTCCAGGTCCATCGCTATGATCATTTCGTCTTCAATGATCAGCAGGTCGGTCGCGATCTGATTGGCAATCTCGCGGCCAGCTTCGTCGATGAGCTCGCGCACCCTAAATTCGTCGACACCCAAGATCGCGGCGGATTTCTTCGACGGAGAATTCCTCCACCGTGCGCAACAGGAAGGCCTGGCGCGCTTTGGGCGGGATCGCCGTCAGATTTCGCTCGAAGGCGAGCGCTGCAGGTTCGCCGACATGGTTCATGTCGATTGAATCCCAGGTTTTGACCAATGCGCGGTAGAGCGCCGCCCGGGGCTCGAGGGTCCTGTCCAAAGTCGCCGGATCGGCTACCAGGGCTTCCAATACCTCTGCGACATAAGCGTCGCCGCCAGTTTGGGTGCCGGTCAACGCACGCGCAAAGCGGCGCAGGCGCGGCAAATGTTCCTTGACCACTGCAGTGACGTTCATATTTGCCTCCCGGGTCTGCAATGATAGCACAGATCGATTTCCGTGTCGGGAACAAAATCGCGATCGAAACATTGGTAAAGAAACAGACGAAATTATGGCTGTCCGCTGGCCCACGGGGTTGTCTTTGGCGCGAATCGGCATCAATGGCAGGCGTAAGCAAAGTATTTCTCGCACAAGGTCCAGCCACGTGAAAAATACTGCTGTAACAGATTCACCAGTTGAAGTTCAGATCGGCAGATCTCTTAAGGCGTTTTATTCGGGCCTGCTCGCCGAGCCGCTGTCCGATCGCTTGCGCGTGCTCGTCGATAAACTCGAAATCGCCGAGCGCGAACGTAACGGCTCCAGGGTGTTCGGGACCAAGCGATGAGCCTGCGCCAGGAGTTGATCGAGCGGATACCGGACTTGCGCGCATTTGCGATTTCGTTATGCGGCGACCGGGAAAAGGCAGACGATCTCGTCCAGGAAACATTGACGAGAGCGTGGGCCAATCTCGACCGGTTCACCGTCGGGACCAACCTGCGCGCATGGTTGTTCACCATCCTGCGCAATACCTATTTTTCCGAATACCGAAAGCGGCGACGCGAGGCCAACGACGCCGATGAAATCATAGCCAATGTCGCAACCGGCCCGGAACAGATGGGGCACATGGAGTTCGAGGATTTCCGCCGTGCCTTGTCGACGCTTCCCGAGCGCCAGCGCGAGGCGCTGATCCTGGTCGGCGCCTCCGGCTTCTCCTACGAAGAGGCGGCCGAAATCTCCGGCTGTGCGATCGGGACGGTGAAAAGCCGGGTCAATCGGGCGCGAACGCGCCTGGCCGAATTGCTTTCGATCACCCTGAATGTCGAGCGCGATGAAACCGCAGGCGCTGAGCCGCCAACGGCCACGGGTGGCGGCGATGATGCCCGCAAGGCATGATTCCGCAGGAAAATGCGGAACAAGAGCGTTCTTAAGCCGTTGATACGTCGGTGATCAGCCGAGATCGGCATCACCGTGCGAATTCGAGCGGAGGATGCAATCGCCATGAAGAGGGCAACAGCGGCAAACGGCAGGAAAAGAAGCAATGCCCACAGATCGCCCGGTGTGGGGGAGCAGGTATTGGCACTGACCGAAATCTTCGCCGGCTTTCCCAGCCGACAGGCGGCCGCAAAAGTCGAGGAACTCGCCGATACAGTCAGCCAATTCTCGGATGAATTCGGGAATTTGCCCCATCTCCAGGCTTATGCAGCGTTCGCCGCCGAAAATCTCTATCGCGCCGCTGACTATGTAATGGAAAACGATCTGCCGGCGATGGCAGGCGATGTCCGCGAGTTTTCCCGGCGCCATCCATTCGCGCTCATGGCCGGCGGGGTCGCTGCCGGGATCGCTTTGTCGCAAATGGCTCGAACCCGGAAGGCTGCTTCCGGGAAGGAAGGGAGCCGGAAAACGGCCTCGAAGAAAAAGAAGGCCAGCATCGCATCATGATCTGGCTGCCTGTACCTCCCACGCGCGAATATCTTGTGGAGCCCGCAGTTCCTTCTTGGCTGTGCGGCAACCCAGTCAATCATTTGCGCCAACATACGAGTCGGCGGCTCGACCGGGCGAAGGCCAACGCATTTGTACCTGTGATGGCATGCGCAATTCTCCTCACCCTGGCTCTCGCGGCCGGCGCGTTGGGGCTAAGCCGTTCTGCGGATGCATTCCGTAATGACGAACCCGCCAGCGCGCGCGTGATCGCGGACCCCATCCGGGAATTGCCCCCAATACGGGATTGCCAGAGCCGGCAGCGTTCGATCCGTGCCAGTTTGTTCGCTGCATTGGCATCTGATCGGTTCGCCCGCCACCCCGGGGAACCAAAGCATGCGCTTTCGCGTTGCTTTCTTGCGGGATGTGCCCCGCCGCAAGAGGAAAGACGATGCTCGACAGGCCGAAAGCGATGGAGCGCAGCGTACTCGGCTTGAGCGACCAGTTCACGCGCGATGCGCGGCGCTGGGCCAATGCCGAAATTGCGCTATTGCGCGCCGAACTCGACGATCTGCGTCGCCGTTGCATGCTTGGAGCATTCCTGGCGCTTGCCGCGCTGGCGGTCTTGATCAGTGGGCTAACCATCCTAGCGCAAGTCGCCGTTGCGTTCGCCGCGCCTTACCTTGGCAGCCCCGGCCTCGCTGGGCTGATCGTCGGCGCGGTGTTGCTCGCCATCGTCGCCCTTCTCGTAAAGGCGGCCCAACGGACACTCGCCTGGCGCGGCGACAATCTCCTCGCAAGGCTATTTAGCGGCGCGCGGAGCCGGTCATGAACCGGCTGGCATTGTTGAGGGCGGAGGCAAGCGCCAGCCGCGCGGCATTTGCTGAGACGCTGCGCGAAGTGCATGCGCGCCTGCAGGCGCCGTTCATCCTCGACCAAGTCCTCGGCGCGTTCGGTCCGCGACGGCGGCGGTTGCAGCAGGCAAGTGCGGCAATCGCCAGGCATCCGATGATCGTCGCCGCGTCCTTGGCCGGAGCATTTTGGCTGGCTGAACGGGCTGCTTTACACGGCAAACGAAAAACCGGGTCAAAACGTGGCAACCGCACCAACCAGGAAAGGAGACGGACATGAATACTACCAGTCCAACGACAGAAACCAACGGCAAGGCAATGCCGGTCAAGAAGAAAAGGGCCACGGGCGGTCGCCGGAAAGCCGCCGCACGCCGCCCTGCCGCGGGCGCAGCCGCAATGGCGACGCGATATGCCGATACGGCTGCCCGGTTCGTGAAACGAAGCAGCCGCAATGTGGCCGGCGGCGCAGCGCAGGCATTGTCATCTGCCGCCGACTACGTACCCGACCGCCGTCGCCTGCAAGTGGTTGCCGAGGAAAATCCGTACCTTCTCGGAGCCATCGGGCTCGGCATCGGCATCGCCGTCGGCATGATGCTGCCGACCATCGGCACGCCGAATCGATCGCGCCGCAAGAGCCGCTAAACTCGCCAACTGCAAGTGGGCTAGTCCGCCGAGGCGACCTCCAATGAGGCCAATGAGGATTGTCGCGCCGCTTGATTTGGCGCATTACCTGACGTGCCGTTGGTTGCAACTCCGTTTGCCGTGCTGCTTGCGGCGCCATTGGTCGCCCCGTTTGTCGATTCGCCGAGGAATTCGCCGATCGCCGAGAGGGCTTCAATGCGGCTGCATAGGACTCGAAACATCACCAGCAGCGGCACCGCCAGGATGATGCCGGCAATTCCCCATGCCCACGCCCAAAACCCGAGTGCCAGCAGAATGGCTACCGAGTTCAGACGCAGCCTGTGGCTCAGGAACAGTGGCGTGATCAACTGTGACTCCAGTCCGACGAGGCAGACATATGCCAGCGGCGGAAGCAGCATGGCGGTCATCGAGTCGAAACTCACCAGCGCGACAATTCCTGCCAGGCTTACGCCGGTGATCGGCCCGATATAGGGGACGAAATTCAAGACGAAAGCGAGCAGGGCCCAAAATAGCGCCGTCGGCATCGCCAGCGCAAAGAAGACGGTGGCCAGGGCGACGCCAAGTCCGGCGTTGATGAGGGTCACCGTCAGCAGGTAGGTCGAAACGTCGTGTTCGACGTCGTAGACGATTCTCAGCGCTGTCTTCTTGTCGCTCAAGGTCGGCAGAACACGCACGAGCTTCGCGTAAAACAGATCGCCGGACGCCATCAGGAAAATGGCGACCACGACGGCTCCGCAAACCATCGCGACGAAATAGATCGGGTGCCCGGCAAGATCGGAGAGGAGCGTGAACCAGCTAAAATCCACGACGGTGGGCACCGCGTTAGGTTCTGGCTGCGGCACAGGATCGACACTGGTCGCGGCATTCTTTATTTCTTTTGTGAAGTTGATCAGGCCGTCGATGTAGCCGTGGACGCGCCCGATTTTCTCGATCAGCCGGACCTTGATTTCGGGCGCGTCGGCAATCCATGTCGTTATCGGACCGCTCGCAATGTAGATCGAGGTAAGCGCCAATATCAGCAGAACAACCGTAAATCCTATCGTTGCGCCCCAGGCCGGAACGCCATATCGCCCCAGCCACCGGATGGCCGGCCGAAACGTCATCGCGATGAAGAATGCCATGACGACCGGTGTGAGAAAGTCGCGTGCCAGATGAATGCCCGCAATCGCGCAAAGAACGAAGATGCCGATTAACGCCGTGCGCGCCGAGCCAAGGCCTGAAATAGTGATGGCTGACTTTTCCGCGCGCATCTGAGCATCCGCATGCGTTAAAGCTTGCCGAGCAGAACCAGTATTACGATGATAACAAGAATTAGGCCCAATCCGCCGGATGGTCCATAACCCCAGCCGCGGCTGTAACCCCAACGGGGCAGGGCGCCGATCAAAATCAGAATGAGAATAATGATCAGGAGTGTGCTGAGGGTCATGGCTTGTCTCCCTTGCTGTCCCTGCCGTGCCGTCCCCGAAGGGAAAAACTCGGCGCGGTGGCCTTTGGTTCCCTATTCCCCGGGGCGCTGATTTCACCAGAGGGGCGGGAACGAAAAAGCGGCGCGGGACGTTTAGACCCGTCAGCACCAGTTGCGGAGGAACGAAATGCGTGGATTGCTGTTGTGGCTGCTCGGTATCCCAATCCCGATTATCATTCTGCTTTACCTGTTCCACGTGATCTAGCAGAACGAAGCTGGCATATGACCATATCGGCCCATTTCACGCCGCTCGTTGCACTGATCGCCGGCATCCTGATCCTGATCATGCCGAGGCTGCTGAACTACATCATCGCGATCTATCTTATCGTGGTCGGCATTGCCGGCTTGGGCGGCATCGATGGCATCCGTCAAATCGTCCAATAGCGGATCGGCTGGAGCGCAAGCTGCGCCGACAGCAGGCGCCATCGCATGAAAAATGAAAACGAAAGCCATGGCAAAGACGCCAGTCCTGATGCCAAACGCCTCGCTCGCAATCTCGACAACCTTGCCGCGGGACTTCCGCTTGGCGCAGGAGGATTGCTACGCTGGTTGAACCGAGGATCGTCGCGCTGGATCCGCATCCTCGTCGGCGCACTGCTGATCGTCGGAGGCATTTTCGGCTTTCTGCCGATTTTGGGGATTTGGATGCTGCCCCTTGGCGGGCTGTTGCTGGCAATGGATATTGCAGTGCTTCGCAAGCCGATGCTGTGGCTGCTCACCAACGCCAAATTGCAATTGCGCAAGTTGCGCCGGTGGAAGCGCAACGGTTCTGATTTGGAAACCCTGCGCTCGCCGAAAAATGGCTGAGCGAGCAATCGGAGACGCGGAAGCGGTGATAGGTAGCGCCGCAGATATCGATATCGCAATTGCAGACGACCAATTCCCCGTCGGGGCCCTCATCCATCGCCATCGCAAGATGAAATCTCGCAAAGCCGACATGGTTCTGAAATGATAAGGAAAATTGATGGTGCCCAGGGGCGGAATTGAACCACCGACACGCGGATTTTCAGTCCGCTGCTCTACCAACTGAGCTACCTGGGCGCGGCGGCGGCGGCAGGAAAATTTGCCGCACCGCGAAGGCAGGCGGCTTATAGGTAATGGTACTGGACCTGTCCAGTATCTCGGGCTCCATCTGTCAGTAGCTTTTCAAGTTGTCCGGTTTTTGTAGCACATCAGTTGTCCGCTTTGGGTTGACGGCGAATCCGGGCGAAAGCGGAATGACACCCGGGCCGTTGGCCGGTTCATGGAGCCGGCGGTGGGCCGCCGGCCCCGTGTCGAGACGCAGTCAAGGCTGGCCGCCGCGCGGTCGCCGGCACCGGCCGCGACGCCTCCAGGCCACGCCTTGACGGCGTCGAGCACGGGTGCAGCATGGGCGAGATCGGCTCGCCGATCTCGCGGCCCTGTGCATCGTAGCGGCCGATGCGGCGCGGTCCGTGGAAGACGGCGAGGCTGCCGTCGGGATATTGCCGAACCTTCACGCATGCCTTGACGAAGTGATGCCGGATCGGGCTTTGCGGCAGTTGCAGCCGCAGCCGCCCGAAGACGACGGTGTTGTCACGGCTCACCACGCGCTCCTCCTCCACGCACAGGATGTCGGTGAGCTGGGCAGGATCGGCCGCCACGAAGGCGCTCTCGGCAATCTCGGCGGGACTGGCGAAGCGGGCGTTGTGGGCCGGCAGGTAAACCTCGGCAATAAAGCGGTTGGCGGCCCCGATGTCGCCGATCCCGGCCAGCCTCAGTTCCTTCGGCAGCCGCTCCTGCAACGTGCCGAACATCCGTTCCGAGCGGCCGCGCGCCTCCGGCGAATAGGCCGGGATATGTTCGATGCCGAGCCGATCGAGCGCCCGGCCGACCTGGGTGAGGTGCTTCTTGTCCACCGCTTCGCCCGCCTTCGGCGTGAAGAAGTAGTGGCTGCCGCGATCGGTATAGAGGCTCGCCGGCAAGCCAACGGCCGAGAACGTCTCCAGCAGCGCTCGCAATGTCGAGGCCGTGCCTTCCTCCTCGACCAGAAACGCCGAATGGATCGTGCTCGTGGCATCGTCCATCGTCACGATCAGGTCGAGCTTCGGCTGGCCCGACAGCCAGTCGTGCCGGCTGCCATCCTGGTGCAGCATCATGCCTTCGCACGGCTTCCTCGGCCGCTTGCGCCGGTGCGCCCCGCGCCGTCTCGCCCGCTCCACCAGGCCGGCAGCGTGCAGCTGCGTCTTCGTCCAGGTGTAGCCCCAGGCGAAACCGTGGCCGCCCACCAGGTGCTCGTGAAAATGCTTCACGTTCCAGCCCAGGTAGTCGTCCCGGTAAAGCTCCAGCATCCGGTCCCGATCGCGCTCTGGCGCCCGCCGCGGCGACGCCTTGCCAAGCCGGCGGTCGACAAGACCGCCAACCCCTTTTTCCTCGTAGCGGTCCCGGTAGCGCCGGAACTGGCGCTCCGACATCCCCAGCAACTCCCCAGCCTCCAACATCGACAACTCGCCGCCTTCCCAGCGGCTCAACACGTCCCGGAACTTCTGCATCCGGCGCTCCTGTAGCCACGCTGCCCGTCTCATCCCCAGCCTCCGTTCGCTGGAAATGAAACCGGACAACTCGTGTGCTACCTAATCCGGACAACTCGTGTGCTTACGACATAAGGGGATGCGTTGCTGGACGTTGGCCGAATTGCTGGCTATATACGGATTGCCATCCGGGGATTCCGGGACGGATTGCGGGAGAGAGCGGTTCGCTTTTTCAAGGGAACTGCCGCCGAAGGGGAAAACGCCCAGAATCTCTCAGGCAAAAGTACCGTTATCCGCAGGCACTCTGGAAAGTCGGCGCCGTTCGATAGCGAACGCGCCGCGCCGAAGGTGTAAGCGACGCGCTTGCTCGGAGAAGCGTGCCGCAAGTCTCTCAGGCGAAGGACAGAGGGGCAGGCAGGCCGGACCTCAGCAAACGCGGGAGGCAGGTTTGCTTGCGCTGAAACCTGGCAAGCCGGGACGCCTGTCTTGAAACACACCCCGCTGTTTGAACTGCACAAGAGGCTCGGCGCCAAATTCGGCCCGTTTGCCGGCTACGAGATGCCGCTGTTTTATCCCGCTGGCATTCTGAAGGAACACCGCCACACGCGCACCGCGGCCGGACTGTTCGACATCTCGCACATGGTCCATGTTGTCCTCGCCGGACCGCAGGCAGCGGCACTGGTCGAGCGGCTGTGTCCCTATCCGGCCGGCGAGCAGGAAACCGGTTCGGCGCGCTACACGTTCTTCCTCAACGACTTTGCCGGCATCATCGACGACCTGATCGTCACGCGGCTCGCGGGCGACCGCTACCGCATTGTCTGCAACGCCGGATGCGCGGAAAAGGACATCTCCCATATTCGCGCCAATGCCGAGGGCTTCGACGCCACGGTCGACGGTGATCGACTGTGCCTTCCTCGCTTTGCAGGGCCCTCGCGCCGCGGAAGCGCTGTTGCGAGCCGGCCATGATTTCCGCCAGCTCGCCTTCATGCATGGCATCGAAACCTCCGCCGGCTGGTTCGTATCGCGCTCGGGCTACACCGGCGAGGACGGGTTCGAGATCGGCATTGCCGGCGGCAGAAGCGATGCCGTTTGCCGAACGGCTGCTTGCCGATGCCGACATCCTGATGATCGGCCTTGGCGCCCGCGACAGCCTGCGGCTCGAGGCCGGCCTGGCGCTCTACGGCCAGGACCTCGACGAGGAAACCGACCCGCGCGAGAGCGGCTCTGTTGTGGGCCGTGCCGAAAAGCCATCGCGCACGGCGGGCCGTTCGTCGGCGCCGAAGCGCTGGCAAGGCACCTTGACGCGCCGCCAGAAACGCAAGCGCATCGGACTGGCGCCGGCCCAGCCGGTGCGCGCCGATGCACCGATCCTCGACGCCGACGGGCGCAAGATCGGCAGGGTTACCTCCGGCGGATTCGGACCGACGGTCAATCGCGCCGTGGCGCTGGCCCGCATCGATGCCGACGCGGCGCCGCCATTTTTTGCCGAAGTGCGCGGCCGCAAGGTCGCCGCCGAAGTCGCCAACGTTGCCCTTCGTTCGCCCATCGCTACAAGCGTGACTGACCCATTCAGGCCCAGCTGAAAGCCCAAAGCGGAGAACCTCGTTCATGACCACCACCTGGTACACCCAAGACCATGAATGGCTGCGCGTCGAGAACGGCGTCGCCACCGTCGGCATCACCAACCATGCCCAGGAACAACTCGGCGATCTGGTGTTCGTCGAACTGCCGGAAGTCGGCCGCAAGGTGGCCAAGGGCGAAGCCGCCGCCGTGGTCGAATTGGTCAAGGCGGCGTCCGACGTCTATACGCCGGTCTCGGGCGAGGTGACCGCCGTCAATGGCGAGGTCACCGGCGATCCGGCGCTGGTCAACCGCGAGGCCGAATCGGGCGGCTGGCTGATCAAGATCAAGGTCGCCGACGCATCCGAGACCGAAGGTCTGATGGACGATGCCGCCTATCAAGCCTTTGCCGGCTGAACTTCGGAGAATCCATGATGACCGCCTTTTCGACAACGCCATATCGGCCCGCGCGAAACCGAGATTCGCGACATGCTGAAGGCCATTGGCGTGCCGTCGCTTGATGCGCTGATTGCCCGTACGGTGCCGGCAACGATCCGCCTTGGTCGCGAACTGGCGATTCCGCAGGGCGTCGGCGAATAGCGAGGCGCTGGCGGAACTAAAGAGCCGGCTCTATGGCGTGACGCGGGCCCGCCCGTTGATCGGCCAGGGCTATCACGGCACGCTGGTGCCGCCGGTCATCCAGCGCAACCTGTTCGAAATCCCCGGCCTGGTACACTTCCTATACGCCCTACCAGCCCGAGATCAGCCAGGGCCGGCTGGAAATGCTGTTCAATTTCCAGACGCTGGTCAGCGAACTGACCGGCCTGCCGGTGGCCAATGCGTCGCTGCTCGACGAGGCGACCGCGGTGGCGGAAGCCGCGGCGCTGGCGATGCGGCATTTTCGGCGAAAAGCGCACGAAGATATCGCTGGCCAACGCGCTGCATCCGCAATGCCTCGATGTATTGAAGACGCGCGGCGAACTGATCGGCATGCGCATCGGCACAGATCCGGCTGACGGCGAGACCGCCGGCGATCATCCTGCAATTGCCCGACACGTTCGGCGAAATTCGCCGATCCGGCGCCGGTGGTCGCCGCGGCGAAGGCTGCCGGCGCGTTGGTGATCTTTTCCTGCGATCCGCTGGCGCTGTTGCTGATGCAGGCGCCGGGCAAAATGGGCGCCGACATCTGCGTTGGCTCGATGCAGCGCTTTGGCGTGCCGATGGGCAATGGCGGCCCGCACGCCGCCTATATGGCGGTTTCCACAGGAACTGACCCGGCTGATGCCCGGCCGCCTCGTTGGCCAGTCGGTCGATGCCGCCGGCAAGCCGGCCTACCGGCTGGCGCTGCAGACGCGCGAACAACACATCCGCCGCGAAAAGGCGACCTCGAACATCTGCACCGCGCAGGCGCTGCTCGCCAACATGGCGGCCGCCTATGCGATCTGGCACGGCCCGCAAGGCCTGATCGCAATCGCCAGCGACATTCACGACAAGGCGGAACGCCTGGCGCAGGCGATTTCGGCCGCGGGCCTGGCGCTCGCCAATGACGCGGCGCTTCGATACCGTCGCTGTGCGGGCGAAGGGAAATGCCGCAGACTTGGCGCGAGAAGGCGGAAGCTGCCGGCTTTCTGATCCGCGTCCACGACGCCGATACGGTTTCGTTTGCCATCGACGAGACCGTCAGCGAAAGCGAACTCGCGGCGATTGCCCGCGTTTTCGGCGCGACCTTGAACCCGGCGCCGAGACCGGCGGCCGGCAAAGTGGCGCGCGACAATACGCTTCCTGTCGCAGGAAGTTTTCCACCGCCACCGTTCCGAGACCGCGATGATGCGCTATCTGCGCAGCCTAGCCGACAAGGACCTGGCGCTCGACCGCGCCATGATCCCGCTCGGCTCGTGCACGATGAAGCTCAACGCCGCCGCCGAGATGATGCCGGTGAGCTGGCCGGAATTGGCCGACATTCATCCGTTCTCGCCGGCCGCGCTACCTTGCCGGCTATGCTGGCATGATCGACGACCTCGACCGCTGGCTCAGCGAAATCACCGGCTTCGCCAAGGTCTCGCTGCAGCCCAATGCCGGCAGCCAGGGCGAATTCGCCGGCCTGCTGGCGATCCGGCGCTATCACGATTCGCGCGGGCAAAATGGCCGCGACATCTGCCTGATCCCGACCTCGGCGCACGGCACCAATCCGGCCTCAGCGCCACATGGCCGGCATGGAAGTGGTGGCGGTCGCCTGCAACGGCGACGGCAATGTCGATCTCGCCGACCTTGAGCGCAAGGCCAGCCAATACAAGGACCGCCTCGCCGCGCTGATGATCACCTATCCCTCGACCCATGGCGTATTCGAAGAAAAGATCCGCGACATCTGCGATATCGTTCATGCGCATGGTGGCCAAGTCTATCTCGACGGCGCCAACCTCAACGCGCTCGTCGGCCTCGCCCGGCCAGGCGACATCGGCGCCGATGTCTGCCACATGAACCTGCACAAGACGTTCTGCATCCCGCATGGCGGCGGCGGGCCGGGCGTCGGTCCGATCGGCGTTGCCGCCCATCTGGTGGCGTTCCTGCCCGGCCATGTCGCCGATGGCGGCGACCACGCAGTCGCTGGCGGCGCCGCAAGGTTCGGCCTCGATCTTGCCGATCACCTGGATGTATATCCGCATGATGGGCGCCGCCGGCTTGAAGCAGGCTTCCGAAATGGCGATCCTCAACGCCAACTACATCGCCTGCAAGCTCGCCAGCGAATTTCCCGGTGCTCTACAAAGGGCACCAACGGATTTGTCGCGCATGAGTGCATCCTCGATACGCGCGCCTTCAAGGAAAGTGCCGGCGTCAGCGTCGAGGACATCGCCAAGCGGCTGATCGACTACGGTTTCCATGCCCCGACCATGAGCTGGCCGGTTGCCGGCACGCTGATGGTCGAGCCGACCGAATCCGAGCCGAAGGAGGAACTCGACCGCTTCATCGCGGCGATGAAGTCGATCCGCGCCGAAATCGACCGGGTCGCCTCGGGCGAATGGCCGCAGGACGACAACCCGCTCAAGAACGCCCCGCACAGCGCCGAGGCGCTGACTGCGGCGGCCTGGCAGCACCCGTATTCGCGCGAACTTGCCGTCGATCCGGCAGGCCGCGGTCTCGACAGCAAATACTGGCCGCCGGTAGCGCGCGTCGACAATGTCTATGGCGACCGCAATCTTGTGTGCGCCTGCCCGCCGATGGAAGCCTACGCCAAGGCTAGTTAGCCGGCTTTGAAAATAACGCTCTCGCCTTGGGCGGTGGCGGTGATCTTGATGCCGGCGGCTTCGGCGAGCTTCAGCGTATAAAGCAATTGCACGACGTGGGCGTCGACCGTGCCGGCAAAATTGCCGGAGAGGAATTCGAGAAAGGCGGGCGGCACGCGCGCGGCATTGCCCGTTGCCGTCACGCTCGCCGCCAGCAGGTTGGCGGATTTGCCGATTTCGGCGTGGATGACGCCGCCGCGCGGAATTGCGCCATGCGCGACCAGCAGCAGGTTCAGCAGCAATTTCACCTGGTTTTTCGGCAGCAACATGCGCTCGCCGTGCCATTCGAGCTTGGCTTTCTTTTCGTTGGCAAAATAGCCGCGCGCTACCGCCTCCGCATCGCCCGTATCGATCTCGGCGGCGGCCGATCCGGCGGCGCCGAAGGCGATGCGGGCAAATTGCAATTTGCCGGTGGCGTTGGCCGAGGACGAGCGGATCAGGTCCATGGCAACTTTCGCCGTTTCCTCGTCGGGGTCCTCGTCGAGCAGTTCGAGCCCATTGGCGATAGCGCCGGCTGGCGAAATCAGGTCATGGCAAACCTTGGAGCAGAGCAGGGCGGCAAGATCGAGGGCACTGATGTCGGGCAATTTCGGCATGGTTTCCTTCCTGCTCGCTGCTGGGGTCCTGCTGAGGTCCTTGCGGCGAATCGCCGGCGGATCAACGGCTCCGTGCTGGCATGAAGTGCCGCCCCGCGCAATGCGACGAGCCTGCCGGCAAGGATTGGTAAACCTTCTGTAAACGGATTTGCTCGCATTATTGCCAAAACCGCGTGGCTGCCCTGCGCAGCCGGTTCAGGAGACTTTCTGCCATGTTCCCTTTGCGTATCGCGCTGAAGCCGATCCTCGGCGCCGTCAGCTTTGCCATCCGCCTCGCCGTATTTGTCGCGCTGTTCGTGCTGGTCGCGGCCGCGCCGCAGAAAGCAGCGGCGCAAGCCTATAACCGATACACGATCCAGGAGATCATCGACGCCGGCCATGGCTTCTTTGGCGCCACATCGGGAGCGCTGGCCGGAGTGGTCGAGCGGCTGTTCGAAAAATACGGCCTGCCGAACGGCTATATTCTCGGTCAGGAAGCAGGCGCCGCGTTCATCGGCGGCCTGCGTTACGGCGAGGGCAACCTCTACACCAAGAATGCCGGCGACTACAAGATTTACTGGCAGGGGCCATCGGTCGGCTGGGACTACGGCATCGACGGCGACCGCACGATGATGCTGGTCTATAACCTGCCCACCGTCGATTTCGTCTATCAGCGCTATTTTGGCGTCTCCGGCTCGGCCTTCGCGGTCGGCGGCCTCGGCGTCGATGCGCTGGGGCGGCAAGGCGTTTATGTTGCGCCGATCCGCACTGGCGTCGGCGCCCGGCTCGGCATCAATGTTGGCTACCTCAAGATGAGCCGTACCCCGACCTACAATCCGTTCTAGTTTCCCTCCGGCACTGGCCGACAATCGCCCGACATTCAGGGCGCAGGCTTTCAAGTTGACATGATTCTGCGCTAGAACCCGCGCGACGGCGGCGGTATATGCCGCCAGCGGATTCGGCCCGTCATTTGAAAGAGGCGCCCGTGCTCGAAAGCGTGCTGTATTTTGTCCTCGGTTTCCTTGCCGCCGCGCTAATCGCGCTGATGATCTCGCCAGCGGTGTGGAATCGCGCGGTAGTGTTGACGCGGCGGCGGATCGAAGCGTCGGTGCCGCTGACGCTCAACGAAATCCAGGCCGACAAGGACCAGTTGCGGGCCGAATTCGCGATGTCGACGCGGCGTCTCGAAATGAGCATTGAGGAATTGCGCGAGAAGGCCGCCAACCAGGTCATCGAAATCGGCCGCAAGCGGGAGGACCTGGCGCAACTGACCGAGGAAAGCCGCGAACGCATCCGATCGATCGAGGAACTGAAACTCAATGCCTCAGATCTGCAGGCGCAATTGAACGACCGCGAGGACAAGCTCGCCAAGACAACGCAGCGCCTCGACGAGACGCGGGCATTACTGGAAGAGCGCGCGCTCGAACTCGAGCGGGTGCGCAGCCAGCTGCAGTACACACAGACCGATTCCGACAGCCGCCGCATCGAGCTCGTCGCCAAGCAGACGAACATGGAGAATCTTTCCGACCGGATGTCCGATTTCGTCAAGCGCGAGAAGGAACTGGTCCAGGAGGCGGAAGCGGAAAAGCGCCGCGCGATCGAGCTCGAGAAAAAGATGGAGCGCCTGCAAAAGCAGATTGCCGATCTGGAGTCCGGCCTCGAAACCCGCGAGCGCGACCTGGCGCTGTCACGCGAAACCAAGGTCTCTAGGGACCAGCTCGAATCGGACATGACCGGCCAATTGATGGCGGAAAAATCGCGCGCCGCCGAACTGGATGCGAAGCTCGCCCAGACTAATCTGCTGATGGAATCGCTGCTCAACGATGCTTCCAACGAAAATGTCGAAAAAGCCATGGACACGCTCAACAAGCAGCGTGACAAGCTCGACAAGAAATTGAAGGCGGTAAGTGCCGAGCGCGACCGCCTGAAGGCCGATTTCGACGCGCTCGAACGCGACAAGTCGAGCGGCTGGGAATCGGAGCGACGCGAAAACGCCATCCTGCGCGAGCGCATCAACGATCTCGCCGCTCAGGTCACCGCGATGACGGCAGCGCTCGAAGGCGACAATTCGGCGATCAACGCAATTCTCGCAAATGCGCAATTGACCAAGAGCCCGAAGGGACGCAAATCAGCCGAGGAGGGCGAAAGCGGGCCGTCGCTGGCCGATCGCATTCGCTCTTTGCAGGAGGCGGCGCGACGCGCCAAGGCGGGCTAGAGCTGGCGCACTTGCTCGAGTTCGCGGAATGTGACTCGGCTAGCGCTGACGCTGGCGATATCGGTCGCGGCAGTTGCGATCTCATTTGCCGCCGGCCGCAGCTTGCAACCGAACCTGCCGGCAACGCCCTATCACTATGCATGGCCACAATTGCCGGCCCGGTTTTCCGGCTATGAAAAACTGACGGCGGCTGATCCGGCGTTCAGCGATGCGGGAGCGGCGCTCGGTCGGGTCTTGTTTTATGACCACGGCCTGTCGGCCAACGGCCTGGTCGCCTGCGCCAGTTGCCATTCGCAAAACCATTCCTTTGACGACGCCAACCGCTTCTCGATCGGATTGCGCGGCAAGATCACGCGGCGATCGGCAATGTCGCTCGCCGATGCGGCGATCAATCCGGCCGGGCGCTATTTCCACGACCAGCGGGCGACATCGCTGCAGGCGCAAGTGCTGATGCCATTTGTCGATCCGATCGAAATGGGTCTCAAGCCCGGCGAAGTCATAGAACGCGTCGCCAGCCGGTCGTGGTATAGGCCGCTGTTCGCGGCCGCCTTCGGCGACGAGGAAATCAGCGAAGCACGGATCGCCTCGGCGCTGGCGCAATTCGTCTCGGCGATGGTCAGCGTCGATTCGCGTTACGACGAGGCTCGGGCGCAGGCAAAAGACGCACTCGAACCGTTTGCCGCATTCGGCGCCGAGGAGAACCGTGGCAAGTTCCTGTTTCTTGCCAAAAGGCAACAGGGCGGCGCCGGCTGCGCGGCTTGCCACGAAAGCGAATGGTTCGCTTTGAGCGGCCCGCACGACAACGGCCTCGCGCCGATCGCCGGCCATTCCGATCACGGGCCGGACGGCGGAGTCGGTGAAATTACCGGCAACGCGAGCGAGATCGGTCTGTTCCGCGCGCCGTCGCTGCGCAACGTCGCTGTGTCGCCGCCCTACATGCACGACGGCCGTTTTAAGACGCTGGCCGAGGTGATCGATCATTACTCCACGGGAATCGCGGCGACGCCCAACCTCGATCCCTTGCTCAGGGACGATGCCGGTGCGCCGGTTCGCCTTGATCTTTCCGAAGACGACAAGCGGGCGCTGGAGGCATTCCTGCGAACACTGACCGACGAAAAATTCCTGACCGATCCGCGATTCTCAGACCCCTTCGCAACACAGTAGCCGCGCCGGTTGACTCAAGTGCCGATGGCCAGGATGCGGGCCACGTGTTCCAGTTCATGGTCGTGAATGTCCATGGCGCGCAGATGCGCCAGCGTGTTGGCGACATATTCGCGGTTGTCGCCTGCCTTGCCGCTGGCGGCGGCGACGATGCGGGCGATCTTTTGCGGCTTCGAGCGGCCGGCATACTGGTCGTGGTCGCGGTCGACGACGAAGGCGAGCGCGCCGACGCTGCGGCCGTCGCCCAGCGACAGGCGTATGTGGCGCTCGTGATAGACGTCAGTGACCAGTTCGCGCTCGCGCAGATAGGCATACACCGGTTCGGTTTCGGCCGGTCGCACGCGCAATGCCATGCCGACGCAGGCGCCGCCACGGTCGAGACCGAGAACCAGCCCCGGCGCCAGCGGCGTGCCGCGATGGACGACCGAATGGACGCACAGCGATCGATGATAGCCGGATACGCGCGCGCGGACCGTTTCGGCCGGCTTGAAGCCCGGGTTCCACATCAGCGAGCCGTAGCCAAAGACCCAGAATTCGGCCATAGGATTGCGCCCGCCGGAACTTGCGCGGAATGCTGTTGCGATCGCGAAAAGCGACACTCCGCCGATCACTGAAGCTATCGGGGCACTCCTAGCATGGTCGTATCGGATCGGCAAAATCGCCACCGGCGCCGCAGCGTGCTCGGCGCTTCGGTGCTTGTCATCGCCATCGTGGCGATTTCCGGCGGCTGGGTGGCGTTTTGGCAATTTGCGTCTGACCGGCTTGCCGCCGAGGTCGATGCCGGCCTGTTGCGTCTTGCGCGCCGCGGCACCGATGTCGAATGCACGGGCCGGCGGATCGGCGGCTTCCCGTTTCGCGTCGGTATATTCTGCGACGCAATCTCGGCTCGGCTCGGCGGCCAACATGTCAATGTTTCCGCCGGGGCGCTGCGCAGCGCGGCGCAGGCCTACGATCCGGGCCACGCCGTTCTCGAACTCGACGGTCCGCTGCAAATCGACATGCCGCGCCGGCCGCAATTGACGGTTTCGTGGGCGTCGGCGCGGGCGAGCATCCGCATCGGCTGGTCGGGCTTTGCGCGCGCTTCGGCGGAATTGCGCGATGCCGGCCTGTTCGCCTTCGGTGTGCGCCCGCTAGTGCGCGCCGTCGATCTGCAGGCGCATGCGCGGCCGGGCGTCGAACCCAACTCCGTCGATCTTGCCGTCTCGGCGGCGGCATTGCGCCTGTTGCAGCCGGATGAAGCCGGTCCGTTCGATGCCAATCTGGAGATGGCGATCGAGCAATTGCCAGGCGGCATCGCCGGTCTTGCAAGGATCGCCAATCCGCTGGCATTTCTGTGCGACAATGGCTTGCATGGCAAATTCGACCGTTTGCGCCTGGCGTCCGGCGATGGCGCCGAAGTGATGATTTCCGGCCCATTCGAAGTCGGCCGCAACGGCGTACTGTCGGGGCAGTTCCGGGTCACTGCAATTCGCCCGGCGGCGTTGCTGCAATCCTTTTCCGGGCTCTATTCGCTGCGCCAGGATGTACGCGAACTGATCGAGCAATTGAGTGCGGCTCTAAGCCTGGCAGGAGACCGGACGCAAACCGACGTGATTGTCGCCGACGGCGACATGCGCGTCGGCCTGGTGGCGGTCGGTAAGATTCCGCCGCTGTTTTGACGGCAATTCAGCCGCAACCCGGCTCAATCGTCGGAGGCGTAGGGGCGGATGAGAAAATCCTCGGCCTGGCTATCGTCCTTCGCGGGCTGGAGCGATATGTGCTCCGTATCGATCACCTTGCGGCGCGTGCTGCGGCTGGTCGAAAACAGTTTTTCCAGGGTCGCGCCGTCGCCGCTCTCGATCGCGGTCGCGCAGGCCTCGACGTCGACGACGAACTGGCGCAGGACCTTGAGGATCGGCCCCTTGTTGGCCAGGAAGATGTCGCGCCACAATGTCGGGTTGGATCCGGCGATGCGGGTAAAGTCGCGGAAGCCGCCGGCCGAAAACTTGATGACCTCGGACTGTGTCGCTTCCTCTTGGCGCAGGCCGGTGTGAAAGATCGAAAACGCGATCAGTTGCGGCAGATGGCTGGTGATTGCCAGAACTTCGTCGTGGCGCAGCGGCGTCATGATCTCGACCTGCGAACCGAGCGCTTCCCAGAATTTCCTGACCGCCGTAATCGCCGACGGCGGCACGCCTTCCGGCGGCGTCAGGATGCACCAGCGATTGACGAACAGTTTCGGCAGGCCGGCGTCCGGCCCGGAGAATTCGGTGCCGGCGAGCGGATGCGCCGGCACCAGCCAGATGCCCGGCCGCAGATGCGGTGCGATGTCGGCGATGACGGCGGCCTTGACCGAGCCGACATCCGACAGGATGGCACCGGGTTTCATCGCGTCGGCGATTTCGTTCGCCGCCGCGCCCATCTGGCTGACCGGCACGCACAGGATGACGAGATCGGCGTTGTCGGCCGCCTCGGCGGCGCTTGCGGCGACGCGCGCCGCGCCGATTCCGAGTTCGACGACGCGCTGACGCACCTTGGGCGAGGCATCGGTGACGACGACCTCGCGCGCCGCCTTGCGCAAATGCACGGCGCGGGTGATCGAGGAGCCGATCAGCCCCTGCCCGATGATCGCCAGTCTGTCGAAAACCGGCGCCATTTGTTTCAGCCGAGAAATTCGGCGAGTGCTGAAACGACGCCGCGATTGGCTTCGGGCGAACCGATGGTCATGCGCAACGCGTTTGGCAGGCCGTAAGCGGCGACCGCTCGCAGCACAAAGCCCCGCGCGGTCAGGAAAGCATCGGCGTCGACGGCGCGCTTGCCCTCGGTGTCGGGAAAATGGATGAGCAGGAAATTGGCGACCGACGGAGTGACGATCAGGCCGAGCCCGGCCAGCGCCTCGGCGGTGGCGGCAAGCCATTTCTCGTTGTGGGCGATCGATTTTTCGACATGGCCGCGGTCCGCGACCGCGGCCGCGCCGGCGGCGATGGCGGCGCTGGAGAGATTGAACGGGCCGCGTACGCGGTTGAGCGCATCTATCACCGCGGCAGGGGCATAGCACCAGCCGATGCGGGCGGCAGCGAGGCCGTGGATTTTCGAAAATGTCCGGGTCATGACGACGTTGGTGCTGGTCGAGACCAGTTCGATGCCGGATTCGTAGTCGTTGCGGCGGACATATTCGGCGTAGGCGGCATCGAGCACCAGCACGACGTTGGCGGGCAGGCGGGCATGCAAGCGGCGGACCTCGCCGATCGGCAGGTACGTGCCGGTCGGGTTGTTGGGATTGGCGAGGTAGACGAGGCGGGTACGCGGGCTGACGCAGGACAGGATTGCGTCGACATTGGCGGTCAGGTCATGCTCGCGCGCGGCCACAGGCTTCGCGCCGGCGGCAAGCGTCGCGATGCGGTAGACCAGAAACCCGTGCTCGGTGAATACCGCCTCATCGCCCGGCGCCAGATAGGTCTGGGCGAGCATGTGCAGGATCTCGTCGGAGCCGTTGCCGCACAGGATATTGTCGGCGTTGAGGCCGTGGGCGGCGGCAATCGCCTGGCGCAACAGCAACGCGGAGCCGTCGGGATATTCGGAAAGATGCGCGGCGGCGGCGATAAAAGCCTTGCGCGCGGCGGCGCCGGGGCCGAGCGGCGTCTCGTTCGAGGACAATTTATGCAGCTTGACGCCGGGCGCTGCCTGCGACCGTCCGGGCACGTAGGCGGCGATGTCGAGTACGCCGGGCTTCGGCGACGGGGCGCTGTTTCTGTTGGTCATCGTGAGGCTCCGCAAGTCGGGCCTGCTCTATTGCCTGCGGCCGGCAAAAGCAAAGGCGGATTGCGTGTCGCGATGGCTTTGCCGGCCGCTGCGCGATGATGGAGACGGCAGGAAGACCGGGACGAATACCCGCCGCTGCTGGCGCGCCGCTGCTGGCAGGCCCTGGAACAGGCGCTTCTCGGCCTCGACGATGATCACGCCGCCGAGCGCTGGGGCACAGCGCTGCAGCAGGCGATCGATGCGCGAGACCAGGCCAACGGCGGAGCGTCGGTGAAGTGGCGGAAAGGCGAGCGCGTGGCGCCATTGCAGTGGCGACAACATCGCCTCGCGCAGCAATTCGCCGAGTTGGCCGCGGCTGAAAGGCTGGCCGGTTCCGAATGGCGTGCGTTCGGAACGCGCCCAAAGGCCGCGGCGGTTGGGCGCGACCAGCAGCAAGCGTCCGCCCGGCGCCAGCACGCGCCAGGCCTCGCGCAATACCTCGACAGGGCTTTCAGCATATTCGAGGGCGTGGACGGCAAGCAGGCGGTCAAGGCAGGCATCCGAGAGCGGCAATTGCTCGTCGACGACCAGGGTGGCGCAATTCTGCGATCCCGCCGGCCACGCAATCACGCCCTGGGCGGCCGGCATCAGCGCAAGGCACCGTCTGGCGCCGTCGGCCATGGCGTCGAGAAACGGGGCGCAATAGCCGAGACCGGCGATTTCGAGATCGCCGGACGGGCGCCAGATTCGGCCGATGGCGTCGGCAATCGAACGCCGTGCCGCCCTGCCCAGCGGCGAAGCGTAAAAACCACGCAAATCGGCGACGTCAGGGTTCATCGCAGACCACTAGCATGTCGCAGAAAAATCCCTAAACACGATGGATAACGCAACAGCCGGCGGCCGTCGTGGCCGGGGTCGGGAGGCCGAGGAGGCGAAAACGCCGTGACGCAGCTGGAAATCCGCCAATTTGCCTGCCTCAACGACAATTATTGTGTGCTCGGGCACGATCCGCAAACCGGTGCGACCTTCTGCGTCGATGCTCCGGATGCGGCGGCGGTACTGAACGAATTGAAGAGCACCGGCTGGAAGCTCAGCCACCTTTATGTTACCCATCATCATCCCGATCACACTCAGGGGCTCGCCGAGGTCAAGGCGCGCACCGGCGCACTCGTGATCGGTCCCGACAATCCCGCAATCGCCGGGATCGACCGCAGCGTCTGCGATGGCGACCAGTTCGAATTCGCCGGCCGGCAAGTGCGCGTGCTGGCGACCCCGGGCCATACGCTCGACATGGTCAACTACCATCTGCCGTCGGAAAAGATCGTCTTTTCCGGCGACACCCTGTTTGCCATGGGCTGCGGACGGGTATTCGAGGGCGATGCGGCGATGATGTGGGCTTCGCTTCAGAAACTCGCCGCGCTTCCGAAGGATACGACGATCTATTGCGGCCACGAATATACGCTGGCCAACGGCAAGTTCGCGCTGACCGTCGATGGCGGCAATGCGGCGCTGAAGGCGCGGGTTGCGGAAGTCGAAAAAATGCGCGCCGCCGGAAAACCGACCGTACCGACGACGCTTGCGCTCGAGCTCGCGACCAATCCGTTCCTGCGTGCCGCCGACGGCGACATCCGGCGGCATCTCGGCATGGAAAAGGCGGCCGATGCAGAGGTCTTCGGCGAGTTGCGCGAGCGCAAGAACCGCAGTTGACAGGGATCTCTCGCCGCAATGTTTAGCCGGCTTGGCGAAACAGGAAGCTGCCGGCGATAAGCAATTGCGCGGCCAGATAGGCAAACCAGACGAATCGCTCGAAAGCCTGCCGCCACGGTGATTGCATCGCTAAGCGGAACTTCGCTACGGCCAAGGCCAAATCGGAAGCCATGAACAGGGCGACGCCGGAGACCAGCATCGGATCGGGTCCGCGCGACCAGGCGGCAATCGCCATGGCGGCGATGGCGCTGCAATAGACGGCAACCGGCCAACGCAGGATCTCCGAGCGCTGGGCGCAGATAGCGATATGCCGAAATTACGACGGCAAAGATTGCTGCGGTTCCGGCGAGAAACGCCATCCCGCCGCTCCATTGTGCGTCCTGGCCGCCAAAGAATACCGCCGCATAGGCAAGGTGGCACAAAAGGAATGCGATGAGGCCGGCAAGGAATGGGCGCTGACCGTCGAAAGCAAGCAGGCCGTCGCCTAGGGTCGCCAGCGCCAATGCCGCGACCAGCAGCGGCGGCGCGCCGGCAATGAAGGCGGCGATGGTGAGCAGTGCGACGGCAAGCATCTTCCACGCCGCTCGCAAGAGGTCGGCCCAAGTGGCGTCGGGTCGCCATGCGAGCCCGAGCCAGCCATAGGTGAGGCCGGCCGCAGCCGCGAACCCGAAGAGCGTGTTCACGCTTCGTTTCCTATACGGCGCCGAGTCTGCCACGGCCGCGCCGCCACCAGCGCTCCGGCGACGATCAGCAGGCAGGCGAGGCCGATCCGTCCGGTCGCTGGCGCCAGACCGAACGCCACCAGCGCCGCCGTCGACAGCAGCGGCGCGAAATAGGCGGCGACGCCGAGCAGGCGGATATCGCCGTGCTTGACGCCGTAATCCCAGGCAAAAAAGGCGAGACCGACTGGAAACAGGCCGAGCGCGAAGATGGCGAACCAATGCGCCGACGTTTCCGGCCACTGAGTGGTTTCCAGCAGCAAGTGGCATGGCAAGGCCAGGATGGCGGTCGTCAGGCAGAAAAGCGCGACCGCGTCGGTTGGCGTCTTTGCCTGGGTGGTGCGCGACAGCAGCGAATAGGACGACCACACCAGCGCGCAGCCGAAGGCGCTGGCGTAGCCGAGGGCAGATCCTCGCCATTCGATGCCGCCGCTGCCAGAAACCAGCAGCGTGGCGCCGGCAAAGCCGAGAATGCAGCCGGCGAGATGATGCCAACGCAGGCCGCCGTAGCGCAGGCCACCGTTGGGCAAAAGCGCCGAGCCGGCGACGATCAGCATCGGCCACAGATAGGCGATCAGGCTCGCTTCGGCGACTGGGGCATTGCGCAAGGCGGTATAGTAAAGGAAATGATAACCGAACAGGCCGCCGACGCCGATCAGCCATGCTCTCGGCGGCAGGCGCAGCAGCCGCGAGGCGTCGACACGGCGGAACGGCCATGACAACATCGCCGCCGCCGCGCCAATGGCAAACGTCATCGCCATCAGCTGGAATGGCGGCACGTGACCGGTGGCGGCGGTCAACAGCGCCAACAGCGACCACATCAGGATGGCAAGAAAGCCGATGGCGGTCGAGTTCATGCAGGCGCCAACTGACACGCGGACAAGGGTGGCCTGGTGCAAAAAACGTCTACGAATTCAGTATCTTGCGCGCTGCGCCAATAAAAATTCAACCCGCCATTTTCGCAACTGCCGGCGATAGCCCGGAGCCTCCGACAGCATGCAGTCGGTTGCAGCGACGCGGCCAAATGCATCGGTGCTATTCTTCCCAGGCGGCCGAAATGCGCCGCTGCAACTCGTCGACTTGCACCAGCACCAGGGCGCCCTTGGTCTTTTCGACCACACCTTCGCGTTCCATCTGGTTGAGTTCGCGCGACACCACCTCCCGGCGTGTGCCGATACGCTCGGCCAGTTCACGCTGGACGGGCGGCGGCGAGACGACGCGCTGCTCGGCATGGCCGGCGCGCGGCTTGGAGAGCCGCAGCAATTCCGAATAGAGGCGGTGTTTGGCCTGCAGGAACGAATGCTCGGCCAGACGCAGATTGAGCGAACGAACACGCGTAGCGAACATCCGTAGCACTTCCAGCGCGACGGCCGGGGCCTCCTGGATGATATCGAGGAAACAGCGCTGCGGCATGACGCAGATGCGCGCCCGCGTCAGTGTCGTCACATTGGCCGAGCGGGCCTGGCCGTCGATGGCGGCGATTTCGCCGAAAAACTCGCCATCCGACATCTCTCCCAGAATGACTTCCTTGCCGATGGCAATGCGGTGGATGATGCGGACCCTGCCGGAAATGACAAAGCGGACGTCGGTGCTCTCGTCATCGACATCGATGATCAGTTCGTGCTGGCCGTATTCCTTGAAAAAGCAGTTGCGCGCATAGCGCTCGGAGGCCTCTTGGCCAAGGTTTTGAAACAATGGAATTCCGGCCAGTGATTGCATGGTCCTCAACTGCACAAGAAATGGCGATGGGCGGCGCTGCGGCCGGACAAACGATTATGCCGGTTTTCGAATTGGTTGCAATCGCATGCCGTTTCAGCGCCGTGGCGAAATCGATTCTTAACATTGATGTTGCATAGATTTCTGGCGCGGGGGACGCCTTGCCCAGTTCTCGCGCGGGCCAAACGGGGCTGAATGGTGGAGCCAGGAACGACATCACCGCGCACAGCAAACGCGTTGCCCCTGAACGTCTACGAGTTGGTTGTAAAATCGCTTTACGGTGACTTTCGGACGTTGGTGGTCGGCGCCGCCGCGACGGTCATTTCGCCGCTGATCCTTTTCTGGCGCACTGGCGATCCGGCGCATATGTGGTTTGCCATGCTGTTGTCGACGATCTCGCTGATGCGGATCGTCGACGGACAGCTATTTGCGCGCGCCACGCGTATCGCGCTTTCGCGCGCTCAATTGCAGAAATGGGAAAACCGCTACGCGTTTCTCGGCGCGGTCAACGTTTTCCTGCTCGGGGCCTGGTGTTTCGTCGGCTACGCCCGCACCTCCGACGAATTCGTGCACATGATGAGCGTGTTCATCACGATCTCCTACATCATCGGCATCATGGGTCGGAATTTCTCGAGCGAAAAGGTCGTCTTCAGCCAGACGGTGATGACCGGCGTCCCGATAATTTCGGGTTTCGTTCTCTTCGGTGACATTTATAACATTATCCTCGGCGCGTTCCTGTTCCCGTTGTTTCTAACTATATGGCTGATGTCGCGAAAGCTGCGCTTCATCCTCCTCGATTCGGTGGTTTCGGCAAACGACTATCGGATCACGGCCCAACGATTCGATATTGCCCTCAGCAATGTTTCGCTCGGCATGGCGATGCTCGACGGCACCGGCGCGTTCACCGTCGTCAACCGCCAGTTCGCGCAGCTGTTCGGTCTGGAGGAAGGTTCGCTTGCAACCGGCGACACCATCGAAAAGCTCGGCAATAGCGAGGCCGAGTTCGAGCCGGAGGGCCGCAAGCTGAAGCTGGCGAAGATCTTGCAGCGGTGCCTGGCCAACGGCAAATGGATTCGCTTCACCACCCAGCTTGGCGACGGCCGCACGATCGAGGCGACCTACAACCCGATGCAGCCAGATGGCGGTGTCGTCGTCCTGCAGGATGTTACCGAGCGCACGAAGGCGGAAAACGAAATCCGCCAGCTCGCCAATTTCGATGCGCTCACGCATTTGCCGAACCGGCGCTTTTTCGCCAGCGAGATCAGCCGGCGCATGGGCAATGGCGACCTTGCCGCATGCACCTTCTTCTTCATCGACCTCGATAACTTCAAGGATATCAACGACACGCTCGGCCACGCCACCGGCGACAAACTGCTGGTTTCGGTCACGCGGCAGCTGCGCAATGTCGTGCCCGATGCGGCGATTGCCTGCCGCTTCGGCGGCGATGAATTCGTGCTGGTCGTCGGCGGCGTATTAACGCGCGAACGATGTTCGAGGATGGCACAGGCGCTGATCGAGGAACTGTCAAAACCGGTCCTGATCGAGGGCCAGCAGCTCGCCATCGGTGCCAGCATCGGCATTTCCCAGTGCCCGCAAAATGGCAGCGACTATCACGAACTGCTCAAGGCCTCGGATGCGGCGCTATACGACGCCAAGAACCGGGGCCGCGGCTGCTTTTCCTATTACAGCGACGAACTGGGCGACATGATCCGCGGCCGGCGCGAGATGGAAGTCGATCTTCGCTACGCGGTCGAGCGCGGCGAACTGGAAATCTACTACCAGCCGCTGGTCAATCTGCAGCAGAACCGGATTACCACCTGCGAGGCGCTGCTACGTTGGAACCACCCAAAGCGCGGTATCATTTCGCCAAGCCTTTTCATTCCGATCGCCGAACAGATCGGCGCGATCTCGAGCATCGGCAGATACGTGCTCGAGGAAGCGACGCGCCAATGCGCCACCTGGCCGCGCGGCACCAGCGTCGCGGTCAACGTATCGTCGTTGCAGTTCCAGCGATCCGACGTCAACTCGGTCGTCGCCGCGGCGCTGGCCAAGAGCGGATTGCATCCGTCGCGTTTGGAGATCGAAGTGACAGAATCGGCGATGCTCGAGAACATGGCCGAAACCAAGGCGACGCTGTTGCGCCTTTCGAAAACCGGAGTTCGCATCTCGCTGGACGACTTCGGCACCGGCTTTTCGAGCCTGGCGAACCTGCACGCGCTGCCGCTCGACAAGATCAAGATCGACCGGACGTTCATCGAGAATATCGAGACCGATTCGCGTTCGATGATATTGCTTCAGGGCGTTACCCACATGGCCGCCAAGCTCGGGCTGTCGATCGTCATCGAGGGCGTCGAGACGACCGAGCAACTCGATATGCTGCGCGAGGCAGTGCATCTCGATGAAATCCAGGGCTATTTGTTCGGCCGGGCGATGCCGGGCCAAGACATAGCCATCCTGCTGGAAAAGGCCGCCGGCGCGGCTACTCCCAGAGAGCAAAAGGCCGCCGGCTGAAGCATTTTCCGCTTGGCTGGGTCGGGGGTGCAGGGCCGGATCGCGGCTTTGCGCAATCAGCGTTAACCATTATTTAAAGCAATCGTTCGGTTTGTATTGATTGGTGCAAATTACTGCTTTCCGTCAAGGTTAATAATTGGTAAAGATCGACCGGCCAGATAATAGGCGAGGCCGGGTATTGTAATGAGCATCCTAGAGCCTGCACGCAGTTTCGCGTTACGCACCAGCGATTTTCTCCAGGAAATCGACTACCGCGTCGCAGAAACGCGGGAAGGTCGAGACGAAATTTATCGGATGCGGTATCAGGCCTATCTTCGTGAAGGGACGATCCACCCAAACGATACAAGCCGCTTCCGAGATACCTATGATGATATGAAGAATTGCTGGATATTCGGCCTCTGGCAGAAAGAAACCCTGCTCAGTTCCGTCCGCCTTCACGTCATTTCGCAGTCGAACCGCTTCGGTCCGGCTTTGGACGTCTTTCCGGATATCGTTGGTCCAATGGTGGATATCGGTTGCGTTTTGGTCGATCCAACGCGCTTTGTTGCCGACGCGGCCGCTCAGCAAGGATATCCGTCGTTACCCTATCTGACGTTGCGTGCTGCATGCATGGCCTCCGAACATTTTCAGGCCGACTATTGCCTGGCCACCGTGCGCATGGAGCATTGCGCATTCTACCGTCGCGTATTTGAAGCGGAAACGATGTGCACGCCGCGACCGTATCCGACGCTGTTGCAGCCGATCGTTCTGATGCGCGCCGATGTGCGTCGTATCCGCGACCGACTGATGGCGCGCTACCCGGTATTCCTTTCCACTTATACCGAGCGGCGCATGATCTTCGAGCGACCGAATGCGCTTGCAGATCTGGCCGCGCGGGAGGCGGTAGAGGTCCCTACCAAGAGAACGGCAGAAGACCGTCCTTCCCTGTCTCTCAATTGAGAAACTCGATTACCGGCCCACAGCTCGCCAGCGCGGGTAAATCCAAGGCCTTGAATTGATCCTGGCCGGCGGCTCGCGGCCGAGCACGAGATCGGCGGCTTTTTCGCCAACCATGATCGATGGCGCGTTGATATTGCCGTTGGTGATGGCGGGGAATACCGAACTGTCGGCGACACGCAACGCCTCGACGCCAATGACGCGCAAATTCGGATCGACGACGGTGTCGCGGTCGGCGGCACGGCCGATGCGGCAAGTGCCGCAAGGGTGAAAGGCGCTCTCGACATGATCGCGGATGTAGTCGTCGAGTGCGGCATCGGATCGCACCGCTTCGCCCGGCGCGATTTCGCGGCCGCGGAAATCTGAGAATGCCGGCTGAGCAAAGATTTCGCGCGTAAGGCGGATGCAATGGCGGAAATCGGCCCAATCCTGCCGGTCCGACATGTAGTTGAACAGGATTGACGGCGCCGCCGCCGGATCGATGCCGCTGAGGCGAACTCGTCCGCGCGACGCCGAACGCATCGGGCCGACATGAGCCTGGAAGCCGTGGCCGGCGGCGGCCGCCTTGCCATCGTAGCGCACGGCGGCGGGCAAAAAATGAAACTGTATGTCGGGGTACTCGACGCCGGGGCGCGAACGCACGAAGCCAACACTCTCGAAATGGTTGGATGCCCCGTCGCCGGAGCCGAAAGCCAGCCACTGCAGCCCGATCGCCGCTTTCGAGATCAAATTCATGCGGCTGTTCAAGGTGACCGGCCGGCGGCTCTCCATCTGAATATAGAGTTCGAGATGGTCTTGCAGGTTGGCGCCGACGCCCGGGCGGTCGGCGACCACCAGAATGCCGAGCGACCCGAGATCAGCTGCCGGGCCAATGCCGGAGTGCAGCAAGAGCGCAGGCGAGTTGATCGCGGAGGCCGACAGGATGACTTCGCGCCGCGCCGCCACGGTTTCGATGCGATCGCCGCGCGAAATTTCCACCCCAACCGCGCGTTTGCCGTCGAAAACCACGCGGCGCGCCAAGGCACGCACCACCGACAGATTTTGGCGGCGGCGCGCCGGCTTCAGGTAGGCGTTGGCGGTCGACCAGCGGCGCCCCTGCCAAATGGTGCGTTCCATGGCGCCGAAGCCTTCCTGCTTCTCGCCGTTATAGTCGTCGGTCGCCTCGAACCCGGCCTGACGGCCGGCGGCGATGAAGGCGCGGTGCAGCGGATTTTCCATCGTACCGCGCGTCACATGCATCGGCCCGTCCTTGCCGCGCAGCGGGTCGTCGCTGCCGTCTACGTTTTCCATGCGCTTGAAATACGGAGCGACATCGGCCCAGGCCCAGCCGTCGGCACCAAGCTCGGCCCAATGGTCGAAATCGAGCGGATGGCCGCGGACATAGACCATGCCGTTGGTCGAAGACGAGCCGCCGATTACCTTGCCGCGCGGACAGGCGAGACGGCGGCCACCGAGAAACGGCTCCGGATCGGTGACAAAGCCCCAATCGTAGAGAGCCATGTTCATCGGGTAGGACAGCGCCGCCGGCATCTGGATCAGCGGGCCGGCGTCGGTGCCGCCATATTCGACCAGCACGACGCGGTATTTGCCGTCCTCGCTCAGCCGGGCGGCAAGCGCAGCGCCAGCCGAACCGGCGCCGACCACCACATAGTCGGCAGAAATCGATAGCGTTGCGGCGCCGCCGGTCATGGTCTTGTCCTCAGTAGGGCGCCACGAGCGGCGACATGGCGACGTAGACGCTCTTGATCTGCGAATAGGATTCGAGCGCCCAGCGGCCGTTTTCCAGGCCGATTCCGGATTGCTTGTGGCCGCCGAAGGGCAATTCGACCGGGGTGACGTTGAAATGGTTGATCCAGCAAGTGCCGGCATTGAGCCGGCCGATGACGCGATGTGCGCGTGCCAGGTCAGCGGTGAACACCCCGGCGGCGAGGCCATAGGGTGTGTTGTTGGCGCGAGCGAGCGCCTCGTCCTCATCGCGGAAGGAAAAAAGGCTCATCAGCGGCCCGAAGATTTCCTCGCGCGCGATCGGCTGGTCATCGTCTTTTGGTCGGTAGATCGCCGGGCCGATCCAATTACCGGCTTCGTAGCCCTGGACTTTGGGAAAGCCGCCATCGAAAAGGCATTTGCCCTGCGCCGGCGCAATTTTATAGTAAGCGGCGACCTTTTCGAAATGGTCCTTGGAAACCAGCGGCCCCATCTGGGTTTTCGGGTCGAACGGATCGCCGATGACGATGCGTTCGGTTCGGGCAATGAGTTTTTCGGCAAAGCGGTCGAAGAGCTTTTCGGCGACGAAGACGCGTGTGCCGTTGGAACAGACCTGACCGGTCGAATAGAAATTAGCGAGCATGGCGCCGCCGACCGCGGCGTCGAGATCGGCATCGTCGAAGACGATCAACGGCGACTTGCCGCCGAGTTCGAGGGTGACGCGCTTGATGGTGTTGGCGGCGCCGGCAAGGACTTTTGCGCCAGTGCGCGTCTCGCCGGTGAGCGATACCTTGGCGACGCCGGGATGGGCGACAAGTTTCGCGCCAACGGCGCCGTCGCCCTGGATGACGTTGAAGACTCCGTCGGGCAGGCCGGCCTCGCGATAGGCTTCCGCGCAGGCGCAATGCCGACAGCGGCGTCAGCTCCGCGGGCTTGAGGATGAAAGCATTGCCGCAGGCGAGCGCCGGCGCCGATTTCCATGCGGCGATCTGCAGCGGATAGTTCCACGCGGCGATGCCGACGCACACCCCGAGTGGCTCGCGCACGGTATAGCCCCAGTCGCCTTCGGCGCCGGAAAAGCCGATATGCTCGCCGGTCATGGTCGCCGCCTGCGCGGCAAAGTATTCGAGGCAATCGGCGGCCGAGACCACGTCGGTCACAAGCGTTTCCTGGATCGCCTTGCCGGTATCGAGGGTTTCGAGGCGGGCGAGTTCGTCGTTGCTCTGCGCGCAGGATCGCGGCAGTACGGGCGAGAACGCGGGCGCGTTCGCGCGGCGGCGTCCTGCGCCAGATTTCGAAGCCGGCCTGGGCCGCTGTCCACGGCGGCGTCGATTTCGATTCCGTTGCCCAGCGGATTTCGGCGATCATCTCGCCGCTCGCCGGGTAGATATCCGGCACGGCCTCGCCAGTGCCGGCGACGAATTTGCCGGCGATGAAATGCGACAGCGGCGGAAGCAAGTCGGCAAAATCGCCGTCATGGACGGACTCCGGCTGGCGATGCCCGTTCGGCCGACGCATGCGATCGATGCATGCAAGGCACAGCCGGATCGCTTCGCCGGCATCCGGTCCTTTTCTGCGCAACGCGTGGCGGATGTAGAAGCCGTCGATCAGGGCCGCGACCGTTTCGGTCGCGTCTGGCGGCGGCATCGCCGAGAAGCGGGCGGAAACCCGCCAGAAGATTCGAGCGCAGCCTGCGCGAATAGATGTCGAGCAGCCGACGGGCTTGCGGCGAGGAATAGGCATGCAGGTAGAACACCAGCCAGGCGGCGATCGTCGGCTGGTCGAACTGCGCCGGCGCGAAGCTCGCCTCGATCACCGCCGTCAGCCTCGCCCGCGGTGTTATTGCGCTGCCGAGGCGGTCGGCCACTTCGGCCGAATAGGCGGCGAGCAAATGGCGCATGGTGGCGACGATCATGGCGTCCTTGTCACCGAAATAGTGGAACGCCAGTGCCGGCGACATGCCGGCGCGCCGGGCAATATCCTTGACACTGACCTCCAGAGAGCCCTGTTCGCCGATCAGGCCGATCGCGGCGTCGATCAGCGACTGGCGGCGAACGGGTTCTGCTCCAATGCGCGGCATGGGAGACCTTCTTGATTGACTCGTCAATCAATTTAAACCTTGCAGGCAGGCGGGTAAATGGCCAATATGGCAGGAAATCAGTGGGGTGACCCAGGGACGGGCGGTTTGACGCGAGACCGAGACGAGCGAGCGGAAGCCGAAACCGGGTGGTGCGATGTCCGCACACGAGCGGGCGTGGAATAGCGATGTGCGTATCCGTGTCCGTCCCGGTCGCGCCGATTCTGGCGTCAAGCTCTATGTCACCGATCACGACCGACGCCGGCCCGCGCGAACTGATGGCCAATACCCGGTTCTTCCGCTATCCGGGGCTGTTCGACGTTTTGGTCGATCTGCTGGCGGCGATGCCCGACAAGGCGGAGTTGCGCGTCCTGATCGTGCCGCTGTCGGTTGGGCTCGAAGCAGTCAGCTTCGTCATCGCCGGATTGCGCAAAGGCCTGCTCGACCGGCGCAAGCTGATCGTCGAAGGCTTCGACCTGTCGGCGAAGGCGACCGAACTGGCGCAGGCGGCGGTCTATCCGCGCCTGTTCTTTCCGGAAGATCTCGAGTTCACTGCGCGATTTCGTCGCCGACCAGAGCGACGGCTTATGTGCTGGTACGCGAAAACGTCACGCGCCATATCAAGGTGTTGCCGGCCGACGACGCGCTGCAGCCGAAAAATATCGCGCCTACGATCTGGTCATCTGCCTGAACCTGCTGATGCATGTCGCCGCAAGGCGACCGGATGAGGCTCATCGACAATCTGGCGGCGATGACGGCGACGGGCGGGGTGCTCTGCGTCAACAACAATCAGGAATGGCCGCAGGAGCTGACGCCGTATTTCTATCACCTGACGGGCAACGATTTTTGTCGCTGCATCCGCAAATCGGACGCCACCGGGTCGAACCGGCATTCGCGCTCACCGACGCGCGGGCCATGATCCTGCGGCGCCAGCGATGAGGCCGGGTTTAGTCGCTTTCGGCGACATGATAGGTATTGGCAAAGCCCGGCGCGGAAAACCGGGAAAACTTGAACAGAAGGGAGAACAGGATGATTGCCAAATCGAAACTGATCGGCGCCGCGGCAGCCTTTGGAATTGCCGCGATCTTTGCCGGCCCGGCCTTTGCCGGCGATCCGGCGAGCTGCAAGAAGGTGCGGTTTTCGGATGTCGGCTGGACCGACATCCAGGCGACCACCGGGCTTGCCTATAATGTGCTGGAGGCGCTCGGCTACGAGCCTGAAGTCCAGGTGCTGTCGGTGCCGGTGACCTACGCGTCGCTGAAGAACAAGGACATCGACGTCTTCCTCGGCAACTGGATGCCGTCGATGGCCGGCGATGTGCAGCCCTTCCTCGACGACAAGAGCGTCGAATCGGTGGCGGTCAACCTCGAAGGCGCCGGCTACGGCCTGGTGGTGCCCGACTATGTCGCAGCCGGAGGCATCAAGTCGCTGAAGGATGTCGGCAAGTTCAAGGACAAGCTCGACGGCAAGATCTACGGCATCGAGCCCGGCAATGACGGCAACCGCATCGTGCTCGACATGATTGCCGACAAGGCCAACGGTCTTGACGGTTTCGAGCTGGTCGAGTCCTCGGAAGCAGGCATGCTGTCGCAGGCCGAGAAGGCGATGAAGAACAAGGACTGGATCGTCTTCCTCGGCTGGACGCCGCATCCGGTCATGGGCGAGATGAAGATCACCTATCTCGACGGCATGGGCGATTCCGGCTTCGGCTCGGCGACCGTCTACACCAATATCCGCAAGGGCTACGCCAGCGAATGCCCGAATGCGGGCAAGTTCGTCTCCAACCTGAAATTCAACCTCTCGACCGAAAACCAGATCATGGACGCGATCCTGAAGGGCGGCGAAGCGAATGCGGCTGCGCTGGAATACCTGAAGGCCCATCCGGATACTGCCAAGCCATGGCTCGCCGGTGTCACCACCTTCGACGGAAAGGACGCGGCGGCCGCCGTCAAGGCCAAGCTCGGGATGTAAACCGGTCGTCGCTGCAGAAATAAACCGCTTGCCGCGCCGGTACCTACGGCGCGGCGGGAGTGAGTGTGGGTGAACTGGGGCGGGCCGGTTCGGGGAGACGCAGATGGATCCGGTATCTCAACTGCTGACCGCGGCGAAACTGCCGGTCGGCACCTGGGGCAAGGCGTTCTTCCAGTTCCTCACCGACAATTTCGAATGGCTGTTCGATGCAGTCGCCAATTCGATGAAGTTCTGCCTCGACGCGATGATCGACGCGTTGCTGTGGTTTCCGCCGGTCATCGTCATTGCGGCAATCGCGCTGCTCGCCTGGTGGCTGCAGAAATCGTGGAAACTGGCCATCGGCGTCGCTATCGGCCTCATCTTCATCCTCAACCAGGGCCTGTGGAAAGAGACGGTCGAGACGCTGGTGCTGGTCGTCGCCGCGGCCGGCGCCTCGATGGCGATCGGCGTGCCGATCGGCATCTGGTGCGGCCACAACGAGCGCGGCTGGCGCATCATCCAGCCATTGCTCGACCTGATGCAGACACTGCCGACTTTCGTCTATCTGATCCCGGTGCTGATCATGTTCGGTCTCGGCCTGGCGCCGGGCCTGATCGTCACCGTCATCTTCGCCGCGCCGACGCCGATCCGGCTGACCTATCTCGGCATCAAATCCGGTGCCGAAGCCGATGATCGAGGCGGGCGAAGCCTTCGGCGCGACGCCGCGGCAGCTGCTGTTCAAGGTCGAATTGCCGGCGGCCACTGCCGACGATCATGGCCGGGCTGACGCAATGCATCATGCTGTCGCTGTCGATGGTTGTCATCGCCGCGCTGATCGGCGCCAACGGACTCGGCAAGCCGGTGGTGCGCGCGCTCAACTCGGTCAACATCCCGCTCGGGCTTGAAGCCGGCTTCGCCATCGTCATCCTCGCCATCGTGCTCGACCGCATGAGCCGGATCAGGGTCGGAGGGATATCGATGAAAGACGCGATCCGCTTCAAGGATGTCGATATCGTCTTCGGCGATCGTCAGGCCGAAGCGCTGAAGATGATCGACGACGGCAAGGAGCGCGGCGAAATCCTCGAAAAGACCGGCTCGGTGCTCGGCGCCGCCGGCTGCAGCCTGACGGTCAATCCGGGCGAGATCAGCGTGCTCATGGGCCTGTCAGGTTCGGGCAAATCGACGCTGCTCAGGGCCGTCAACGGCCTCAACAAGGTGGCGCGCGGCAGCGTCGTGGTGCGCGACGGCGACTGGTCGGTCGATGTCGTCAGCTGTTCGCCGGCCGAACTGCGCAAGGTGCGGCGCGAATGCGTCGCCATGGTGTTCCAGCAATTCGGCCTGCTGCCGTGGCGCAGCGTCCGCGACAATGTCGGCTTCGGGCTCGAACTGGCCGGGATGCCGGCGGCCGAGCGGAGCAAGCATATCGACCAGCAACTGCATCTCGTCGGTCTCGACGCCTGGGCCGACAAGCAGGTGCACGAGCTGTCGGGCGGCATGCAGCAGCGCGTCGGTCTTGCCCGCGCCTTTGCCACCGACGCGCCGATCCTGCTGATGGACGAACCGTTCTCGGCGCTCGACCCGCTGATCCGCACCAAGTTGCAGGACGCGCTGCTCGAGTGGCAGGCAGTCCTGAAGAAGACGATCCTGTTCGTCAGCCACGATCTCGAGGAAGCGCTGAAGATCGGCAACCGCATCACCATCATGGAAGGCGGCCGCATCGTCCAGAGCGGCGCGCCGGAAGATATCGTGCTGCGGCCGGCCAACGACTACGTCCGCGACTTCATCGCCAATGTCAACCCGCTGTCGGTGCTGACTGCCTGGAACGTGATGCGCGACTGGCGCGACCTCGAAAAAGCCGGCGCCGGCTGGGTGTGGCTCGACCGCCGCCGGACCACGCGCTTCCGCCTCGACAAGCAGCAGATGGTCAAAGCCGCCGAGATCGACGGTGCCACTGCCCAATGGGTGTCGTGCAGCGAACTGGAGGCCGAAGCGGCAAGGCCGTCCGCCAAGGCGGCCAAGGGCGCAAAGGCTGGCGCCAGCGACCGCATCGTCTACTGGGCCAAGCCTGGAACGCCCCTGCGACTGGTGTTGCTGGCGATCCACTCTTCGCAGACGGCGCCGGTGGCGCTGTTCGACGACAAGGACAAGTTTCTCGGCGCGATTGGCGTTCGCGACGTGCTGCAGGCGATCCTGCGCAAGTAGCGCAATGGGAGCGCGGCGCGGGATTGCCGCAAACTTGGCCGCACCTGCCTCGTTCGAGTGCGGTTGACGAAACCGCCCGCGATATTGTCAAATCCTGATGCCGGCGCGTCGCCGGAGGGAATTCCTTTTCGATGCGCTATTCCGCCTTTGCCATCCTGAAGAATGCCTGGACGGGTAACCGCGACTGGCAGCCGGTGTGGCGCGAGCCGGAGCCGAAACCGGAATACGATGTCATCATCATCGGTGGCGGCGGCCACGGACTGTCGACGGCGTACTATCTCGCCAAGGAGCACGGGATCAAGAATATCGCGGTGCTCGAGAAGGGCTGGCTCGGCCAGGGCAATGTCGGCCGCAACACCACGATCGTGCGTTCCAACTACCTGCTGCCCGGCAACGAGCCGTTCTACGAACTGTCGCTGAAACTGTGGGAAGGCCTGGAGCAGGACTTCAACTACAATGCCATGTTCTCGCAGCGAGGCGTCATCAACCTCCACCATTCCGATGTCCAGCGCGATGCCAATGTCCGGCGCGGCAACGCCATGCGGCTTGAAGGCGTCGATGCCGAACTGCTCGATCGCGCCACGTTGCAGCGCATGTGCCCGTTCCTCGATTTCGACAATGCCCGGTTTCCGATCCACGGCGGCCTGTTGCAGCGGCGCGGCGGCACGGCGCGCCACGACGCGGTCGCCTGGGGCTATGCCCGCGGTGCCGACAGCCGTGGCGTCGACCTTATCCAGAATTGCGAGGTCACCGGCCTGCGCATCGAGAACGGCCGTATCAAGGCCGTGGAAACCGTGCGCGGCGAAATCCGCGCGGCCAAGGTCGGCGTCGTCGTCGCCGGCTCGACAACCAAGCTTGCCGACATGGCCGGCCTGCGCCTGCCGATCGAGAGCCACATTTTGCAGGCCTTCGTCACCGAAGGCTTGAAGCCGGTATTGCCGAATGTCGTCACCTTCGGCGTCGGCCATTTCTATGTCAGCCAGTCGGACAAGGGCGGCCTCGTCTTCGGCGGCGATCTCGACGGTTACAATTCATGGGCACAGCGCGGCAACCTGCCGATGGTCGAGCATGTCGCCGAAGCCGGCATGGCGATGATGCCGATGATCGGGCGCGCCCGCATCCTGCGCTCGTGGGCGGGATTGCAGGACATGTCGATGGACGGCTCGCCGATTATCGACAAGACGCCGGTCGAAGGCCTCTTTCTGAACTGCGGCTGGTGCTATGGCGGCTTCAAGGCGACGCCGGCCTCCGGCTTCTGCTTTGCTCATTTGCTGGCCAGGGGCGAGCCGCACCCGGTCGCCGCGCAAATGCGACTCGACCGTTTCGAGCGCGGCTATGTTCTCGACGAGGGCGGGCGCGGCGCCCAGCCCAACCTGCACTGAGGCGCCGGCGATGCGATTGCCCTGCCCCAATTGCGGCGAACGCGACCATGCCGAATTCGTCTATCGCGGCGACGCGACGGTTGTGCGCCCCGATCCGGCGGCGCCGAACGCGGCGGCAGCATTTCATGCCTTCGTGCATCTGCGCGAAAATCCGGCGGGCTGGCATTTCGAGCACTGGTATCACGAGGGCGGTTGCCGCTCGTGGATCGTGGTCGAGCGTAACACGGTGACCCACGAGGTCCGCGGCGCGCGGCTGGCGCGCCTGCCGATGACGATGCCGATGTCGCAAGCGGGGCCGCAAGTTGAGCCGAAGACCGAGCCGTTGGCCAAGGCAGCCGCCAAGCCGGCAACCACCCGGCGGCGGCGACCGGCCAAGCCGGGCGAAGCGGAGGCCGACCAATGAGCGCCCCAGTGAATATCTCGGGTGCGAGCTTTCGGCGGCCGGATGGCGGTGTGATCGATCGCGACAAGACGATTGCGTTCAGCTTCGACGGCACGTCGCTTGCCGGTCATCCGGGCGATACGCTCGCCTCGGCGCTGCTGGCCAACGGCGTGCGCCTGGTCGGCCGCTCGTTCAAGTATCACCGGCCGCGCGGGATCGTCACCGCCGGCAGCGAGGAACCCAATGCGCTGGTCGAAATCGGCGAAGGCGCCCGCCGTGATCCGAATAGCCGGGCGACGACGACCGAATTGTACGAGGGCCTCATCGCGCGCAGCCAGAACCGCTTTCCCTCGCTCGGCTTCGACATTCTTGCGGCGAACGACTTGTTTGCCCCGTTCCTAGGCGCCGGGTTCTACTACAAGACCTTCATGTGGCCGGCCTCGTTCTGGGAAAAGGTCTACGAGCCGCTGATCCGGCGTGCCGCCGGGCTTGGCGCGCTTTCGCGTCTGACCGACCCGGATACATACGAGAAGGCGACGGCGCATTGCGACGTTCTCGTCATCGGCGCCGGCCCGGCCGGGCTGCAGGCGGCCCGCGTCGCCGCCCATGGCGGCGCCCGCGTCATCCTAGCCGACGAGGATTTTGCACTTGGCGGCCGCCTCAACGGTGAGCGCATGGAAATCGGCAGCCTGGCGGCGCAGGCCTGGGCTGCGCGCATCGTCGGCGAATTGCGGTCGATGGACAATGTCCGCATCCTGCGGCGCACCACCGTGTTCGGCGTCTATGATGGCGCCACCTATGGCGCGCTCGAAAAGGTCAGCGATCACCTGGCCGCGCCGCCGCACCATTTGCCTCGCCAGCGGCTGTGGCGCATTATCGCCCGGCGCACGATCCTTGCCGCCGGCGCCATCGAGCGGACGATCGCCTTTCCTGACAACGACCGGCCCGGCATCATGCAGGCTTCGGCGGTGCGCACCTATCTCAACCGCTTTGCCGTCCTGCCCGCCAAGGCGACGGCAATCTTCACATGCAATCACGATGGCTGGCGCACCGCGCACGATATCATCGCGGCCGGCGGCGCGGTGGCGGCGATCATCGACACGCGCCCCGCCGAGGCGATCGCGGAACTTCGTGCCGGCGTCGGCGATACTCCGGTGTTCAGCCGCGCCCATGTCGTCGCCACGCAAGGGCGACGCCAGCTTGCCGGCGTCGAAGTCGCCAATGCCACCGGCGGGCGGCTGCGGGTGGAAGCGGATTGCCTTGCGGTTTCGGGTGGATGGAACCCGGCGGTGCATTTGACCTGCCACCGGCGCGGCAAGCCAGTGTGGAACGACCGCATCGCCGGTTTCGTGCCTGGCGCCGACACGCCGGCGCGGATGCGCGTCGTCGGCGCGGCGGCCGGCGAACTGACGACCCATGGCGCGCTTACGAGCGCCACGGCGGCGGCGAATGCGGCGCTCGGCGATCTCGGCATGAAGTCGAAGGCCGGCTCGGTACCGCAGGCCGAGGACGGGCCGGTCGAAATCCAGCCATTCTGGCACGTCGCCGCCAAGGGCCGGGCCTGGCTCGATTTGCAGAACGACGTCACGGTCAAGGATGTCCGCCTGGCGTATCAGGAAGGCTTCGGCGCCGCCGAACACATGAAGCGCTACACGACGCTCGGCATGGCGACCGACCAGGGCAAGACCGCCAACGTCGCGGCGCTCGCGGTCCTCGCCGAAATCTCGGGCAAGAGCATCGCCGAAACCGGGACTACAGTGTTCCGGCCACCGTACACGCCGGTCGCCATCGCTGCCTTCGCCGGCCGTGCCCGCGGCCGCGACTATCGGCCGATGCGATTGACGCCGGCGCACGACTGGGCGCGCGAGCAAGGTGCTTCCTTTGTCGAGGCGGGGCTGTGGCTGAGGGCGCAATGGTTCGCGCGGCCGGGAGAAAAGACCTGGCGCGAATCGGTCGACCGCGAAGTGCGCGCGACGCGCCGGTCGGTCGGCTTCGCCGACGTGTCGACGCTCGGCAAGATCGACGTCAAGGGTCGCGACGCGGCGGCGTTTCTCGATCGCGTCTACGCCAACACCATCTCGACGCTCGCCGTAGGCAAGGTGCGCTACGGCCTGATGTTGCGCGAGGACGGCTTCGTCTTCGACGACGGCACCGTTGCCCGCCTTGCCCCGGAGCATTTCCTGGTGACGACGACGACGGCCAATGCCGGGCCGGCGATGCAGCATGTCGACTATTGTGCGCAGGTTTACTGGCCCGAACTCGACGTCCACATGGTCTCGGTCAGCGATCAGTTTGCGCAGTTTTCCGTCGCCGGGCCGAACGCGCGCGCCGTGCTGGCGAAATTGTGCGATGCCTCGTTCGAACTTGCCAACGAGGCGTTCCCCTATATGGCCTGCGCTTTCCTGTCGGTTTGCGGTGGCGTGCCGGCGCGGCTCTTTCGAATCTCATTTTCGGGCGAGCTCGCCTATGAACTGGCGGTGTCGGCGCGCTATGGCGATGCGCTGGCGCGCGCGATCGTCGAGGCCGGGCGCGAATTCGACATCACGCCCTATGGGCTCGAGGCGCTCAACGTCATGCGCATCGAAAAGGGCCACCCGGTCGGCAGTGAATTGAACGGCCAGACGACGGCGGGCGATCTCGGCATGGCGCGAATGATTGCCGCAGGAAAAGACTGTGTCGGCAAGATCATGGCGCAGCGCCCCGGCATGGTGGACGCCGAACGCATGACGCTCGCCGGCTTCAAGCCGGTCAAGCCGGAAGACGAACTGACGGCGGGAGCCCATTTCATCGGCCTCGGCCGGGCGGCAAAGACGGCCCATGACGAGGGCTACATGACATCGGTGTGCCACTCGCCGTCACTCGGCCATTCGATCGGGCTCGGTTTTGTCCGCCGCGGCCACGAGCGCCACGGCGAAAAGCTCCGCGCCGTCGATGCGGTGCGCGGCCGCGATGTCGAGGTTGAAATCTGTTCGCCGCACTTCCTCGATCCGCAGGGAGAACGATTGCGTGTCTGACTACCACCTTGTCGCCCGCACCGGTTTCGGTCTGAGCACCCCGCTCGAAGAGGAGTGGGACGGGTTCGCGATGCGCGAGGACGTCTCGGCGGGATGCAGCTGGATTTCGGTCGCGCCCGGTGAGGTCGAGCAATTGTCGGCCGCCTGCGCCAAGGGTCTTGCGGCGGCGCTGCCCGAACCTGGCCAATTCACCGTCGGGCGGTTCGAGGATGGCGAACTCCGCATTCTTTCGGCCGGCGACTGTCAGTACTTTGTAATTGGCGGCGTCGCGGCGATGCCCGAAGTAATCGCCAGGGCGGCCGCGGTCACCGAACAATCGGACGGCTGGATCGCATTGTGGTTTTCCGGCGCAAAGACCCGCGATGTGATGGAACGGCTCAGCGGCCTCGACCTTCATCCAGCCGCATTTGCGACCGGTGCTTGCGCCCGCGCCCCGATCGAAGGCATGGCCACCTTTATCGCCTGCGTCGACCCGGCCGAGCTGCGCTTGCTGGTGCTGATCCAGCGCTCCTCGGCGCGCAGCTTTGCCGACCACGTGCGCCACGCCGCGGCGAGCGCCTGCGGCGGGCGCTGACAATCCGAAAGGTGAACCGACAAATTCGTCGACAGGTCGATTTCGCTTGCCTTGGCAAAGGCTTCTTGGTTTTGTGAAATTCGCGCCAGGGAGAGGGCGCAGGGAGGCAAGGCTTGGAACTGGCCCAATTGCTGTTGGGCGGAATCGCTACGGGCTGCGTTTACGGCCTGGTCGCGCTTGGTTTCGTGCTGATCTACAAGGCGACCGAGGCGGTCAATTTCGCCCAGGGCGACCTGATGATGCTCGGCGCCTTCATGACGCTGCAATTCGTCAATTCCGATTACTGGGGCATGCCGTTCTGGCTCGGCCTGGCGCTGGCGACGATCGCCATGGCATTCGTCGGCTACGCCATGGAAGCGCTGGTCATCCGCAAGTTGTTCGGCCAACCGCAATTTGCCGTCGTCATCCTGACGATCGCGGTCGGGTTCGTGCTGCGCTTTTTTGCCGGCGTCATTTGGGGTCACGAGCTGCTGACGCTGGAGACGCCGTTTGCCGGCCGCTACCTGTCGCTGTTCGGCCTCGTCATCGGTTACGATGAAATCTTCGTTATCGCCGCGACGACCGTCCTGACCGTGGGGCTGTACCTGTTTTTTGCCCGCACAAGGCTCGGCATCGCCATGCAGGCCTCGTCGCAAAACCAGTTGGCGGCGTATTACATGGGCGTTCCGGTCAAGCGAATCCATGGTCTGATCTGGGGTCTGTCCGGCGGTATTTCGACCGTCGCCGGCGTGATGTTCGCCGCGCGCGGCTCGATCGACCCGAGCCTCGGGCTGCTCGGCATCAAGGCCTTCGCGGCGGCCGTGATCGGCGGTTTCGGCAGCCTTCCCGGCGCGCTTGCCGGCGGCCTGATCGTCGGCATCGCCGAACCCTTCGCCGGGCGTTATGTCGCCGCCGGCTACAGTCAGATCACCCCCTACGCCATCATGCTGGCGGTACTGGTGCTGCGCCCCAACGGTCTGTTCGCACAGGTCCAGAGCAAGAAGGTTTGACGGTGCGCATCCACCAGAAGACCAGCTACGACGACGACATCAGCCTGGCTCAGGACCGCTACCAGGCATTCTGGTACATTGTGCTGGTCGTTGCCGCTATCGCGCTGCCGTTCGTGCTCGACAACTACCGGCTCGGCGAAGTCGTCTATGTATTGATCTGGGCGATCGCCGGCATGGGACTGATGATCCTTTCGGGCCACACCGGGCAACCGAGCCTCGGCCATGCCGCTTTCCTCGCGTGTGGCGCCTACGTCGAGGCATGGCTCAATAACCGCGGCTGGTCGTTCCTGGTGTCGTTCCCGCTCGCCGGCCTGTTTGCCGGCATCGTCGGCGCGGTGATCGCCGTACCGGCGCTGCGCATGAGCGGCATCTATCTGGCGATTGCGACCCTGGCGCTCGGAATCGTCGCCGAGGATGTCATCGTGCTGCTCGAGCCGTGGACCGGCGGCGTCGGCGGCACCACGGTCGGCGACATCCTGCTGCCGGGGTTGACGATCAACCGGTACGCCAACCCGCACGCCTTCTACTGGCTGTGCCTTGCGGTCGCCATCGTCGTGGCGCTCGGCTATGGCAACTTGCTGCGATCGTCGACCGGGCGAGCCTTCATGGCGATCCGCGATTCGGAAGTCTCGGCCAAGGCGATGGGCATCAACCTGGCACGGACGAAGACATTGTCTTTCTTCCTGTCGTGCTTTGTCACCGGCCTCGCGGGCGCGCTCTATGCCCATTATCTCGGCGCCTTCAACTACGAGGCGTTCCTGATTACACTGTCGATCCAGATGCTGCTGATGATCGTCGTCGGCGGCATGGGCTCGATCCATGGCGCCTTTTTTGGCGCGATGGTGATCGGCTTCCTGCCGCCCATCATCACCGCGATCCGCCAGCACATCACGCTCAACGCCATTCCCGGGCTCGACACCGGCATCTTCTCGGCGATCCTGATTGCCATCATCATCGTCGAGCCGCTCGGCATCAACGGCCAGTGGGTCAAGACGCGGGCGTGGCTGCAATTGTTTCCATTGGCACGTCGTGACCTCTTCCGGCGCCAGCGTGCCTATTTGAAGACGGAGCGGCTGAGATGAGCTTTTTCGTCGTCGAACACCTGTCGAAATCGTTCGGCGGCGTGCGCGCGGTCGACGACATCTCGTTTACGGTCGAAAAGGGCGAGGTCTTTACGATCGTCGGGCCGAACGGCGCCGGCAAGTCGACGATCTTCAACCTGATCTCGCGCTTCTACGATCCGACCACCGGCCGCGTCGAGATCGAGGGCCACGACATCACCCGCATCCGCTCGGACGAAGTGATCGGCTACGGCATCGCGCGCACGTTTCAGAACATCGAATTGTTCGACCATTCGACCGTGCTGCAAAACCTGCTGGTCGGCCGCCACAGCACGCGCCGCACCAACGTCGTCGAGAACCTGCTGTTCCTGCCGCAGGTCAGGGCCGAGGAACGGGCGCATCGCGATGCGGTCGAGCACGTCATCGATTTCCTCGACCTGCAGCCTTATCGCGACAAGATGATCGCCGGACTTCCCTACGGTGTACGCAAGGTCGTCGAGATCGGCCGGGCGCTGGCGTGCCAGCCAAAACTGCTGCTGCTCGACGAGCCTGCCTCCGGGCTGTCGATGGAGGAGACCAAGGATGTCGCCTACTGGATCGAGGACATGCAAAAGGACATGGGCCTGACGATCCTGATGGTCGAGCACGACATGAGCCTGGTCGGCCAGGTGTCGACCCGCGTGCTGGCGATGGCCGACGGCAAGGGCATCGCGCTTGGCACTGCGGCCGAAGTGCAGTCGCATCCAAAGGTAATCGACGCCTATCTCGGGATCGGCGCGGCGGCATGAACCAGGCAGCACTCGAAATCGATCTCGCCGTTACCGCTGCGCCAGCGCCGGCCACCGTGCTGGAGGTGCGCAACGTCGAAACCTTCTATGGCGCGGTGATGGCTCTGCGCGGGGTTTCACTCGAAGTCAAAAAGGGCAGCATCGTCACCATCCTCGGCGCCAATGGCGCCGGCAAGACGACGCTGCTGAAAACGATTTCCGGGGTGATGGAGCCGGAAAAGGGCCAGATTTTACTTAACGGCAGCGAAATCCAGGGGCTCGAACCCGATCGCATCGTCAAGCGTGGCATCGCCCACGTGCCGGAGGGTCGCGAGGTCTTCCCGTTTCTCAGCGTCGAGGAAAACCTGCGCATGGGCGCCTATGTGCGCAACGATGGGGACATCGATCGCGACCTCGAAATGGTCTACGGCTATTTCCCGATCCTGAAGGAACGCAACCGCCAGCAGGCGGGATATCTTTCCGGCGGACAGCAACAGATGCTGGCGATCGGCCGCGGCCTGATGGCGCGCCCGAAAATCCTCCTGCTCGACGAGCCGTCGCTCGGCCTGTCGCCGATCCTGGTGCGCGACATCTTCACCATCATCCGCCGGCTCAATCGCGAACAGGGCGTGACGATGATGCTGGTCGAACAGAACGCCAAGGTCGCCCTCGACACGGCCGACTATGGCTATGTGCTGGAAATCGGCCGCATCGTCATGGCCGGTCCGGCCGCGAGGCTCGCTGCCTCCGAAGACGTCCAGGAATTCTATCTCGGGGTCCATGGCGAAACCCAGCGCGGCCAGAAACGCTGGAAACGGCGCAAGACCTGGCGCTAGAATAGGGCTTCGGAGGCAGGATCGATGAACGTCCAGACCAAAATCGCCGCAACCGGGGAGGGTCGCTTTGAAAGCTGGCTCGGCTGCGACACGATTGCCAAGCTGTTTGCCCACCAGTGCCGGCGCTATGGCACGCGCGTGGCGCATCGCGAAAAGGACTTGGGTATCTGGAAATCGCATAGCTGGGCCGAATATTACGAGCGTGCCCAATGGATCGGTCTGGGACTGGCGCGGCTCGGCCTGAAGCGCGGCGATGTCATCTCGATCCTGTCGGAAGACCGCAAGGAATGGCTCTATTGCGATATGGCCGCGACCTGCATGGGCATGATCCCGTCGGGTGTCTACACCACCGACGCGGCGGCTCAGCTCGCCTATCTCGTCAACAATTCGGATTCGAAGGTCCTGTTCGTCGAAAACGACGAACAGCTCGACAAGTACCTGCAGGCCAAGGCCGAGATGCCGGGCCTTATCAAAACCATCGTGTTCGACCGCGACGGCTTGCGCGATTTTTCCGATCCCGATGTGATGTTCCTCGACGAACTCTATGAAATCGGCAGGCAGGAGGCCGAAAGCCACCCGGGCCGGTTCGAGGAGGAGATCGACAAATCGCGGCCGCAGGACGTGCGCATGCTGATCTACACCTCCGGGACTACCGGGCGGCCGAAAGGCGCGATGATCACGCATGCCAACATCATCTACCAGATCGGCGCTCTCTCGAGCCAAATCCCGACCTTCGAGAGCGACGAGCAACTCTGTTTCCTGCCGCTATGCCATGTGCTGGAACGGCTGTTTTCGGTCGAAACCCAGCTTGCCCACGGCGTGACGGTCAATTTCGCCGAAAGCCCGGAAACGGTTTTCGACAATCTGCGCGAGGTCTCGCCGCACGTCTTCGTCGCTGTCCCGCGATTGTGGGAGAAGATCCACTCGCGCCTGCAAATCCTGCGCAAGGAGGCAACCGCGATCGGACGCTTCGCCTTCGACCGGGCGGTCGCGGCCGGATTGAAGAGGGCCGAATACCGCATCGAAGGCCGGCCAGTGCCGGCAGCAATCGAATGGACGTGGCGCTTCTGGGATTTCGTGCTGCTCGCCAATCTGCGCCGCATGATCGGCATGGGCCGCATCCGGCGCGGCGCCACCGGGGCGGCGCCGATTTCGCCGGAACTGCTGAAGTGGTTCTGGGCGATCGGCGTGCCAGTGCTGGAAGGCTTCGGCCAAACCGAGACGGCAGGCGTCGCCACGATAAATACTTTCGTGGCCAACAAGCTCGGCACCATCGGTGTGACGCTGCCGGGGGCCGAAACCAGGATCGGGGCGGACGGCGAGATTCTGGTCAGGGGACCGAACGTATTCAAGGGCTACTGGAAAAATCCGGAAAAAACAGCCGAGACTTTCACGCGCGACGGCTGGCTCAAGACCGGCGACGTCGGCAAAGTCGATAACGAGGGCTTTTTCACCATCACCGGGCGCCTGAGGGACATCATCATCACCGCCGGCGGCAAGAACATCACCCCGGCCGAGATCGAAAGCGCACTCAAGTTCTCGCCCTATATCTCGGACGCAGTTGTGATCGGTGATAAACGCAAATATCTTACCTGCCTGATCATGATCGACCAGGAGAATGTCGAGAACTACGCCCAGGAGCATCGCGTGCCGTTCAACGATTTTGCTTCGCTGTGCGCGGCGGGCGAAATCGTCGAACTGATCGGCAACGAGGTCGCCAAGGTCAACAAGCAGTTCGCTCGCGTCGAACAGGTCAAGGACTTCAGGCTGATCAACATCCTTCTGACGGCGGAAGACGAGGAACTGACGCCGACGATGAAACTGAAGCGCAGCTTTGTCGAGACGAAGCATTCGCGGCTGATCGACACAATGTATGCCGGGGCGGCCTGAGCCGCATCGGAAACGACGCCGGACAAACCGGCCAACGGAGGAGAAACGAATGAAGAAATTACTGGCGGCAACCGCAGCGGTTGCGCTTTTTCACGCGGCGCCTGCGCTAGCCCAGACCCGCGGAGTGACCGACACCGAAATTGTCATCGGCGGCATGCATGACATGTCCGGCATCTTCGCCGGATTTTCCGTTCCGGCGGTGAAGGCGGCGCAGCTCTATTTCGACGAAGTCAACGCCAAGGGCGGCGTCAACGGCCGCAAGATCAAGTATATCGTCGAGGACCACGGCTACAATCCGGCCAAGGCCGTGCAGGTCGTCAACAAGCTGGTCAATTCCGACAACGTATTCGCCATGCTGCTGTCGCTCGGCACGCCGCACAATCTGGCGGCGTTCAAGATCCAGGATCCGCTCGGCATCCCGAACGTGTCGCCGCTTTCGGCGGCGCGCCAGATGCTGCAGGAGCCGCTGGCCATCCACTATGCGGGTACGGCTTCCTACTACGATTCGATCCGCGCCGCAGTCCGCTACATGAAGGACAAGGAAGGCTCGACGACCGTGTGCACGATGTACCTGCCGACCGATTTCGGCGAGGAAATCCACGAGGCTGCCGTCGACGAAGCCAAGGCTTCCGGGCTGAAATATGGCGCCGATACGACGCACAAGCCGGACGAGAAGGATTTCGCCGGCGCGTTGCAGAAACTCAACGACGCGGGATGCGACCTGGTCACGACAGCGCTCGGCCTGGCGCAAACCATCACCGTCAGCGCTACTGCCAAGAAGTTAGGCTACGACAAGATGAAGCTCCTCGGCTCTTCGGCCGCGTTCCACACCGCGATCGCAAAAGTGCCGGGCGGCGCCACCGAAGGGTTCTATGCCGCCGCCGGCTGGCAGGACCTCGAGGCACGCGCGAGCGATCCGGAAGTCGCGGCCTGGATCAAGTCGTATACGGAAGCGACGGGGGAGAAATTCCCCGGCACCGGCGCGCTGCTTGGCCGTTCGGCCGCCGGATTGATGGTTCGCGCGCTGGAAGCAGCCGGCCGGGACCTGACCTATGAAAGCTTCCAGAAAGCCATGGAGTTGATGGATTTCGACGACAAGATCCTGGGAAATCATGTGAAGATGGGCCCTGGCGATCATCTGGGCACCGACGAAATCTACATTTCCAAGATCGAGAACGGTGCCTGGAAAACGGTTGCCACGGTCAAGTAGTTTTCGACCCAAATCTCGCGGCGGCCGGCGTATTGCGGCCGCCGCGTTTTTGTGCGGCCCGGCTGACAGGCGGCAAAACCAGGCAGGATAACTCGACATGAAAATCAAGGAAACCATCGCCGTCGTTACCGGCGGCGCGTCGGGGCTTGGCGAGGCGACGGCGCGCAATTTTGCTGCCGGCGGCGCGCGGGTCGCGATTTTCGACATGAATGCGACCAAGGGCGAGAAGGTCGCCGGCGAGATTGGCAAGCAGGCGATCTTTGCCCGTGTCGATGTCGCCAGCGAGGACAGCGTCAAGGCCGGCATTGCCGCGGCGATGAAGGAGTTCGGGGCGATCAACGCCTGCGTCAATTGCGCCGGCATCGGCGTTGCCATGAAGACTATGGGCAAGGAAGGCCCGCATGTCCTCGACCTGTTCAAGAAGGTGATCGACGTCAACCTGATCGGCACCTTCAACGTGCTGCGGTTGGCGGTCGAGCAGATGGCCAAGAACCAGCCGAACGCCGACGGCGAGCGCGGCGTCATCGTCAATACGGCCTCGGTTGCGGCCTTTGACGGGCAAAAGGGCCAGGTCGCCTATTCGGCTTCCAAGGGCGGCATTGTCGGCATGACGCTGCCGATTGCCCGCGACCTTGCCTTCTACGGCATCCGCGTCTGCACGATCGCGCCGGGCCTGTTCCACACGCCGCTGTTCGAGGGGCTCGGGCCGCAGGTGGTCGAACAGCTATCGGCGCAGGTAACCTTCCCCAAGCGACTCGGTACACCGGCCGAGTACGGTTCGTTGGCGCGGACCATCGTCGAACATGGCTATCTCAACGGCGAGACCATCCGCCTCGACGGCGCTATCCGCCTGCCCTGAAGCGGCTCAGCCGGTCAGCGACCGCGTCAGCGGGTGGTCGGGATCGATCAGGCCCTCGATGACGTTCATGTGGTGACGGTCCGGCTCCTCGATAGCTTGCGTCGTGGCGCCAAGGCCGCGCCAGATGTTTGCCAAGAGCGCGTTCTGGCGCACGAACTCGCTGCGTTCGTTGGCGCCGACCCAACACAGGATCGGGCAATCGGCCGCCGGCCGCAACAGCGCCGGGCTTTCGGCGACGGCCTCGGCCTCGTTGAGATGCAGGGTATCGTTGTTTTGCGTTTTCATGAGCGGCCGCAGGTCGTGGACGCCGGAAATCGGAACGACTGTGCTGATGCGGCTCAACACCGATTGGGGGAGGGTCGAATCGGCGCAGACCATGCGGGCGGCGAGATGGCCGCCGGCCGAGTGGCCGGCAATCGTGATCGGACCCTGCGATTTGGTGGCAATCGCCGCCACTGCATCGGCGACGCTTCGCGTTATGTCGCGCACGCGAACCTGTGGGCAAAGCGGATATTGCGGCATGGCAACGGCGTAGCCGAGCGCGAGCGGCCCGGCGGCCAGATGCGAAAAGAACGACTTGTCGAAGCGCATCCAGTAGCCGCCATGGATAAAAATAAGCGTGCCGCGCGCGTTTCCTGTCGGCTCGAACCGGTCATAGGTGCAGCGTTCGGCGTCGCCATAGCGCAAGTCGGCCTGGAGTCGGCCGGTCTTGGCGATTTCCCCGCGAAACGCCTTTGCCAGGCCGGCCCATTTGTCCGGATAGGATTCGCCGCCGGGAATGTTCGGCATGTTGGCGTAGGCGTCGTCCCAGTCGGTAACGGCAAAAGCGGGCATGAGGCCTCCGGAGTTCATAACAATCGCCGCAGGCTGCGACGTGACGCGAAAAACGCAATCGCAATGCCGGCAAGCGCGGCGACGACATCGAATGTCTGCCTTGAAGCAGAATTTCGCCTCGAATTGCAATATTCTGATTTCGTCTTACGGTTGCGAAACGCGAGCTACCGAGGGGAGGGCTACATGGCCACGACCGTCGCCGAACGCCTGAAGTCTCTGGGAATCGATCTGCCACAACCGCTGAAGCCGCTTGCAACCTATGTAGGGTTCGTGCGCCATGGCGAACTGGTTTTCGTTTCCGGCCAGTTGCCGCTGGTCGATGGCATGGTCACACGATCCGGCCGGCTCGGAGGTGGTGTAACCGTCGAACAGGGCGCGCAGGCGGCGCGCATCTGCGCCATCAATCTGCTGGCGCAGGTCAGCTCCGCCTGTGACGGCGACCTCGAACGCGTGGTGCGCTGCGTGCGGCTCGTCGGCTTCGTTGCCTGCGTGCCGGAATTCACCGACCATCCGAAGGTCGTCAACGGCGCCTCGAACCTGATCGGCGAAGTTCTAGGCGAAAACGGCGCCCATGCCCGCGCCGCCGTCGGCGTCGCCTCACTGCCGCTCAACGCCTGCGTCGAGGTCGAGGGCGTGTTCGCTATTGCCTGAGACAAGCGAGCTGCAGGGGCCGCAAGTACTTGCAGCATCAAAAATTCTTCAAAATGGTGGTACACGGCGGAGAGCGCGATGGCTGCAATCGGCTTGCCCGCTCCGGCGGAAGCTGCCTGTGAGGAAACCATGGCCGATATCGTGATCACCGAGTTCATGGACGAAGCGGCGGTCGCCAAATTGTCGCAGCGCTACGCGACCCACTACGATCCCGGCCTCGGCGAACGCCAGAAGGAAATCGCGGGGCTCATCGACGGCGCCGCAGCGCTGATCGTGCGCAACCGCACGCGGGTATCAGCCGAACTCATCGCCAACGCGCCGGTGCTGAAATGCATCGGCCGCCTCGGTGTTGGCCTCGACAACATCGATCTGGAAGCCTGCAAGGCGCGCGACATCACGGTGTATCCGGCGGTCGGCGCCAACAATCGCGCTGTCGCCGAATATGTGATGGCGTGTGCCATGCAACTGGTTCGTCGCGCCTATCACGCTTCCGGCGAGGTTGTTGCCGGCAATTGGCCGCGCTTGCAGCTGATCGGCGGCGAGATCGCCGGGCGCGTGCTCGGTCTTGTCGGTTACGGTTCGATTGCCCAGGAGACGGCGGAACTGGCAGCCCGCCTCGGCCTGCGGATCATCGCCTTCGACCCGCTTTTGCCCGACATCCATCCAGCATGGGCGATGGCGCAGCGCCGCGAACTCGATGCGTTGCTTGCCGAAGCGGATATCGTCAGCCTGCACGTGCCACTGAACGAGGATACTCGTCACCTGATCGGTCAAGACGAAATCGCCCGCATGAAGCCCGGCGCCGTGATCATCAACGCGGCACGCGGCGGTGTCGTCGACGAGGCGGCGCTGGCCAAGGCGCTGCGCGGTGGCAGGATTGCCGGTGCCGCGCTCGATGTATTCGAGACCGAGCCGCTCGACAAAAAGGGCGGCAAGCGCTTTGCAGGCATCGCCAACCTGATTCTGACGCCGCACATTGCCGGGCTGACGGCCGAATCGGATGTGCGCGTCGGCAACATGATCGCCGAGCGCGTGCTGGCGCATCTGGAGCAACCCGCATGAGTTCGAAATCGCGATGGATCGTAGCCAATTGGACCGACGGCAGCCCAGTCGAGCAGGTCGTCATTTCTGGCGGCGACCTGACGGCGACCTTGTTGACCTGGGGCGCGGTGCTTCAGGACCTGCGGCTCGCCGGGCATGGCCCGCCCCTGGTGCTCGGTTTTGGCGAATTCGCGGACTATCCGGCGCATTCGCCGTATTTCGGCGCCACCGCCGGCCGCTATGCCAATCGCATCGCCGGCGGCCACTTTGCCATTGACGACGTTCAATACCAGGTCGACACCAATTTCCTCGGCAAGCACATGCTGCATGGCGGCGCCAACGGCACGGCCAAGCGCAACTGGAAGATCGCCGGGACAAGACCGGAATCGGTCACCTTCACGCTGGTCGACGGCGATGGTGAAATGGGTTTCCCGGGCACCTGCCGGCTGCAAGTCAGCTACACCCTGAGGGCGCCGGCGACGCTCGCCATCGAGATGACGGCGACAACCGACAGGCCGACATTGGTCAACCTTGCGCACCATTCCTATTTCAATCTCGACGGCAGCGCCGACATCCGCGACCACGAATTGCAAATCGACGCGCAGTCCTATCTGCCGGTCGATGACGAATTGATTCCGACCGGGCAAATCCGGCCTGTCGCAGGGAGCGATTTCGATTTCCGCGCATCGCGACCGATCCGGTGCGAGGTAGATGGCAAGCAGGTGATCTACGACCACAATTTCTGCCTGTCGGCGGGGCGGGTGGCGTTGCGCAAGGTGGCGCAGGCGGCAAGCCGCAAATCCGGCATCGCCATGACGATTGCGACGACCGAGCCCGGTCTGCAGTTTTACGGCGGCCACTATGTCAACACGCCGGTCGCCGGCTTGACGGGATCGAGCTATGGAGCGTGCGCCGGCTTTTGCGTTGAGCCGCAGGTATGGCCGGATTCGCCCCATCATCCGGCATTTCCCCAGGCGATCCTGCGGCCCGGCGAAACCTACCGGCAAGTTAGCGAATTCGGATTTTTGCGATAGTGCCGGCGGTGTCGGCGCGGGCTTGGCGCGTGCCAAATGGCGTAATCGCGCCTTCGCGTACAAACACCCCCATCGGCTGGCTCGATCGACGGTGCTGCCGCTGGGAGAAGGCTGCGGTCGCGCCGGAACGGCCGTCTAAGCAGTTTGCGCCTCTTGCCTGGCGGAATCGTGATTGGGCCAATCGCGCCAATGCGTTGGGTGGACCAGGACGAGCTCATTGGTCACGGCGTTGCGCCAACCCACCGGTGTTCGGCGACAGGGAAATACCAGCGCCAGCGGTTCATCCTTTTCGATGACCGCCAATTCAAGATCACGCCCCTCCGGAGCGCTGGCAATCGGCTTCCACATGTGCCTTGCATGCCGCCAATTGCTGCAATACGCCTTGATCTACGTCATGGCCCGGATGTGTCCCTGCGGCCCTACCGCGCAAATACACGGGCTTGAAGCCACGACCGGCTTGATTGCACGCCACCATTTTCGTTAGTTTCCCGGCAAAAGCATTGGTCCGCGCAACTTCCGCGGGAGGAACGGCAGCGATGACAGGCGTGCGCCCGTGCCGACATTGAGCATCGCCCGCAATCATTTGCTGAAATTCGGCGGGATTGCCTACTTCGGCGCGGTCTTTTGCGCGGCTTCGGCTTTTTTGACACTCACCGCGCTCAACGGAAATCCTGAAAAGAACCTTCTGGTTCTGGTTCCGCCGGCGCTCGTATTCGCGGTTGCCCTTGCCAAGGGACCCCGATTCGCCGGCGTTGCATTTGCTCTTGCCGTGGTCGGCCTTGGCGCTGCGATCGGCTTTGCCGGCACCGTTTCCGCCAATGAAGCGGCAATTTCGGCCGCGCTGGCCGGCGCGCTGGGCTATTTCGGAGCGCTCAGCCACGACTACCGGTCACAGGTTCGCGCGACCTACAAGCGTATCAGAATCGCCGAGTCGCAGTTGCGCGGCATCTTCGAAACTGCGCCCGACGCAGCCATCGTGATCGATATCGGCGGAAATATCCAATCCTTCAATCATGCCGCGGTCCGCCAGTTCGGATACGAAAGCTCCGAAGTCATCGGGCAGAACGTCCGCACTCTGATGCCGGAGCCCTATCGCGGCGAGCATGACGGATATATCCATCGTTACCTGCAAACCAAAGAGCGACGCATCATCGGCGTCGACCGGGTTGTGGTCGGCCGCCGCAAGGACGGCTCGACCTTTCCGATGAAGCTCGTGGTCGGCGAGACGCCAATGGACGGAACGATCTATTTCACCGGATTCATTCGCGATCTGACGGAGCGTGCCGAATCGCAAGCGCGCTTGCAGGAAATCCAGAACGAACTTGCCAGGTTTGCGCGCCTCCACGAACTGGGCGAAATGGCTTCCACGCTCGCCCATGAGCTAAACCAGCCGCTGACGGCGATTGCCAATCTGGCCCGAGGCTGCATGCGCATCCTCAAGACCATGGAGGCTGACGCACAGACCACGCGCATGCGCGAAGCGCTGGATGAGACCTCGCGGCAATCCCTAAGAGCCGGCGAGATCATCCGCCGCCTGCGCGAACTTGTTGCTACCGGCGAAACCTTGCGCCGACCCGAGGATGTCCGCCCGCTTGTCGAGGAAGCAAGCGCGCTTGCCCTGATCGGCTCGCGCGAAAGCGGGATCAGAACCGTCTTCGATTTCCAGGCAGGATCGCTGCGCGTCATGGTAGATCGGGTGCAAATCCAGCAGGTCCTGATCAACCTGATCCGCAATGCCATGGAAGCGATGCGCGACAGCGCGCAGCGCGAACTGATTGTCAAGATTTCTGCAAACGAAGCCGAGGACGTGGCAATCGAGGTGGCCGACACCGGACCCGGCGTCGCCGACGATATCGTGGAGCGGCTCTTCAAGCCGTTCGTGACAACCAAGGCAAACGGCATGGGGATCGGCCTTTCGGTTTCCAAACGGATTGTCGAGGCACATAGCGGGGAATTGACGATGTACCGGAACGGAAGCGGTGGCGCGACATTCCGGTTGACACTGCCACTCGTCAGCGAAGGGGGAAACGGCATTGCGGCCTGACATCGTGATCCACATTGTCGACGACGAAGAAGCGGTGCGGCATTCGCTGGCCTTTCTGCTGACAACGGCCGGCTATGCGGTTCGCGTGCATGCCTCGGCCACCGACTTTCTGGCGATCGCAGCCGGGCTGGAACGGGCCTGCCTGATCACCGACCTGCGCATGCCGGACCTCACCGGGGTTGAGCTCTTGCTGCGGATGCGCGGCTCCAGCATTGCGATCCCGACCATCGTCATCACCGGCCACGGCGACGTGCCGATGGCAGTGCAGGCGATGAAGGCCGGTGCTCTCGATTTCATCGAGAAGCCGTTCGACGACGAGGACCTGATCGAGGCGATTACGCGGGCAATTGCAAACCTGGGAAAGACGTCGGCAAGCCTCGACAACGGGGCCGTCATCCGCAATCGATTCGAACGGCTGACGGAGCGGGAAAAGCAGGTCCTGAAAGGCGTTATCGCCGGCCATGCCAACAAGACGATCGCCTATGACCTCGATATCAGCCCACGTACCGTCGAAGTGCACCGCGCCAATGTCATGGCGAAAATGCAGGCAAAGAGCCTGCCGGATCTGGTGCGGATGGTGCTGTCGGCCGATTTGCCTCACTAATCGCAGTCGGCCACGAAGCCTGCCACGAACGTACCCCAGTGGACTACGGGAATTCCCTTAGGGAACTAACCGAATTTCGCCGCCCGTCTCCTTCGGCAATGATGCCTCCACTGCCGAAGGAGAATCGCCATGCAATTCCAGCGCCCCCTGAACCCGATCGAAAGAACCAATTTGGCCACGCACGTATCGACTGGCAAAACCGCCGGCGCGCCAATCGCTGTGCTGTTTCCGCCATCGCAATCGTCGCAGTTGAACTATTTCTCCAGCGACGAGGAGATTTACGGCCAAGGCGAAAAAGCTGGTACGCTGTATCAGGTCGAATTCGGCGTCGTTCGCATCTTTCGCCTTCTCGCGGATGGCAGGCGCCAGATCAGCTCTTTCCACGTGGCCGGTGAAATTTTCGGCTTCGAGGCGGATTCCAGCCATCATTTTTTCGCCGAGGCCGTATGCGCCTGCGGTATCCGGGTCCATCGCGAGCCGATCGACCCGCAATTGTCGCGGAAAATCCTGCCCATTGCTGTCGCGGCGCTCGTGCGGGCGCAAGAGCATCTGCTGGTGATCGGTCGCCAGAGCGCGACCGAGCGTGTCGCCGCGTTCCTGGTCGACATGATGGATCGCCAGGGCGGTCTGGAAACAATCGAGCTGCCGATGTCGCGTGCCGATGTCGGCGACTATCTCGGATTGACGATCGAGACCGTTTCGCGCGCCGTGTCGAAGCTGCGCAAAGGCGGCCACATTCGCCTCGACGGAGCACGCAGCATCAAAATCCTGCGACCCGCAGCCATGCGCGGCATGTGTGATTGAAGTGGCTGGTTGAGGTGTCCCTGCCATTTGGCAGGGGCTCATTGGCTAGGGTTGCTGAGAGCCAAGGGGCTGCTCGGCGAGGGTGAGAAACAATCGAGGCAGGAAAATATCACCCATGAAGGCGCACTTGGTGATTGCGGCCGTGCTCGCGCTCATGATTGCTGGAGGCCGGGCGCAGTCGGAAAGCGGCGTAGATCCGATTGGCAACGTGAAGAAAGTTTCGACGTTCGATCGCGCCCAGGGCATCAATGTTGGCAAGTCTGCCACGGGAAAGCCGGTTTGTTTCTTTCGCGAGGAAGGCGGCAGTCATCAACTCGACATCGGGATGAGTGCTGACGGAGCGTTCATCCGGGTCGCTCACGGCGACGGCCCGTTGCCGGCAGAAGAAATCCCGACGGCGCCGCTGCGACTGTTCGCAGGAAAAGGCTTAACGAAGCTGGTCGATGGTGACGAGAAATACACCGGAACCTACCAGCCAATGCAAACCTATTCTGGCTCGATCGAATACGTGTCGAACCTCGATACCGACTTCGGCAGTGGATTTATTGTTTTCACCAAGGAAGACGCCAAATCCTTCCTGGAAATGGTTGCTCATGCTCGCGGGGAGTTCGTCGTCGTTCAGTCGGAAGCGAAGGCCAAGAGATTGGATCGAGTAGCGATCTATCATTTCAGCGTGAATGCGATTCCGGCTTTATTGTCCTGCGCGAAACAGCATGTTCGACAGCGACTAATTCTCCGGCTTGCGAGCTTTGCACGATATTCGAGGCGCGCCAGTCTTGGTTGGAAGCTCAGGGGATGCGGCCACCTTCGAGATGGAATTTCCAGCCGGCCGCGGCCGTAGCCGTTTCCACCGCATTGCGCACGTTTGCGTAATCGAGGCCGCCACCGCCACCGACCGACATATCGTGACGCTCACCGGAGCGTTTCCAGCCGCTCATCTTGGTCGTCTCGACCGTCAATGTCGGCGGTGGAATGCCCCAGTTGCGTTCCGCCACGGCCTCACGGAAATGCACAGTGTGGTCGGCTTCTATCAAACGGCATGACATGCGGTAGGCTACCTTGCGTCCGCCCAGCCACCATTTCGCCCGGATTTTTTCCGCTTCGCCGGCCAACTCATGTTGTACATCAGCCCGCACGGTTAGACCGGCAGCGCCGGCCTGTTTCTGTAGCTCGACGATGAGATCGCGCTCGCTGAGATTATTCGGCATCTGACTCTCCAATGACTATTTCTCACATAGGCCATTCTGGCCCGTCGTGTGTTGACCCACATCAAGACAGCTCCTCAGAACGAGCACTCCGACCTGGGGGCCGCGCGATTTGCCCGGGATGGGGATGCCCAGTATGGAGCGTCAGTTCGTGCTGAGCGCGGCGAAGGGCTACAGCTTCAATCGCCAATTCAACGACTATTGCCGTCCCGATGGCCGGCAAGTCAAATGCGATCTTCCGGCGGTTCAGTTCGGAACGATTATCACGCTCTATCCCGACGCCAAGGCGGCAGCCCATCACGCGGCGATCCGGTTGCGGAGCGGTAAGTGGCGTGCCGGAAGCGTGACGCCAGATAGGGCAGGTCCAATTGGTGCGACACGCGTCGTCGAACAGGGGCACCGCCCGGTTCAACGCGCTCATCGCCAAGGCGATCAAGGGCGACCGCCATTCGGCTCCATTGCAGCAACGATTGCCGCTTGGACAGTCTGGTCCTGTGCCGCTACGGCCGCGGCCAGTGACAATAGGCGCTGCCGTGTATCGTAGAGTTGATCGACGAGCGACAAGACTACCGGCAGAGTCTCCGGATCAATCTCAAGCTCGTAATGCAGCGTGCAGATCAGGCGGACCCGCGCGCATTCCATATCCGTGAAAAGTTGCGTTTCCGCTTCCTGCCGCGGCACGACCAGCTCCTCACGGATCCAGGCTTCAAGATCGCTGCGTTGCAAGGCAGATATTGCCTCAACAAGGTCATCGACACGCATCATGGCAACATCTCCTTGCGCGGGTCTTGCTGCGTTCTCGGCCGCCACGTCTCCAGAAAAGCGACCAGCTCGGGCTCTTCGGCGGCAGGCAGAACGACTTTCAGGTTGATCATCTGATGTCCGCGTTGTCCGGACTTGCGGTTGCGGATGCCTCGGTCGCGCAGTCGCAGTGTGGTTCCGGTATTCGACCCCTTCGGGACCGTCACCGCCACGGGACCGCCGATGGTCGGTACTTCGATCCGCGCGCCCAGCACCGCCTCCTTCAAGGTGACGGGAACCTCGACATGAATATTGTCGTCCTTGCGATGAAAGAACCGATGCGGCTCGACATGAATCTCGACATAGGCATCGCCCGGCGGTGCGCCGCCGAAGCCTGGCATGCCCTGTCCTCTTAGTCGCAACGTCTGCCGATCCTCGGCGCCTTCGGGGATCGTCACCTGCAGGGTTTTGCCCTCTGGCAGTGTGATCGTTCGCACGGCGCCGTTAGCGATGTCCAGGAAGTCAACCGGGAGCACATAGCTTACGTCCGGGCCACGCGCGCGAAACGCACCCTGCGACCGATGTCCGCCGCTTGCAAACGCCCGCGCTAGAAACTCTTGCAGCTCCTCGTTGTTGGCAAAGCCATCCTGCGCAGTGTGCGAAGCATAGGCAGGGCCGTCGGCGAAGTCGCGATAGAACCGCTCCGGCTGTCGTTCGGCCCCGCTGGCATCGATCTCACCCGCATCGAACCTCCTGCGCCTCTCCTTGTCGTCGAGGAAGTCTTTGGCCGCCGATATGTCCTTGAACTTTGCCTCCGCCTCCTTGTCGTCCGGATGCAAGTCGGGATGGAATTTGCGTGCCAGTTTTTTGAAGGCGTCCTTGATCTCCTTGTCGGTCGCAGATCGATTGACGCCGAGGGTCTCGTAGGGGTCCTTCATGCACCTGATCCCAGTTATCACCTCACAACCAATCGCGGATCGCTGCTTGCCGTCAATCCGCCAAAGCCCAGCCCCAGCAGGCTCTTTCGCGCGCCGGAGCGTTGGCGCTCGTTGTGGCGGGCTGCATGATATCGCGGAAACGGCCTTCTGCGCTCGCGATCGATCAGCCGGATCGAAAGGATGCCATTGAGAACGCGCCTATCGGCCACGCGGGGAATGCCGCGCGGTTTACGCTCTCATGACCAATTTAATGAAATAAACCACGGGGAAGCGAAGGCGAAAAAATCCACGTCACCGTGGTCTCCATTTTCATCCTGACGGGCTAGGCAGGACCCATAAGCTGACCAAATCCGCGCCAGAACCGGCCGCCGACGCAGCGAGTGACAGCTACCGCTGCTCAGGAAGATTTGCCCGCCGGGTTGCAGTAAATATCGTAGAGCGTTTCCAGGACGCGCCGCGCTTGCGGCGAGGCGATGCGATAGTAAATCCACTGGCCCTCGCGGCGCGTGGCAACGAGTCCGAGCGCGCGCAATTTCGCCAGATGCTGCGACAGCGCCGACTGCGACAAACCGACCAGCGCGGCCAATTCGAAGACCTTCGTTTCGCCTTGGACGAGATGACACAGGATCATCAGGCGCTTGTCGTTGGCGAGCGCGGCAAGAAGCTCGGAAGCCAGCTTGGCCGATTTCTTCATTTCCTGCGCGAAAGCTACATCCATTTCCTGCGCCTTTCGATCATGGTTGATTTGCGCAAGCAGAAACCTGCGTCAATTCAGGCGGCGCGCCGAATCAGGAACACGTATACCTTGTCGCGCTGGTTTGATTCCACCAGCTCATTGCCGGTCGTCCGGCAAAACGCCTCGAAATCCTTGACGGCGCCGGGATCGGTTGCCTGCACCTCCAGGATGGCGCCGGCCGCCATGTCCTTCAGGGCCTTTTTCGCTTTGAGAATGGGCAACGGGCAGTTGAGCCCCTTCACGTCCAGCAATTGGTCGGCCATTTGATTGCTCCAGAATTCGGTTCGGTCAGATGAACAAGTTGATGTCGCTTTTGGTCGCGCCTTCGATGTAGGTCGCCGCGCCGCCGAGGACGGGCCCTTCGATCAGGTCTTCGAGCTTGTACTCGAACAAATCCATCGTCATCTGGCAGGCGATCATGCTCACGTCGGATTCGACGGCTGCCTCTCGCAGTTCCTCAATCGAGGCGACGCCCTTTTTCTTGATCAGGTTTTTCATCATGACGCTCGCGGCCGCATTCACGCCGGGAAGCGCCGAGACGATGTTGGGCATGCCGATATGCATGCCGAACATCGGCATTTCCATCGCCGGATTGCCAAGCGCGGTGACCTGCAGGTCGAGTTTCTTTTTCAGCAGCGTCAGGCCGTAGAACGTGAAGAACATCGTCACATTGAGGCCCATCGCCGCAGCGGTGGTCGCAAGGATGAAGGGCGGATAAGCCCAGTCGAGCGACCCCTTGGTAACGATGATGGTCATGCTTTTCTGATTTGCAATTTCACTCATGCGATCCTCCCTTTCCGGAGTTCAGGCGCCCGACAAATTCACGCGGCTGCTTCGCAGCCCTTGAATGAATCGGCGGTCATTTTTGCTTCATAGGGGCCGGCGACATCTGCGCCCGGGATCAGTTTCGCCTTGGCGCTTGGCCAGTCGGTCGCCTTGACCTTTGCCATCCAGCCGACGCCATAGGGATCGGTCGAGGCCAACTTCGGATTTGCCACCAGCTCGTCATTGGTCTCCAGCACCTCGGCGTCGAAGGCAATCTTCGCCGGGCCGACCCATTTGCCGGATTCGACGGTCGCGCAGGATTTGCCTTCGTTGACCGGGCGGCCGGCCTTCTTCGGCGTGAACGCGACCAGCGGCCCGGCCATCGCGGCTGCCACCGCCGTCATGCCGAGCGTTGCGGTGCCGTCGGAATTCTCGCGGTACCAGATGTTGTTCTCGACGTCGTAGAGGAGATCGTCGGGAAGGTTGCATCCACGAACTATCGGCATGACAAAGCCTCCTGATCATTCAGGCTCGGTTGCGACATCCGCAGCGGCCGCGACGAGCAGCAAAACTCGCCGAAACCGGCATTCTCCAGCTTGCCGTCAATAAATAGCAGCAGGTGGCGGGCGACCATCGCGCCCATGCGCACGCGTCGAGCAATTGCGCCTGAATTGCTTTCGTGGCCAATGCAATTGCAGTTGTAGACCAGCTCGCGGCAGGTTTCCCGGCAGGCATTGAAGCTCGGATCGCCCCTGGCGCCCTGGCGCTGCAGTGCGAGGATACGGAAGCCCTCGACCACGCCGTCAGAGGGCTGCTCGCCTTTGGCCGTGAGCCATGCTTCCAAAGACCGTTCGCCGATGCCAAGCATCTCGCGGGCAAGCGCAATCGGTGCCGCCAGAATCTCGGCATCGCTCATTTCGACGATGCGGTCGAGCCGATCCGCCGTCGGCATGGCGGTCAGTGTGATCGCGGAACCGGTCACGCTCATGCGAAGCCCTTCTCGCGCAGAAAGGCGCGCGATTCCGACATGTTCTCGTGGACGCCGACCCGGCGCTGCGACAGGCCGAGAGCCATGCCGAGCAACTGGGTGAAATAGACGATCTTCACCGAAGTCTTCTTTTCGAAAACCTTCTCGGCGCGCATCTGGTGCATTTCCAGGCCGGTATGGCAGGTCGGGCATTCGGTCGCGATGATGTCGGCGCCGCAGGCCTCCGCCGTCGTCAGCAGGTTCAGCACCAGGCGTGTCGACGTGTCAGAATCCGACAGCGTATGCGCGCCGCCGCAACAGGCCGTTTTCAGCGGATATTCCACGATCTCGGCGCCGGCAGCCGCCAGCAAATCGTCCATGAAATGCGGCTTGGCGGTCGATTCCGAACCCGGCCCCTTGTCCTTTTCGGGGAAGATGTGGCGCGGCCGCGTGTACATGCATCCGTAGTAGCAGGCGATCTTCAGGCCTTTCAGCGAGTTGCGCACGCGCGACTTTAGTTCGTCCTCGCCGATGGCGTCCTTGATCCAGTCGAGCGCATGGATCGTGTTGACCTTGCCGGCTTCGTAGACGCCGTGGCCTGCCTTTTTCGCAAGCCGCGCATTGACCTCACGCGAGGCTGGATCGTTGGCGAGGTCGTATTCGGCCTTCTTGAGATTATGGTAGCAGCCGTTGCACGGCGCCATCACCGTATCGAAACCCATTTCGCCGGCGATGTTGAGATTGCGCGCCGACAGATAGGTCTGAAGCTTGGGGTCGATGTTCTTGACCTCCATCGCGCCGCAGCAATTCCAGTTCTTCAGGTCGACGAGTTCGAGGCCGAGTGCCTTGCCCAGTTCGCGCGTCGAGCGGTCATACGCGTGGGCCGTTCCTTCCAGCGCGCAGCCCGGATAGTAGGCGACCTTCTTCAGCTTCTCCGCCATCATTCGGCTCCCTCAACCTCGAGGCCGAGCGCCTTGCGATCGGCGATGCGGCGTTCCTCGACATATTCGGCGATCGCCGCGCGCGACCGGCGCCAGCCGGAGGTGCGCGGGTGCAAGACGGAGGCAATTCCGAGCTTCGCCAGCATGGTGATCGGCAGGCGCCTGACCAATCCACGGATCAGTTCCACCAGCCACTCCTGCATCAGCGGCTGGCCGGTGCGCTGGAAGAATTTGCGCAGGATCGAGCCCTCCTCGATCTTGCCGCGCGCGAAGACCTGGGCGGAGAACTCCTCATCGAAGACGGCTGCCGGTTTCGGCTCCGTGTATCCCTTCAGTTCGAGCCAGTGAGCGGTCGCCTTCATCACCCCTTCCGGGTTGACGTCGCGCGGGCACGCATATGTGCATTTGTTGCAGGACACACACTGCCAGATGATGTCCTTGTCGCGGACCAATTCTTCTTCCATCCCGGTACGGATCAGGTAGATCCAGAAGCGCGGATTGAAATCGGGATTGATCGCGTTGACCGTGCACGCATTGGTGCAGGAACCGCACTGCCAGCAGCGATGGATGAATTCGCCGCCCGGCAGCGCTGCGATCTCCTCCTGCATAGCCTCGTTGTAGTCGGTGATCGCGCGGCTATTGATGAACGTACTCCAATGGCCGGAGACGTCGACGCCGTCGAGATTGAGATGCTCGTGGGTGACCAGGTTCTCCGGCCGGATCAGCGACTTTTCATGGATCGGCATGACCGCGCCTCACGAGTTCAGGAGACGGCGTTCGGCCACCACGCGCGCCTCGCCATCCATGAGTTTCAATCGCGCGCGGCCTTGCGGGCTGGCGACCGAATCGAGCCCCAGCATCCGCCGCGTGTGCGCCATCATGTCGGCCGTCTCGCCGCAGACATCGGCGCGCAGATACTGGCCGCCGCGATCGTTGATGTAGCCCGAGTAGATATGGGCGCAGAGCAGGTCGACATAGAACGGCAGGTCGCGGAACACGCCGTTGTCATGCAGCCAGTCCTGCAATTCGTCGCGCAGGGTCAGATGCGTGTCGATGCCGTCGCCGACGGCGATGGTGGCACGGTCAACGTCTTCGGCGTGCCAGATTTCGCGCAGCACGCCGGTGCCGACATGATGGTCCCAAATCCAGCGCGTCATCAGCGGCAGCGCATCCGGAAAAACGAAATGCAAGATTTCGGCACCAAGATCGCGTGTCCAGCGGTGCTCGCGATCGGCGGGGAAGCGGTCAACGAACGCCGCCAGCCGGGCGTCGATCGAGCCCGGGTCGGCGCCCGCTTCCAGCAATTCGCCGATTGCCTTGCGCATAAACTCGAACTTGTTGTCGTCGAGCCAGGCGCCGATCCGGCGACGGACAGGCGCGATGAAGGAGGTGACATCGCGAAAGTCGGCTTCCGCCATCTCGCGCGCCTGGCCCTTCCCCAAGACCGCTGAAAACAGCGACGATTTCAACGCCAGCGCGCTGATATAGCGCTCGACGCCGCCGGTCGCCTCGGCCGACTCGACCAGGTTCTCGAAGGCGCGGTGCAGCCGTGGCCCCGACAGGTCGAGCACCGGCCGCGGTGCGGCATTCGGCTTGCGGCTGGCGATGGTCCACATCATTCCGCAGCGATCCTCTGCGGCGATTCGCCAAGGGTCATCGCCGCCATGGCGGCGGCCTGGCCCTGCGCGATGGAATTGTCGATGGTTTCCGGCCCGGTTGCGGCGCCGGCGACGAACACGCCCGGCCGTGACGTGCCGGTCATCGCCGAATAGGTCGGAGCGCGCTCGATGTAGCCGTGCTGTTGCAATTTCACGTCGAAGATCGCCGATAGCGTCATGTTGTCGACATTCGGGTCCATGCCGATGGCGTGGACGACCATGTCGAAGGGGATCGAGATCGGCCGCTTGACGAGCGTGTCCTCGCCTTTCACCAGCAGCCGCTTGCCGTCGGAGGTCACCTCGGCGATGCGCGCCTTGATGTACTTGACCTTGTGCACCTCCTGGCTGTCCCAGTAGTAGCGGTCCTCGTAGAGGCCGAAGGTGCGGATATCCATGTAGTAGATGTAGACGTTGCAGTTCGGCAGTTCCTCGCGGATTTCCATCGCGAGGTTGGCCGAAACCGTGCAGCAGATCTTGGAGCACCAGGTGCGGCCGATCTGGCGATCGCGCGAACCGACGCAGAGCAGGATCGCCACCCGTTCCGGCTTGCGGCCGTCCGAGGGGCACCGGACGCCCTTTTCGGACGAAAACATCTGCTCGACCTGCGTCGTCGTCACGACATCCGGATAGGTGCCGAAGCCCCACTCCGGCTTGTTGACGGAATCGAAATGGGTGAAGCCGGTCGCGAGGATCGTGGCCGATGCCGGGATTTTCGCGCCGTTCGACAGTTCGGCGCTGAAGCCGCCGGGCTTGCCCTTGAACGACTTTACCGTCTGGCCGAGATGGACCTTGACCAGCGGATTTTCCTCGACGCGCTTGACCATGCCGCCGATGGCGTCCTTGGCCCATTCGCCGGATGGGACCAGCTTGGCATAGCCCGAGAGTATCGGCGCGCCGCCGAGCCGATCCTGCTTTTCGATGAGTTCGACCTTGCGGCCAGCGGCGGCCAGCGACTGGGCGGCAGAAAGGCCGGCGGGGCCGCCGCCGACGATCAGGACGGGAAGGCTCATGAATTCGCCTCCTTGACCGTTTCCAGCACCTTCGGCTTGACATAACCGTGGCCGGAGGTGATCGCGCGCTTCGGATCGTAGAGCGTCTCGATGCGCCCCTGCTTGACCTCTTCGAGATAGGCCTCGAACTCGGCCTTCGCCTTTTGCCAGTCGATGCCGATTTTTTCGAGCAAACCTTCAAAGGGCGAAGCGTGCCAGTGAAGCTGCGCCAGCTTGTAGGGGTGCGCGCCGAGCGCCAGTGCCGCGAACTGGCAGTCGGCCATGATCGGCAACGCATAGACCTTGCCGACCGCCTTGCCGATCCACTGGTTCTTGTCGAGCGTGGTGATGCAGCCGGTATCGTGGCCGATCATTACGTCGGCTTTCGCCTCCTCGACGGCGACCTTGATCTTGCGGTCGATGGCGAAGGAACGCGTGAATTCGCGCTCGCCGATGATGTGGCGGAAGCCGAAACCGCAGCAATCGTACCAGGTCGAATAGTCGATGACCTGGGCGCCGAGCGTCTGCATCAGGCCGGTGGAAACGGCAACACGATCGCCGTTCAGGACCGTTTCGTCATAGATCACGTCCTCGGGCACCATCTTGTAGACGTGGCAGGCCGGATGGATTGTGGCGCGCACGCTGCTGACGTCGATGACCTGGCGCTCGCGGATCTTGTCGCGCATGACATGCAGCCACTCGGAATAGTGGACGATCTCCTCCGGGATCAGCAGCTTGCCGTCGACCAGGCGGCCGAGCTTGCCGAGGATCTTCTTGACCTCGGCGCGCAGTTCGGCCGAGTGCATCAGGAAGATGCGCATTTCCTTGTAGTTGCCGAACGACGTGCCGCAGTGGACGAGCGGGAAATAGGTGCCAATATCGAGGCCCTGCGACTTGGCCGAAACATAGGCCTGGTGGAAATTGCGCAGGAACACGGCGGCGAGGCTGACGACGTTGCCGATGCCGGAGCCGTGATAGTTCCAGGCGGTGCAGGAGGTCTGGTCGGTCTCGTCGAGATAGCTCGTGGCGAGCTGGTTCATCAGCCACATCACCGAGGACGGATATCCGGGGATGTTGCCGCACTGACCGCAGGATTTGTGGTGCCAGAGATTGTTGGTTGGGATCTTCTTTTCCCAGCCGTAGAGCGTGCGGGCGATCACCGGCTTATGACGCTCGTCGATGCGGTGGACGACGATTTCGCCGTCCTTTTCCAATTGCCACATCGCATCGCGGATATCCTCGACGCGCTTTTTGCCGGTCAGCATCGAACGGCGGTCGATCCTCGCCTCGACCCAGTCGGTGGCGCGCCGCGCCTGCGCCGGAGATAGGTTCGACGGCTTCCACTCATCGCCAAAGCCGGAATATATCGGCTTGTCGCCCTTGCTGCTTTCCACATCGGCCTCCCTCGGTTCGGGCTTGCCGCTCCCGGCTAGTCCGCCTTCTCGGCTTCTTCCTGCGCTTCGAGCCATTCCTGGTATTCCTCGCGCTTTTCGTCCATCACGTCGGTGACGACGTCGAACAGGTTCTCGTCGACGGTCTCGAGCTGATCGAGCACGCCGGTTGCTTCCCAGATCGTGTAAAGTTCGACCGAGGTCTTGAGGTTGACGACCCAGGCGGTGTCCATCGTGTGCATGGTCGGGACCGGGATCGCCTTGCGCAGGATGTTCAGAGGCGCGTCGACCTTGCTGACATTCGGCCCCCAGTCGGGGAACGCTTCCTTGGTGATCATGTTCGGCGCCAGCTGGTTGCCGGTCGAAATCACCTTGAGCAGCACGCGCGAGAACGGCCGCAGCACGTCCTTGGCCGACTGCATGCCGTGCTTGATGGCGACCTCGCGCATGATCATCACAAGACCACCCGGCGAATTCTCGAACGGGCAGCGAGCCGCGCAGGTGTAGCACTGGGCGCAAGCCCAGATTTTCTCCTGCATGGTGTCGTAGATGCCCTCGAGATTTTCCGTCCACAGCAACTGGACGATCTCGCGCGGCGAATAATCGTAGTAATGCGCCGATGGGCAGGTGGCGGTGCAGATGCCGCAGTTCAGGCAGCCATGCAGTTCGTGATCGAACAGCATGTGCGACTTGATGTCGGAGAAAATCTCCTCGAGTTTTTCGCGCGGGACCGGCGGTTCCGCCGAGATCGGGTCGCTGGCCGCTACAGCCGCTTGCGCCATCTTCGTCCTGGCCTCTCCTCAGTAGGTCAACACCTTCGCGTTATCGTCCTCCATCACGGATTCGATCACCTTGGCGCCGCCGACAATGCCTTCGCATTCCGGAATCAGATCTTCGGCGGTCATGTCGAACAGATCGAGATTGGGCGAGCAGCAATAGAATTTGACGCCGGCCTCATGCGCATCCTTGATGAAATCGTAGACGGTTTTCGGCGAGCCGGGCTTGACCACCAATTTCTCGGCGACGCCCTTTTTCATGAGCTGGCCGGAAGTCGCAGTGCAGATCACCTCGACCTCGTAGTCCATCGCCGCGGCAACCGTCGCCTGGAAGAAGGGCGCGCCCAACTCCTCGCCGTTGCGGGGATCGGTGTTGACCATGATGATGACGAGCTTGCTCGCCATGCCGCACTCCTCCTCCGTCGAACGCCGTCGCATGACCGCGCGAACGGCGCTCATGCATACTTGCGCAAGTGCTAATATAATAACTTTTTCCGGGAATCCAGAAAATTCTGAATCTTTGTTTCCGGCCATGCCGGTGGCGCATCAGCTATCTGCAGACATCCAGCCGCATTGGCGCACGATGCCGACCATCATGCTGCTGAGCGCTTCCGTGATGCCCGGTTGGCTTTCGCGCAGTTTCGCGAGGGATTCGGCTGTTTCCGCCGGTGTTTCCGCGGATTCCATGATGATGTCTTCGGCCATCGCGGCCTTGAAGCCGGGATGGCCGATAAACCCCAGCGCGTTTTCGCCCAGCGAAAAAATCAGCGGGTCACTGCCTTGCGAGCTCGCCAGCACCCGCGCGCTGGCCGGCAATACCGCGGCGTCGCGCAGATAGGCGGCATACGGGAAGGTTTCGGGCAATGTGCCGCCCAGCGCATCGGCCTGTTCTCGCCGCGCCGTTCCGACCTCGAAGCGAAGCGGCATTTCGGCCGCCCCTCCTCCGGCAGCAACCGCCAGAAGAACCGCGCCGAGACCGATGCCGACAACGGATTTGCCGCCATCGAGAAAACTCTTCGCCAGCCTCAGTTCCGGACCGAGGCTCGGCAACAGCGAGCCACTGACGATGCCGAAAGGTCCGGCGCCGAGCAGAACCAATCCGTCGAATTCTTCGATTTTCTGCGGCAGTTTTCCGCTGGGGGTGAAAGGCCGCACATAGCGGAAGCGGATCGAGCGGCTTTCCAGATGATCCTCGAGGTAGCCGAGATATTCCGCCTCGATGTGCTGCACGACGCAAAGCGTCTTCATCGCGGCACCCGCCCCGAACGCCGTCTCTGACCTGCCGGGCTCAATTCCTCGCTGCCGTCGCGGCCATGATCGCGGTGGCGATATCGGCGGGCTCGACCGCCGGCATGTCGAGCTTCAGCCGCTTCATTTCGCCGGCGACCTTCCCGGTCAATGCGTCGTGCTGCAGTTCGGCGCCGGACAAGGCAGTTGCCAGACGATCGACCCCCTCCTCCGGCAGACAGGTAAAATCTCCGGAAAGCATCAAGTTTTCGATCCTTCCGTCGCGCGCCAGCAGGCTGGTGCGGATCAGACCGCCGCGTGCCTTGTGCATCGCCTCGCTCAGATGCACGGCTTCCGAAATCTTGACGCCGAGTTTGTCGCGGACCTTGCCCTTCCGGTAGGTCCATGCCGGATCGCTCAGCGCCCTCTCCTCGGCCGCGATCGCCGCCAGTTCGGCCTGCGTCGGTTCGCTTGCCACCGGCTCGACGCCAAGGACGTCGGCGCAATGGCGCAGAAACATGTCCTTCACCGCCTCGCGGGATGGCAGTTTCGACAATTCGCGCGTCATCGTCGTCATGTAGTCGTCGAGCGTCGTCTTCAGCTTGTCGCGGAATTTTTCCGAAGGAACCTTCAGGCATTTCGCCATCGTGGCGGTATCGAAGTCGAACATGAAGCTGCCGACCATGACAGTCGCCTCGTCGATCGAGGCTGCCCCGGTGCCGCCGATCTTGCGGCCGGCGACCTGGATATCGTTCACCGGCCGGTATTCGGCGGCGACGCCCAGTTCGCGGTAAGTGCGTACGGCCGGCTCGATGAACCGCGGATAGAGGTTGACGGCAAATTCAGGGGCCTTTTGCCGCGGATACATGAAGTGGAAAAACATCTGGTTGCGGTCGAGATAGACCGCACCACCGCCGACATGCCGGCGGATGATGGGCAAGCCGTTGGCGTTGCAAAAAGCTTCGTCGACTTCGGCGGCGACCTCCTGGTGCACGCCGACGCAGACATAGGGCGTATCGGGGTTGACCAGCGTCAGCACCGGATCGGAATCCGGCGTGATCGTGTGCGCGACGCCATGATATACCGCCTGGCTGCGCAACGCGGAAACGAAGCCGAAATCCAGCACGCGCAATCGCAAGGCATCCTCCTGACAAAATGAACCGCTGCCCTCCCGCCCAGTGTCGTCGCAGCGTTCCACCAGTTATATTAGAAAATTCTGATATACGAAACCAGTTTTGGGCGGGCTCGGCTGCCGCGGTGCCAGCGGAAGCCCACTAGGCAAATAATTTCGCTGCTAGCGATGAACCCGGCCCTGGTCCAGGACGCGTGGCGACCGCGCCAGCGTTTCGGCACGAGATTGTCATCCATGTCCTAGGTACAAACTGTTACCCATGTCTCCGGGCCGGACAATCTGCGTGGTGGCGGTGCTGGCAGTCCTTAGCGAACAAGTCTCCGGTACCGTTCCCTGATAAACAGTGAAAAAACAGCGAAAACTGGCGATTTCGGCGTTTTCAATCCGACCTCATCGACAATAACTATGTAATATCAATCGGTTGGCTCTCAATTCCCTGCGCCGTCGAACAGGGAATCATCCCGCAATTTCAGGCATATGCCCTCGCGATCAAGGAATTGGCATTTTCATTATCTGGGATGGAAGTGCCATTATCCGGGATCGGGCTATCATTATGCGACCGAATTGTCGAAACGCGGGATCGGATTGGCGCAGAATGGTTGGTAATTGTGCCTATGCGGGATGGCATCTGCGTTAAACGATTGGCAATTGTCGTTTCGCTGTAGCACGTTGTCGTTTTGCGCACATGCGAAGCTGGCGCCGGTTCGCCAAAAAGCGGTTCCCGCCCCGTGTATGGAGTCGGAAGGGAACCCGAGCAAGACTGATGGCGCGGGACCGAATCCAACCTTGCCTTGGGTCATGCCCAGAACCGGAATTGGGATGATCTGACGCTGTAACAGTCGAGGCGAGGCAAGCCCGATTTGAGGAATTTATTAAATCGATCATGTTCGTAGCGTGTGCTCAGCCTGGTTGATGTCCACCAGATACCGGATGGCCGAACGGCTCGGCAGGAAGAAGTAGCCGCCTGCGCGGACGGTCACAAAGGTCTTCATGTTGCGTATCCTGACCGGTCCCGCCGGTGTTGGAATTGTAAAGACGCGGGATTTGCCGGGGTCCGGGCAAGCCACCATCGGGTCGGGCTCGTCTTTCAGGCCGTGAAATGAAGGCGATTGAATCCAGGTTTGTTGGACGAATTCGTACTGCCGATCCAGATCGGCGCAGAGGCAGATGAACAACAGGCCCTTTTCGATCCTGCCGTCTTTCTTGGGCTCGTATTCGTAAGTTCTGCCACGCCGCAGGAGCCGATGGCGATTGGTGATCGGCTGCTGTGAGGGATCGTCCGGCTGCATGCTGTCGCGCGGGTTGGCACGGCGAATGTGGGCGCCAAATGGACAAAGCAGGCCCTGTGGATCGTCTGCACCAAAGGTAAAGTTGTTATCGCTTTGTTCGTGCTTTTGTAGATAGCCACCACTGTTCGCGCTGGGACGGTCGACCAGCGGCGCGCCGTCAGGCCACCGACCCAACATCTTAGCGGCGACCCATTGCGCGGTGATGGGCGCGCCCGCAGCTTCGGTAAGGCCTTCATACTCGCGCCGCAGCTCCGAGGCCTTTGCCTCGACGAAATCCTTGAATCCTTCGACATTCTGCTCAAGTTGCCGGATGACGAGGAAGCTTCCATTTCGGCCGAAATCGCGCGCGGCGGCATTGCCCCCTCCATACGAGGGGAATCGGCTTGGAACATCGGCAAGCACGATCGGAAGATGCAGCTTCGAATCCGATTCAGCACGTACGGTCGCGGTCGGCGGATAGTATCCCTGATTGTTGCGGTATCCGAGAATGAATTCGCCGGGCTCAACAATGTCGCGCTTGCGGGCACCTTTCGAGAACCGCTGGGTTCCCCGGATCACCGGCTGGGAAATGCCGTCGCGAAACCCGAAATGCTCGTATTCGACGGGATCGATCTTAGCCGTTGTGCTTGCCTTGGCATAGCCAGCGACCGGACGGCGACCGGTTTTGCTGGTCTCGTCGGGTAGCGTCTTGATGACGGCGCGCCCTTCGTCATCGTAGCCTAGGATCTGGGTCGGGGGCTGGGTCGGGATCTCATGAGCCAAGGCGCCAGGCCCGAGCAATTCGAGATGCTTGCCGAGAGCCTCCCTGCACGCTTCGGAACTACCGGCGCATATCAGCAGCACGGCATCGACGGCCGCGGGGCCACCTATTTTAATGGCCGCGTCTGTCCAGCGCCACTCAGCCGACGCGGTCTCTCCGAAATCGCCAAGGCTGCGGCCGCGGTTGGCCATCCCGAGATTGAACGTGTTGGGAAACGTACCCAGTCCGTCCTGCTTGGTCGGATCGGCGAGGCCGAGCTTGTGCAGTCCGGCCGCGCTAAAGGCGACGAACGTGGCATGGTTCCGCTCGCGCTCGCCGTTAGAGGGATGGTCACCAAATGTGATTTCGCAGGATTTGTCCCGTTCCCGCAGTTGGATGCTACCATGCCGCGACGCGCTGCCATATTCGAGTTTTTCAAGCCATTTGATGCGAGCTTGCTTGGTACCGGGCAAATGGATCAGGGCGCAGATCGAGCAAGGCAGTGACCGCTGGCCCCGGAACACCAGTGACTGAACCTCATCGCTCTCGATGGCGTAGTCCGGGCGAGGGATAGAGCTAAAGCAGTCGAGCCAGGCGCGAGCGGCCGAGCCGGTCGCCGCCCGCGCCAGTCCGTCATGGATCAGCGCGTTGTTGCGGATCTGATCAGCCGTTAGGTGGGGAAAGCGGCTGTACCAGAAGTGCGCGATGACCTGTTGGCGGCGTACCCAGCGCTTAAATCGGTCGCCATCCTGGGCGCCGTTATTAATCAGGTAACTGGTGCGGGGAAAGCCGACGCCGTTGCCCCAGGCTGCGGTCTGGCCCTGGTGGGCCTTCATAATGAAATCCTCCAGGTAGCTTTCCCAGCTACCGTCGTAGTTGGCCTGGAAGATCAATTTGTCGCGACCCGGTATTCGAAACCATTTCGCGTAATGAATGGTCCCCATGTTGAGGACGAAGCCGGGGCGGAATAGAAACAGCACCATTTGCTTGATGCCCCACAGGGACAACGCAAGCGTCACCTTCCTGAACCATCCGCCCTTCAATTCTGTAACGGCCATAAAATGATTTTGCGCGAACCCGGGCGCGTTTTCGATGCCGCTGATCTCGCGGACATGCTCGAGATTCGGATTCTGATCGTCCGGAATGTCGCGGATCTCGTGGTGTCGAAGCAAGGCCACGAAAACAGTGACGACAAGTGCCAGCAAAATCAGCACCATCGCGGGACCGCCGATGACGGCGAGCGTGATTCGGCCCGCAAGGCCAAGCAAAATGATCGCTGACGTCGCCGTCGCGAAGAAGATCGCGAGTCCAAACAGAAAAGCGACCATGATCACAGGGAGGGCGAAGCACCAGAAATTCCAAGTCTGCACGAACTTGAAAATCGCCTCCTTACGGCTGCAATCCTTCCAGGCAGAGATTTTGAGCTGCCGCCTGCTTGGAACGATAAGGTAATCCACTAGTTTTGGTGCCACATCGATCATCTCCCGCAATTCCGCACTATCGTATCTGGGGTCCTTTAGAACGGCTTGGTATGCGGAGGGATTGCGTAAGAATATGCGGATGAACTTCAGCGCCTCCATTGCGCGATTACCGAAACCGGAGTGAAAACTCATATAGAAATTAAGGGTCTGCTTGGCGAATTTCGACAGCAATTCCTGCATCGCAATGTCGGGAACGGAAAACTCCGGCGTACCGTTAAAGTTAAGGCCGATCGGGCCCCACGGACGGGTTTTCAATTCGAGGACGTAGCTGCTGAGGATATCGGCAAGGCCTGCGTTGCTCTTGAGCGTGTTCCGGAATATCGAATGGAGTTTGCCATCGGCCACTTCGATATCTGCATTGGCGATTAGCTGAAACGCCGTTTCGCCGGAACCATCGACATTCAGTTCAAACAGCAGATGCGGCGCCGGGCTCTTGGCATCGCCTGCCTCGACCAGCGAGAGCGAAGCGAAGTGGACGATGCCGGTCTTGTCGAACGTCTCCCGCATCTGGGCGTTCGCCGGATTTTTCAGCTCCGCAATCTTCCTCTGAATGTCCTGCGCCTTCTTGGCAGGGTCCTCTCCCTCGCCGACGACAAGGGGGGCGCAGATCGTGATCATGGCTTGGGTGCTGGGCGAGACAGCCGGATCAAACGTCATGTCGAGCCGGCGGGGGAACGGGCCAACCCATCTGATGCGGCTGCCCCAGGTATCCTCGCTGAAGCGCAGATTGATTTGTGAAAGCAGGATAGTAAACACTTCGGTGATCTGGGCCATCGCGATGTACTTGCCCAGACATGCGTGGATGCCGTCGCCGAACATAAGGTCCGTATCGGGTTTGGCGCCGTTAGACTTTTCCCGCAATGCCGACATGGTCGCGACCATCAGCACCGAGCCCTTCGGTACCTTTCGCTGTCGCCAGGTGTCGGGCGCGATGACAGCGTCCTGTCTGGCGTAGCGCCATTGTCCGGGGGCTAGAGCGGGGTTAACGCGCGCAGCCTCAAGAAGGATTGCCTGAAGCGCCTGCTTGTCAGGGTTCTCGTTTCTGCCAGTCATTCGATTTTCGCCGTCAATCCGGCTGGCGTTACGTGCTTTGCCGATGGCATCGCGCAGGAGTTTCGGACGGCGTAGCAGTTCCTGCAAAATCTTTCCGGCGGCGAGCGTATTCGTCGGAATAAATCCGGTTGCCAATCCGACCAGGATGGCGCCGATCTTCTTGTCCGTTAGAGTCTGGTCCGTTGCCTTGAGACCGATCAACCGGCCAAGGACGGTGTTTGGCGGCAGACTTGCCGCATTCGCGATCGAATGGTCTATGACGGCGCGCACACGAGCCGCGCCATTCAGAGCCAACTCCCGCGTGGCGGCGTCGCCGAAGGGATCGGCGAACAGCAGAGCAGAGATCGACATCGTCCATTCTGCAAAAGCGTCGGGATCTTCCAGCTGTAGTCCGAAATAGGCGGCACAGGTTTCGGTGGCGATCCGAGTGATGAAGTCCTTCATCACGTCGATGCGGCCGCCTGACGTTCTGATCAGGGCGTTCGCAAATCGATGACTCAAGTCGATGACCACCTGGGCGTCGCTGGCCGGCATAACGGTTCGAATGTGTTGGTTCTGTTGGTCGTGACCGGAGCCTTCCATGCCCAGAACGAATTTTTCTCCTCCGGCGAGTTCGGTCATCTCGAGACGATAGGGCACCTCGAAGTCGGCAGTCCTCATCAGGACGTCGCGAACGTCGGTGGCGCGCGTCACGATAATGAGACGCCAGAATTTCGGATTGGGCCAGATCGCACGAAACAACGCGAGCACTACAGGAAACAGCCAGCCGGTCAGCCAGATAAATGCGCGTCGGCGCCAGCTATCTGCTCCGAGTTTGTCGAAGTCGAAAGGCAGGATAGCGTCGGGCGGGTCGGCTTCTGTCTTGTGCTGAGCTCCTTTGATCGCGGCGTAATATTTCAGCGTCAACATGGCTGCCTCATCAAGAAAATCGTATTGAAATGAACGTCAGTTCAACTCCCTGGGGAACTCCTGATCGTCTCCTGGTGGAAGATCAATGCTGTAGCCCGGGACCATGTTCAGGCCCGCCATGAAATGACCGATCCAGGTTCGGTCCACGAACGGAAGCCATTCAACGTATCGCCGTGAAAAATTCGGCTTCACCGACAGCAATTCGTCCAGCGCACGGCGCGCAGCGGAAAGTTCGCCCTTCCTGGCCATGGCGTTGATCTTGATGACGTGGGCGTACCAATACGCCGGGCGGCGGGCGAGAGAGTGATCGGCGTGCTCGATCGCCTCATCCCACAATCCGAGCATGCAGAACGCAAGCGCCAGTTCCGCAAGCGAATAAAAGGTATGCGAGTCATTTGAGCTGAGGCGCAGTGCGGCCTTGAGATGCGAAATAGCCTCGCTTGGCTCGCCCGAAAGGTTGCAGCTCCCACCAAGATGCGCCCTTGCCAGTGCAAGGCTCGGGTTGAGTTCGATCGCCTGTTGCAACAGTCTTCTGGCGGCTATCGGATGACGCAGCCACATCTCCGCGATACCGGCCAGCATATAGCCGCGGCCGTCGTCCCGGTCCGCGTAGATCGCATCCTGGGCCAGCTTTTTCATTTCAGCTATGCGTTCGGTCGGCTGGCGGCCGGCCCAGATTGCCCAGCCCAATGCAAACGTCGATTGGATGAGGGCCTCCGACGAATCTGGATCGAGCGCGCGAGCTTCGGCAAAGAGTTTCTGCGCTATCTTGGCGTCGGCCCGGGTCAGTCTGTTGAGGTGCCAGCGGCCGCGCCAGATCAGGTCCTTCACGGTGAGGCTGTCCCGGCGCTTGCTGCGCGTCCAGACCTGTTCGGTGTGATCGATCCGTGCTTCGAGATGAGCGACAAGTTCGGTCATGAATTCTTCAAACGAATTCCGCGAAATCAGGGAGTCTATGGCAAATCGCTGCGACATCAGGGTGTGGCCGCTCGGCCCGTCGATCAAGCTGGCGGCGATCCCATATCCTGTTTGCTCGCGGCGCAGACGGCCCTCGAGAAGATATTTCGCTCCCAAATTCTTGCTGACGATTCTTCTGTTGGAAACATCGGACAATGAGAAACTCATGCTGCGCGCGATAACAGGCAGCCAGCGGATCCGCGACAGACGATCGATAATTTCCTCGCTGATGCCTTCCGCGAGATAGTTATGTTCGCTTTCGCCAGTCGCGTTAGAGAACGGCATGACGGCGAGCGCCGGGTTACCGTCAAAGCCGGCTGGCGGCTCTGTTGTATCGACGATGTGGCTTGGCAGCGACGAAACGATCTCTCTGGAATCACCGGGTTTCTTGCCTGGCATCACCGCCGCAGGCCGCACTTCCAGGGCCAGAGCAGCCCGTTGGTCTCGCAACCAGTCTTCGAATCCATCTTCGCCCGGAATGTCCAAGCCTTCAAGAAACTCGCAGGCCAGCGGGTGATCGCGGCTGCTCCGTGCATCGATGTTGATCAGCTTGAGGTCGAGCTGAACGCGGTCGTGTTCGCAAACGAGAAGCGCTGCACTGTCTTGGTTGAGCAGTTTTCGAAGGTTCGAAAGTTCGCGACGCAGGCTTCCGCGCGCTTCGGCTTGCTGCCGCTGTCCCCATAGCTTTTCCTGCAGCCAACCGCGTGCGCGCTCGCCGTCCTTTGCCATGGCGAGCATTGCAACCACCGCAACTCCTTTTTTGCTGGGGATCTCTATGCGCTCACCCCCGGGTTTCAGAAGTCGAAAGGGCCCGAATAGACCCATCGTGAACTGCTTAACCGCGGCCATCACACTTATTTCGTCCTCCCGCCCAAAGCGAACATACCAGTTTTCACAACTCGATCACGTTTTTTTCTCATGACCTGAACCCTTTGTTCGCAAATTGCGAACGTCGCCGCGGAATGGTGTGCCCAACCGAAATTCATCGGCGCTCGCAACTAGGGATACCGCATGAACAGACTTGTTGTGCTCGGATGGGCAGTTTGCGCGATGAGCGCGGGCCCCCACTCGGGCGTGCGCAAAGGTTGTCAATCTCGCGCCCGGCCAGCCGCACCAACAGACCGACAGCAAGCGCTATCAGAACGTCAGGATGTCGTCGCCGGGGGCGTCGAGGCAACGTTCGTTTCCCGATTCCCGGGCAGCGTTGGCGGTCGACAGATAGGCCGGACATCCGGCGCGGAATAGAGGCAGGATCATGCTCGTGTTTCGAAAACGGATTTTCATGATTGCGCTTGCGTTGTGGGCTACCGGCGTCAGCGGGGCTGGCGTGCTGCTGCCGTTATCTGCGATGGCAGCCGACCTCCAGCCGATCATCAAGCCGGCGGCGCGCATGACGCCAATGCGAGCCGAGAGGCCGGCATCCGTCTCGTCCTGCTCTCGCTGTATCCGAGAATGCCGGCGCAGAGGCGCTGGGCCCCAGTGCGAAGCGGTTTGCTGGATAGTTTGCAAAAGCAGATGAAGGCATGGCTGGCGCGTTGCTCTGCGTGCGGCGATGGAGAGTGTAATGGTTGGCAGAACGGCTGCAGTATTTCGTCAGGATGTTCTGATTGCGCTCGGAGGCGGCGATCCGAACGTTACGATTGCCGTGCTCGATGGTCCCGTGGACCTCACGCATGATTGCTTTCGCGGCGCTCGTTTGACGCCGTTGAAAACGGTTGCCAGCGTAACTTCGGCCGACGGCGGCGCCACGGAGCACGGGACCCACGTTGCCAGCCTGATTTTTGGGCAGCTAGGCAGTTCGATAGAGGGCATTGCGCCATTCTGTGGTGGTTTGATCGTCCCGGTTTTCGGCGACGACAGCCTGAAATGTTCGCAACTCGACTTGGCGCGCGCCATTCTGCTCGCGGTCGAGAACGGCGCACACGTCATAAATATCAGCGGCGGCCAGCTAGCAAAGTCCGGGGAACCGCATCCGATACTGGCACAGGCGATCGATAGCTGCATTAGGCAGAATGTCCTGATCGTCGCGGCCGCCGGCAACGACGGCTGCGAGTGTCTGCACATTCCCGCAGCCGTCGCTTCTGTGCTGGCCGTCGGCGCCATGGACGACAAGTGTCAACCGCTGCCGTCCAGCAACTACGGCTCGACGTATCGCAATCAGGGCATCCTCGCGCCAGGATCCGACATACTGGGCGCTGCCTTGCAAGGCGGCATGGCGCGAAAGAGCGGAACGAGCTTTGCGACCCCGCTGGTGTCCGGGCTCGCCGCACTTCTACTAAGCAGTCAGATCAAGGTTGGACGGTCGCCGGATCCGCGCGCGGTCGGCGAAGCGCTGCTGCATTCCGCAATTCCCTGCATTCCGTCTGGCGTTGAGGAGTGCTCGAGAATACTCGCAGGCCGAATCAACGTCCAGGGTGCCATTGATCACATCCAGAAGGGAGTTATGAGCATGAGCGAAGTTGAAAATCATTCAATGAGCGAAGCCGGTTTTACCGCATCTGAAATCAAAGGAGACGGCGGCACCGGAAGTCCGATGCCGAGCGGTCCCGCGGAGATATCCGGCATCGCGATGTCCGACCTCACTCCGTCCGATGGCGGTTGTGGTTGCGGAGGTGGCGAAAAGAAATCCGGCTGCGGGTGCGGGGGCGAGAAGGTTGCGCAGAAACTGCCGTTCGTCTACGCGCTCGGGAAACTTGGGTACGACTTCGGATCTGAAGCGCGTCGCAACTCGTTCACCCAGGCCATGCCGGTCGGGATCAACAATCCCCAATTCCTGAGCAGCTGCTTTCCTATTTGGATGCAAATCCATCTGAAGCAGGGTCCGTGATCTGGACGCTGAATGTCGATGTCACCCCGATCTACGCCATTCAGCCTGTCGGACCATTCGCATCTGCGGGCTATGGGCGGATAGTGAGCCTGTTGAAAGGGCAATTGACCGACGGTGTGGAGTTGATCTCGGTTCCGGGTGTGATCGGCGGCAGCGTGCGACTACAGTCGGGCCAGGTGGTCCCGGTGATCGTGCCTTCTATGCGCGGCATGTTCAGCTGGGCGACGCCGGCTCTTGTCAGCCATGTGCTCGGTCCGCGTCCGAAGGCAGCCGAGGCTCAAAAGAGCTTCGACGCGCTCGCCGGCGGGCTCGGTAACTTCCTCAATCGAATTTATTACGATCTGCGCAATCTCGGGATCACCGGCGAGGATCGCGCGCTGAATTACTCTGCCACGAACGCGGTTCAGATTGTCGACGTCGTGCGGGTCTCCACGCAGCATCAGCTCGAGCTCGACACCATCGAGGTCAAGAAGAGTCCGATCTGCAGGATCAACTCCGAATGCTATGACGTCGAATTGTCGTTCTTCCAACCGAACAACATGAACATGGCGAACCGTGTGTTTCGGTTCACCATCGATGTTAGCGAGGTAATTCCGGTCACCGTTGGAACGGTCCGGAGCTGGACCAAGCGCGTGTAAGCCCGAATTCGCTTCGATTTCTGATGATCACCAACTGCTGGCCGCATTCCGATCCAGCTTCAACAAGGAGAGACTGTAATGATGATGCCCGTTCAAGCTCTGCCCGTACTCCGAAATGCAAGTCAGGCTCCGGACGAAGACTCAATAGAGCCATCAGGCTGCAATGTCTTGAAGAAGATCGCGTGCGGAACCGCGATCATAGCCTGCGGCGCCGTCTGCGTCGGATCCTTGGGGACAGCCTGCGTTGAGTGCCTCGCAGGAATTGGCGCGTCCGGCTGCATCGATTGCTTCTGAAACAACGGGCTGCACACCGCTGCGGGGGCGGACGTAGGTGCAGACACTTCATTGCTGTGCGTCCCGGGCCAGCAGATCAGAGAGGACTCCAAGATGAAAATGCCAACTCAGGCCAGCGCCGTTCAGCGGACGGCGACGCCAACTAAGATCTCCGGCGGGGTTACCCCTTCGGGACTCTGCGAGATACTTTGCAACCGGCTCCCCGAACCGGCCCGGTCGATCTGTCTCGCCGCTTGCTGAAGAACTGACGGCCTAACCAGCCGTTGACCGGACAACAGGGGGCGGAACAACCAACACTCCGCCCCCACCTCTCAGTTGTTTGGTTTGCCTCCGCAAATCGGGGAGCACGTCACAGACAAGACTAGATCGTGGGGGATCAGTACATGAAATATCTGCTATTACTTTTGGTGACACTAACACTTGCAGGGTGCGACGATTGGAACGCTGAGGCGCCTCCGCGAGACAACGACAGCCAGCGCACGGTATCCATCCCTCAGTCGAACATCGGGGTCGACATCTCGGTAAACACAGCCGACGTCGAAGCCAACATGATGGCAAAATATCAATCAACTCCGCTGACCGCCGGCCGCAGCGGAGAGATCAACGCGAAGTTGCTGGTCGAAGAAAAATCTGTGAAGGACATGGTCGTCGACAGGGTCGTTACTCCTTTCAAGGCTGCCGGCTGCCTGACCAAACAGGTCGCTGCGCAATGCCCTCAGAACATTGTGAAAAATGTAGCCAAGAATTGCATCACGAATATTTTTCACAAGCCGGGCAAGTGTTTCGAGACGATCGTGGAAACCGTTTACGTGCCTTGCCTCAAGGACGCTACCGAATGTTGGCCTGAGGTCAAAGAGGTAGTTCAATCGGAGATACAGCCGTTCATCGAGCTGAAAGAGAAGCTTTCTCCGACCACGATCTGGATCAATCACAAGGTTTTCCTGACATCTGTCGACATCGACGCGCAAGGCAGCGACATTAAGGTCGCGGGAGATCTACGGGTAGAGGTTTCGGTAGACGTCAAGCAGGGACTTCTTGGAGCTGATGTGACGGTGAAGGGCGCTCTGGCCTGTGACGTGACCACACACGTTACGGCAGTCGTTGGAACCGAAATCCTGCCGTCCCCGGCCATCAATGTTAAAGCAAAGGAATTTGGTTTGGACATCAAAAAGATCTGCCTGCCCGGCGCCGTGGAACTGCTGGATGCCGGGCTCTTCGACATTTCGCTCTACATTCAGAAAGAAATATTGAGTAAAGCCGTCGAAACGGCCCTTCTTTCTATCGTCAACAAGCAACTCAAGCAGGGGATTGGCGATAAGCTTCAGTTCTCCGACAGGGTAGCCGAGATCTCGAAGCTCGCGGCGCAACCAATCGCCATGGGATCTGACTTATGGATTGCCACGCATGTCGAGCAGGTTGCGCTCTCGCAGTTTGTCGGCAGCGGCCAAGCCCAAGACAACAAGCTCGCCCTAGCGTTGCGCGTTGCAGCCCGGCCTGCAATCGTCTTCGGCTCCAAGCCTCCTGCTGGCCAGGAAACGCTACCCATCGTGCTTGCAAATGACATCGCGAGCAGCTTTTCGCTATCAGTCGAAGGTAAGGTAGAACTCAAGCCTGCTAGTAACCTTGCTCATGCGGAAATTGTGAAGTTCCTCGACGAAAGATATCCGGCGGCGCCGCTGACCGTCAGCGAGGTAGAGTTTTATCAGAGCGGGCAGCGTATAGTCATCGGGCTAACCTTTGCGACGCGCCCCTCCCTGGGGGTGGAGGGAAGCGTCTATCTAACGGCTCGACCCTATCTTGATCTCGATGCGCAGGAAGTTCGTGTCGCCGACGTAAGGTTTGATGGCGATTCCACGCGCGTTTTGCTCAAGACTGCTGCCTGGTTCGACGGGCGCTCGCTCGAGCAGATAATCGAAGACAAGCTGAGGTTTCACTACGCCGGGCCATTGCAGGAGGTTAAAACGGGGGTGACTAACTTCCAGCAAAAAAGTGTTGAACTCGAGTTAAACGGGACTATTTCCAGACTTACCCCAAAGGACATCTGGATTGCTGACGACGCAATCCACCTTTGGGCACTTGCAGAAGGCACGTTGTCGGCTACCGTTCGACCCGATCTCTAGGACGAGGGACGCCAGGGCGGATGTGTTCGACTACATCGAACGCTTCTACAATTAGAGGCGCCGCCACTCGACGCTGGGCTATCTGAGCCCCGTGGAGTTCGAGGAACGAGCTATATTAGCTTAACCTCGTGTCCGAAATGCCGGCAGCAGGCCATCCGGCTGGGTTCAACCCCGGCCCACATTGATACCTTGTCGGCGTGCCCGTGGTAGGCTGGCGACATGCCAAAAATGAGCCCCCAGGAAATTCAAGCCGCCATCGCTAAAGACCGGGTTCTCGCGGTTACCGGCGAACGCATTCGCGACAAGATCGCCGCTTCCAAGGCCAGAGGGATGTGGATGGGTGGAATGCTGCCGCTCGGCTACGACCCGCCGACGGACGGATTGCGTGCACTCGTCGTCAATGAGGAAGAGGCCGAGACCGTACGGACAATCTTCCGCGCCTATCTCGAACTTCGCTCGGTTCACGCGCTGGAACGTTGGCTGGACGAGCGCGGTATCCGCTCGAAGCGGCGGGTAACGAAAAAGGGAAGGGTCCTGGGAGGCATGCCCTTCAGCCGGGGTGCCCTGTTCCACCTGCTGCGCAATCGCACCTATCTCGGCATGATCGTTCACAGGTACAAGGCCCATCCCGGCATGCATCCTGCCATCATCGACCCCGAAGTCTTCGACGCGGCCCAGCAACAACTCGATGCCAATGTTCGTCGTCATGCGCAGAGCCGGAACAAGGTCGCACGAGCACCTTTGGCCGGCCGGATATTCGATGCCGACGGTGAACCGATGTCGCCAGCCTCAGCATACGGCAAGGCAGGAAAACTCTATCGCTATTATGTGTCCGCTCCCCTGCAGCAAGGGCGCCGAAGATCAGGGAGTGGCGACAACATCGTTCGGCGCGTGCCGGCCGCAGCGCTCGAAAGTCGGCTCTCGGAAATCCTCCGGCGATTGACGAATAGCCGGCAGAGCGAGCCGCTCAGTTTGCCATCGCGCGTCGAAGCCCACGCCGACCATGTCGAGATCCTGATGCCGATCCGTCATCTCAACGCGATCCGGCGGCAACTAGCGAATGGAGAGAAGGCCGAGCCCGATCACGCAGACCCAGGTCAGCTTCGTCTGATGCTGCCGATCTCCATGCACACGCGCGGCGGGCGCACGCATGTGACGGGCGGGGTCGAATCCGCGTCTCGCCCTGACCCGACGTTGATCAAGGCCTTGCGCACCGCCCACGCCATGGCTGAAATTGATCGCTCTGGCATGCCCGGTCTCCGATCGGCGCCGGACACACTCCGGCGCCGTCGGCTCGTTCGCCTCGCTTTCCTGGCGCCCGACCTGCAGCAGGCCATTCTCGGAGGTCGTCAGCCGCCGGGCCTCACGCTCGCGCGTTTGATGGAAGCCGAAATCCCCGGTTCATGGGCAGAACAGGCGCGGCGTTTCGGAGCGCCATCTCCCATCCGATCTGGACGCGGCCGAACAAGCTGATATTCGGCAAACGACACCTGTATTCGGCGAACCAGTCGCCTGTTAGGTCGATTCACCCAGCCTGTTTTTGCCGACACTGCACCCTGTTTTGGCAAATAACAGGAAGGTGCCGAATGGACCTACTAAGCTGCTGTAATTGCGATTGAATTTTGCAGTTGTCGTCGATTGAACTGAGCAGTCTCCCTGTTACCTGGCCAAAATCACTGAATATTCCCTGTTCCTGATGAAACCGACCCTAGACCATGACGCGCAGAGACCCCGGCCCACAAAGGCCTCGAATGTCGCTCGAAAGCCGGCGTTTTGGGCGATTCAGATCGGGAATGAGCGCAAATAACCGCGTTGTTTCGGTCGCTTGGCACGAGGCTGCGATGTCGGAGACAAGTCGTGGGGGTCGCTGGCGGTGCTGGCAGTCTTTAGCAAACTCGTCTCTGGTGCGAAATTCCCTGTTTTGCGGGAAAATACAGGGAAATTCATGGATTCCGGATCAAATTCGGGCGTTCGCAGTGCGACAAGACACTGAATTCATAAGAGATTTCGAGCAATTTCCCTAAACGAATTAACAGGGAATTTGTTCTGCAAAGCAGGGAAATCAAGGCAGCTAACAGGGAACTGGGAACTGCGAATTTGATCATTTGATCAGGGGTAAGCGTCCGTTGATTGCACAGTTGTTTTCGGCCTGGCAGAACGGCTTCGCCCCGGCCGAGCCGCGGACCGCACCGCCTGCGCCGCCCGCGGTCAACCCGCATGCCACTATCCAGACCGAGCGGGAGGCAATCGAGGAGATCATGGCAAAGGCGTTGGCCGCCGCGGCGAAAGCCCGATTGACGGACAAATAGTGAAAGGCATCTTGGGATGCCGCCAGCGACAAGGCCACCGGTATCGGCGCCAACTGCCCCGGGAATCGATTGGGCGCACGCTACTGGCGCGTATTGCTTACAAAAACGACCCCATTTTCCGGCAATTGACGCAAATCGAGTTCTACGGGCTTCCTTGGGCACCGGCGGCGCGTTTTCCCGGATTGACGCGCCGTAAATGCACTTCGCTCCGGGAAAGCCCTCGCGCGCGTGCGCCCGCACGCGCGCGAGGCGTTCACACCCAGTTCAGCACATCCGCCAGCGCGTCGAGGACGGCGTCATGTTCCTTCCGGCGCGCTCCAGGTCCTGTAGCCCCGCTTCGCGCCGCTATTTGGCCGTTCGCTGAGCTTTCGTGGGATACCAGAAACGGTGGTTCGTCCAGTCAGAGCGGACCTGTGGATTCCCGATTCTGAATGCGCCACGGTGCGGAATCAAGCGCGTGCCCAAGTGTGAACCGCCGCAATCCCGGTGCGGGTTCCGCGAATGAGCTACCGTCCGAAACCTCTGCCAGTCCCGCCAGTCGGGAAGCGTGCCGTACGGACGCAAACCGTAGGGGTAAGATGCCAACCAAACACTTCTGGAAGTCGGCTAAGCTAAATCGCGTTCGAGGTCTTCTGGTGATCAATTTTGCACAGAGACCGAAACATCAATCCGCTATTCTGATGCTGGAAGCTTCCCGGTCGTCCAGAAGCGGTAATCATCGATGTTCGATGCTTGACTTGTATCAATGATCCGTTGCCTGCCGTTTCCTAAGGTTATGCTGGAAAATTTCTAGCGACATCAGACGGCTCCCACTGGACGAGGTCAGATAGTATGAAACCATGACCACCTCGGTTGTCGACAAAAGCCGTACTGGCGCGGCGTCGGGCGCGTCGCGAAAACTCGGTGTTGGCGCGCTAACCGCAGTCGTCATCGGATCGATGATCGGGTCGGGCGTGTTCAGCCTCCCGCAGAACATGGCGAACGGCGCAGGGCCGCTGGCTATCATCATCGGTTGGGGAATAAGCGGCATCGGGATTTTGGCGCTGGCTTTCGTCTATCAGGGTCTCGCGACAAGGAAGCCGGCGCTTGATGCCGGCCCATATGCTTACGCAAAGGCCGGTTTCGGGCCCTTCATCGGCTTCAACAGCGCCTGGGGGTATTGGCTCTCCGCCTGGATCGGCAACGTCTCGTACGCTGTCGTCATGTTCAGCGCGCTCTCGTATTTCTTTCCCTCATTCGGCGAAGGCAATACCTGGCAGGCGATCCTCGGCGCTTCGGTCGTGCTTTGGCTCATCCACGCGCTGATCCTCTCGGGTGTGCGTCAGGCCGCCTTCGTCAATCTGATAACAACCATCGCCAAGATTGCGCCGATCGTTCTTTTCATCGCCATCGTGGTGGTTGCTTTCAAGATCGACATCTTCTCCCTCGACTTCAGCGGTGCCGGCAACGTCAAGCTTGGCTCGGTAATGAGCCAGGTCAAGAGCACCATGCTGGTCACGCTGTGGGTATTCATCGGCATTGAAGGCGCCAGTGTCGTTTCAGCCCGTGCCGCTCGCCGCAGGGATATCGGCCTGGCGACGATGGCCGGCTTTCTCACCTGTCTCGCGCTGTATGCTCTGGTCTCCCTGCTCGCACTCGGCGTCATGACCCAGCCGGAGCTTGCCGCCCTAAAGAACCCTTCAATGGCCGGCGTCCTTGAGCATGTGGTCGGTCCGTGGGGCGCGATCCTGATCAACATTGCGCTAGTCGTGTCCGTGCTTGGCGCTTTCCTCGCCTGGACAATGCTCGCCGCCGAGGTGCCCCACGTCGCCGCCCGCGATGGGACGTTGCCGCGCTTCTTTGGCGGCGAAAATAAGCAGGGCGCCCCCGCTACCTCGCTGTGGATCACCAACGGGCTGGTGCAGATCTTCTTGATCGTCGCGCTCTTCGCCAACAGCACTTATCAGGCGCTGTTCTACATAGCCTCCACCGCAATTCTGGTTCCCTACGTCTTCTCGGGTGCCTACGCGGCCAAACTCGCATTAACCGGCGAAGCCTATCGCGACAGAGAGAGCCGGACGCGCGATCTCGTCGCCGGCGGCGTCGCTACTGTTTACGGCGTCTGGCTCGTCTATGCCGCCGGCCCCACCTATCTGTTCATGGCGGCGATGCTCTACGCGCCGGGCATCATCATCTACGTCATCGCCCGTCGCGAGCACGGCGAGAAGACATTTACGACCATTGAGGTGCTAATCGCCATCGCACTTGTCATTGCCGGTCTGACCGCGGCCTATCTGATCTGGAACGGGAGCATCAGCCCGCTATGAACGCGCCAGCAGCCAAGACGCGGCTCGGCACCTATTCCGAAGTCGGCCAACTCCGGGAAGTGGTGGTTCACCGTCCTGACCTTAGTCTTCAGCGACTGACCCCGGACAATTGCAAAGCGTTGCTCTTCGACGACGTGCTGTGGGTGAAGAAGGCACGCCAGGAACATGACATGTTCGTCGACGCGCTGCGCGAGCGCGGCGTCGCTGTCTTCGATTTCGGCACTCTGCTCGGCGAAACGCTCGCCCTTCAAGAAGCGCGAAAATGGCTTCTCGACCGACGGATCAGCGCCGCGGCCGTTGGCGAGGACATGGTCGGTGAGATGCGCGGTTGGCTCGACGAGATGCCGGCGATCGAGCTTGGCCGCTTCATGATCGGCGGCATCGCCCGCGCCGAGTTGCCATTCGCTGCCCACGGAGTCTTGTCGGCCGGACTATGGAGCCGCAGGATTTCGTGCTGCCGCCGCTACCCAACCAGCTCTTCACCCGCGACAGTTCGTGCTGGGTCCACGGCGGGGTCACGGTCAATCCGATGTACTGGCCGGCCCGGCGTCCGGAGGCGGCCAATGTCGCCGCGGTCTATCGTTTTCACCCGCGTTTCCGCGACGCCGGATTCGAAACCTGGTGGGACGGTTCGGACGGATCTACCGGCATAGCTACGCTTGAGGGCGGAGATGTCATGCCCGTCGAGAACGGTGTCGTCCTCATCGGGATGGGTGAGCGCACGACACCGCAGGCCGTGGCTTCGCTGGCGGCGCGCCTGTTCGCAAAGGGTAGTGTTGCACGCGTCATCGCTGCGCTCATGCCGCGTGACCGTTCATTCATGCATCTCGACACCATCTTCACCTTCTGCAATCGCGATCTCGTCACCGTCTATCCGCCAGTCGTCGAACGCATTCGTGCTTTTTCGCTGCGTCCGGGTGCCGGGGTCTCGGGGGTTGAGATCACGCCTGAGAACAAACCCTTCCTCGAAGTGGTTCAGGAGGCGCTCGGACCTCGACCGGATGCGCGTCATCGCTACCGGCGGCAACAGCTACGAGGCCGAACGCGAGCAATGGGATGACGGCAACAATCTTCTCGCCATCGAGCCCGGCGTCGTCATCGGCTACGACCGTAACGTCTACACCAATACGCTGCTGCGCCGAGCCGGGGTTGAAGTCATCACCATCGAGGGATCCGAACTCGGACGCGGCCGCGGCGGCAGCCACTGCATGTCCTGTCCCATCGCGCGCGATCCCATCTGAGACCCGAAGGACGTGGACTTATGCCGATCAATCTCCGAGGCCGCAGCGTTCTGACGCTCGACGACTTTTCCCCTGCCGAAATCCGCTTCCTTCTCCAGCTTTCAGTCGAGCTCAAGGCGGCGAAAAACGCCGGTACCGAGCAGCCGCGATTGTCGCGCCGTAACATCGCCTTGATCTTCGAAAAAGATTCGACCCGCACTCGAACCGGCTTCGAGGTCGCCGCCTACGACCAGGGAGCGCACGTCACCTTTCTCGGCCCGAGCGGCAGCCACATCGGCCACAAGGAATCGATGAAGGACACCGCTCGCGTGCTCGGCCGTATGTATGACGCGATCGAATACCGGGGATTCGGCCAGAAGATTGCCGAGGAGCTCGCCGCGAATGCGGGGGTGCCGGTTTATAACGGGCTTACCGACCAGACCCACCCGACCCAGACGCTTGCCGACTTCATGACGATGCGCGAATTCACCCACAAGCATCTGTCCGATCTGGCCGTCACCTTCATGGGCGACGGGCGCGATAACGTGTGCCTCTCGCTGGCGATCGGAGCCGCCAAGGTCGGCATCGATATGCGCATCGCGTCGCCCCGCGACCTCTGGCCCGATAAGGCATTCACCGACCATTTCGAGAAGCTTGCCAAAGACACAGGCGGGCGCCTGACCGTGACCGAACGCGTTGACGAGGCGGTCAAAGGAGCCGACTTCGTCTACACGGACGTCTGGCTGTCGATGGGCGAGGACGAGGCGGCGTGGCCGAAGCGCATCAGCGACCTGACGCCCTACCGCGTTACGCGCGAGGCTATGGCGGCGACCGGCAACCCCTACGCCAAGTTCATGCATTGCCTGCCGGCATTCCACAACACCGACACCGAGGTCGGCGCCGATATCGCAAAGCGTTTCGGGATCGATTGCATGGAAGTCACGGACGAGGTGTTCGAGTCCGCCGCCTCGATCGTGTTCGACCAGGCGGAGAACCGCATGCACACCATCAAGGCGATCCTCGTCGCCACGATCGCCGGCTGATCGCCATGCTTCTCGTCGTCGCCCTCGGCGGAAACGCGCTTCTGAAGCGGGGCGAGCCGATGACGGCGGAGACGCAACGAGCGAACGTTCGCCGAGCGGCGAAGTCGCTCGGCGAATTGGTCGGCGCCGGCCACCGGATCGTCGTCACGCACGGCAATGGACCGCAGGTGGGTCTTATTGCCCTCCAGGCCGCAGCGGGACCAAGAGATGGCGCCTATCCGCTGGATATCCTGGGCGCGGAGAGCGAAGGCATGATCGGCTATCTGATCGAACAGGAACTCGATAACTGCCTGCCTAGCCAGACGCCGATCGCCACATTGCTGACTCAGGTCCGGGTCGACGCCAACGATCCCGCCTTCGGCACGCCGACAAAGCCGATTGGCCCAGTCTACGACGAATCGACCGCGCGCGAGCTCGCCGGCGACCGGGGGTGGAAGGTCGCGCGCGACGGCGACAAATGGCGCCGCGTAGTCGCTTCGCCCGCTCCCCTCGAAATCCTTGAAATACGGGTCATCTCGCTTCTCGTCGAGCGCGGCGTCATCGTCATTTGCAGTGGCGGCGGCGGCGTTCCGGTCGTTTCCCGCGACGACGGCAGCCTCATCGGAATCGAAGCTGTCATCGATAAGGATCGGGCGAGTTCCCTCCTCGCGGAAAAACTTGGCGCCGATATGCTCCTGCTCCTGACCGACGTGGACGCCGTCTATCTCGACTTTGGCACTCCGGACGCGCGGCGAATAAAGAGCGTGGGTGCGGCCGCGCTGACGGCCGATCAATTCGCGTCGGGTTCGATGCGTCCCAAGATCGAGGCGGCGAAACGCTTCGTCGCAGCCACCGGCGGAACGGCCGCCATCGGCCGCCTCGAGGACGCTGCGGCAATCGTTCGCGGTGACGCCGGGACAAAGATCGAGGCGGGCAATTCGAAAGTCGAATTCCGTCTAAGCGAGGATTTGCATTGATCTTCGTCTTCCAGAAGGCAGAACTCAAGGGAACGGGAATCCTCACCGCGATGGCGCTGCGACTGATTGAGATGGTATTGCCCGAGAAGGACGGTGGTGAGGTCTACGAACTTCTCAAGGAGCATGCGGTGCTCGAACACCGGCAGCTCCGATTGTCCGACGATGAAGTGCTGGTGCGGATTCTTTTGGACGCCGCGCGAACCGAGGCGGTGCTGGATTTGTTTGAGAAACGGTACGGCGGCCGAGAGGGCACCCGCGTCGTAGTCGTGCCTGTCGAAGCGACGTTGCCGAGAGCCGAGCCGGAAGAGGCCGCCACACCCGAACAACCGTCATCCGAGGAAAAACCCCCCGAGCGGATCAGCCGGGAGGAGTTGTACGAGGATATCAAAGACGGCGCACGATGCTCACGGGTCTATCTGGCGATGGCGGTATTGTCGACCATCGTGGCCGCGATCGGGTTGTACTACAACAGCGTGGCCATCATCATCGGAGCAATGGTTATAGCGCCCCTGCTCGGACCGAACGTTGCTTTAGCACTTGGCACGACCCTCGGCGACCTATCGCTGCTTCGGCACGCCCTCCTGACGATGTTGGCCGGGATTGCGACGACGATAGTGTTGTCCGTGATCATCGGCGTGTTGCTGCAGGTGAACCCGGCATCGTCGGAGGTGGCGTCGCGCGACGGGGTGGGCCTTGGTGACATCGTGGTGGCATTGGCGTCGGGCGCTGCGGGCGCCCTTGCATTCACGACCGGTGTGTCGGCGACGTTGATCGGCGTGATGGTGGCGGTGGCATTGTTGCCGCCGCTGGTGACATTCGGATTCCTGCTCGGCGGCGGCCATCCGGTGCCGGCGACTGGTGCGTTGGCTTTGTTTTGGGTGAATCTCATCTGTGTGAATCTTGCCGGTGTTGCGACTTTTTTGGTCCAGGGTATCCAACCCACGAGTTGGTGGGAGAAAGATCGGGCAGCGAGAGCCACGCGTATTGCCATCGCGCTGTGGCTGGTGTTGCTGGGAGGATTGGTCGGCGTAATCCTTCTGTTTCTGAAGGGCGCGGGTCGGGGGACAATACTGTGAGTGGCCGATCCCTCGGCACGGTGGTTTCGGTCCGCGGCAGCGTCGTGGACGCAAGGTTCGATGAGCATCTGCCTCCCATCTACTCGGTTCTGCGCACCGGAGCGAAAAAGCAGATTGTCATAGAAGTGCTGGCGCAGATTGACGCGCATCGCGTCCGCGGGATTGCGCTGACGCCTACCGAAGGGCTTGCCCGCGGCATGGCCGTGGAGAACACGGGCGGCAACCTGGAGGCGCCTGTGGGCAAAGGCGTGCTGTCCCGCATGTTCGACGTCTTCGGCAACACCATCGACGGCATTGCGGGGCTGAACGACGTGCAATGGCGTTCGGTGCACCGGGCTCCGCCGTCGCTGGCGCGGCGATCGACAGCGTCTGAAATCTTTGAGACGGGCATCAAGTTGATCGATGTGCTCGCGCCGCTGGAGCGCGGCGGCAAGGCCGGACTGTTCGGCGGTGCCGGCGTCGGCAAGACGGTGCTGCTCACCGAGATGATCCACAACATGATCGGGCATCAGAAGGGCGTAAGCATTTTCTGCGGGATCGGCGAACGTTGTCGCGAAGGCGAGGAGCTGTACCGCGAAATGAAGGAGGCTGATGTGTTGCCGAGCATGGTCATGCTCTTCGGCCAGATGAACGAACCGCCGGGCGCACGTTTTCGCGTCGGCCATGCGGCTCTGACGATGGCCGAATATTTCCGCGACGATGAACATCGCGATGTGCTGCTGCTCATCGACAATATCTTCCGGTTCATCCAGGCCGGCTCCGAGGTCTCGGGCTTGATGGGGCAGATGCCGTCGCGTCTTGGCTATCAGCCCACGATGGGCACCGAGTTGTCGGGGCTGGAGGAGCGCATCGCCAACACCGATACCGGCGCGATCACCTCGATCCAGGCAGTCTACGTGCCGGCCGACGATTTCACCGATCCGGCGGCGGTTCATACGTTCTCGCACCTCTCCGCCTCGATCGTGCTCTCGCGCAAACGGGCAAGCGAGGGCCTCTACCCGGCGATCGACCCGCTGCAATCCAGTTCCAAGATGGCCACGCCGGGCATCGTCGGTGAGCGGCACTACGCCTTGGCGCAGGAAATCCGGCGCACGCTCGCGCAATACGCCGAGCTCAAGGACATCATTGCCATGCTCGGCCTCGAGCAGCTTTCGCCCGAGGACCGAAAAGTGGTCGCCCGCGCCCGCCGCCTGGAGCGCTTTCTGACCCAGCCCTTCTTCACGACGGAGCAGTTCACCGGCCTCAAGGGAAAGCTCGTGAGCCTCAAGGATGCCCTCGACGGATGCGAGCGGATTCTTCGCGACGAGTTCAAAGACTACCCGGAAAGCGCGCTCTACATGATCGGGGCGATTGACGAGGCGAAAGCAAAGGCAAAGCCCGGCCAGCGTCGCTACCCCAGGGCCTCGATCAATGACCCAACGAGCCAAGCGTGCCGAAGTCTCCGGCCAAGGGCACACCCCGGCCGCGTCCGAAGCCCGAGGCGAAAATTCAAACGAAGGTCGAACAGGCCGCCGATGCTTATGAATCTTAAGGTGCTCGTGCCTTTTCAAATCTTCGCCGAAAATAGTGAAGTGTCGCGCGTCGTTGCAGAAACACGCGCGGGCTCCTTTGGGCTCCTGCCGCGCCGCCTCGACTGCGTCGCGGCGCTTACGCCCGGTATCCTTGTCTTCGAAACTGGCGCGGAAGGCGAGAGCTACGTCGCGGTGGACGAAGGCGTGCTGATCAAGACAGGCCCGAACGTGGTGGTTTCCGTGCGCCGGGCGATAGCCGGGAGCGACCTCGGCAAATTGCGCGATCTGGTGCAACAGGAGTTTCTGACCGAGAACGCGGATGAGCAGAGCGTGCGCTCGGCGATAGCCAAGCTGGAAACCGGATTTCTGCGCCGACTGGCGACCTTTCAGCATGAGTGACAAACCGACCAGAGATCCGTCGAAGAACGATCCGACCTTCGCCGAGCAGGTTGGCGCGAACGCGGCACGCAAGCTCAAGGCGCGGCGCGACCCCTCGCCAGGCGTCTGGTTTGGCTTGGGCATGATGGGCCTGATAGGCTGGTCGGTTGTCCTTCCGACGCTTCTTGGGGCAGCACTTGGCACCTGGTTGGACAAACAGCATCCGGGCCAGCACTCCTGGACGCTGGCCCTCCTTGTGGCCGGTCTCTGTCTCGGCTGTCTGAACGCCTGGCATTGGGTCGCCAGCCAGGACAAGGCTATGCGGGATGAGGAGCACAAGGATGAATGAACTGCTGACCCTGGCATTCGCGTGGGCGGCGGGAGGGCTACTCGGCGCGATCTTCTTCGGCGGCCTTTGGTGGACGGTTGGCAAGGGCATTTCGTCCAAGCGGCCGGCGTTTTGGTTCTTCGGCAGCATGCTGCTGCGGACCGGCCTCGTTCTCGTCGGATTCTATGCTGTCGCCAACGGTGACTGGCAGCGGCTGCTCCCATGTCTCGTCGGATTTGTCATGGCGCAACTGATCGTGACGCGGCTGACGCGGTCGATAAGAGGACGACAGCTCCGCCGAACCCAGGAAGCCGGCCATGCGCCTTAGTCCCGATCAGATGATCTTCTGGCAGAGCGGGTTTCTCAAACTCAACGGCACGATCGTCTTCACATGGGGACTGATGTTCGTGCTGGTCTTCGGTTCCATTGCGATCACGCGCAAACTCTCCACCGGCCTGGACCGCTCCCGCTGGCAGAACCTGCTGGAAATCGTCGTCACCTCGATCGAAAAGCAAATTGCAGATGTCGGCCTGCGTCACCCTGAGAAGTATCTCGGCTTTCTCGGCACCCTCTTCCTGTTCGTCGCCGCGGCCGCCTTGTGCACCATCATCCCGGGCTATGAGCCGCCAACCGCCTCGCTATCGACCACCGTGGCGTTGGCGCTCTCGGTGTTTGTGGCCGTGCCGCTGTTCGGGATCGAGGAGCAGGGCTTGGGCGGCTACCTCAAGTCTTACGTCCAGCCGACTTTCATCATGCTCCCGTTCAACATCATCAGCGAACTCTCCCGCACCCTGGCCTTGGCCGTCCGCCTTTTCGGCAACATGATGAGCGGGGCAATGATCGTCGGCATTCTGCTCACCATAACGCCCTTCATCTTTCCGATCGTGATGACCGCACTCGGTCTGCTCACCGGCATGGTGCAGGCGTACATTTTCAGCATCTTGGCTGCGGTTTACATCGCGGCCGCCACACGCACGGTCAGAGCCAGTCCATCGCCTGACGCTTGAAAGTACCGAAACCGATGAAGGACCAACCATGGACAACATAACCCTCATCGCGCTGGTATCTATCGTCACTGCCGGCATCACAACGGGCTTTGGTACAATGGGACCAGCGCTGGCGGAAGGCAGGGCTGTCGCGACCGCGCTCACTTCCCTGGCGCAGCAGCCCGACGCCTCCGCCACCATCACCCGAACCCTGTTTGTCGGTCTGGCGATGATCGAGTCCACGGCCATCTACTGCTTCGTAGTCTCCATGATTCTAATTTTCGCCAATCCTTACTGGAACTATGTCATCGCCCAGAGTGCGGGAAAGTAGTGAATGCTCATCGACTGGTTCACCGTCGTTGCACAGGCGCTCAACTTCCTGATCCTGGTCTGGTTGCTGAAGCGCTTTTTGTACAAACCGATCCTTGGCGCCATCGACGCGCGGGAGCAGCGGATCGCCGCGGAGCTTGCCGATGCTGACAGGAGAAAGGCGGAAGCAAAGGCCGAGCGTGACGCTCTCCAGGCGAAGAGCGACGCGTTCGATCGAGCGCGCGCCGCTCTGCTCACCAAGGCAAAGCACGAGGCCAAGGCGGAACGCGAGCGGCTTCTTGACGAAGTGCGAAAGGCTGCCGACGCGCTGAGCGCCAAGCGCCGCGAAGCGCTGGAAAGCGATGCCCGAAACCTGGATCAATCCGTCAGCCGGCTCGTCCAGCAAGAGGTATTCGCCGTCGCGCGAAAGGCGTTGGCGGATCTCGCGACGACCAGTCTCGAGGAACGGATCGGCGAAGTTTTCACCCGCCGCCTGCGGGATATGGATGCCCCCGCGAAAGCCAAGCTGGGCGAGGCTCTCAAGAAGACGTCCGCTCCAGCGATCGTGCGCTGCGCGATTGACCTGCCTCAGGACCAGCGAGCGGCGATACAGAAAGCGATCAACGAGACGTTTTCAGCTGACATCCAGCTAAAGTTCGAGACCGCGCCTGACCTTATCGCCGGGATCGAACTCAGCACCAGTGGACAAAAGTTGGCGTGGAGCATCGCCGATTACCTTTCGTCGCTCGAAAATAGCATCGGCGAACTGGTGAAAGAGAAAGACAAACCCATGGCAAAAGTCGAACCCGCACCTGGGGAGCAAGCACGCGCCCGGACACGCCCCCAAAAGGCGAACCAGGCCAGTTCTCAAAACCAAGGCCAAACGTGAAGCCAAGGCAGCACGAGCGGCGAAAACCAAGTCGCAACCCGAAACGGCGGGCCGATGAGTACCGCGCCCGAAAGCCTGCAGCACGTACTCGACCGCGCGTTCGACGGGCTAAGCCGGGGGCGTGGAGCTTTCACGCCGGAACTGACCCCGCGCGAGGTCGGCACGATCACGAACGTTTCGACCGGCATCGCCAGGATCGCCGGCCTTCCCAACGCAGGCTTCGAGGAACTCCTCGAGTTTCCCGGCGGCGTATTCGGCATCGCGTTCAACGTCGACGAGGACGAAATCGGCGTCGTGCTGCTCGGCGAATACTGGCATTTGCATGCGGGCGATGAAGTCCGGCGCACTGGCCGGGTCATGGATGTAGCCGTTGGCGATGGCCTGCTGGGGCGCGTCATCGACCCGCTCGGTCGGCCACTTGACGGCAATGGGGCGATCGCCACCACCGAGCGCCTGCCCATCGAGCGCCCCGCGCCGCCCATCATGGACCGCGCGCCGGTCACCGTGCCACTCCAGACCGGCCTTACGGTCGTCGATGCGCTCATTCCCATTGGGCGCGGCCAGCGTGAATTGATCCTGGGCGACCGGCAAACGGGCAAGACCGCCATTGCGATCGACGCCATCCTCAACCAGCGCGGCCAGGATGTCGTGTGCGTCTATTGCGCCATTGGCCAGCGTGCTTCCGCGGTTGCGAAGACCGTTGCCGTCCTGCGCGAGAACGGCGCGCTGGAATACACCGTGATCGTTGTGACCGAGGGCAACGATCCGCCGGGCCTTACCTACATCGCTCCTTACGCCGCAACCAGTATCGCCGAGCATTTCATGGAAGCGGGTCGCGACGTGCTCATTGTCTACGACGACCTGACGCATCACGCTCGCGCCTATCGCGAGATTTCGCTGCTGCTCCGCCGACCACCCGGTCGTGAAGCCTTCCCCGGCGACATCTTTTATATCCATTCGCGTCTGCTGGAACGCGCGACGCATCTGAACAAGGAACGCGGGGGCGGATCGCTGACCGCCCTGCCCATCATCGAGACTGAAGCGCAGAATATTTCCGCCTACATTCCGACGAACCTGATTTCGATTACCGATGGACAGATTTACCTATCGCCGTCCTTGTTCGAACTCGGCGTGTTGCCCGCGATCGATGTCGGCAAATCCGTTTCACGCGTCGGCGGCAAGGCACAACGGGCGGCTTACCGGGCTGTGGCGGGAGACCTCAAGCTCGCCTACGCGCAATTCGAGGAACTCGAGACCTTTGCCCGGTTTGGCGCCCGTCGTCGACGAAGATACCCGCAAAATCATCGACCATGGACGGCGAATCCGCGCCTGCCTGAAGCAGTCGGAACTCGCGCCGGTGTCCGTGCCCGCGCAAATCGCCGTGCTGCTGGCGTTGACGGCGCAACTCTTCGACCCGGTGCCGATTGACCGCATGACGGAGGCCGAGCACGCCGTACAAGAGGCTGCGTCAACGATCCCGGCAGAAATAGCGGAGCGATTGGCTACCGCGGACAAGTTGAGCGATGACGACCGCAAAGCCATCGTCGAGATCGCCCGGCGAGCGCTTGAAGCGTTCTTTCCCAAACCGGACTCCAAAGCGGAAGCGCAACCGGCGAGCGAGGGTCAACCCAAACCATTGGCAGGAATCCCGCAAAAGCGTGAACCCGATCCCACGCCCGGGACCCAACCGGAGGCGAAGCCAAAGGCTGAACCCAGGGAAAAGGCATGAGCGAGACCACGGCGATTTTGCGCCGAAAAATCGACAGCGCAGGGGAACTCCAATCCGTCGTCCGCACGATGAAAGCGCTAGCCGCTTCGAGCATCGGACAATACGAGAGAGTCCGTGCGCGCGTTGGCCGACTACTATCGGACCGTGGAGTTGGGCTTGAGCGTGTGCCTTCGCGAAAACCGCGCCGGTGGCATCAATGGCAGAACGCGCAGGACGGGCTGATCGGCGAACGACAGGCATCATTGTATTCGGTTCCGATCAGGGACTGGTTGGCCAATTCAACGAGGTGGTCGCCGAACATGCTATCAAGGCCCTCGCGAACCTGCCCGGCAAACACCAGGTCTGGGCGGTTGGTGAGCGCGTCCATGCGCGCTTGGCGGACGCCGCAGTGCCGCTGATGGGGCTCTTCACCGTGCCGATTTCGGTCAAGGCCATCGCCCCGCTGGTCGGGCGGATTCTGGTTGAAATCGAGACGCACGATACCCAAGCTGAAGGCATCGAACTCCACCTCTTCCACAACCGCCCCACATCCGACACGGGTTACGCGCCTGTCAGTCAACGACTGCTCCCTCTGGACGAAAACTGGCGCCGCAAGCTGGCCGAATTTCCCTTGGCCGACGAAGAACCTGCCCGAGATCATGGGCGACAGCGTCACGACCTTGCGCGGGCTCATCCGCGAGCATCTCTTCGTCTCGCTCTTTCAGGCATGCGCCGAATCTCTGGCGAGCGAGAACGCGAGCCGCCTCGCCGCGATGCAACGTGCCGACAAGAATATCGACGAACTTCTGGAGGACCTCAACGGGACATTCCACCGTTTGCGCCAGAGCGGCATCGATGAGGAACTGTTCGACGTGATCGCGGGCTTTGAGGAGCTGGTCGGCGTGCGGTAGATTCGGTCGGCAAGTCGCGCATAGGTCAAGCCGCCGAAGCGTGGAAAGTGACCCACGCCGCCTTCTCGAGCGATGCCGCCTGTTATCGGACGACGCGCTCGACAACAGCTCGCAAACTCAATCCCTGAACGACGACGGTGACGAGAACGAGCGCATATGTTGCCGTCAGGATGACAGACTTTTCGGGAACCTCGGGAACCGAAAGAGCGAGGGCGATGGAAATGCCGCCGCGCAATCCTCCCCATGTCAGAACCGGAATTGTACCCGGCATGAAGACATGGCTCACATTCAAGGAGAGCACCGGAATGGCGACGGCAAGCAGGCGTGCGAACAGCACAAGTGGTACCGCCAACGCGACCAGCCAACCGAAGGCCGGGTCAAGCCGCAGAATGAGAGGCGACAATCCAGGCGCGTTCGCGCAGACGGACGAGATCGACATGCCGGCGGCATCGGAGAAAACGCACCCGCTATCCGTGCTCGAAAAGCTGCGAAGGGTTGAATTTCTTAGAATCGAGCTCGATGAAAGCGCAACACAAATAAAATACCTCTATGTTCTCCGGATTCAAGGCACGTAAGCGTGCGGATCATCGGCACGGACCAAGAAATCATGATCGCAAAATCGGTCATCCGCGTCCTCAATCTCGTCTCAAATCGAAAGACCTAGGCCATGGAAACCAGCACACTGACGTCGGACCTGTTGCAGAAGATGGATGCCTATTGGCGGGCGGCCAATTACCTGTCGGTCGGCCAGATCTATCTCTACGACAATCCGTTGCTGAAGCGGCCGTTGGCGCTCGGTGATGTGAAACACATGTTGCTGGGGCATTGGGGGACGACACCTGGGCAGAACTTCGTCTACGTGCATCTGAACCGGATCATCAAGAAATACGACCTGGATATGATCTACGTTGCTGGTCCTGGACATGGCGGCCCGGCTGTCGTGAGCAACACCTATCTCGAAGGCACCTATAGCGAAATCTATCCCGATATCAGCCAGGACGAAACCGGGCTTCGGAAGCTTTTCATTCAGTTTTCGTTTCCCGGAGGAATTCCAAGCCACGCATCGCCGCAGTGCCCGGGTTCGATTCATGAAGGCGGAGAGCTGGGCTATTCGCTCAGCCATGCCTTCGGTGCCGTGTTCGACAATCCCGATCTCGTCGTTGCCTGTGTCATCGGCGATGGCGAGGCGGAGACAGGCCCGCTGGCCACCGCGTGGCATTCGAACAAGTTCCTCGATCCGGCGACCGACGGCGCGGTGCTGCCGATCCTGCATCTCAACGGCTACAAGATTTCCAACCCGACTGTCCTTGCGCGTATCACTCATGAGGAACTGGAGCAGTTGCTAAGGGGCTATGGTTGGACGCCCTACTTCGTCGAGGGGGACAATCCCGCATGGATGCATGAGGCCATGGCCACGACGCTCGATGCGGCTGTGGAGCAGATCAAGAAAATTCAGCGGGGCGCCCGCGACCGAGGCAAAACTGCGCGGCCGCGCTGGCCGATGATTGTTCTCAAGTCGCCCAAGGGCTGGACCGGACCGAAAATGGTCGACGGCCTGCAGATCGAGGGCACATTTCGCGCCCACCAGGTGCCACTCTCCGATCCGGCGACGCATCCCGAACATCTCAAATTGTTGGAAGACTGGCTCAGGAGCTACCGCCCGGAGGAACTATTCGACGAGCAAGGACGCCTGAAACCCGATCTGGCCGAACTTGCGCCCAAGGGTGAGCGACGCATGGGCGCCAATCCCCATGCCAACGGGGGCATGCTCCTCCGTGATTTGCGGATGCCGGATTTCCGTGACTATGGGGTCGACGTCTCCTGCGCCGGGGGTGCGGGGTATCGGCGACACGCATGTGCTGGGGCGGTTTCTTCGCGATGTGATTAAGCTGAACGATGAGCGGCGGAATTTTCGGGTCTTCGGGCCTGACGAGACGCTCTCCAATGGCCTGGAAGCGCTCTTTGACGCGACCGAACGCCAATGGGACGCCGCGACAGTGCCAAACGATGAATTCCTCGCGCCCCAGGGGCGCGTGATGGAAGTGCTCAGCGAACACCAATGCGAAGGCTGGCTTGAGGGCTATCTGCTTACCGGCCGACACGGCTTGTTCAATTGCTATGAGGCATTCATCCACATCGTCGATTCGATGTTCAACCAGCATGCCAAATGGCTGAAGGTCACGGCGCAGCTGCCGTGGCGGCGGAAAATCGCCTCGCTTAAACTATCTGCTGGCCTCCCATGTCTGGCGTCAGGACCACAATGGTTTCACGCACCAGGATCCCGGGTTCATCGATCACGTCGTGAACAAGAAGGCCGAGATCGTGCGTGTGTACCTTCCGCCGGATGCCAATTGTCTGCTGTCGGTTATGGACCATTGCCTGCGCAGCCGTCATTACGTCAATGTTGTGATTGCGGGCAAGCACCCCGCGCCGCAGTGGCTGACTATGGACGCGGCCGTCAAGCACTGCACCGAGGGTATCGGCATCTGGCCATGGGCCAGCAACGACCAGGGCGTTGCACCCGACGTGGTCATGGCGTGTTGTGGCGATGTGCCGACTCTGGAGACGCTCGCCGCCGTCACCATCCTGCGTGAGCATCTTGCCTGACCTGAAAATCCGGGTGGTCAACGTCGTCGACCTTATGAAACTACAACCCCAAAGAGAGCATCCGCACGGCTTGAGCGACACGGATTTCGACGAGCTTTTCACCAAGGACAAGCCGTCATTTTCGCCTTCCATGCTTATCCGTGGCTGATCCATCGGCTGACCTACCGGCGCACGAACCACCGCAACATTCACGTCCGCGGCTACAAGGAAGAGGGCACGATTACCACACCTTTCGACATGGCGGTCATGAACGATCTGGATCGCTTCCATTTGGTGATGGACGTTGTCGACCGCGTGCCGCAAACCAGCGACAAGGGCATCTATCTGAAGCAGCTGCTCAAGGATAAGCTCATCGAGCACAAGCAATACATCAATAAGCACGGTCAAGATTTACCGGAAATTCGAAATTGGGAATGGCGCAGCCTTAGTTGAAGATGCAATGATGCGGCTGCGCGAAGGGGACGCCGATTGCCGGCAACATGGGCCAATCGGACGGAAACGACGGCAAATTAGCGCGCAACGCATGAAATCCGAGGCACAGCGACCGCAGAAATATTGCTCGCCATGAGTCGTTCCGGAAAGTTTGAATCTAACGGCGAGGCTTTCGAAAACGCGTGTCCGTCGGCGTCCACTTTGTCTTCGGCATGAACTGCGGTCGTTGTTGCTGCTGGCCCACCATTCGGCGGTGATCCAGCGGGCAATCAATGGCCAATCCTCTTTCAGGGTGTGCGCACCCATGAACAGCCCTATGTGCTCGCCGGGCACGGGTCTTTTTAACAATTCGCGATTTCGGCACCAACAGGCGCCGTGATGGTTAAAATACCATCATGAAGCGACGTCTTTTGCACTTGCGATCCAGTTTTTCGCTGCTGGGAGTTCGGCGAGTCCGAACAGCCGGACATTGCCGTGAAAGAAAGGCTTAAACATGCTGACCATGGCGCGCATCCAGGCATGATCGGTTACCACGGCGATGTGGCTGAAATCGTGCCAGTGGCTAAGCCCGAACGCACCGTCATCCCAAAGCGCTTCAAACTCAAAGCCCGCGAAATCCTTCCCGATGACATAGAGCATTTTGATCGGTCCCCTGGCGATCATCGTTTCGGCCTTGGGAATAAGTGTGTTGCGATAATCGTCATGCGTGACCTTGCCTGAGGCTTCGATCGCCAGCACGTCCTGCGGCAAGCCTTCGATAATTTTGAACATTGAGATCCTCCTTGGTTGTTGCGCTTGGGTTCCGATTCAGAGTCCGGAAAACCACGCCCGGCGCCCTCTCAAGATACTGCGCAAGGCAAGCGCTTATTTTGCGACGGCGGAGCTCGACTGCCGGTTCAGGCCATGATCGCCTTCATCGACGATCATCGTGTGGCACATAGGTCGTGCCGATCTGCAAGGTGTTAGCGAGCATTTCGGGTCCCTTCGACGCCGGAGTGAAAGTGCTCACATTATAGGCGTCGCCTATCACTGCCCACAGCAGCGATGATCGCCGCCTGAACTGACTTGTCCTGCGCGGTAACGGCAGCGCTTAGTGACAACAATTTCTGCCGGGCGTCATACAGCTGATCGATCAGCGACAACACCACTGGCAGAGTCTCCGGATCAATCTCAAGCTCGTAATGCAGCGTGCAGATCAGCCGGACCCGCGCGCATTCCATATCCGTGAAAAGTGGCGTTTCGGCTTCCTGCCGCGGCACGACCAGCTCCTCACGGATCCAGGCTTCAAGATCGCTGCGTTGCAAGGAAGATATTGCCTCAACAAGTTCATCGACACGCATCATGGCAACATCTCCTTGCGCGGGTCTTGCTGAGTTCTCGGCCGCCACGTCTCCAGAAAAGCGACCAGCTCGGGCTCTTCGGCGGCAGGCAGAACGACTTTCAGGTTGATCATTTGATGTCCGCGTTGTCCGGACTTGCGGTTGCGGATGCCTCGGTCGCGCAGTCGCAGTGTGGTTCCGGTATTCGACCCTTTCGGGACCGTCACCGCCACGGGCCCGCCGATGGTCGGCACTTCGATCCGCGCGCCCAGCACCGCCTCCTTCAAGGTGACGGGAACCTCGACATGAATATTGTTGTCCTTGCGATGAAAGAACCGATGCGGCTCGACATGAATCTCGACATAGGCATCGCCCGGCGGTGCGCCGCCGAAGCCTGGCATGCCCTGTCCTTTTAGTCGCAACGTCTGCCGATCCTCGGCACCTTCGGGGATCGTCACCTGCAGGGTTTTGCCCTCTGGCAGTGTGATCGTTCGCACGGCGCCGTTTGCAACGGCCAGGAAGTCAACCGGGAGCACATAGCTTACGTCCGCGCCACGTGCGCGAAACGTGCCCTGCGACCGATGTCCACCGCTTGCGAACGCCCGCGACAGAAACGCTTCCAGTTCTTCGTTGCTGGCAAAGCCATCCTGCGTAGCGTGCGAGGCATAGGCCGGACCATCGGCGAAGTCGCGATAGAACCGCTCCCGCGGGTGCTCAGCTCCGCTGGCATCGATCTCACCCGCATCGAACCTCCGGCGCTTCTCCGTGTCTTTGAGCAGGTCGTTGGCCGCCGATATGTCCTTGAACTTTGCCTCCGCCTCCTTGTCGTCCGGATGCAAGTCGGGATGGAATTTGCGTGCCAGTTTCTTGAAGGCGTCCTTGATCTCCTTATCGGTCGCAGATCGATTGACGCCGAGGGTCTCATAAGGGTCTTTCATGCACCTAATCCCAGTTATCACGCCAGGCATCGACCTGGACCAGCACGAACGACAGCGCGACGGCACCGCCTGACATCGCGGCTGGCAAGAACCAGAAACTAGTGTGTAGGCGGTACCACAAGCTGGAAAGCCGCGCGGCCGAGAGAAACGCTGGGATACCAGCCCCCCTCAATGATATCGGTTTACTTTCGAGCTAGCATACAGTTTACACAACGCGTTCGAGCCTACCAGATCCTGTCGTGCGGCCTTTCCTGTTACCGCATGATCATTCACTACCCGGGCGTCCCACCATCGAGCGGCGAACATCTCGGAGCATCAGTTGGGGCTCCCCAGAAAGCACGCCGGTGATTTCAACGACAGCGGTTGAAAGCTTGATGGAGATGGGCCGACAGCGGGGCGGCGTGGACATCGATGACATCCGTCGAGCCCTGCCTGTCAATGCCATGAGCATCGAGGAGATCTCCGACGTTCTGGCGCATCTGGAGGAAGCCGGCATCCCGGTCGAGCTTGATCCCGTCTTGCTAACTCCTCGCCACCCAAGAGTGACCCTGCGCGAAGTGAAGCCTACAACAGAGCCCTCGCGACGCAGCGAGCGGACGACGGCAGCTCAAGACCGCCTGACAATTCTAGCATCGTCGATCAAGGCGGCGACAGACAATTCGTCCCGCACGCCTGGGTCACCACGTTCATACGGCCAAAATTCCGGCACCATCTTTGTCGTTCCGGCGGCATTGATCTTGATTCTCTTGGCCTTGGTCGTTTGGCGCTTCATTTGAAGTAACACTTGGATATTCATTGGCGGCTTCGTCGTTAGGATCAGAACACACGCTCGCAGGCCAAGATGGGCGGTTCCGCCGCAATCGTACGGGGCACACGCGCATACGAAAAACAGTAAGGTGAGCGCGGCATGGCGGTTTCAGGTTCACGCAAGGCTATCTTTGCGGCACTCGCCGGCAACGTCTTGATCGCTGTCACCAAGTTCGCTGCTGCCTCCTATACCGGCAGTTCGGCAATGCTGAGCGAGGCCATTCATTCGCTCGTCGATACTGGAAACCAGGGACTGCTGCTTTACGGCATGAAACGGGCTGCCCGGCCTGCCGATAAATTTCACCCGTTCGGTTACGGCATCGAGCTCTACTTCTGGGCGTTCGTGGTGGCGATCCTGATCTTCGGCGTCGGTGCAGGGGTGTCGTTTTACGAAGGGATCTACAAGCTGCGGAACCCTCATCCAGTGATGAGCCCCCATATCAATTACATAGTCTTGGGCTTGGCAATGGCGTTCGAGTCGGTATCCTGGTGGGTGGCATTCCGAGAATTTCGTAAGACCAAAGGTGAGCACGGCTATTTCGAGGCGGTGCGGCTCAGCAAGGATCCGACTGTCTTTACCGTCCTGTTCGAGGACACCGCAGCCATGCTCGGCCTGATTGTCGCCTTCATCGGCATCCTGTTCAGCCAGCTTCTCGATCTGCCGCTGCTGGACGGCGTCGCTTCGCTCATGATTGGCGGGATTCTGGCAGTCACCGCAGCCTACTTAGCCTACGAGTGCGAAGGGCTGCTTACAGGCGAGAGCGCGGGTCGCGCGGTCGTCTCCGAGATCGAGCGGATCATTACGGGGGAGCCAGATGTCCGCCGGGTGAATGAACTGCTGACCATGCATTTCGGGCCACATGACATATTGCTAAATGTCAGCCTGGATTTCTCCGACCGGCTGTCGTCAGCCGAGGTGGAGAAGAATGTCTCTGCGCTGGAGTTGCAGATCAAAACGCGATTTCCCGACATCAAGCGCATCTTCATCGAGGCGCAACGCTCGGTTCGAAAGATTGAGTTTTAATCCGCCATGCTGTCGGCTTTCGATCTTGTCGCCATCCTCCTGGTCCTGACGGCTGCGTTTGGTTGGATCAATCATCGTTTCATCCGCCTGCCGCACACGATCGGCTTACTCGTCATGGGACTCGGCGCCTCTCTCGTGCTTATCGGGGTCGAGCTCGCCTTCCCCGATGTCCTCCTCTACGAGGACCTCGCTGGGGTCATTCGGCAGATCGACTTTCAGGCTACGGTGCTCAATGGCATGATCCCGGTTCTGACGTGGGGCGGATTGCGCGGAGGCATCTCCGTCGCCCTCGCGCTCTCGCTCCCGGAAGTAGCCGAGAAATCCATAATCCTCGCCGCTACCTATGCGGTCGTTCTTTTTACCATTATCGTTCAGGGACTGAGCCTGCGAGCCTTGGTCGAACGCGTCGTCGAGCGATAGGCCTGTTTCCCAAGGCGGCGTGCGATGCGGGCGACGGGATAGACTTCATCTCGCGAAAAGAAACGAGCTTATGCTCGCCTTCATCCCACAGGACCTTACGCAGACAGCGAAGGCTCTGGAACAGCGTCAGCCGTCCGACGGCAGAGAGCTGCGGGTGATCCCGTAACACCTGTGGCAGCCGATAATAAGGAATCTGGCTGCACAGATGGTGGACATTGGCCTGCATCCGGTTTGGATGACACCGACTTAAGCGAATCCGGCTCTCCGTTCGAACTCCATAGGGCATATCCGATCGTCGAGTGCCGGCGTTTCGGATTGTAGAAGCGCAACTGCATGATGTGTCAAACCGCGGACCAGAACCGCACCAGTTCGACTTCCGGGATGGAGCGCTCTACGTTGACGTCATTTGCCGCCCCTCGGTGGCGGCCGTCACCTTCCGATTTGGAGAGCGTGATCGTGGTTAAGGCGCCTAACCAATCGGACGAAGAATTGCTCGACCGGTTCCACCGCGCAGCGTTCGGCTATTTCGTGGAGCACTATAATGCCGATACCGGCCTGGTGGCCGATACCAGCCGCATTGGCTCGCCGTGCAGCATCGCGGTCATGGGCTTCGCGCTGTCGTGTTATCCGGTGGGCGTGGAGCGTGGCTGGATGGAGCGCGCGGATGCGGCGGCGCGCACGCTCGTTCCCCTGCGGTTCTTCTGGAACGGCGAACAGGGCGAACAGCCCGACGCGACCGGCCACAAGGGCTTTTTTTACCACTTTCTCGACATGCAGACCGGCAAGCGCGTCTGGCGGTCGGAACTGTCGCTGATCGACACGACGTTGCTACTAGCGGGAGTATTGCTTGCGGGTGTCTATTTCAGCGAAGACACGCCGGCCGAAAATGAAATTCGTGCGCTCGCCGATGCGCTCTACCGCCGCGTTGACTGGCAATGGTCATGCGACAACGGACCGACCGTGCGTCAGGGATGGAAACCAGGCAGCGGATTCCTCAACTATGGCTCGGATGGCTATGATGAGGGGACGATCCTCTACATTCTCGGCCTGGCATCGCCGACACATCCATTACCGGCAAACAGCTATTCAGCTTGGACCGCGACCTATCAGTGGGAGAATATCTACGACTACGACTTTCTCTATGCCGGTCCGCTCTTCATTCACCAATTCTCCCATGCCTGGATCGATTTTGAAGGCATAAGGGATCGCTTCATGCGCGAAAAGCGCAGCGACTATTTCGAAAACAGCAGGCGTGCGGCCTATGTCCAGCGCGAATATGCCTGCCGCAATCCGCATGAATTCATGGGCTATGGCGAAAACTGCTGGGGAATCACCGCCGGCGAAGGGCCGTCGTCTCCAACGCTGAAAATGGATGGCAGGGTGCGCCGCTTCTTCGGCTATGCCGCGCGTGGCGTGCCCTTTGGTCCCGATGATGGAACGATCTCTCCGTGGGCCGCGCTGGCGTCGCTGCCGTTCGTGCCCGAACTCGCGTTGCCTGCGCTGCGTCATCTTTGCGCGCAATATCCCGAGCTTGTCCGCGACGCCAAATTGCCGACCGGATTCAATCCGACACTGGCTGGCACTGATCCTTCGGGATGGGTCGCCGAGGGCTATTTCGGACTCGATCAAGGCCTGATTGTCCTGATGATCGAGAATTATCGATCTCGGCTGATTTGGAAGTTAATGCGCAAGTGCCGCTATGTCGTGAGTGGACTACGCAGCGCCGGATTCAAGGGCGGTTGGTTGTAATGACGAATGCATCCCCACGGCAAGATCCTGCCGAGGAGCACGATGATCGCTTCTATCGCGCGCTCGTCGACAATGTTCACCCGCCAGCCTGGAGCAATCCGGAACCGACGGGCGAGTATAATTTCGTCGTCATCGGCGCGGGTCCGGCGGAACTCGTCGCAGCGCGTGCTGCGGCGGCACTGGGCGCGAAAGTCGCGTTGATCGAGCGCCATCTTATTGGCGGTGATTGCCTGAATGTCGGTTGCGTGCCGTCGAAGGCAATCATTCGTACCTCACGCCTGTACGCCGAGATGCGCACCGCCGAAACCTTCGGCGCAAAGGTACCCGGTGGCATCGAGGTGGATTTCCGATCTGTCATGCAACGGATGCGTCGCGTCCAGACACACATCAGCCGCATCGATTCCGCCCAACGGATAAGCGCGGACGGCGTCGATATGTATTTCGGGGAGGCGCGGTTTGCAGGGCGCCGCGCTGTCGAAGTGGACGACAAGACGCTGCACTTCAGGAAAGCGCTCGTTGCTACCGGCGCGCGGCCGAAGATGCCTTCAATACCGGGACTTGTTGAAGCGGGGTGTCTGACGAACGAAAGCGTCTTTGACCTGAACGAGCGTCCGCGGCGTCTTCTGGTCATCGGCGGCGGCCCGCTCGGCTGCGAAATGGCGCAGGCCTTCAGCCGGCTGGGAACTGAAGTCATCATCGTCCAGGACCAACCGATGTTCCTGCCAAAGGAAGAGCGCGAGGCCGCGCAGATCCTGTCGGATGCGTTGGCGCGTGACGGCGTCGAAATCCATCTCAACTCCAAGGTCGTCGCGGTGCGGACGGAAGGCGGAATGAAAGTCGCCGACCTGGTCAGCGACGACAACAAGAGCAGCGTTTCGGTCGATGAAATCCTGACCGGCATCGGTCGCGCTCCCAATGTCGAAGGGCTGAACCTCAATAGCGCCGGGGTCACGTACAACACTGATACGGGCATTGTCGTCAACGACTTCCTACAAACCACCAACCGGCGCGTCTATGCGGCGGGCGATGTCTGTCTGGAGCATAAGTTCACGCATGCGGCAGATGCTTCTGCACGCATCGCCTTGCGGAACGCGCTATTCCTTGGCCGCAAGCGGCTGAGCGCGCTCGCGATACCCCGGTGCACATATACCGACCCGGAGATCGCCCATGTCGGGCTTTATGCTAGGGCAGCGCGGGAACGAGGCATCCCGGTTAGGACGTTCACGATATTGATGCATGACGTCGATCGCGCAGTAACAGACAGCGCGGAAGAAGGCTTCGTCAAGATTCACGTTCGCCAGGGCAGCGATCGGATTCTCGGTGCCACCGTGGTCGCGCGCCATGCCGGGGAAATGATCAACGGACTCTCGCTTGCGATCAACTCCGGCATCGGCCTTCGCGCCCTCGCGCAAGTCGTTCACACGTACCCGACCCAGGCAGAGGCGATCAAAATGGCCGCCGATGCGTATACCCGCACGCGCTTGACGCCAACGCTCAAAGCGCTGGCCAGACGCTGGCTGGCATGGTGAACGGAACGCTGCCCACCAACACGCTGTTCTGCAAAGGAAGACAACATGCAAATTGGAATGGTCGGTCTGGGAAGAATGGGCGCCAACATGGTGCGGCGACTGCTCCAGGGCGGCCATCAATGCGTGGTTTTCGACATATCGTCCAAAGCGGTGAAAGCGCTTACGCAGGAAAAGGCCGTTGGGGCGTCCTCGCTTGCGGATATGGTGAAGAAGCTGGAGCAGCCACGGGCCATCTGGTTGATGGTCCCGGGGGCGTTTGTGGAACAACTCATCGGCGACATCCTGCCCCATCTCGAGCCCGGCGACATCCTCATCGACGGCGGCAACTCCTACTACGTCGACGACATCCGGATTGCGAAGGAACTCGCGTCCAAGCAGATTCACTACGTCGATTGTGGGACGAGCGGTGGCGTAATGGGCCTGCAGCGCGGCTACTGCCTGATGATCGGCGGCCCTAACGAGGCGGTCCAGCGCCTCGATCCTGTATTCAAGACGTTGGCGCCCGGGGTGGGCGATATCCCGCGTACGCCCGGGCGGGAAAAGCTTGGTGGAACAGCAGAACAAGGCTATCTGCACTGCGGGCCAAGCGGCGCCGGCCATTTTGTCAAAATGGTGCACAACGGCATCGAGTACGGCCTCATGACGGCCTATGCCGAGGGCATGAACATTCTGAAGCACGCCAATGTGGGCAAGGGCGAACAGGCCGCCGATGCAGAAACGACCCCGTTGCGCAACCCCGAAGAATTCCAATTCGATCTCAATCTGCGAGATATCGCGGAGGTCTGGCGGCGCGGCAGCGTGATTGCCTCGTGGTTGCTGGATTTGACCGCCGACGCCCTGCTCAAGGATCCGACGCTCGCAACGTTCGAAGGTCGAGTATCGGATTCCGGCGAAGGTCGGTGGACGATCAAAGCGGCCATCGATGAGGGTGTACCGGCGCCTGTGCTCAGCACGGCACTCTATTCGCGATTCAGCTCGCGCGGCGAGGCGGATTTTGCCGAAAAGCTGTTGTCCGCAATGCGGCTTGAGTTCGGCGGACATATTGAGAAATCAGACGGCAAGTGACGGCTCGGAAGGCGACAGAAGAATGAGAAATTCCCGGCCAGCGACCGCGTTTTTGTTCGACGTGGACAACACGTTGCTCGACAACGACCGCGTCATCGCAGACCTCCAAAGCCACCTCGAAAGTGAAGTGGGGATCAACCGCGCGCAGCATTATTGGCGCATCTTCGAGGATCTGCGAACTGAGCTCGGTTACGCAGATTACTTGGGCGCCCTGCAACGCTATCGCGTCAAGTACCCGCGCGATCCGGCTGTTCTCGCCGTTGGCCGTTTCCTGCTCGATTATCCCTTCGCCGACCGCCTCTTTCCGCACGCGCTCAAGGTCATCGAACATGTCGGGAAATGGGGGGCAGCGGCCATCCTCACTGATGGCGATGTGGTCTTTCAGCCGCGCAAGATCGACCGCTCCGGCCTGTTTCAAGCAGCAAGCGGCAAGGTCATGATCTATCTGCACAAGGAAAAGGAACTCGACGATGTCGCGCGACAGCTTCCCGCCAAACACTATGTTCTCGTGGAGGACAAATTACGCATCCTGGCCTCGGTCAAGAAAAGTTGGGGACCGCGCGTCACCACCGTCTTCGTGCGCCAGGGCCACTATGCGCACGACGCGAAGGTTCTTGCAGAATTCCCCGCCGCCGATGTCAGCATCGAGCGCATCGGCGACCTGTTGCAGTATGACCTGAAACAACTTTTGCGGCACTGAGTTTGGGCGTCATCATCCCGGTTCGTACATCCGCTGATCCGCAGCGCGTTTCAAATCATGTGGCCGATATCGGAAGCCGCGGTCGGGTACGCGAATATCGTGGCTTTGATCCCCTCGGCCTTCAGTCCGCGGTGACCAGCACCTTTATTGGATCGCAGCCACGCAGCGCGCAAGTGCCTCCAAAAGGCAGGCGGCCGATCACCGCCACGGTCCATCCGGCTGAGCGCCAGCGCGAAGCGGCGCCTTCAAAGAGTTCATTTTGAAAAATCAGTGCCGGCCTTGGTCTGAGGGGATTAGCGCCATGGCGCGTGCGCAGATGATGTCGACGGTGAAGCCGTATTCGCGCAGCAACACGTCTCGCCTGGCGCGGAGGCGCCGAACCGCTCGATGCTCGATCACGTCGCCGCCGTCGCCGACGTAACGGTGCCAGCCCTGCGCGACGCCAGCTTCGACCGCGAGACGCGCGCGAACCGAGGGCGGCAGCACCGCGTCGCGATCGGCTTGCGGCAGGGCATCGAACAGATCCCAGCTCGGCATCGAAACGCAGCGCACGGCGATGCCCTCGCCCGTGACAGGCGCTCCGCCGCGGCAACGATCAGGCCGACTTCGGAGCCGCTGGCGATCAGGATCAACGTCGGCGCGTGCCGTCGGGCGCATCGCTGAGCACGTAGGCGCCGCGGCGCAGGCCATCGGCCGAGGCGTATCGCGTGCGATCGAGCGTCGGCACGCTCTGCCGGGTCAGCACCAGCGCTACCGGACGATCGCGCGTCTCCAGCGCGACCCGCCACGCAACCGCAGTTTCGTTGGCGTCGCCTGGGCGGATCACGGTCAGGTTCGGAATCGCGCGGAGGCCGGCGAGTCTGCTCCACCGGCTGGTGGGTGGGACCGTCCTCGCCGAGCGCGATGCTGTCGTGCGTAAACACATGCACGACGTGCAAGCCCATCAGCGCCGCCAGCCGGATCGGCGGGCGCATGTAGTCGGAGAAGATGAGGAAGGTCGCGCCGTACGGAATGAGTCCGCCGTGCGCGGCCAATCCGTTCACGATCGCGCCCATCGCGTGCTCGCGCACGCCGAAATGCAGATTGCGTCCGGCGTAGCTCCAGCCACCGCCGCTCGGAGCCTTGGGTATCGGGTCATTGCCTGGCTGGCGGATTGAAGTCGCCGAGGCCCTTCAGCGCGGTGTAGGTCGACGGATCGAGGTCGGCCGACCCGCCGATCAGCGCCGGCACTCGTGGCGCCATCGCATTCATGACCTTGCCCGAGGCGACGCGCGTGGCCATTCCCTTGGCGTCAGCGGAAAACTCGGGATGTCCGCGTCCCAGCCCGCGCGGCAATTCGCCACGCAGCCTCTTGCGCGAGCTCGTCCGCCAGATCGGGGAATGCTTCGCGCGTAGCCCGCCATGCGCGTCGTTCCACGCGGCCTCATCGCGCGCGCCGCGCGCGAGCGGCCTCACGAAAATGTGATCAGCGCCGGTTCCGGGATCAGAAACGGCGGCTCGGTCGGCCAGCCGAGGTTCTGCTTGGTCAGGCGCACCTCGTCCACGCCCAGCGGCGAACCGTGCGCCTCGAAGCTGTCGTGCTTGTTGGGCGAACCGTAGCCGATATGGGTGCGCACGAGGATCAGCGAGGGCCGTGCGGTTTCCGCGCGCGCGGCGTGACAGCGCGGCGTCGATGGCGCCGAGGTCGTTGCCGTCCGCAACATGACACGGTGTGCCAGCCATAGGCTGTCGAAGCGGCGCGCGCGATCCTCCGAGAAAGTGATGTCGGTGCCGGCGGCCAGCGTGACGCGGTTGTCGTCGTACAGACAGATCAGCTTGCCGAGCCTGAGATGCCCGGCCAGCGAGGCCGCTTCGGCGGCAGACCCCTTCCATCAGGTCGCCGTCGCTGACGATCACGTAGGTTGCGTGGTCGATCACCTCGAATTCCGGGCCGGTTGTATCGGGCCGCCAGCTGCGCTTCGGCGATCGCCATGCCGACCGCATTGGCGAAGCCCTGGCCCAAGCGGCCCGGTGGTGGTTTCCACGCCCGGCGTTTGGCCGCGCTCGGGATGTCCGGGCGCCTTGCTGCCCCATTGGCGGAACTGCTTGATGTCGTCCAGCGACAGATCGTAGCCGGTCAGATGCAGCAGGCTGTAAAGCAGCATCGAGCCGTGCCCGGCCGAGAGCACGAAGCGGTCGCGATCGAACCAGATCGGATTGCGCGGATTGTGCTTGAGCAGCCGCGTCCACAGCACGTAGGCCATCGGCGCCGCGCCCATGCGGCATCCCGGGATGACCCGCTGTTCGCCTTCTGCACGGCGTCTACCGACAGGAATCGCACGGTGTTGATGCAGAGTTGATCGAGTTCGTCGGACATGGTCGCTCCTGAAGTCTGGCGTTCGTCTGCCCCGCAATCGGGCGCGAGGGATGCTATCCATTGGTCTTCAATGTGCGATCCACGAATCCTGCGCCTCGCTGAACGATGCGCGCGAGGTGGTCCTTGCCGCGAAAACTCTCCGCATAGATCTTGTAGATGTCCTCGGTGCCGGAGGGCCGTGCGGCGAACCAGCCGCTGGCCGCCATCACCTTGATGCCGCCGATTGCCGCGTCGTTGCCCGGCGCGCGGTCGAGAACGCTGTTCGATCTTCTCGCCGGCCAGTTGCGTGATGCGCACCTGCCGCGGCGAGAGTTTCGCCAGCCTCCGCTTCTGCTCGGCGGTGGCCGGCGCCTCGACGCGGTCGGCGAACCGGTTCGCCGAGTTCGCGCGTGAGCTCGGCGTAAAGCTCGCCAGGATCGCGGCCTGTGCGTGCGGTGATCTCGGCCGACAGCAACGCCGGGACGATGCCGTCCTTGTCGGTCGTCCACACGGTCCCGTCGATGCGGCTGAAGCGATGCTCCGGCGCTTTCCTCGCCACCGAAGCCCAGAGCGCGCCGTCGAGCAGGCCGTCGACGAACCATTTGAAGCCGACCGGCACCTCGTAGAGCCTGCGGCCGAGCTTGGCGGTCACGCGGTCGATCAGCGCGCTGCTGACCACGGTCTTGCCGACAGCCGCTTCCTCGTCCCAGCGCGGGCGATTGCGGAACAGATAGTCGATCGCGACGCGACAGATAGTGGTTCGGCGGCAGCAACCCGGCGCTGCGCGTCGACGATGCCGTGGCGGTCGTGGTCGGTATCGCAGGCGAACGCGACGTCGTAGCGATCCTTCAGTCCGATCAGCCGCTGCATTGCGTAGGACGACGACGGGTCCATGCGGATCTTGCCGTCCCAGTCCAAGCGTCATGAAGCGCAAACGTCGGGTCGACTTCGTCGCTGACCACGGTCAGGTCGAGCTTGTAGCGCTCGGCGATCGGCGCCCAGTAATGCACGCCGGCGCCGCCGAGCGGATCGACGCCCATGCGGATGCCAGCGCTGCGGATCGCATCGAGATCGATGCATGCTGCCGAGGTCGCTAACGTAGGCGTCGAGATAATCGTGCTCGTGCGTGTCGAGGCAGCGCGGCGCGCTTGTGCGAATGGTGTGCGCCGCACCTCTTTGAGACCGCCTTCGACCAGCGCGATTGGCGCGATTCTGGATCCAGCCGGTGATGTCGGTATTGGCCGGACCGCCGTTCGGCGGATTGTATTTGAAGCCGCCATTGTCGGGCGGATTGTGCGAAGGCGTGATGACGATACCGTCGGCCAGGCCCGAGGTGCGGCCACGGTTATAGACCAGGATTGCGTGCGAGATCGCGGGCGTCGGCGTGTATTCGCCGCGCGGCGCAATCATCGTCTCCACGCCGTTGGCGGCCAGCACCTCCAGCGCGCTCTCGAACGCCGGCTGCGACAGTGCATGCGTGTCGATGCCGATGTACAGCGGGCCATCGATGCTCTTGCTTTTGCGGTAGTCGCAGATCGCCTGGCTGATCGCCAGCACATGCCACTCGTTGAAGCTGCGTTCGAACGAGCTGCCGCGGTGCCCGGAGGTACCGAAGGCGACGCGCTGCGCCGGCACCGTGGGATCGGGTCGCAAGTCGAGATAGGCGGCGAGCAGCTTGGGCACATCGACCAATAGCGACACAGGCGCCCGCTTGCCGGCGAGCGGGCTGACCGTGGAGCTCATGCGCGCGGCTCCCGCAGCGCACGATATCTTCGGATTAAAGTGTTGGTCGAGCTGTCGTGTTCGAGCCGTCGGCTCCTTCGCGCCGGTAATTTCGGCAGCCGTGCACTTGGCTAGCGCCTTGCCGAGTTCCACGCCCCACTGATCGAACGAATCGATGTTCCAGATCACGCCCTGCACGAACACGCTGTGCTCGTACAGCGCAACCAGTGCGCCCAGCGTGTGCGGCGTGAGCCGTTCCGCTAGGATGGTGTTGCTCGGCCGGTTGCCTTCGAAACTGCGGTGCGGCACCAGCTTCGCGGGTGCGCCTTCGGCTTTCACCTCGCTCGCGGTCTTGCCGAAGGCCAGCGCCTCGCTTTGTGCGAACAGATTGGCCATCAGCAGGTCGTGCTGGCTGCCAAGGGATTCAGGGGCTGGCAGAATCCGATGAAATCGCAAGGGACAAGGCGTGTGCCCTGGTGGATCAGCTGGTAGAACGAATGCTGGCCGTTGGTGCCCGGTTCTCCCCAGTAGATCGGCCCGGTGGCGTAGTCTACCCGCGCGCCGTCGAGGCGTGACGTGCTTGCCGTTGCTCTCCATCGTCAACTGCTGCAGATAGGCCGGGAAACGCTTGAGATATTGATCGTAGGGCAGCACCGCCACGGTCTGCCGCACCGAGGAAATTGGCGTTCCAGATCGCCAAAAGTCCCATCACCACCGGCAGGCTGCATTGCAGCGAGGCGCTCTGGAAATGCTCGTCCATCGCGCGGAATCCTGCAAGCATCGCGCGGAAATTCTCCGGCCCGATCGCCAGCATCGTTGACAGTCCGATCGCCGAATCCATCGAGTATCGGCCGCCGACCCAGTCCCAGAAACCGAACATATTTTCCGGGTCGATGCCGAACTTGGCAACCTCCGCCGCGTTAGTCGAAACCGCGACGAAATGTTTCGCCACTGCCTTCTCGTCGCCCAGAGCGTGCAGGCACCAGGCGCGTGCGGCATGCGCGTTGATCAAGGTTTCCAGCGTGCTGAAAGTTTTCGAGCAGACGATGAACAGCGTCTCGGCCGGATCGAGGTCACGCGTTGCCTCGACGAAATCGGTACCGTCGACGTTGGAGACAAAATGGAACATCATCTCGCGTCGGCTGTAATGACGCAACGCCTCGTAGGCCATTGTCGGCCCGAGATCGGAGCCGCCGATGCCGATGTTGATCACGTTGCGGATACGCTTGCCGCCGTGGCCGGTCCAGTCGCCGCTGCGCACGCGCTCGCAGAACGCCGCCATGCGGTTGAGCACCGCATGCACTTGCGGCACGACATCCGCGCGGTCGACGAAGATGCGCTCGCCCGCCGGCGCGCGTAACGCGATGTGCAGCGCCGCGCGATCCTCGGTGATGTTGATCTTGTCGCCGCGAAACATAGCCGCGATGCGCTCGGGCAGGCCGCAGGCGTCGGCGAGTTCCCGCAGCAGGCGCAGCGTCTCGCCCGTGATCCGCTGTTTCGAATAATCGAGATACAGTCCAGCGGCTTCCGAATGTAGACGCTCGCCGCGCGCAGGATCGGCGGCGAATAGCTCGCGCAGGTGACGCCGGTCAAGTTGCTCCGCATGTTGCTGCAACGCATACCATTGCGGACGCCGGGTCAACGAGATGGAAGATCGGGCGGATACGGATTGCTCCATGACGATACTCGTTGGTTGCGTCAGAGAGCGCCGGCATGCGCGGCGCTCTTTTCGGCAATGCGCTGCAGCAGCTGTTGCCAGGATTTTACAAAGGACTGCGCGCCATCCTTTTGCAGCTTGCTCGCCAGCGTGTCGATGTGGACGCCGGCCTGCGCAAAGCGCGCCAGCATGGCCTCGGCATCGCCGCCGTCCACGGACATCGCGCCTTTGAGTACCCCATGTTCGGCAAAGGCCTTCAAGGTCTTTTCTGGAACGGTGTTGATGGTGTCCGGCGCGGCCAGCGCTTCGACATACAGCGTGGCGGACGCGTCGGGATCCTTGGTGCCGGTGCTGGCCCAGAGCAGACGCTGCTGATAAGCGCCCGCTTCAGCAAGCCTGCGCCAGCGTGGCGATGCCAGAAGTTCGCGATAGGCACGATAGGTCCGCCCGCCGATCGCGATGCCGAGTTTGTTGCGAAGCTCCGCGGGCACCTTCTCCTTGATCGCCACGTCCCAGCGGCTGACGAACAACGACGCAACCGAGGCGACCCGCGGATCGAGCCCGGCGGCGATGCGGCGCTCAATACCGCGCATATAGGCATTGGCGGAGGAAAGATATTGCTCGCGCGAAAACAGTAGAGTGACGTTGATCGGTACGCCGGCGAAAATCGATTCCTCGATCGCCGCAATGCCTCCCGGGGTGCCCGGAGTCTTCACGAACAGGTTCGGCCGATCGGCCTGCCGGTGAATTTGCCGGGCGGCCTCAATGCTGCCGTGGGTATCGTTGGCCAGCAGCGGTGAGACTTCCATCGAAACCCAGCCATCGATGTGATGGCTGGTGTCGAACGCCGGGCGGAGCAGATCGGCGGCGCGGCAGAGATCCTCCAGCGCCAATTCGATGAACAGACTTTCGCCGGACTTTCCAGTGCGCACCTTCTCGCGGATGCCGGCATCGTAGGCACCACCAGCGCCGATTGCCCCTTCAAAGATGGTCGGGTTCGAGGTCAGGCCGGTGATCGAGAAATCCTCGATGTAGCGATGCAGGGTTCCGTTATCGAGCAACTCTCGGGTGATGTTGTCCAGCCACAGGCTCTGGCCGAGATCGTGCAGTTGCCGCGTCGGTTTCATGGGTGCTCCTGGAAGGTTGGTGTTGGCGTCCGCTTCCGATCTGCGTTCACGACAGGCGTCAGCACGGCGCTTTCTCCTCGGGTTTTGGATTGTGCCAGCCTTTGTCGCTGGCCACGATGTTAGCGGCAGCGGGTGGTCCCCAGCTGCCCTGTTCGTATTCCTGCACCGGTTTGTCTGTGCCAAGCGCCGGGTCGATGACCCGCCACGCGGCTTCCACACTGTCATCGCGTGTGAACAGCGACGGATCGCCGCGCATCGCATCGCGCAGCAGGCGCTCATAAGGCAATTGTTCACTGCGCGGTTCATGGCGTGCGATCAGCTCCACCGGCTCGCCGCACATTTCCTCACCGTGCTGCTTGACCCTCGCACCCGCCGAGATCACCACCTCCGGGCTGAGCCGGAAGCGGAAATAGTTCGAGGCCGCTGAGCTGATCTCGTCAAAGATTGCCAGCGGCGGGCGCTTCAGATTCACCATGACTTCGGTAACGGTGACCGGCAGAAACTTGCCAGCGCGGATGTAGAACGGCACACCGGCCCAGCGCCAGGTGTCGATGCGCAGGCAGAGCGCGGCAAAGGTCTCGACCCGCGAATCTGCCGCAACGCCGCTCTCGTCTCGATAGCCGCGAAATTGACCGCGCACCACGCAAGCCGGATCGATTGGCCGCATGGCGCGAAACAGCCGCTGCTTTTCGACACGCACCGACTCCGGATCGTGTCCGATCGGCGCATCCATCGCCAGCAGCGCGATCACCTGCAGCATGTGGTTCTGCACCACGTCGCGGATCGCGCCGACTTCTTCGTAGAAAGCGCCACGACCCTGTACGCCGAAATTCTCGGCCATGGTAATCTGCACGTTGTCGACATAGTGCCGGTTCCAGATCGGGTCTAGGAAGGTGTTGGCAAAACGGAAGTACAGCAGGTTCTGTACCGCCTCCTTGCCCAGGTAGTGATCGATCCGGAACACCGACGATTCCACGAAGACCTCGTGAAGCGTGCGGTTAAGTGCCTGCGCCGAGGCGAGGTCGCGGCCGAAAGGCTTCTCGACAACAACGCGTGCATCATGATCGCAGCCGGCCTTGGCCAGCCCACGCACCACGGCGCCAAACATGCTGGGAGGTATCGCAAGATAATGCAGCGGCCGCGCGGCACCGTCCAAGGCCTGTTTCAGCCGCTCGTAGGCCGCAGGATCGGCATAATCCCCGTCAACATACTTCAATTTCGCCGATAGTTTGGCGAACGCGTCGGCATCGACACCGCCGTTCTGCTCCAGACTGGCGCGCGCGCGTTCGCGCAGCCTGTCCAGCGTCCATCCGCCCCGGGCCATGCCGATGATCGGAATGTCCAGATCGCCGTGCCGGATCATCGCCTGCAGTGCGGGAAAGATTTTCTTGTAGGCCAAGTCGCCCGTGGCGCCGAAGAAAACGAGCGCGTCTGAACGGGGTGCGGTCATTTCAATATGCGCTTTGCTGCGATCTGCGGGAACGGATCATCCGAGCCTCACCAGAACCTGATGGGTGGCGCCGTCATCAATCAGCGGCAGGCACAGAGGGCAGTGAGTTCGGCCTCGCCGATCGATAAATTCGAGCGAATCCTCACCAATAACGTTTTGTGCGGGCATTGGTTCCAATCCGGGGGGCATCGCGGAAGCCCGGATCGGTACAGATTAGGCGGCGCGCCGCCTAGAAGTTCTGAGCCAGATTGAACACTCGCAAGCGATCCGCCCATCTTTCAGGTGCACGGCGTCAGTTCTGAAGGTGAAGTTGCCATTCGCTGCAAGCCGCGTCGCGATGATGTGATCGCGTTCTTTGAGTCGCTTTCCTTATGCCTGCTCGGCAGCGGCGCCGAACTCAGCTCGTCCGGCGAGAGCAAAATCGCCAAGGCGATCCGCGAGCGCGCGCAGGGCACGATCGCCGACATCGGCGACGAAATCGTGCGCCGCCAGCTCGACGTCCAGCCGACGCTGACAATCAGGCCGGGGTTCCCGATCCGTATTGTCGTCCGGCGCGACCTTGTGCTTGCACCCTGGAACTCAATGCCAAGCAGGTCGCCTTCGTCCGTCAATACGTCATCGGCCGAATCCGATCACGTTGCATCGTAACTGCGTTGGCAAAGTAGTTGCAGCATTCTGCCGGCGTGAAGAGATCGATGATTGTGAATCGGCGCCCAAGGTTGCCCCCTTGATATCTGAGCGTGAGGCCTTGATTTACAGAGGCATTATTGAAAACGAATGGGGGTCACGATCGGCGCCGATGACACCCCCCGCCCAGTGATTTGCAGCAAACTCATGCACTTGATGGCAGTCGACCCTAGGGTCAGCGGTCGATGCCGGTTCACACTCTGCACATCGAAGCGACCCTGCCGAAGCACGCTCCATTGCGATGATCAAAATTGCACAGATGGCTGGTTCCATGCCGCGTAAACTGAGGATTGATCATACGCCAGAGGTTGAACCGCGCCGGCATTGCCGGAGCCTCTAACTCCTGAGAAGCCGGAACCGTTGTGAGCAAGACGACGAATAGGTTTTTCCTGAGGTCCGTGCACGGGGTGTCCCGGTCAGGCAGGCGATCATCCATCACGGTGGGCGACGATTGGAGAAAAGAGAGTCAGTCGTGCGAATTCAGGTCAATACCGACGAAAACATAGAGGGCGGGGAAGAACTGTCCGCCCGTGTTTCGGCTGAGATCCGCGCCCGTCTCGACCGCTTCAGTAAACATATCACCCGTATTGAAGTGCACATCAGCGATGAAGCCGGGGACAAGTCTGGCGAATCTGACAAGCGCTGTCTTATCGAAGCGCGCCTGGAAGGTCGACAGCCGGAAGTGGTCAGCGATCATGCCGCCACGCTTGAGCGAGCATATTCGGGTGCCGCCAAGAAGTTGCAGCGCGCACTCGAGACTACCCTCGGCAGGCTCAGTCAATTGAAGGGCTCTGACACCATACGAACCGGCGATCAGTAGGAGATCGCCTGCTGTCAAACACGCAAACTGACGAGCCAAAGAAGAGCGAGATCATGATTGAAAAACAACCTAAGGCGCCCGCCCCGAAAAATAGTCCCATAAGTAAGCACGATCAGCGCAAACCCGAAGACAAAGCAGCGGTCCCCCCGCCCGAACCCGTCGCCGTTGATCGATCTGGCTTCGATCTGGGCGGTTCAACCGGGAAGACGAGCGCGGGAACAGGCCTGGGCCTTGGCCGGGACGCATTTGAAAATCGCCGCGATCGTAGCCTGCCGGGGCGCCGAGGAAAAAGCAAGCAGAGCAAAGGGTAGTGTCTCAGTTTGAATTTACGGCCATGAATAGCCCCGAGTTTTCTAGACGCCCTCGGTTCTCATTTCCTGCTGTCGTTCGAACTCGACGGGTGACAGCATCCCGTTTCTCATATGCTTGCGCTTCGGGTTGTAGAACATCTCGATGTAGTCGAACACGTCCTGGCGCGCCTCGGCGCGGGTCTTGTAGGTCCGGCGCCGTATCCGCTCCCGCTTGAGCAGGTTAAAGAAGCTCTCGGCGACAGCATTGTCGTGGCAGTTCCCGCGCCGGCTCATTGAGTGCTCCAAATCAGCGAGGCGCCGCTGCTGCTCATCCTCGTTTCAAATTCCGGCGTGAGGCCCGGAACGGTGGCGGCCGTGACGCTCAGCGGTCAATTGGGAGATGCAAAAGTTAGCGGCATGAACCTGCCTGTCGCGGAACTTAGAACGATCGAGAACGCGATTGTTGAACCCGGCAAGTCGAGGCTACTAACCATACTGAACGTGAAGGCGGTTCCCGGTGCGAATATGGGCATCATCGCTTGTGGAACCCAAGTGCAAGTGTCGTTGCAAATTACGTCGACGGATTTTCTCGGTGCGAAGCAAGTCGACACCTTGCCGGTCAATTGTGAGGATCACAAAAACTTCCTCGTCCAATTTGGGTTGCCAACGTAACCAGCATTACGGCGTTATGCGCGATCTTGGCGATCTGGCACCGGGGTTCCAGGTCATTGCAGGATCGATCGCCCTAGTCATGCGTTCGTTCATGTTGCGTATATAAAATTCTTTGAACGCTGGACTTCGGACCAGAACAGAGCGTTGTTGATCCCGTGCCCGGCCGCGCCGGGCTCTCCTCGGTAGCAGCGGAGTTTCCCCGCCTTAAAGAGGAGATGGATATGACCAAGCCATTGATTGCGGCTAAGAATACCAAGCTCGTTAATGCGTCGGGCGCTGATAGTTCCAAGCGATCCGCCACGGGAAGTGGTCCACGAAAGACGAAGCTGGACCAGCTTGTCGAATTGCTTCGCAAACCTCGCGGCGCCACGATTGCCGAACTGGCTAAGGAGACTGGTTGGCAGCCGCATTCGGTTCGCGGCGCCATTGCCGGTGCGCTGAAGAAGCGGGGCCATGCCGTCGGCTCGCGCAAGGTCGACGGCGTACGCCGCTATTCACTGGCAAAGCCCGAATGAAATCCGGCTACGTTACCGGCATCGAGGTCGAGGCGCTTGAAGGCCTTGACCTCGATGCCCTGCGGGACGTCTGGCGGCGGCGTTACGGCCCGCCGCCAGCCTTGCGATCGGTGCCACTGCTACGTCTCGCACTCGCCTGGCGGATTCAAGCCGATGCTCTCGGTGGCCTCGATCCGGATATGCGACGCAAGTTGGCCCGCAACGGACCGGTTCGAGCCGAGGGTCTGGAATTGGGAATCGGCGCGGTATTGCGACGCCGATGGGCCGGCAAGACCGTCGAGGTCATCGTCGAAGCCAACGGGTTCCGCTGGGAGGGGCGGGTCTATTCGAGCCTTTCGGCGGTCGCTACCGCTATTGCCGGCACCCGCTGGAACGGTCCGCGCTTCTTCGGTCTGCGGGAAAACGACCAATGAAGCCCAAGCGTTGCGCGCTCTACACCCGCAAGAGCACCGAGGAAGGGCTCGACCAAGCGTTCAATAGCCTCGATGCCCAGCATGAGGCCTGCGCCGCCTACGTAAAGAGCCAGGCAAGCGAAGGCTGGCGCGCCGTCAAGGATCGTTACGACGATGGCGGATTCTCCGGTGGGTCGATGGAACGACCGGCGCTGCAGCGTATGCTGGCAGATATTGCAGCAGGAAAGATCGATATTGTCGTTGTCTACAAGATCGATCGCCTGACGCGGTCGCTGGCGGATTTTGCGCGGATGGTCGAACTGTTCGATCGCCACCAAGTGAGCTTCGTCAGTGTCACCCAGGCTTTCAATACCACCAGCAGCATGGGGCGCTTGACGCTCAACGTCCTGCTGTCCTTCGCCCAGTTCGAACGGGAAGTGACCGGTGAACGCATTCGCGACAAGATCGCCGCTTCCAAGGCCAGGGGGATGTGGATGGGCGGAACGCTGCCGCTCGGCTACGACCCGGCGGTGGATGGGTCGCGCGCACTGGTCGTCAACGAGGCAGAGGCCGAGATCGTGCGGATGATTTTTCGCACCTATCTCGAACTTCGCTCGGTTCACTCCCTGGAACGCTGGCTCGACGAGCGCGACATTCGCTCCAAGCGGCGAGTAACGAAGATCGGTAAGATTTTGGGAGGCCATCCCTTAAGCCGGGGGGCTCTGTTTCACCTGCTGCGCAATCGCACCTATCTCGGCATGATCGTTCACAGGGATAAAGCCCATCCCGGCATGCATCCCGCCGTCATCGGCACGGACACGTTCGAAGCGGTCCAGCAACAACTCGATGCCAATGTCCGCCGCCATGCGCAGAGCCGCAACAGGGTCGCACGAGCACCCTTGGCCGGCCGGATCTTTGATGCCGAGGGCGAACCGATGTCGCCCGCCACAGCTTACGGCAAGACGGGAAAACTTTATCGCTATTATGTATCCGCTCCGCTCCAGCAAGGGCGCCCAAGACCAGGGAATGTCGACGACAACGTTCGGCGCGTGGCGGCCGCGGCTTTCGAAGCTCGGCTCTCGGAGATGTTGGAGCGATTGACGAATGGCCGGCAGAGTGAACCGCTCAGCTTGCCATCCCGCATCGAGGTCCACGTCGACCATGTCGAGATGCTGATGCCGATCCGTCACCTCGACACGATTCGCCGGCGGCTCACAAAAGAGGAACGGGCCGATCCCGATTACGCAGACCCAGGGCGGCTTCGTCTGACTCTGCCGATTTGCGTTCGCACCCGCGGCGGACCCACAAGTGTCGTTTGCGGGAGGGATTCCGCATTGCGACCGGACCCGACGTTGATCAAGGCCTTGCGCACCGCCCACGCCATGGTCGAAGCCGATCCGTCCGGCATGCCCATTATGCGATCGGCGCCGGACTCACTCTGGCGCCGTCGGCTCGTCCGCCTCGCTTTCCTGGCGCCCAACCTGCAGCAAGCCATTCTCTCAGGCCGTCAACCGCTGGGCCTTACGCTAGCGCGCCTGATGGAAGCCGAAATCCCTGGTTCATGGGCAGAACAGGCACGGCGTTTTGGAGCGCCATCGCCCATCCCATCTGCACATGGCCGAACAAACTGATGCTCGGCAACCGACGCCTGTTTTGGGTGAAACAATCACCTGTTAAGTCGATTCACCCAGCCTGTTTTGGCAAATAACAGGAAAGTGCCAGACGGGCGTACTAAACTGCTGTAATTGCCGTAGAATTTTTGCACTGCTCGTCGATCGAGCTGATCTGCCACCCTGTTATTTGGCCAAAATCGCAGAAAATTCCCTGTTCGTGAAACCGACCCTATTCTGAGACGCGCGGAGACCCCGGCCCACAAAGGCCTCGAATGTCGCCGGAAAGACGGCGCTTTTGGCGATTCAGATCGGGAATGAGCGCAAATAACCGCGTTGTTTCGCGCGCTTGGCACGAGGCTGCGATGTCGGAGACAAGTCGTGGGGGTCGCTGGCGGAGAGAGAGGGATTCGAACCCTCGTTACGGTTTCCCGTAAACACGCTTTCCAAGCGTGCGCCTTCAGCCGCTCGGCCACCTCTCCGCATCGCCCGTCGCCGAAGTCGGCGAGGGCGGCGCACTATACGAATCCGCCCGGGCCATGCAAGGAGGGCCATGCAAGCGTGTCGTAAGCACACGAGTTGTCCGGATTAGGTAGCACACGAGTTGTCCGGTTTCATTTCCAGCGAACGGAGGCTGGGGATGAGACGGGCAGCGTGGCTACAGGAGCGCCGGATGCAGAAGTTCCGGGACGTGTTGAGCCGCTGGGAAGGCGGCGAGTTGTCGATGTTGGAGGCTGGGGAGTTGCTGGGGATGTCGGAGCGCCAGTTCCGGCGCTACCGGGACCGCTACGAGGAAAAAGGGGTTGGCGGTCTTGTCGACCGCCGGCTTGGCAAGGCGTCGCCGCGGCGGGCGCCAGAGCGCGATCGGGACCGGATGCTGGAGCTTTACCGGGACGACTACCTGGGCTGGAACGTGAAGCATTTTCACGAGCACCTGGTGGGCGGCCACGGTTTCGCCTGGGGCTACACCTGGACGAAGACGCAGCTGCACGCTGCCGGCCTGGTGGAGCGGGCGAGACGGCGCGGGGCGCACCGGCGCAAGCGGCCGAGGAAGCCGTGCGAAGGCATGATGCTGCACCAGGATGGCAGCCGGCACGACTGGCTGTCGGGCCAGCCGAAGCTCGACCTGATCGTGACGATGGACGATGCCACGAGCACGATCCATTCGGCGTTTCTGGTCGAGGAGGAAGGCACGGCCTCGACATTGCGAGCGCTGCTGGAGACGTTCTCGGCCGTTGGCTTGCCGGCGAGCCTCTATACCGATCGCGGCAGCCACTACTTCTTCACGCCGAAGGCGGGCGAAGCGGTGGACAAGAAGCACCTCACCCAGGTCGGCCGGGCGCTCGATCGGCTCGGCATCGAACATATCCCGGCCTATTCGCCGGAGGCGCGCGGCCGCTCGGAACGGATGTTCGGCACGTTGCAGGAGCGGCTGCCGAAGGAACTGAGGCTGGCCGGGATCGGCGACATCGGGGCCGCCAACCGCTTTATTGCCGAGGTTTACCTGCCGGCCCACAACGCCCGCTTCGCCAGTCCCCCCGAGATTGCCGAGAGCGCCTTCGTGGCGGCCGATCCTGCCCAGCTCACCGACATCCTGTGCGTGGAGGAGGAGCGCGTGGTGAGCCGTGACAACACCGTCGTCTTCGGGCGGCTGCGGCTGCAACTGCCGCAAAGCCCGATCCGGCATCACTTCGTCAAGGCATGCGTGAAGGTTCGGCAATATCCCGACGGCAGCCTCGCCGTCTTCCACGGACCGCGCCGCATCGGCCGCTACGATGCACAGGGCCGCGAGATCGGCGAGCCGATCTCGCCCATGCTGCACCCGTGCTCGACGCCGTCAAGGCGTGGCCTGGAGGCGTCGCGGCCGGTGCCGGCGACCGCGCGGCGGCCAGCCTTGACTGCGTCTCGACACGGGGCCGGCGGCCCACCGCCGGCTCCATGAACCGGCCAACGGCCCGGGTGTCATTCCGCTTTCGCCCGGATTCGCCGTCAACCCAAAGCGGACAACTGATGTGCTACAAAAACCGGACAACTTGAAAAGCTACTGACAGGAGGGCCATGCAAGCGCCAGCCAACCCGCAAGGAATCCGCAGGTATCCGGAGGAATCGGCAGGCATCCTTTACGCCGCCCAGCTTTTCCCATAGGAAACCGCCAGGGTCGGTTGAAGCTTTCTGCGGCCGGCGCAACGTATCCTCATTGGAAATCCGGCACCGCGGCAATGCTGAGGGCATTTTCCCGTTTGTTGAGCCTGACCTGCCTGGCGATCGCGCTCGTTGCCGCCGTCCTCGACATGACCCGTTCGATCGCCAATTCGCACGTCGTTTTCACGCCGCTGTCGCTGGATTGGCTGCATATCAGCGAAAAGTCACTGACAAGTGTTCGCGAGTTCATGACCGCCAACTTGCCAAATTTCCTGTGGGATCCCATATTCACGACGATCCTGACAGCGCCGACCTGGGCCGCCTTCGGCATTGCTGCCGTCGTCTTCGCACTGCTTGCCCGTCAGCGTCGCCGTCGCTGGCAGGAAAATTTCGAATAGCGCGCCGATCACCGGGAGGGACGATGTTCCTGCTCAACATGTTGAACAACAAGCTGAAAATGCCCGACCCCAAGCATGCCATCAAGGGCCGCGACGAACCGATCGCCACGGCGCGCACGCATTTCGTCAACGGCAAATCGCTCCACCCGCCGTTTGCGCCCGGCCTGAAGACGGCATTGTTCGGGCTCGGCTGTTTCTGGGGCGCCGAGCGCAAGTTCTGGGAAACCGACGGCGTCGTCGTCACCGCTGTCGGCTATGCCGGCGGCACCACCAAAAATCCAACCTATCAGGAAGTCTGCACCGGCCTGACCGGCCACAACGAGGTCATACTTGTCGTGTTCGACCCGAAGAAGCTGAGCTATGGCCAATTGCTCAAGGTCTTCTTCGAGGCGCACGATCCGAGCCAGGGCATGCGCCAGGGCAACGATGTCGGCACACAATACCGCTCCGGCATCTATTTTGCGGATGCCGCGCAAGAGCGCGAGGCGATTGCCGCGCGTGACGCCTACCAGCGGGCGCTGGCGGCGGCCGGATACCGCGACAAGATCACCACGGAAATCCTGCCGATGCCGCAATTTTACTACGCCGAGGACTACCACCAGCAATATCTGGCCAAGAACCCGAACGGCTATTGCGGGCTTGGCGGCACCGGCGTCTCCTGCCCGATCGGCACCAAGGCCGGCACCGGGGTGGCGGCCGAATAGCCGAAAAACTGCATACTATCGTTTCACCGGCTTTCGGCCCTCGATCGGCTTCGACATCAGGATCGCCAGCGGGTCGAATTGCGGAATTTCGATTTCCGGCGCGCTGAAGGCGGTCTCCTTGGTGCGATATTCCGCCTTGTCCGCCTCGACCGCGTCGGCCGAAAGAACCTTGGCGCAGGCCGGCGGCAGATCGCTTAGCATCATCGGGCGCGGCTTGACCTGCTTTTCGGCCTTGCCCGGCTTCTTGGGCTGCAGGGCGACGTTGAACCACCAGTCGAGCGACTTGTCGCAACCGTCGCCGGCGGCGACTTCTGCTTGCGGTTTGCAATCCGGCGAACCCTTCGGGCAGCCGATGCGCATGTGGAAATGAAAGTTGTGGCCGTAATACGGACGGATCTTGGCCAGCCATTTGCGGTCGCCGGTCACGGTATCGCACAGCTTCTTCTTGATGCCAGGATGGACGAGGATGCGCTCGACCTGGGGGAACGAGGCCGCGTCATGCAACAGCTTGGTGTGAACCGGCGTCCAGCGGTCGTCGTCGACATAGAAAGTGCCGGGCTTCAGCATTGAAATCGCGCTCTTCTGCTCGCGCTCCTCGTAAGTCAGCCGTTTGTCCGGCATCGGCATGAACCAGATGTCGGCGTCGAGCCCGATCTGGTGCGAGGCGTGGCCGGTCAGCATCGGCCCGCCGCGCGGCTGCGACATGTCGCCGATCATCAGGCCATTCCAGCCGTCGTGCGCCGCCTTTTGCGACAGTTCCTCGATGACGCCGATCAGGTCGGGATGGCCCCAGCGCCGATTGCGCGACAGCCGCATAACCTGCCAGTCCGGCCCGTCGACCGGGATCGCCATTGCCCCGGCGATGCAGCCTTTCGAATAAAAACCGACCGACTGTGTCTTGAGGTCGGCGGGCAGGGCCACGGCGGCGAACAGTTGTTTGGCCGTGCGCTCCGCCGCGACGACGCCGACGCCGAGACATGCCGCCAATACCAGCCCGGTCGCGACGATGGCTATTTTTCCGGGTCGGGGCATGGTGCTCCTGCTTGCGTTGCGCCTGGACGAATCCACTAGACTGGCCATTTTAGCGTCCCGCAACCGATGAAGTAACCCCGTTTGCCGTGACCGCCGGCCGACCCCATATTTGCAAGGTCCGATAGGCCGTTTCATGGATGCGGGCAAAGATGGCACAGATCGACTACTTCACGCAAAGGCGTAGCAGCCTCATCAACCTGATCCACACCTGGATTCTGGTCGGCGGATCGCTCACTTTGTTCGTCGTCTGCGCCTATGTCTTCCTGGGCCCGCAAGGCGTGCTTTTTGCGGCCATCTTCGGCGGCGTCAGCCTGGTGTTGGCGAGCCGGGTCTCGCCGCAGATGGTCCTGCGCATGTACCGGGCACGGCCAGTCGCGCGCGACGAGTTCTCCGCCGGCCAGGCGATCCTCGATGAACTGGCCCAGCGCGCCGGACTGTCGGCGCGGCCGGTATTGCATGTGCTGCCGTCGAACCTGCTCAACGCTTTTGCCGTTGGCCGGCGCGAGGATTCGGCGATCTGTTTAACCGACGCACTGTTGCGTTCACTCAGCCGGCGCGAATTCGCCGGCGTGCTTGCGCATGAGATTTCCCACATCGCCAACCAGGATATCAGGGTGATGGCCATCGCTGACATGGTCAGCCGATTTACCTCGGCACTGTCGACCTTCGGCATGATCGCGCTGGTGTTGAACCTTCCGGCAGTGCTGTTCGGCGGTGCACCGGGCCTGCCGTGGATCGGCATCGGATTGCTGCTGGCGGCGCCGACGATCGGCGCGATGCTGCAACTGGCGCTATCGCGCACCCGCGAATTCGATGCCGATCTCGGCGCGGTGATGCTGACCGGCGATCCCGACGGCCTCGCCTCGGCGCTGGTCAAGCTCGAAAGGGCGCAGCGGCGCAGCTGGGAAGGCATGGTGTTGCCCGGCGGGCGCATTCCCGATCCGTCGCTGTTGCGCAGCCATCCGCGCACGCAGGACCGCATTGACCGCCTGATGGCGCTGAAGCAGCGACCCGACCTGCCACCGGAATTGTCGCAAGCAGTCCCGGCCGGCGGCTCCGTGCCGCAACGGCGGCGCTCGCCGGTTCCTTCGATCCGGCCGAACTGGCGCCGCGGCGAGGAACAGCGCTATTCCGATTATGCCAGCCTGTTGCGGGCCGGGCCCGGCCCGATTGCAATATTCGACGACGGCGCCGACGAAACTGCCTGCCTTCGATCGCTCAACCCACCGAAGGACGGACCGCGCATTCGCATGACCCGCGGCGGCGTCTACTGGTGAGCTACTGATACAGTTCGGCGATTCAGTTCGCTGATTCAGTTCTCCGCAACATTGCCCTATGGTGCGGGAACGAATCGAAGTGCAGAGGCGTCGGAATGGCGGAATTGCAGCGCTTTGCGACGGCCCAGGAAGCGGCCCTGGCGCTGCGGCCCGACCATCCGGTCTATTGCTTCCGGCCGCAGGTGCTCGCCGCCGATGCGCGCCAATTCATCGGCCTGTTTCCTGGCAAGACCGCCTACGCGGTCAAGACCAACAGCGAGCCGATGGTGATCCGCACCGTTCTTGAAGCCGGAATTGCCGCCTTCGACGTCGCCTCACCCGCCGAGTTCGCCGCGGTGCGCCAGTTCTCCAGGACCGCCGAACTGCTGTACATGCATCCGGTCAAGGCTCAGTCCGACATCCGCCTGGCGCTCGAGACTTACGCAATCCGCACCTTTGCGGTCGACCATGAAGACGAAGTTTCCAAACTGCATCGCATCGTGCGCGGACTGGACATCGATCCCTCGAATGTCACCGTCATGGTGCGGCTGCAGACCAAGGGCCATGCGGCTTACGAATTGTCGAAGAAGTTCGGCGCGCCGGCAGCGCTCGCCGTCGAACTGTTGCGCCGGCTCGATCGCTACGGCTATCGCCTCGGTATCTGCTTTCACGTCGGCAGCCAGATCGAGGATCCCGACGCCTATGACCGGGCGCTCGCTTCGGCCGACTGGGTGCGCAACCGCGCAGGAGTCGACGGTCGCCGAACTCGATGTCGGCGGCGGTTTTCCTGCCGAATACGGCCACGATCCGCGCAGGCGCGGCGATGGCATGCCGGCGCTCGGACAAATCATGAGCCGCCTGCGCGCCGATATTGCCGCATGGAATTTCTCCGACCTCGAACTCGTCGCCGAACCGGGCCGGGTGATCGTGGCGCGGGCGTTTTCGCTGATCGTGCGGGTGCTGCTGCGCAAGGGCCGCCGTCTCTACATCAATGACGGCATCTGGGCATCGCTGTCGGATTCGTGGACGGGCCGCATCACCCTGCCGGCGCGCTTCATTCCCGATCCGGCGATACGTTCGCGCACCGGAAACGCGGCGGCGATCGTGCCCTTTCGCGTCTGCGGCGCGACTTGCGATTCCGTCGACATTCTGACCCGGCCGTTCTGGCTGCCGGAAACCGTCGATACCGGCGACTGGGTCGAGATCGGCCATATCGGCGCCTATTCGATGGCGCTGCGTACCCGCTTCAACGGCATGTATCCGGATACCTTCGTCGAGGTTGCCTCGCCCTTCGGCGAGGAAGGCGCACCGGAAGGCTACGCCAGCCTCGAAACGATGGCCTGAAACGCCGTTCCTCAGTGAGACAGGCGGGCTGCGTGCCTGCTCAAGATATCGGCGTATTTGCGCGCTAGGCGCTCACGCTGCGCCTTCGGCAATTGGCGCATGGCGTCGGCGATACGCCGGCGCAGCCTTTCGTAATCGTTTTTGAGATCCGGCGACACGTCATCGCCGGCAACGACGCTGCCGCCGCCGAGCTGAACCGGGCTGTCGATGCCTGCCGTAACGGTGAGCAGCACCGACTGCGAACCGACGACGGAAAGCAGCGGCGTGGCGATCTCGCTGGTCAGGCGGACTTCTAGATGCTTGCCGGATACGGTGGTTTCGGTGTCGATATTAAGACCGTCGGCATTGGCGGCGGCGAAATCGGCGGCTAGCTGCTGCAGGCGCGCTACCGGCTGGCCGGCGGCGCCGATGGCGGCAAGTGCCGCGGCATCGGCGGCCGACTGCAGCCGCGATTGTGCCGAATGCAAGCGGGCATAGTCGAGCGCCAGCCCGGAAATGGCGATGACCGGCACCATCAGCAATGCGCCGATGATGGCGAATTGTCCGCGCTCGTCGCGCACGAATTGGCGCAGGCTCGCGCGCACGCTTTCTGGGCTTGCAGAGTCCATGCGCCAGCCTAATGGGCTGGCACTGTCTACCCGGCTAAGCCGGATCGCGGCATTTTAGGCAAATGCCGACAAATCGACGGGACGGCCTCAGGTAAGCGGCGAGATGAAGATTTCGACGCGACGATTCTGGGCGCGGCCCTGCGCCGTGGCATTGGAGGCGACCGGGCGGGACGGGCCGAAGCCCTGCACCAGCAGGCGGCGCGGATCGATGCCGCGGGCGTGCAACTCGTTGGCGACACCGAAGGCGCGGCGTTCCGAAAGATCTTGATTGTATTCCGGCGATCCGGTCGCATCGGTGTGGCCGTCAATATCGAGCAGGGTCTGGGGATATTTCTGCAACACGATGGCAACCGAATCGATGACCGGCATGAATGCCGGGTGGAGCTGATCGGAATCGGTGGCGAAAGTGATGTTATCCGGCATCACCAGAATGATGCGGTCGCCGTCGCGTGCCACCGAAACTCCGGTCGAGGCCAATTGCGCGCGCAGTTCGGCCTCCTGGCGGTCCATGTAGCTGCCGGTCGCGCCGCCGACGAGGGCGCCGATCCCGGCGCCGATCAGGGCGGATTTGCGCTTGTCGGCACCGCTGCCGCCGCCGGCAACTAGCAGCCCGGCGAGCGCGCCGGCGGCCGCACCGAGGCCGGCACCGGCCGCGGTATTGGAAACCTGCGGACGCCCGGTCAGCGGGTCGGTTTGCGACTGGCAGGCGGCAAGCGCCATCGCCAGGACCAGTGCGACAATCTTCTTCATGGCAAAATCCTGCGGGAATCCGCGCGCCGCGCCAAATTCCATTGGGCCGGCGCCGCAACATGAGCCGCGCCTGTGTCAGCAAACCGCGGCCAAATTGCGACAACGCTCGACGCCGCCGTCTCAGCCCAGAAACGCTGCCTCGTAGGGATAGTGGGTCAGGTCCTCGACTCCGGTCTCGGTGAGCAGCACCTGCTGCTCAAGCTTGACGCCGAAGCGGCCGCCGGGCGTGCCGCAATAGCTCTCGATGCAGATCACCATGTCCGGCTCGATGACGCCGTCATAGCCGGTCGCGGGATAATCCTGCGGGAAATAAAGGCTCGGCCATTCGTCGCACAGCCCGGCGCCATGGCCGAGCACGCTGTAGCGCTGTTTCCTGAACTCCGCCGGGCCGAGATGCGCCCTTTCGGTGAACTCGCGGAACGTCAGGCCGGGCTTGAGCAACGCGATGTTGGCCATGACCTGCTCGTGGGCATGCTGATAGACCCTTCTTTGCTCGGCATCGGGTTCGCGGTTTCCCGCAATCCAGGTCCGCGAGATATCGCAGCACATGCCGTAGACGCCGATGAGATCGGTATCGAAGCCGACGATATCGCCGTCACCGATGATGCGCGGCCCGCATTCCTGGAACCACGGATTGGTGCGCGGCCCCGACGCCAGCAGCCGGCATTCGATCCATTCGCCGCCGTGGCGGATATTGTCGGCATGCAGGATCGACCACAGGTCGTTTTCGCTCATGCCGGGGCGCAATTCCGCCTGCATGTGCGCCAGCGCCATTCGCACGAATGGAGCGCGCATTTGAGCGCGCGGATATCCTGCGGCCCCTTGATGGCGCGCGCCCGCTCGGTGACCTCCTGGCCTTCGCGGACTTCGATGCCGAGTTTGCGCAGGGCGTTCAGCCCGGCCGGTTCGATGCGGTCGACCGCCAGGCGACGATTGCCGCCGCCGTGGCGGCGCAGCAACTCGTCGACCTCGCCGGCGAATTTCGCGGCGTGCTCGTCGACCCGGTCGCCGGAGATAAAATAGAAAAACGACGCGCCGGTGCGCGCCTCGCGCACCAGCGGCAAATGCGCCGACAGATGCTCACAATTGTGGAAATCCCACAGCACGACATAGCCGTCGGCCGAGACGAAGCAGGCGCGCGAGGGATTGTGGGTCACCCACAATTGCATGTTGGTCGTGTCGGTGGCGTAGCGGATGTTGAGCGGGTCGAAGCACAGCAGCCCGGCATGATCGTGCCGGCGCAATTCGTCGATCAGCCGGTCGAGGCGAAACCGGCGCATGGCTTGCAGATCGGGCGGCGTCAGGCCGGCCTTGGCCCAGGCCTCGAAAGCCAGCGCCGTCGGCCCGATCTCGATACGGTCGTTGTCGGCGGGCGAACCGTCCGGCTTCAGCGGGCGACGACGCGCCGGATCGATCTTGCGGTTGGAAGCGGCAAAGCCGGCAACGTCGTTCATGTCCGGCCTCCCGGCCGCGGTTCGCGGTGGGTGCGAACCAGCTGATAGTAGCGTTCGCCGAACCGGGCGGAAATCCGGCTCGGCCAGATTTCAGCGATTTCGCGACATGCACCCTTCCGTAGCCGCACTTGTGTTCGCGGTCCGACGCAGTTGAAATTGTGCCATGGGTGAAGCGGGCAACATCGGCGTTTTCGGCGCCGGATCAATCGGCATCTATGTCGGCGGCCGGCTACTGGCGACTGGCAATCGGGTCTGCTTTCGTCGGACGTCAATCGATGGCGCGCGGACATTGCCGGCGGCTTGGTGCTGACCCGTCTCGACGCCGGCGAGAGCAGCGTATCGAACCCGGAAAGATCGAATTTTCGACCGATGCCAGGATCGTTGGCCGATTGCGCCGTCGTGCTGGTCTGCGTCAAGAGCGCCGACACCGCCGCTGCCGGCAAGGCGATTGTCTGGCCAGTGCTGGCGCCGGGCGCCTGCGTCGTCTCGCTGCAGAACGGCGTCGGCAATGCCGCGGTTCTGCGTGCGGCGTTGCCGGACCATCCCGTGCTGGCGGGCATGATCGGCTTCAACGTCGCGCGCATTGGCGACAACCGGTTCCATCAGGGCACCGATGGCGAACTTGATGCTGCAGGCCGGCGCGTGCGCCGGCGAACTTGCCGGCCGGCTTGCGGCGGCCGGACTGCCGGCCCGCGTCGTTGCCGATATCGACAGCGTGTTGTGGGCCGAAACTGTTGCTCAACCTCAACAATGCCGTCAACGCGATTTCCGGCCTGCCGCTGAAAGCGCAATTGTCGCAACGCCGCCATCGGTTGGTGCTGGCCGATTGCATCGCCGAGGGGCTGGCCGTGCTCGAAGGCCGCCGGCATTCGCCCGGCCCGCATCGCCAAGGTGCCGCCGCAATTGCTGCCGGCGATCCTGCGATTGCCGGATTTCCTGTTCATCCGCCTCGCCGGCAGCCATGCTGAGGATCGACGACACAGCGCGTTCGTCGATGGCCGAGGACCTGGAGCGCGGCCGCGAGCCCGAAATCGACTATCTCAACGGCGAGATCGTCCGGCTCGGGCAAAAGCTCGGCATCGCCACGCCAGCGAACGAGGCCGTGATCGGCGAGGTCAGGGAATTGTTCGCGAAGGGCAAACGGCCGCGATGATCGCCCGTCAGATCGCGCTCAGGCGGCAGCCCGCATTCTGGCGCGACGGCTGCGGCTCGCGCGCCTCCGGCAGCAGGCGCACAGCCAACAGCGCGAACATCAGGAACGCGTAGGTCAGCGGCTGGGCCGTCCACGACTTCACCAGCCACAGGTAGTGCAGCGCCATCAGTAAGCCGGCGACATAGGCGAGGCGATGCAATTTGCGCCAGGCGAGAGCGCCAAGCCGGCGGACCATCGCATCGTGCGACGTCGCCGCCAGCGGCAGCAGCGACAGCAGCGCCAGCATGCCGACGACGATGAAGGGGCGCTTGTAAAGGTCGGGCAGCATCTCGCTCCAGATGAACTGGCGGTCGAGCGACAGCCACACGCTGAAATGGATCAGCACGTACAAGAATACCGTCAGTCCGAGCATGCGCCGGAATCGCAACATCGAGATGCCGGTAAAACGGCGCAGCGGCGTTACCGCCAGGTCGCCAACATGAAGCGGAATGCCCACAGGCCGATGCCCTGTTCGAGCGCGCGCACCGGATCGGCACCGAGCTGGCCTGCAAATGCCGCCAGAACAGCCAGGCCGCCGGGACCAGCGCGACGAAGTAGAGCGGCAGGATCGGGACCTGCTTCAGCGCGCCGTTGAGGCGTTCGACGCAGCGTCGGCGCAATCGTTGGCAGCAGTCACGGTCATTTTGCTCGGCTCAGAAATTGGCACGCAGGTCCATGCCGGCATAAAGGCTGGCGACCTGCTCGCCATAGCCGTTGAACATCAGCGTTTCCTTGCGCCGGGCGAATACGCCCTGGCCGATCGGCCGTTCGCTTGCCTGGCTCCAGCGCGGATGGTCGACCTTGCGGATTGACGTTGGAGTAGAAGCCGTATTCGCGCGCGTTGGCGATGTTCCACGTCGTCGGCGGCTGCTTGTCGGTCAGGCTGATGCGGACGATCGACTTGATCGACTTGAAGCCGTATTTCCACGGCACGACGAGCCGGATCGGCGCGCCGTTCTGGTTCGGAATTGGCCTCGCCATAGAGGCCGGTCGCCAGGATCGTCAGCGGATGCATCGCCTCGTCGAGGCGCAGGCCCTCGACATAGGGCCAGGGCAGCGGCTGGAAAAAGCCGCGCTGGCCCGGCATCTCCTCTGGCCGCACCAGGGTTTCGAAGGCGACATATTTGGCGCCGGCCTGGACGCCGACCTTGTTCAGCAGGTCGGCGAGTGGGAAACCGTCCCACGGCACCACCATCGACCAAGCCTCGACGCAACGGAACCGATAGATGCGCTCTTCCAGCGTCGCTGGCACGATGTCCTCGAGGGCGTATTCGGCCGGCTTTTCGACCATGCCATCGATCTTGACGGTCCACGGCTTGACGGTCAGCGTATGGGCGTTGGCGGCCGGGTCTTCCTTGCCGGTGCCGAACTCATAGTAATTGTTGTAGCCGGAGACATATTCGCGCGCCGTCTTCGGTTCGTCGGTCGAAAATTGCGATGGTGCCGTCGAAAGCGCCGCATGCGCCGGCAGCGCAATTCCCGGAGCCCGCCAGCAAGGTCGCGCCGCCGGCGAGCAATTGACGGCGGTTGAAGAACACTTCCCTCGGCGTGATTTCGCTCGGCGCAATGTTTGCTCCGAAATCCCGATCGCGACGAGTCGGCATGATGAAGATCCCTGAAATTGTGGGCGATGCGATAGACACCATTCGGGGCGGTATATGCGAGCCAGGCGCCGCCACGCAATTCAGCTTTTCTCACATTCCCGTCACCGCCACCAGAAGCAGGTTGGGAAGGCGGCCCCGCCACGGTTCAATCCTAGCGGCCTAATCTTCGCGAATCGGGCCGCGCAGGCGCTTGACCGCCCCGCGCCCGGCCTTGGTTTTCAGGCGTTTTTCCACGGCGCTTTTCTTCGGCCGGGTCTTGCGCCGCTTCGGCGGCGGCGGACGGTCGCTTCGGCCAGCAATTCGGCGAGGCGGGCTCGGGCGTCGGCGCGGTTGGCAGCCTGGGTCCGAAACCGCGAAGCTTCGATGATGAGTTCGCCCGTCTTTCGTCATCAGGTGGCTGGCGATACGGGTCAATCTCGATTTCTGGTAGTCGCTCAGCACTGGCGAACGGGCGGCGTCGAAGCGCAACTGCACTGCGGTTGCGACCTTGTTGACGTTCTGGCCGCCGGGGCCGGAAGCGCGCACGAAACTTTCCACGAGATCGGCTTCGCCGATGCGGAAGCGCGCCAGTTCGAGTTGCGCCGAGCCCGGGAGTTTCACTTTCGCCTCCCAGTGAGCCGATTGGTGCGGGCCTACACCTTTTCCCAGCCGCCGGATTTGCCGGCCGCGTAGATCGCGTCGATGACCCGCTGGTTCTTCACCGAATCCTCGAGGCTGAAGATTTCGCCGCGTTTTCCGGCGACCGCGCGGGCAAATGCCTCGACCTCGAGCTGGTACTGATTGATGCCGACAAAGCGGAACACCTCGCGTCTGCGAATGGCGGGCGTTGTGCAGGCGCACCTCGTCGCCTTCATAGACGTTCGAATTGAATGGCGCGGTCACCTCGATGAAGCCCTTGTCGCCGTGGAAGGCGATCGTCTGACGGTTGGCGAGCTGGGTCGACAAATAGAACGACAGTTCGAAACTCGCCGAAATCGGCGCGCACGCTGGCATAACGGTCGGTCTTGAATTTCGGATCGAATTCGACGGTCGCTTGCAACCGCTTCGGCTCCATGCCGGTGGCGAAGCGGGTAACCACGGTCGGATAGACGCCGATATCGGGAATGACGCCGCCGCCGAGCTCCGGGCGGTTGCGCATGTTCTTCGGGATCCTTGTTGAAATAGGTGAACACCGCATCGACTTGGCGCAAATTGCCGATGGCGCCGGCGCGCAGCAGTTCGCGCACCTTCAGCCATTGCGGATGGTAGGTGACCATGAAGGCTTCCGAGATCACCACCTTGTGTTTCTTTTCGCGCCTTGATCAGCGGCGCGATTTCCTTGGCATCGCAGGGCAATCGGCTTTTCGCACAGCACGTGCTTGCCGGCCGCGGCCGCCTTCAGCGACCATTCGATGTGCTGCGAAGTCGGCAGCGGGATATAGACGGCGTCGATCGCGTCGGAAGCGAGCATTTCCTCGTAGCTGCCGAAGACATGCGGAATGCCGAAATGATCGGCGTAGGCGCGCGCCCGCGCCTTGGAGCGGCTGGCGATGGCAGCAAGCACTGCGCCGTTCGCCTCCTGGATTGCCGGCACGACGCATTCGCGGCCGATGACGCGCCGTCGAAAGCTACTCCCGATACGCAGCATGATTTTCCCCCGGTCCGTCCCATTATCTTATCGAAATTCCGGACGGAAAAGTGTGGTCCAATTTCTTGGCACTTTTCCTGGAATCGCTCAGGCTTGCCCTTCGGCAAGGATGCGCAAAGTGCAGCTTCCGCGCGCCACCGGCAAGTCCTCGCTGTCCTGCCAGCACCAGACATCGACGAAGGCAAGGCGGCGACCGCGGCGCACCAGTTCGGCGCGCGACCACAAATCGGCATCCTTGGTGACGCGCAGATAGTCGATCGCCGACGACTGCAATTCGACCGGACCGCCTACGATCTCGGCGAGCGCGAGTTCGGCCGAAGCCTCGATCAGCGAACCGACCGCTCCGCCGTGGATCGAGCGGATAAACGGATTGCCGATATGGCGCTCGGCAAACCGCATGCGATAGACGCCGGCACGCGGCTCGACCACCAGCGCGAGCCACTCGGCCATGGGCGTTGCGAGGAACGCATGAAGCCGGACGGCGGCTGCGGTGCGGGCCGGTTCATACGCGTTCTCCGAGCGGCGTTGCGCGCGTGCCGATCATGAAGGTACCGGTCGCGGTCGACAGCGTCTGACCGTCCGCTTCGGAAACAAGGCGGCCGGTCACATGCGCCACGCCCTGGTGAAAGCCCTCGACATTGGCGCTGCAAGCCAATTTCTCGCCCATGACCGGCCGGCGCATATGCTGCGTGGTGAGGCCGACGGTGGCGATCGGCTGGATCTTTTCGAGCGCGCCCATGACCGCGCCGCCGAGCACCGAATCGAGGATCAGCGTCGCAAGGCCGCTATGCAACGTCTTGCCGTCCGCTCCGGCGACAAATGCCGCCGGTGCGTCAAAATAGACGGTGACGCGACCGCGATCCGTCTCGTAACCGCGGATCGTCAGGAAGCTCGAGATCGGGTGACCGGATGAAAAGAACCGTTCGGCAGGGTGCATGAGACAGATCGCTCGAAATTCACTTCGTGCGCCAATGGCGCCCGATTTCCAGCAACCCTATCATCTGCTTACGTTTGCGTAAACGTAATAGCGGTCGGCCGCCGCACGAGTCGCCTTCGATCTGCCTTTTGCCCAAGGCTTATCGTTGCCGCGATGGAGCCCGAGATACTGTCGTAAGCACACGAGTTGTCCGGATTAGGTAGCACACGAGTTGTCCGGTTTCATTTCCAGCGAACGGAGGCTGGGGATGAGACGGGCAGCGTGGCTACAGGAGCGCCGGATGCAGAAGTTCCGGGACGTGTTGAGCCGCTGGGAAGGCGGCGAGTTGTCGATGTTGGAGGCTGGGGAGTTGCTGGGGATGTCGGAGCGCCAGTTCCGGCGCTACCGGGACCGCTACGAGGAAAAAGGGGTTGGCGGTCTTGTCGACCGCCGGCTTGGCAAGGCGTCGCCGCGGCGGGCGCCAGAGCGCGATCGGGACCGGATGCTGGAGCTTTACCGGGACGACTACCTGGGCTGGAACGTGAAGCATTTTCACGAGCACCTGGTGGGCGGCCACGGTTTCGCCTGGGGTTACACCTGGACGAAGACGCAGCTGCACGCTGCCGGCCTGGTGGAGCGGGCGAGACGGCGCGGGGCGCACCGGCGCAAGCGGCCGAGGAAGCCGTGCGAAGGCATGATGCTGCACCAGGATGGCAGCCGGCACGACTGGCTGTCGGGCCAGCCGAAGCTCGACCTGATCGTGACGATGGACGATGCCACGAGCACGATCCATTCGGCGTTTCTGGTCGAGGAGGAAGGCACGGCCTCGACATTGCGAGCGCTGCTGGAGACGTTCTCGGCCGTTGGCTTGCCGGCGAGCCTCTATACCGATCGCGGCAGCCACTACTTCTTCACGCCGAAGGCGGGCGAAGCGGTGGACAAGAAGCACCTCACCCAGGTCGGCCGGGCGCTCGATCGGCTCGGCATCGAACATATCCCGGCCTATTCGCCGGAGGCGCGCGGCCGCTCGGAACGGATGTTCGGCACGTTGCAGGAGCGGCTGCCGAAGGAACTGAGGCTGGCCGGGATCGGCGACATCGGGGCCGCCAACCGCTTTATTGCCGAGGTTTACCTGCCGGCCCACAACGCCCGCTTCGCCAGTCCCCCCGAGATTGCCGAGAGCGCCTTCGTGGCGGCCGATCCTGCCCAGCTCACCGACATCCTGTGCGTGGAGGAGGAGCGCGTGGTGAGCCGTGACAACACCGTCGTCTTCGGGCGGCTGCGGCTGCAACTGCCGCAAAGCCCGATCCGGCATCACTTCGTCAAGGCATGCGTGAAGGTTCGGCAATATCCCGACGGCAGCCTCGCCGTCTTCCACGGACCGCGCCGCATCGGCCGCTACGATGCACAGGGCCGCGAGATCGGCGAGCCGATCTCGCCCATGCTGCACCCGTGCTCGACGCCGTCAACCCAAAGCGGACAACTGATGTGCTACAAAAACCGGACAACTTGAAAAGCTACTGACAGAACGCATCCCCTTAAACACCGCTAACCCCGGCCGCTTGGAGAAGCGGACCGGGGCGGAGCGGAAAAACGACGACGAAATCGTCGGAAGGATGGAGGGGACCGCCCGCACCGCCGGACCAAATGCCTCCGGCAGGGGCGTTTCCGGCTTGCGTGGCGCCGGCGGCGGGGCGGCCCGTTGTCCCGAACCCTAAAGGGGCGTTGTCAGGTTCGGGACAATTTCTGGCGCAAATCCGGACGGAAAAGTGGGACCACTTTTCCTGGATTTGCTGTGGCTGCGGTTAGCTGCAGACCTGCACGTTCTTGTAGATCGGCTGGCCGTAGGAATTGTAGTAGCCGGTGAACTGCTGCTGCACCCAGCAGGTCGGCTGGTACACCGGCGCGCCATAGACGACCGGGGCGCCATAGACATGCTGGGAAGCGATCACCGAACCGGCCAGGAAGCCGAGCGCGGCAGCGCCGAACAATTTGCCGTTGGCATGGGCGGTCGACGGGACGGCAAGCGAACCGGCGATCAGGGCGACACCGGCAAGGCCGGCGATCATGGAATTGCGGATGGTCATCTTCCTTCTCCTCAGGCTCCAAAAGTGTCTTTAGGGAAGCGGCAACGTCCCGCCTCGATGAACAGGAGATGGCCATTGCCGCCGCGAACTCTTGTGCGTTACGGCACAGGACATTTTCGCTCTGGGAAAACAATGGGATAGCGATCGCAGTCGGCGGCAGTTACCGGCATCGCCGCCGGCGCGCGGCACGTATTGGCCGGTTTTCCCGGTTTACCGACCGCTAACCATAACCAGCGACGATTGGCCGGCCGGCGCGCGCACTAACCGAAACTTGGCGATAATCGCCGAGGATCGCCGCCGTTCGCAGCATGTCTCGGGCGCCATTGGTCTGGGGGAACAACTGGCGCGGCATCAACCAGGAGCCTGGCCATGAAGATTGTTGCCGTTGTCGATGATTCCCCGGTCATACGAAAGGTCGCGCGCCGGCTGATCGAAGATTTCGGCTTCGTCGTCGTCGAGGCACCCGACGGCCAAAGCGCCCTGCATCTGTGCAATGCCAATATGCCGGACGCGATTCTGCTCGACTGGGATTTGCCGGACATGTCGGGCCTCGACGTGGCGCGCGGCATCGCCCAATTGCCGAAGGCCGATGGCTGCAAGATCGTCTACATGACCAGCGAAATGCTGATCCCGGAAATGGCAAGGGCCAAGCGCGCCGGGGTTTCCGGCTTCATGATGAAACCGTTCAATCGAAAGCTGCTGGCCGCAAAGTTCGACGAAGTCGGCCTGCATCCGGATACCCAGGAAGCGGCCTGAGCGCTGCGCTACCGCGCTCAGCGGCCGAAGTCAGCCGCCGAGCTGGATCTTGCAGGAGGCGCGCAACGGCGCCCAGTTGCTGACGATGCCGGACCCGCCGGCCACCAAGATGCGGTACTCGGCGTCGATGGCGGTCACGATCTGGAGATTTTGCGAAAAGGTCGCCATGCCGCCATTCGCGCTTGCCACTGCCTGGATTTGGAAAGGTCCCGAAACCGAGCCGCCCTTTCGCGCCATCATGTAGCTGACCGGGCCTGGTTTTGTGGTCATGATCCAGCCGGTCATCTTGGCCTGGTTGGGGCAGGCGTTCGAAGCCGGCGATTTAATCGCCAGTTGCGCACCCGTAACCTTGAAGGGCTGCTGGCTCGGCGCCTGGAAATCCTTTGCTCCAACACCATTTGCCGACGCAATGATGGCGACCGCAGCGATGGCGCAGAGATTGCGGGCTAAGGAATGCATGGTAGTTTCCGTTTGCATCACAAAGCGATGATGAGGACCAGCAGCGCAAAACCGATGAAGGCAGCCGCGGCCCAAAGGGTCTCGCCAAACTGATGGCGCTGCTGCCATTCGATGCATTCGTGCTGGTAAATTTCGGTGGTCATTGTTTCGATCCAGGCTGATGCCGATGACGGCGGCTGGCTCCCGTTTCCCTGAACCTGAAATGCGGTTTGCCGTGGCCGGCCGCCGTGCCATTCGGCACATCGGGGAATTCGCCGTGCCTGCTATTGACTAGACGGCGAGTTCTCCTCGCGCGCGCAGGCGCTGCACGACATGCGACTCTGGCGCGCTGTCGGCCGTCTCGGCGACCAACCGCGCCGTCGCGGTTTCGATGCGGTCCTGCAATTCGCCGGCGAATTCCTCCTTCCCGAGCCCCGGCCCGATCGGTTCCAGGAATTCCATGACGAAAACGCCGGGATAGCGCAGGAAGCTCTGGCGCGGCCAGAACAGGCCGGAATTGACCGCCACCGGCAGGATCGTCGCGCCGAGTTCGGAGTAAAGGTGCGTGATGCCGTATTTGTAGTTCGGCTTGGCGCCGGCCTGCGTGCGCGTGCCTTCCGGGTAGATGATAATCTGGCGGTTGCCGGCGTACTGGACCGCCGAGTTCGCGGCCATCGAGGCGAGTGCCTTGGCGCGCTGACCGCGATTGACCGGCACCACGCGCATTTTTGCCGCGTACCAGCCGAACAGCGGGATGAACATCAGTTCGCGCTTCAGGATGAAGCTCGGATCGTCGAAGAACAGCAGCCCGGTATAGGTCTCCCACGACGATTGGTGCTTGGAGGCGACGATGAAATTGCCGTCGGCCGGGATGTTGTCGAGGCCGCGGAATTCGAATCGCGCCCCGGTCAGCAGCTGCTGCAGCCACAGATTGACCCGCGCCCAGGCGCGCGGAATTTGCCAAGCCAGGTCGTGCGGCAGGAAAAAGAACACCGGCGTCCAGAACACCATCTGGAACAGCGTCGCCAGATAGAATGCGACGTTGAAGGCCAACGATCTGAGGAACAGCAAGATCGGCCCCGCCGGATTTGCGCTTACGCCGCCAACCATAGTTGCCGGCGCGCGCTTGGCAAGCTCGCCTTGAATTGCACCTCGATTTGGCCTCACGCCGCGCGGCGTTTCCCGAGCAATTGCCGGTTGACCAGCAGTTCGGCGATCTGGATGGCGTTGAGAGCCGCGCCCTTCCTGAGATTGTCGGACACCACCCACATCGACAGGCCGTGCTCGACAGTCGCATCCTCGCGAATGCGCGAAATAAAGGTCGCATCTTCGCCGGTCGCCTCGTGCGGCGTGATGTAGCCGCCGGGCTCGTGCTTGTCGATGACCAGACAGCCCGGTGCCCCGCGCAGGATGTCGCGCGCCTCGTCGGCGGTGATCGGGTTTTCGAACTCAACGTTGACCGCTTCCGAATGGCCGACAAACACCGGCACACGTACACAAGTCGCCGTGAGCTTGATCTTCGGATCGAGGATCTTCTTGGTCTCGGCCATCATCTTCCATTCTTCCTTGGTATAGCCGTCCTCCATAAAGACATCGATGTGCGGGATGACGTTGAAGGCGATGCGCTTCGGGAATTTCTTGGTTTCGACCGCATCGGAAACGAACACCGCCCGCGTCTGTTCGAACAGTTCGTCCATTGCCTCCTTGCCGGCGCCGGAAACCGATTGGTAGGTGGCGACGACGACGCGCTTGATCTTCGCGTGGTCGTGCAGCGGCTTCAGCGCCACGACCAGTTGCGCCGTCGAGCAGTTCGGGTTGGCGATGATGTTCTTCCGGGCAAAACCGGCGATCGCGTCGGCATTGACCTCCGGCACGATCAGCGGCACCGCGGCGTCGTAACGCCAGGCCGACGAGTTGTCGATGACGACGGCGCCTTGCGCGGCGATCTTCGGCGACCATTGTTTCGAGACTTCGCCGCCGGCGCTCATCAGCGCGATGTCGGTGTCGGAGAAGTCGAAATTCTCGAGCGTGCCGACCTTCAGCACCTTGTCGCCGAACGAGACTTCCGTGCCCTGGCTGCGCCGCGAAGCAAGCGGCGTGACGGTGCCGACCGGAAAGCCGCGCTCATGAAGGATATCGAGCATCTCGCGCCCGACATTGCCGGTCGCGCCGACGATTGCGATGTTATAGCCCATTGTCGTTCCTGCCGTTTTCCGGCTCTCCACCGGCTTGATCGCATTGCAAAGGGCAGTGCGGTTTTGCTCCCCGGCGGCATTTCCGGGAGAGCATCGGAAATGCGCGCGAGGGTCAGGCCTTGGTGGTCTTCTTAGTGAAAACCAGTTTTGCCGCGGGCGCGCAAGCAAACCGCCGACGCGGCCGAACTGTCCCGAAATCTTCGCCTGTGCGTGCCATCGCGATGCACCTATGGTCGGGCCGCTCTATGCTGGGTTTCGCTCCCCGAGTCAAACGAGCCCGCCGGCTGTATTCGCGCCTCACTGCGACAGGTACAATTTGCTGAGCGAAACGGCAATGTCGCCGAATGCCTGCTCGAGCTGCGCGCCGTTGCTGGCGTCAAAAAAGTTTTCCGGACTGCTGGCGCATGACTTCATCAGTTGCGCGGCGGCGGGCGGCACTTCGTCGCCGAAGACCATCGTATAGACCTTGATGCCCTGCGCCTTGGCCATCGTGCAGCTTTCCAGCGTCCAGCGATTGGTTTCGGCAAGGTCGCGGCTGCTGTGCGTCGGCAGGTTCAGATCCTTGGAAATCGTGTTCTCGCCGTCGGTCATCAACACGATTGCCTTGGTGATGCTCTTGTCACGGGCTTCCTGTTCGGTTGCCCCGCCGGTGAACGGCGCCGCGGCCGAAAGCGTTCGCACGCCCCAGGAAACGCCCGCCGGAATGTAGGTCAGACCGTTCGGCTGCATGCGGTTGATGGCGTTGGCGAGCGCCTTTTCATCCGTGCTCAGCGGCTGGATTTCGGCCGCGCATTCCAGGTTCATCACGCCGGGAACGCGCGTGGCGTAGTCGCTGTCCTGCAAGTTCAGCGGATATTCGCGCGAACCGACGCAACCATACCAGCGCGATTGCGGAAACGCCTGGTCGGGCGGAACGCTGATCCAGGCCGCGTTGCGATTGGGCATGCCGACATTGACGTAGTTGGAGAACGGCACCAGGCCGATCTTCACAATGTCCTCGGCGCCGTTGCGCGCCAGCATTTCGCTGACGAACTGTTTGGCCGCCTTTTTCAGATCATTCATCTTGTTGCTACGTGACATCGAACCGGTATTGTCGAGCACCAGCACGGCTTCGAGCCCGCCATAGGCGGCGTGAATGCTGGCCTTGACGCCGTAATCGAGCGTCTCGTAGCCGGCGAGGCGGGTGAAACTCGTCGGCATCTTGCCGTCGGCGACGATTGTCAGCGCCTTGTTGACCCGGTCGATCTGCACTTGCACGGCCGAAACCTGTGCATAGTCGTCGGCCTCGAGATTGGCGCGCAGATAGTCGTCGGCCATACGATCGAGGCCGGCATCGTCGAGACTGTTCATGTCCTGGGCGACGGCAAGGGCCGCAGCGTCGACGGCGGCCTGCAGACGCGATCGGTAGTTGATGACCTGCGTGTAATCGAGCGCCATGCCGGCAGCAAGCATGACCGGAATCGCGCAGATTGCGAATGTGATGGCGAAGTTGCCGGAGATGTCTGAGAGGAAGCCGGAAATGCCGGAACGAAAAGAAGTGCGTTTCACGGTGAACGATCCATGGTGGCGGAATGCGCCCACATTGTCACTGAGCCGTTGAGCCGCGGTTAACCGAAACCCGACGCCAGCGGCATTGGTTTAGGAATCCGTTAACGTTGCTCCCGCCGCGGTCGGCTTGGCCTCCGTTCTCAGGCGGCCAGCTCAGGCAGATAGTCTTGCGAATTCGGCAAAAACCGCGTCGCCCATTTGCCCGGTGCCGACGCGATGGCAACCCTTGGCCCAGATATCGCTGGTGCGGATACCGACCGCGAGCACATTGGCGACCGCCTTCTCCAGCCGGTCGGCCTCCTCGATCATGTTGAAGGAATAGCGCAGGCACATCGCAAACGAGGCGATCATCGCGATCGGATTGGCGATTTCCTTGCCGGCGATATCCGGCGCCGAGCCGTGCACCGGCTCGTAGAGCGCGCGGCGCTTGCCGGTCTTTGCGTCTGGCGCGCCGAGCGAAGCCGAAGGCAGCATGCCGAGCGAGCCGGTGAGCATCGCCGCGACATCCGATAGCATGTCACCGAACAAATTGTCGGTGACGATGACGTCGAATTGCTTGGGATTGCGCACGAGCTGCATGCCGCCGGCGTCGGCCAGCATGTGGATCAGTTCGACATCGGAAAAGCGCGCCTTGTGAGTGGCGGTGGCCACTTCCTTCCACAATATGCCTGACTTCATCACGTTGTGCTTTTCCATCGAGCACACCTGGTTGCGCCTCGTGCGCGCAAGTTCGAAGGCGACCGCGCAAATCCGCTCGATCTCATAGGTGTCGTAGATCTGCGTGTCGATCGCCCGCTTCTGGCCGTTGCCGAGATCGGTGATGGTTTTCGGTTCGCCGAAATAGACCCCGCCGGTGAGCTCGCGCACGATGAGGATATCGAGCCCTTCGACCAGTTCCGGCTTCAGCGAGGAGGCCGAAGCCAGCGCCGGATAGCAGATCGCCGGCCGCAAGTTGGCGAACAATTCCAAGTCCTTGCGCAGCCGCAATAGCCCCGCCTCGGGCCGCACGTCATAGGGCACGTCGGCCCATTGCGGCCCGCCGACGGCGCCGAACAATACGGCGTCGGCGGCCATCGCCTTTTTCATGTCGGCTTCCGAAATCGCAGCGCCATGGGCATCGTAGGCGCAACCGCCGACCAGGCCACGCTCGACGCTGAAGCCCGCCGACATGTTCTGGTTCATGTAGGCGATCAGCTTTTCGACCTCGGCCATCGCCTCCGGCCCGATGCCGTCGCCCGGCAGCAGCAGCAATTTGCGATCCGTCATGTTGCTTTTCCTGCGGGTCGGGGATTTCTCGTCGCGCTCTGCTACCGGCTTGCCTGCGCCGGCGCAAGGCGATCGTTCCCGCGCTTCGATTGCGAAGCCGGGGAAGAATTTCTGCGAGGCGCGGGGCTGCAAGATCAGCCTCTAAGCCTTGGGGTATATCGTGGCTGCCTTGCAGCCCCGCGTCGGCGTCTGACACAACGACACTTCGTTTCGCTCCAGCCCGCCGCCACAGCAACAAGTCCGGTGTGGCGGACCTGTCGCAACCGGTATCCTTCGGCGACCGCACCCTTGCCGGGGCGCGGTCAGGCTAAACGGGCCTTACGGCCAGCCGTCCTGGCAGCCGGATCGTAGTGTCCGGCGGGAAACCTTGGGTCGCCGGCCCGGGCTTGCTCCGTCCGTAACGGAACAATCGCGGGCGCCGGCCGCTGCCCCAGTTGAACCCGGCGGTACCCCCGGCCTCGCAAGACAGCGACGGCGGAAGGATAAGGGCGCGCGGGAGAGTGGGGATAGATTTTTTCGCAAAGTCCTCATGGTGAGCCTCCCGGGCTTTTGTCGACGGGCGAACCAGAGGGATTTTGCTTGTTCACTCCGCCGCTGCCTCGATGGCGTCGATGTCATCGTCCGAAAGGCCGAAATGATGGCCGATCTCGTGGATCAGCACATGGGCGACGAGGCCGCCGAGCGGCTCCTCGTGCTCGGCCCAGTAGTCGAGCAACGGCCGGCGGAAGAGCGTGACGCGGTTGGGAAATTCGCCGGTATAGGAATTGTCCTTTTGGCCAATGCCGCGGCCCTCGAACAGGCCGAGCAGGTCGAACGGGCTCTCGAGCCCGACCGCGTCGAGCGCCTCGTCGTCGGGAAATTCGGCAACCGCGATGATGACTTCGCCGGTCAGCGCCAAAAATTTCTTCGGCAGGCCGTCATAGGCGACCCGCGCCAGCGCCTCGATCTCGTCGAGGGAGGGCGACAGGCGGCCGGACCAGAAGTCGTTTGCGGGCTTGCGCTTGGCCATGGCTCCCTCGCCGCCGGCAATCAGGACGCGGCAGCAGGCGCGATATAGGCGGATGCGTGGATTTTGGCGAGGGTGGGGCTGCCAACACATGAGGACGCGGTGCTGCTGACAAAACTGGATTGCTTGCAATTGCGGCAATTTGCCCTAAAATGTTTGGCGGATTGCCGGAGAATGGATATGACCATTGCCGTAGTCGAGGAAGTCACCCGCAAGCTCGGCGGCACTGCGGTGCTTGGTGCCGATGTCCGGTCGCAGGCCGATCTGGCGAAAGCCGTGCGTCGCCGGTTGCCGCTTGCTGCGCTGAAGGGTTTGTCGCTTGCCGGTCTCAGCGATGAGGAGATCGGGCGGTTTGTCATTCCGCCACGTACGCGCCGCCATCGTGCGGAAAACAATCAGCCACTGACAGTCGAGGAATTGGACCGGGCGGTGCGCCTCGTCCGGATCCAGTCGCTGGCGGAAGAAGCCTTCGGCGACGTCGGCAAGGCAAACCGGTGGCTGCGCAAGGAGCTGGCCGAACTCGGCGGCGAGACTCCGTTGACGGTTGCCCAGACCGAGGCCGGCGCCCGCGTCATCGAGACCATCCTCGGCAAGATTGCCTGGGGTGCTGCCGCCTGATGCGGCCCTGATGCGACTTTGGCGGCTTTCGGGCCGGCAGCTCGCCGAGGCGATGGACGGCGGCTACGGCCTGCGCTTCGATGGACGCTGGAATACCGTCGGCCGTCCCGTGACCTACGCCGCGACTTCGCCGTCGCTGTGCATTCTTGAAAAGCTCGTGCATGTCGAGGACCCGGCACTGCTGCCGGCGCTTGCCATGGTCGCTTATGACGTTCCCGACGACACGCCGCTGGCGCAGCGGACATTGACCCACCTTCCCGTCGACTGGCGCCGGCGGGAATCAGAGACGCAGCGGATCGGCGACGACTGGCTCGCTGATGTCGAGACCGCATTGCTGTTCGTTCCCTCGGCGATCGTTCCAATCGCCGACAGCCCGGACCGCAATGTCCTCATCAACCACCGCCATCCCGCCGCGGCGGCAATCGCCATCGAGCGGATCGAGGATTTCGTGCTGGATGCCCGGCTGCTGTAGGCTAGCCGCCTCCATCGAATAAACTGCCTGTTATTCCCGCTTGACTCTTTCCCCCGCCTGGGGAATCCATAAGAACATAACAGGAACATCAATGACCGGGACTCGTCCCGGCCTTGAACTCGTGGAGGCATGCCGCCATGGGCGCGAGAGCTTTTGCGCTCGTTAATCCGAACAGAGCCGAATCGATCCGGGTTGGCACGGGATTCCGTCGCGACCGGTCCGGCTCCGATTCGATCCGCCCTGCCAAAGGACGTTATCGGTGAGTTGCGCGAGACCATCGCCCGCATCGAGGACCGGCCATTGCAGATGGCTCCCGGGCAGCTGGCCGCTGGCGACATCGGCGCCGCAATTCCCGCAAGCCCCGGCCTCCGCTTCGGCATCGCTGAACTTGATGCCGCCCTCGGTACCACAACAGGGGCCGCAACGGGGGGCGGCCTGCCAATCGCCGCCCTGCACGAGGTGCGCGCCGGGGAAGCCGGGGCCGCGGCTTCGGCCATCGCCTTCGCGCTGCTGCTGGCCGGGCTCGGCGCCGGTTTCGGCCGGCCGGTCTTCTGGATCGCCGAAAATTTCGCCCGCGCCGAGGCCGGCTCGCTCTACGGGCCGGGGCTCGCCGCGCTCGGCCTCGATCCCGGCGTGCTGGTGCGCGTCGGCGTCCGCCGGCTCGATCAGGCGCTGTGGGCGGCGGGCGAGATCGCCGCTGCCGGCGCCGGCGCCTGCCTGATGGAAATCCGCGGCAATCCGGCCCGCGCCGGGCTCGCCTTCACTCGACGCCTAGCGCTGCGGGCGCGGGCCAGCGGCCAGCCGGTGATCCTGCTGCGCCAGGAAGGCGGCGAGGAGGCGGGCGCCGCGGCAAGCCGCTGGGCGATCCGCTCGGCGATGTCGGCGGCCTCGTGCGGATCGCGCTGGCTCGGGCCGCCGGCCTTCGCGGTCAATCTGGAAAAATGCCGCGGCGGCCGCCCCGGCGAATGGATCCTGGAGTGGAACTGTCATGAACGCCGCTTTGCCCTTGCCCGACACGGAAATGTTGGCCCCGCCACAGACCGAGCCGCATCTGCCGGAACCCGAGCACCGGCGCTATTTGTCGCTTGATATTAGCCGGCTTACGACCGACCGGCTGACACGCGCCCGCCTCGGTCCGCGCTGGCGCTGCAGCGACAGCGAACCGGCGGCGCTTGTCCCCAATCCCCTTGCAATTGTCGGCCGGCGCGACAATGCCGACCGCCTGGTCGCGCTCAACGAAGAAGCCGAGCGCGCCGGCCTGCGCCTCGGCCAGGGCCTGGCCGATGCCCGCGCCATCCTGCCTTCCCTCGAGGTCGCGCCCGAGGATCAGGCCGCCGACCGCCGCCTGCTCGAGGCGATCGCCGATTGGTGCGACCGCTATACGCCGCTCGTCGCCATCGAGCCGGCATCGCCGGATGCAGCCGATTTCGGTCTCGTCCTCGACATCACCGGCTGCGCCCATCTCTTCGGCGGCGAGGCGGCGCTCGCAGCCGACCTGCTCGCCCGCCTGTTCCACATCGGCTTTGCCGCCCGCGCCGCGATCGCGCTGACCCCGGGCGCCGCCTGGGCGCTCGCCCGCTTTGGCCAGCCGGTCGACGACAAGACCGAAGGCCATTGCCGCATCATTGCCGACACCGAACCCGCCGCCGCGCTGGCGCCCTTGCCGGTTGCCGCCCTGCGCATCGACGATGAGACCGTCTCCGGCCTTGCCCGGCTCGGCCTGCGCCGCATCGGCCAGGTGCTCGCTCGCCCGCGCGCGCCAATTGCCAGGCGCTTCGGCCGAACCCTGCTCGCCCGTCTCGACCAGGCGCTCGGCCTCGCCGACGAACCGGTCAGTCCGCGCCGGCCGGCGCCCTTGTTGTCGGCCGAGCGGCGGCTTGCCGAGCCGATTGCGGTCGCCCCCGACATCGTCCGCCTGGTGGCGCGCCTCGCGCTGCATCTGGAAAAGCGCCTTGCGGCGCGGGGCGAGGGCGCCCGCCGGCTCGATCTCGCATTGTGGCGGCTCGACGGCCATGTCGCCCGCCTCAGCGTCGGCACAGCTTTGCCGGTGCGCGACCCGGAAAAAATCGTCCGCCTGTTCGGCGAGCGGCTGGCGGCGCTTGGCGAAGCCGGCGGCGAGGATTTCGATCCGGGCTACGGCTTCGACATGGCGCGCCTGTCGGTGGCGATGGCGAGCCGCCTCGACGAACGCCAGCAGAGTCTCCTGTCGCGCGACAGCGAGGCCGAGCGCCTCGCCAACCTGACCGACCGGCTTGGCGCCCGGCTCGGCATCGACCGCGTCACCATCGCCCGCCCGGCCGACACCCATCTGCCGGAACTGGCCGAGACGATGGTCCCGGTATTTGCGACTGGATTGCCGGAGCACGCCCCTCCCGCAAGGGCGGAGATCGGAGTTCCACTCCGTCCCCTGCGCCTGTTCGAGCCGCCCGAGCCGGTCGAGGCGATGGCCGAAATTCCCGACGGCCCGCCGCTGCGCTTTCGCTGGCGGCGATTGCTGCGCCAAGTCGTGCGCGCCGAGGGTCCCGAACGTATTGCCCCGCAATGGTGGGCCGGGGGGTGGCAGAGCGGAACCGAACCGCCGATCCGCGACTATTTCCGCATCGAGGATACCGAAGGGCGGCGCTATTGGCTCTTCCGTCAGGGCCATTTCGGCGACGGCGTGCCGCCACGCTGGTTCGTCCACGGATTGTTTGCGTGAAACCCATGCCCGCCTTCGCCGAAACCTGCGCCGCCTCGAACTTTTCCTTCCTGCGCGGCGCCTCGCATCCCGAGGAACTGGCGGTCACCGCCCATCGCCTCGGCCTTGCCAGCCTGGCGGTGGCCGACCGCAACACCGTTGCCGGCGTCGTGCGCGCCCACATGTCGGCAAAAGAGTCGGGTTTGCGCTACCAGCCCGGCTGCCGCCTCGTATTCGCCGACGCCACGCCCGACTGCCTGGTGCTGCCGCGCAACATCGACGGCTGGAACAACCTCTGCCGCCTGCTGACAACGGGAAACCGCCGCGCTCCAAAGGGCCAGTGCGAACTGCGGCTGACCGACCTGCTCGAATGGGGCGGCGACTGCGCGCTGGCGCTGCTGCCGCAAACCGTGCTTGCCGAAGTCGGCGCGACGAGGACCGCCAATGCGCTCGCGCAACTGCGCGAAACCTTCGGCGATGCCGTGCGCCTCGCCGCGACGCGTCGCTACGGCCCCGACGATGCCCGCGAACTTGCCGCGCGCGCCGAACTCGCCCGCCACTATAGCGTGCCCCTGCTCGCCACCAACGACGTGCTTTATCACCGGCCCGAGCGTCGCCGCATCCAGGACGTCGTCACCTGCATTCGCGAGCACGTGACGTTGCGCGAAGCCGGGCGCATGCTGGAAGCCAATGCCGAGCGCCATCTCAAGGACGCCGCCGAGATGGCGCGCCTGTTCCGCGATTACCCGCAAGCAATTGCCGAGTCGCTCGCCGTCTTCGGCGAACTGTCCTTCAGCCTCGACGAGTTGCGCTACCAGTATCCCGACGAGACGCCGGCGAGCGGATTGTCCTGCCAGGACGAACTGGCGCGGCTTGCCGCCGAGGGAGCCGGACGGCGCTATCCTTCCGGCGTGCCGCAAAAAATCCGCGACCAGATCGCCCACGAACTGGCGCTGATCGAGGAGCTCGAATACGCGCCCTATTTCCTCACCGTTTACGACATCGTCCGCTTCGCCCGCTCGCGCGGGATTTTATGCCAGGGCCGCGGCTCGGCCGCCAATTCCACCGTCTGCTATTGCATCGGCATCACCGATGTCGATCCGGCGCTGACCGACCTGCTGTTCGAGCGCTTCATCTCGCCGGAACGCCGCGAGCCGCCCGACATCGACGTCGATTTCGAGCACGAGCGCCGCGAGGAGGTGATCCAGTACATCTACGCCAAATACGGCCGCGAGCGCGCCGGGTTGGCGGCAACCGTCATCACCTATCGCGCCCGCTCGGCAGCCCGCGAAGTCGGCAAGGCCTTCGGGCTCTCGGCCGACGCCATCGGCGCGCTCGCCGGCACCATCTGGGGTCACTCTGCTTCTTCGCTCGGCGAACGCGAGGCCGCCGACAGCGGCCTCGACGCGACCGATCCTTCCGTTGCGCAGGTGCTCGAAATTGCCAACGCCATCAACGGTTTCCCGCGCCATTTGTCGCAGCATGTCGGCGGCTTCGTCATCACCCGCGACCGTCTCGATGCCATCATTCCGGTGATGAACACCGCGATGGACGACCGCACCCAGGTCGAATGGGACAAGGACGATCTCGAAGCGCTCGGCCTGTTGAAGATCGACATCCTCGCGCTTGGCATGCTGACCTGCCTGCGCAAGGCCTTCGACCTGCTGGCGCTGCGCTACGGCAAGCGATTGACGCTGGCGACGCTGCCGAAGGAAGACCCGCGCACCTATGCGATGATCCAGCGTGCCGACACCATCGGCGTCTTCCAGGTCGAGAGCCGGGCGCAGATGTCGATGCTGCCGCGCCTGAAGCCGAAGAATTTCTACGATCTCGTCATCGAAGTGGCGATCGTTCGGCCCGGTCCGATCCAGGGCGACATGGTCCATCCCTATCTGCGCCGGCGCCAGGGCAAGGAGAAGGTCAGCTATCCGAGCGCCGAACTCGAAGCCGTGCTCGGCCGCACCCTCGGCGTGCCGCTGTTCCAGGAGCAGGCGATGAAGATCGCCATCGTCGCCGCCGGCTTCTCGCCGGGCGAGGCCGACAAGTTGCGCCGCGCCATGGCGACCTTCCGCCGCGTCGGCACCATCCACACCTTCCAGACCAAGATGGTCGAGGGCATGGCCGCGCGGGGATACGGACGCGAATTCGCCGAGCGCTGCTTCCGCCAGATCGAGGGCTTCGGCGAATACGGCTTTCCCGAAAGCCATGCCGCGTCGTTCGCGCTATTGGTCTATGCCTCGTGCTGGCTCAAATGCCACTACCCCGACGTCTTCTGCGCCGCGATCCTCAACTCGCAACCGATGGGTTTTTACGCCCCGGCGCAACTGGTGCGCGATGCCCGCGAGCACGGCATCGCCCTGCTGCCGCCCGATATCAATCTCTCCACTTATGACTGCCTGCTCGAAGCCGGCTCCTGGGATGCCGCGCGCCTGCATCCGCGTCACGCCGACATGAAGATCGACATCCGTTCGCGCTTCGCCGTCCGCCTCGGCCTGCGCCAGGTCAAGGGCATTGGCGAGAAGGAAGCCGAGGCGCTCGTCGCCGCGCGCGCTGCCGGATATCAAAGCGTCCGCCAATTGTGGCTCGCTTCCGGTCTGTCGCGCGGCGCCGTCGAGCGCCTCGCCGACGCCGATTGCTTCCGTTCGATCGATCTCGACCGTCGCGCCGCGCTTTGGCAGGTGCGCGCGCTCGACGCGAAAACGGGTGGCGAAAGCCTCGAACTATTCCGCCAGGCCGGCAACAGCGATCCGCAATCCGAGCCGCAGGTAAGTCTGCCGGCGATGCCGGCCGGCGAACACGTCATCCAGGACTACCGCTATCTGTCGCTATCCTTGAAGCGCCATCCGGTCGCCTTCCTGCGCGACGAACTCGCCGCCGCCGGCCTCATCGCCAATCGCGATCTGGAGAAAATTCCGCACGGCGCCTTCGTGCGGCTGGCCGGCCTCGTCGTCGTCCGCCAGCGCCCCGGCTCGGCCAAGGGCGTCGTCTTCATGACGCTCGAGGACGAGACCGGCATCGCCAACGCCATCGTCTGGCCGAAGGTGATGGAGACCTATCGCGCCGTCGTCATGGGCGCCCGCTTCGTCCGCGTCGACGGCCATGTGCAGAAGGCCGACGGCGTCACCCATGTCGTCGCCCGCCGCCTCACCGACCTGACCGCGATGATGCTGCAGTTGAGCGAGGGCTTCGCCACGCCGACCGAAGACGACGAAGCCGGCATCGGGCCGGCATCGGGATTGGCCAATGCCGACGAGGTTCGCCGCCCGGTGATGGAACTGCGCGCCCGAACTCGCACGCGGTTCGAACTGGCCCGATTGCTCGCCGACGCGCCGGAACTGCGCGGCGACTACGAGCGACTTGCCGACGAGGATCGCCAACGCAAGCAGGGTCACAACCAGGCCCACAACCAAGCCAAGACGAGGGGACAAACCGCGGAAATACGAAGCGTCCTGCCGAAGGGCAGGAATTTTCAGTAGTCTGGTGCGAGCGCTGCGGATTTCGAACCGCTGACCAGGGCGGTTACTGGCACCACGCCCGTGGGACACGTCAAAGTGCCTTCGTAAGCGGTTCCCCACACCGCATAAGGCGCCCGCGCCGTTCATATGGGGACGGCTTCGCCGATTCGACAGGCTTTCACGCCTTCGAATTTTCTGCCGCGATTCCCGGAACGAATCCGGCTCGGCCTCGTTTGCTCAACGAATTTGCCAAAGAGTTTGCGCGCGCGAACCCTTAAAGAAGGAGCACGCCATGAAGAAGTTTGTCGCAGCCACCGCCGCGATCGGCCTGATCGTCGCGCCACCGCTCGCCAGCGTGTCGCTGCTCTATTCCGCCTCCGCCGTCTACGCCCAGGACGTCAATGTCTCCATCAACCTGTTTTTCGATCGACTGAGCGACAGCGGACGCTGGGTGCGCCACCCCGACTACAACTACGTCTGGGTGCCGACCGCCGTCGATCCCGACTGGGCTCCCTATACCCACGGGCACTGGATTTATGTCGACGAATTGGGCTGGTATTTCGAATCCGATGAACCCTTCGCCTGGGCGGTCTATCACTATGGCCGCTGGGACTTCGATCCGCAGATCGGCTGGTTCTGGGTGCCGGGCACGATATTTGCGCCGGCATGGGTTTCGTGGCGGCGCAACGGCGACGTCATCGGCTGGGCGCCGCTGCGGCCGCACGGCCACGGCTATGTCGTGACCGTGGAAATCGTCGATCCCGAACCGCCGCCCGGATACTGGATCTTCGTTCCGATCGACCATTTCGTCGATCCGAGCCTGCAGGTCGTCATCATCGAACGCGACCGGGCTCCGGTGCTGTACACCCAAACCGAATTCGTCGGGCCGGTGGCCGTGCAAAACAACATCGTGATCAACACGACGATCAATATCGACGTGATCCAAAAATACGAGAAAGTCACTGTCGAGAAGATCAAATATGTAGAGGATCCGGCCGCCGCGTCGCAGGAGAGCGGACCGGTAGCTTTCAAGGGAAAACTTCGCGTCGAGGAAGACGCCAAGCCGAAACAGGCCGAGGACAAGGCCGCCGTCGAAGCGCCGACCAAGGGGCAGAAAATCGCCGAAGAGGCCGCGCCGGGCGCCGGTGATGAAAAACAGGGCGAGGAGCAGGCAGGTCAGAAGGCGGACCAGCAGCAGCAAAAGGCCGCCGAGGAACCCAAAGCCAAGGCTGCCGGCGAAACCGACGAAACGGACAATGCCGGCAAGACGGCGGAGCAGGACAAGGCCGCTGCCGGCAAGAAGCGCCTGCCTGCCGGAGAGGAAGCAGCCGGCAAAGCGGAGGAAAAGGCGGCCAAAGGCGAAGGTAGCGGCAAGGCCGATGCTGCTGGCAAGGTCGAGGAAAAAGCCGCCGAGGGCAAGAAGCGCTTCCCCGCCGGTGGCGAGGCCAATGCCGAGCAGAAGGTCGAACCCAAAACGAAGGTCGAACAGGGCGCCGATACGGCCAAGGACAAGGCCGCCGGCAAGAAACGGCTGCCGGGCGAGGACAAGGCTGAAAAGGAAAGTCGTGCGCAACCGCCCGAAAAGCAGATCGAAAAGGCCAAGCCGCCCAAGAAACTGGAAGCTCAAGGGACAGCCGGCAAGGCTGAGAAGGAACAGCGCGCCAGCGCCAAGCCGGCGCCTCGTCTCGAAGGCATGCAGCCGGAGCAGGGGCCGCCGCCCGAACAGCGTACCGCCGGTGAGCCACCGGTTCAGCAAGCCGCTCCACCCGTGCAGCAAGCCGCTCCGCCTCAAGCCGGTGGTCAGGCCGGCGAGAAGGGACCGAAGCCGAAGCGGTGCCCGCCGCAGGCGAAGGGCAGTTGTTGAGGCGAACAGCGGCGCCGCACATTCGGATCAAACGGCAGCGTCACCTCTGCTCGACTGGCAGGCCGGCGGCCTTCCACTCCGGATAGCCGTCTTCAAGCCGCCGGGCGCGAAGGCCGTGCCTCCGCAACGCTGCCACCGCATCGACGGAAAAGACACAATAGGGCCCTCGGCAATAGGCGACGATTACCTGATCGGCCGGCAATTCGCCGAGGCGTCTCTCGAGTTCGTCGAGCGGAATATTGCGCGCGCCCGGCACGTGGCCAGCAGCGAATTCGTCAACCGGCCGCACGTCGAGCACGGTCACCAGCCCGTCCTGCATGCGCGCCACAAGCTCCTGGCGCGACAGCGGCTCCATCGCGTCGCGGGCGCGAAAATAATCGGCCTTGATCCGGTCGATTTCGGCAAGATTGCGCTCACCGACGCGGGCAAGTGCGGCCATCAGCCCCACGATCTCGGTTTCGCCGGCCAGCCGGTAAATCACCTGCTTGCCGCGCCGTTCGGCGTCCACCAGCCGGGCCCGGCGCAAAATCTGTAAATGCCGTGACGTATTGGCAAACGAAAGCCGCGCCCGCGCTGAAAGCTCTTCGACGCTGCGCGGCGATTGCGCCAGGTGCTCAAGCAGCTCCAGCCGGTGCGCATGGCCGAGCGCCTGCGCCACGCCGGAAAGCTCCGCGTAGATCGCCTGTTTCGGGCCCGAACTGGTACTTGACATAGCGAACCTTCACTATATCATTCAGCAGATAGATTGAATGTAGATCATTCCCCTCGGGGGCGCAAGCCAATGATCCTTCGCCAGTTCCTCCACACCGATCCGGTCGCCATTTCCTATCTATTCGGCTGCGGCGGCAAGGCTGCCGGCGCCGTTGTCGATCCAATAGGTGACCCGGCCAACTACCTGCGAGCCGCCGAGGCACTGGGCGTGCGCATCCTTTACGTCGTCGACACCCATGTCCACGCCGATCACGTCTCGTCCGGCCGCGACCTCGCCGCAAAAGCCGGCGCCGAATACGTGCTTTCCGACACCGCCAAGGTCGCGTTCCCGTTCAAAGCGGTCGTCGATGCCGACGTCCTGCCGCTCGGCAATGTCACGGCGACCGTCCTGGCGACGCCCGGACATACGCCCGAGCATTTGTCCCTGCTCGTCAGCGACCGCACCCGCGCCGAAGAACCGTGGTTCGTGCTGACAGGGCACACCCTCATGGCCGGCGATCTCGGCCGCACCGAATTGGCGACCAGCGCCGAATCCGGCGCGCACCAATTGTTCGCCAGTGCCCGTCGCCTGCTGGCGCTGCCCGACCATGTCGAGGTGCTGCCGGGCGCCTATTCCGGTTCGGTGTGCGGCCGGCGCCTCAGTGGCAAGCCGTGGTCGACTATCGGCTTCGAGCGGCGCCACAAGGCCGCGCTGGCGATCGCCGACGAATCCGAATTCGTCCGCTTCATGACCTCCGACATTCCACCCGCCCCGCCCGGAGCCGCGGAAATCCGTGCCGCCAATTCCGGTCTTGCCAAGGCAGCATGAGCGATCCGGCAGCCGCAACGACGCGCGCTGCCACGCCGGTTCGCCTTGGCCTCAAGGAGAACTGGCGTCAGTTCGCATTGCTGGTGCTGATCAACGCCTTCGTCGGCGGCATGGTCGGCATCGAGCGCACGGTCGTGCCGCTGATCGGGGCAGAAGAATTTTCTGTCGCCTCGACGACTCTGGTCACGTCCTTCATTGTCTCCTTCGGCGTCGTCAAGGCTTGCGCCAATCTCGTCTCCGGCCAGCTTGCCGATCGTTGGGGCAGAAAGCGCGTCCTCGTCCTCGGCTGGCTCGTCGGCCTGCCGGTTCCCTTCATGATCGCCTGGGCGCCTAACTGGGGCTGGATCGTCGCCGCCAACGCCTTGCTCGGCATCAACCAGGGTTTCGCCTGGTCGATGACGGTGATCATGAAAGTCGATCTCGTCGGCCCGAAATCGCGCGGCCTTGCCGTCGGCCTGAACGAGTTTGCCGGCTATCTCGCCGTTGGCGTGACGGCGTTCCTCACCGGCTATCTCGCTTCGCGTTATGGCCTGCGGCCGGTGCCGATCTATCTCGGCATCGTCTATGCCGTGCTCGGCGCAATCCTTTCAACGCTGCTGGTGCGCGACACGCGCGAGCATGTCCGCATCGAAACGGCCGCGCATGGCCGGCCGGCTGATTCGCTCGGCTTCCGCGAGGTATTCACGCTCACCTCATTCCGTGACCGCAATCTCTTCGCCGCCTCCCAAGCCGGCCTCGTCAACAACCTCAACGACGGCATGAGCTGGGGCATCTTCCCGCTGTTCTTTTTGTCCTTCGGGCTCGGGGTCGAACGCATCGGCGTGTTGAAGGCGGTCTATCCGGCCGTCTGGGGCGTTCTGCAGGTCGCAACCGGTCCCTTGAGCGACCGCTGGGGCCGCAAGGGCCTGATCGTCGTCGGCATGTGGGTCCAGGCCGGCGCGCTGCTGCTGACTGCGCTGACCCGCCAGTTCGAATGGTGGCTGGTCGCGAGCGTCCTCCTCGGCCTCGGCACCGCCATGGTCTATCCGAGCCTGATCGCCGCCGTCTCCGACGCCAGCCATCCGTCCTGGCGAGCTCGCTCGCTCAGCGTCTATCGCTTCTGGCGCGATCTCGGCTACGCCATCGGCGCATTGAGCGCCGGCCTCATCGCCGACCGCTTTGGGCTGTCGGCCGCAATCATCGCAATTGCCGCGCTGACCTTCGCTTCCGGCGCCGTCGTCGCGGTGGCGATGCGTGAAAGTCGCGCGCCGACCGTCACGCCGATTTCTTGATGAACGAGCCGCCGCGAAGTTCGCGCATCGCGGTTTCGAGTTCGGCTCGCGTGTTCATGACGATCGGACCGTGCCAGGCGATCGGCTCCTGCAACGGCGCGCCCGAGACCAGCAGGAAGCGCATCCCGTTTTCGCCGGCCTCAACGACGATCTCGTCGCCAGCGCCGAACAATACCATTGTGCGGTTGCCGGTCTGGTCGCGGACCAGCACTTCGGCGCCGTCGACCTGCTTTTCGGTCAATACGCCGAACGGCGCCGAAGCATCGGCGAAGCGGCCCGAACCCTCGAACACATAGGCGAAGGCGCGGCGGCGTTCGTCGATGCGGAAGCGCTTGCGCCTGCCCGCCGGGATCGAAATGTCAAGATAGTTCGGCTCGGCGGCAACGCCCTCGACCGGCCCGCGGATGCCCTTGTAGTCGCCGGTGACGACGCGGATCGCGGTGCCGTCGTCGTCGCCGATCACCGGGATCGCATCCGACTTGACGTCCTGGTAGCGCGGATCGGTCATCTTCAAGCGCGACGGCAGGTTGGCCCACAATTGGAATCCGTGCATGCGCCCGGCGAAATCGCCGGTCGGCATTTCCTGGTGCAAGATGCCGCTGCCCGCCGTCATCCACTGCACGTCGCCAGCGCCGAGCACGCCGCGGTTGCCGAGACTGTCGCCGTGCTCGACCGAGCCGGCGAGCACATAGGTAATGGTCTCGATGCCGCGATGCGGATGCCACGGGAAGCCGGCCTTGTAGGCGGCCGGATCGTCGTTGCGGAAATCGTCGAACAGCAGGAACGGATCGACGAGGTCGGGCTCGGCAAAGCCGAAGGCGCGGTGCAGATGGACGCCGGCGCCCTCGATGGTCGGGCGGGCGGCGACGCTACGCTGGATCGGGCGGATGGACATGGGGAAATTCTCCTTCGCCGACCATATGGGGCCGGATGGCCGGCCGCAAAAGGCCTGCAATCGCCACGCACCGTACACCGAACGCGTGACAATGACGCCTGTCGGCCGGTTACCAAATTGATACCGAACAGCGTCGTCCCCTAGCGGCAAGACGATTGCAATTTTACAGGTTTTGCTTGGAAAGCCGAAGTGCCGGCCATGTTATCCGGCGGCGATGAAGGAGATCCACTACCGCCATTCAAAGTCACGCCGAAGACGCGTGCCTTATAAATTGGTGTCGGCGCTGTTTGCGGTTGCCGTTGGGTCGGTGGCTGCCGTGTCGCAAAGCGCCACATCGCCGGATGGCCTTCTTGCCGAAATATCCGGTTATTCGGATTGCCGCATCAAGGGCAACATCAGCTACAACAGTGGCGAAAAATCTACCATGTGCCAGGGCAGGAGCACTACGAGGAGACGCGCATCTCGCGCGACGGCGAGCGCTGGTTCTGCAGCGAGCAAGAGGCGCGCCAAGCCGGATGGCGCAAAGCGCAGCGATAAGTTCTAGCTCGCCTCGCGCTAGCCTATCACGGCACCAGCACGATTGCTCCGGTCACCTCGCCAGCGCGCAAGCGGGCGAGCGCCTCGTTGGCTTGCTCGAGGCGCTGCACGCCCTCGGCATTCGGCGCGCCGGCGAAATAGGCGCCGTTCAGCGCCCCGACGCTGGAGCCGACGATCATGTCCGCCTTGGCGCCGTGCGCCATCAGCGCCCGCAGCATGCCGACCTGGACGGAACCGAGGCTGCCGCCGGCAAAGACGAAGGCGGTTTTGCCGCGTCGCGCGCCGGCCGGCCTGCGCAATTTGGCGCTGCGCAACACTGGCGGGACCGGCAAGGCGGCGGTCGCGCGGGAAGCGGGTTTCGACATGGCGGGATTTGAACTACCGAGCCCGATCTTGGCAAGGCAGGCGCGATTGTGCCAGGCCTTGCCGGACAAGACATCGGGAAATCATCTTTGGGTGCGCCGACAGGGGGTGGGTCGGCTGATCATCAAATACCGGTTGACGCCACGCAGTGTCCGACTAACAGGTCGCAATCGGCTTCAATCGACGCGATCCGACCTGTCGGATTCGTACCGCAAACCAGACAATTTTAGCTTTCGCGCTGGCAAAATCGAAGCAGTGCCCATGATAGCGGGATCTGATGAGACCGGACCGCTATCGCCATTCCATGCCGCGCCGCAGGCATGTGCCTTACAAATTGCTGTCAGGGCTGATCGGCGTTGCTGTCATGTCGGTAACGGCCATCTCGCAGAGCGCTACTTCGCCTGGCAGTTTTTTCGCCGTGAGCCTTGCATCGGACTGCCGCATCAAGGGCAACATCAGCATCAAAACCGGCGAGCGAATTTACCACGTGCCCGGGCAGCAGCATTACGACATCACGCGCATCTCGCAGCAGTATGGCGAGCGCTGGTTCTGCAGCGAGCAGGAGGCGCGGCAGGCCGGATGGCGCAAGGCAATGCGATGAGCGTTTGCCCTTCCGCGCCGCAAGTTCGCCCGCCAAACTCCGACGCCCGCCAGGGATCGGTCAGCTCGTTTTCATCGCACCTGCGAGCAAATCGACATTGTGGCGGAACATGTCGACATAGGTCGACGCCGGACCGTTCGTGTCGGAAAGCGATTCGACAAAAAGTTCGCCGCCGGGTTTTGCCCGCGTCGCCTTGGCAATCTGCTCGACCAGCCGCGGATCGTTGGAGTTTTCGAAGAAATAGACCTTCACCCGTTCGGCCTTGATCTGGTCGATCAATCTGGCGACGTCCTGCGCCGACGCTTCGTTTTCGGTGGAAACGCCGACCGGAGAAAGAAAGGTCACCCCATAGGCGTCGGCGAAATATCCGAATGCGTCGTGGCTGGTCAGGACCTTGCGGTCGGCTGCCGGCACCTTTTCGAAGGCCGCACGCGCATAGACGTCGAGCTCCCTGAGCGTCTTTTTGTAGCGCTCGGCACTTGCCTCGAAAGCTGCGGCGTCCTGCGGATCGGCCTTGGCCAGCGCCGTGGCAATGTTTTTCACCCAGACCTCAACATTGGCCGGGTTGTTCCACACATGCGGATCGGTAACCGTCTGGCCGTCCTCGTCCATCTGGCGCGTCGCAATGCCCTCGGAGGCGATGATCGTTGCGCCCCGATAACCGGAGGCGCTGACCAGACGATCGAGCCAGCCTTCCAGCCCATCGCCGCTCATGAAGACGATATCGGCCGCCTTCAAGCGCTTTGCGTCTTCCGGCGAGGGCTCGAAATCGTGCGGATCGCCGTTCGGGCCGACGAAGCTAACGACCTTGACGTGCTCGCCGCCGACCTGGCGGACGACGTCGGCAAGCACCGTGAAGCTCGCCACCACGTTGAGTGTTTTGGCCGCCGCTGCCTGGGCCCCAAGCAAAAGCGCGGCTGCGCCGAGCAGTCCGGCAATCGTATTTCTGGTCATGCGACTTCTCCTTTTTCGAAACTGCCCCTCAACCCGCCATTCGGCGACGCGGCAACAGCCGCCGCACCGCTCCGGCCGGAGCAAGCAACAGCGAAATGCCGTAGATTGCGCTCGCGGTCAGGATGATCGACGGACCCGACGCCACGCCGAATTGGTAGGAAACAGTCAACCCGACATAACCCGAAACGACCGCGACGGTCGCGGCAACCACCACCATGGTCGGCAGGCTTTTTGCCCACAGCCTCGAAACCGCGGCCGGCAGCATCATCAGCCCGACCGCCATCAGCGTGCCGAGCGTCTGGAATGCGGCGACGAGATTGACCACGAGCAGAAACAGGAAAACCATGTGGTAGACCGATCCGCGCCCCCCCACAGCGCGCAGGAAACCGGGATCGAAGCACTCCGCCACGAGCGGCCGGTAGACAACCGCCAGGATGATCAGCGTCAGCGACATGACTGCCCCGACCAGGTACAGCGACGCGGCGTCGATCGCCAGAATGGTGCCGAACAGGACATGCAGGAGATCGGCGTTCGTCCCGCGCAGCGAAACGATGAGCACGCCGGCGGCAAGCGACGTCAGGTAGAAACTGGCAAAGCTTGCGTCTTCGCGCAGGTTGGTCGAGCGGCTGACCAGGCCCGACAGCAGCGCCACGGCCAGCCCGGCGATCAGTCCGCCGAGCCCCATTGCCGGGAGCGACAAGCCGCCCGCGGCGAGATAGCCGAGCGCCGCGCCCGGCAGCACCGCGTGGCCCATCGTGTCGCCGACGAGGCTCATGCGGCGCAGCAGCAGCAGCACGCCGACCGGACCGGCGCCGATGCCGAGGGCGACACAGGCGATAAGCGCGCGGCGCATGAAGCCGTATTCGATGAATGGCTGGACCAGAATGTCGTAAAGCATCATGCGGCGCTGCGCTCCCTTCGCGTCGGATGCGAATGCGCGTGCTCGTGCGAATGCGAATGCGAATGATGCGCCATATGTTCCGTCAGCGCCTGCGCCCGCAGCAGGTTGGCGTCGGTCAGGGCTTCCGCCGTCGCTCCCCAGGCAATCGCCTCGCCGCCGGCAAGCAGCAGGGTTTGCGGGAATTGTTGGCGCACGAGATCGAGGTCGTGCAGGGCAACAAGCACCGTGCGCTGTTCGTCGCGCCAGCGCCCGATAATCGCCAGCAAATCGCGTCGGGTATGAGTGTCAACCGCCGAAAACGGCTCGTCGAGCAGAATGACGCGTGTGTCCTGCAAGAGCAGGCGGGCAAACAGGACGCGCTGGAACTGGCCGCCCGACAGCGATCCGATCTGCCGTGTTTCGAGGCCCTCCAGCCCGACCGCCGCCAGCGCCATGCGGCCGCGCTCGGCGGCATCGCGGTTGAATGCGCGAAACGGACCCGCTTCGCGCCAGGCCCCCAGCATGATCGTGTCGGCTACCGACATCGGGAAGCTGCGGTCGATTTCCGTTGCCTGCGGCAGATAGCCGAAATCGCGAGCCGACAAGCCGGCGCGGTCGATCGTCCCGCGAGCAAGCGGAATTTCTCCCATCAGCGCTTTCAGGAGTGTCGTCTTGCCGGCGCCGTTCGAGCCGACCACGGCGGTCATGCTGCCCGGGTCGAATGTGCCGGAAACTCCGTGCAGCACCGGATCGCGATGGTAGGCGACGCCGACATCGCCGAGCCGGATGGGTTTGACGGCAGGCTTCATGGCAACGCCACCGCCCAGGCGATCGCCAGCCACAGCACCACGATGACCAGAGCTGCCGCGCCAAGCCGGCCGGCCGCCGAGCGGGCCATCAGCGAAGAGCGAAACGGATCGCGGCGAACGGGCATGGCAGGAACTCGATCTCTGCGAAGCGTGCGTCAGGCGGCTGCGCGGCAGTCGGCGCACTGGCCGTAGATTTCCATCGATACGAGTTCGACCGCGAAATCCGTTCCGGCCGCGTCCGCCGCGGTTTCGGCCATGCGCCGATCGGTGAATTCGCGCACCGAGCCGCAATCGCGGCAGATTACGAAGCCGGGCCGATGGCCAGTGTGGCGGTGGTCGCGGGCGTCGCATTTCTCGCTGTGCGCCGAGCAGGCGACAAAGGCGTTGAGAGCCTCGATGCGGTGCACCAGCCCGCGGCCCTGCAGTTTTCCCAGTGCTCGATAGACCTGCACCGGCGCTTTCAGCGCCCGCGAGCGTTCGAGGATGTCGTAGGCCGAAATCGGCCGCGGCGATCGGTCGAGAACTTTCAGCACCGACCGGTCGTTCTGGTTCAATTCGGGATGTTTCATCGCAGCCGACACTGTCCTGCACAAATGCTGTTATGACATAACGCACGTTATTTCATAACCGTCGTGGGGTCAATGAGCGATGCGTGCCGACGCGCAGCGGCTTTGCCGACACGTCGATTTTCGCAAGGTGAGCGGGATTTGCCGCATGGCCTTGCCGGACCCCGGTGCGATCTGGCACACGGACGCGGAGATTTGATGATCGCAAATCGGCGACGGCCGTTCGGAAAAGGAACATTTGACCATGACGGACTTGAAGCTGACCGGAAAACATCTGATTGCCGGGGAATGGGTTGCCGGCGCAGTCGACATTTTCCTCCGAACCGGCCACGGGCCCGTGCGCATTCTTGCCGTCGGCGACGCCCGACCTGGTGGCCCGCGCCTGCAAGGCGGCCGAAAGCGCGTTCTCAACTACGGATATTCGGCCGCAAAAGCGCGTCGGGTTCCTCAACGCCATCGCCGACGAGATCGAGGCGCGCGGGCAGCGATCACCGAGATCGGCACGCAGAGACCGGCCTGCCGGCGGCGCGGCTGCAAGGCGAGCGCGGCCGCACCACCGGCCAGTTCCGGCTGTTTGCCAGCCATATCCTGAAGGGCGACTATCTCGACCGCCGCCACGATGCTGCGCTGCCCGACCGCCAGCCGCTGCCGCGTCCCGATCTGCGGCTGATCCAGCGGCCGATCGGCCCGGTCGCGGTGTTCGGCGCTTCGAATTTCCCGCTGGCCTTTTCGACCGCCGGCGGCGACACCGCCGCGGCGCTCGCCGCCGGCTGCCCGGTTGTGGTCAAGGGCCATTCCGCCCATCCCGGCACCGGCGAGATCGTCGCCGAGGCGATCGCCGCCGCCATCGCAGACTCGGCATGCCGCCCGGCGTGTTCTCGCTGATCCAGGGCGGAAAGCGCGATGTCGGCACCGCGCTGGTCACCCATCCGCTGATCCGCGCGGTCGGCTTCACCGGCTCGCTTGCCGGCGGCAGGGCGCTGTTCGACTTCTGCGCCGGGCGCCCCGAACCGATCCCGTTCTTCGGCGAACTCGGCTGCGTCAACCCGATGTTCCTCCTGCCGGACGCGCTTGGCGCGCGCGGCGCGGCGATCGCCGCAGGCTGGACGGGTTCGCTGACCATGGGCGCGGGCCAATTCTGCACCAATCCCGGCATCGCGGTGATCGATCGACGGCGCCGAGGCCGATGCCTTCGCCGCTGCCGCCAGGGAGTGCTGGCCAGGTCGGCCCGCAGACGATGCTGACCTACGGCATCGCCGCAGCCTATCGCCAGGGCGCGACCGGGCGGCGGGCTCGGCCGGCGTGCAGGAGGTGCTGACGCTCGATCGTGCGACCTGCGCAACGCCACGCCCTATCTGTTCGAGACTACCGGCAAGGACTGGCTGGCAGAACGAAGCGTTGGGCGAGGAAGTGTTCGGCCCGCTCGGCCTGGTCGTGCGGTGCGGACGTCGACGAGATGCTGGCGATCGCGCAGTCGATGCACGGCCAATTCACCGCACCCTGCACCTCGACGCGGCGACACGGCCTGGCGGGCAGCTGATGCCGATCCTCGAGCGCAAAGCCGGCCGGCTGCTTGCCAACGGCTATCCGACCGGCGTCGAAGTCTGCGACGCGATGGTGCATGGCGGGCCCTTTCCGGCCTCGACCAATTTCGGCGCCACCTCGGTTGGAACGCTGTCGATCCGCCGCTTCCTGCGCCCGGTCTGCTACCAGAACATGCCGGAGGCGCTGCTGCCGCAGGATCTGGTCTAGCCGGCGCCGTCGGAAGACCGGGTCGCAGCCTGACGTGGTGCCGCTAGCCTAAAGCCCGACCTCCTGCGCCTTGCGCTTCAATTCGTCGGGCGTCATGTCGGCGACATGTTGCACGAAAAACCAGCTGTGCCCGAACGGGTCCTCGAGTTCGGTCATCAGGTCGCCGTGGAATTGGGGTTCGACCGGACGAATGACCTTCGCACCCGCCGCTGTCGCTCTTTCGAAGAATGCTGCGACATCCTCGACGTACACGAACAGGTTGACGGGCGTTCCGCCGATCTCGTCGGGACTGCGAAAGCCGTATTCCGGGTATCTGTGACGCAGCATGAATCGTGCCCCCGAAATCGAGACATCCGCGTGGGCAAGCCTCCCGCCTTCGCGCTCGATGGTAGTCTGTGCTTCGGCTCCGAAGGCCGCCCGGTAGAATTCAAGCGCTTCCCATCCGTCGCGCACATTCAAGTACGGGATGACTGTGTCGGGCATGGCAGGTCTCCTTGCGGGCAAGCGGTCCGCGCTGTTCGCCCGGACGACATGGCCTAAGATCTGGCGGACGAATCCGATAAGACAAGAACACGCCCGGCCACCACGGCGCGCGGCGCCAGAATATCACCCATGTCTTGGGGATATTCCGTTACCCATGTCTTCGGTGCATTTGGAATTTGGAGCGGGCGAAGGGATTCGAACCCTCGACCCCAACCTTGGCAAGGTTGTGCTCTACCCCTGAGCTACACCCGCTTGATGCGCGATGCCGGGCACAAAAACCTGCCCGGCGCGAGGCGGCGAACCTATGGCGCAAGGGGCACTGGAATGCAACCGGAATCTTGGCCGCGCCGCTGCGGTGCGATTGACCATTCACCGTGCGGTTGATCGAAATCGAAGTCCGTCCTAGACCAGAGCCGCAAGCTGCCTGGAACTTGAAACGACCGCCCACCGATGCCGGCAACCCCTGACGATCTGATCGGCCGCCTCACCAGTCTCGGCATCGCCGTGACGACGCATCGCCATGAGGCCGTATTCACGGTCGCGCAGAGTTCGCAGGTCACCGCCTCGATCCCCGGCGGCCACACCAAGAACCTGTTCGTCAAGGACAAGAAGGACAACTTTTTCCTGATCGTCGCCGAGGGTTCGGCGAGGATCGAGATCAATCGCATCCACGGCCTCATTGGCGCCCGCAGCCGGCTGTCCTTCGGCTCGCCGCAAAAGCTGATGGAATTGCTCGGCGTCGAGCCCGGCTCGGTCACCGCCTTTGCCGTCATCAACGACACTGAGCGCAAGGTCGCCGTCATCCTCGACGAGGCCCTGCTGGTGCACGATGCGATAAACTGCCACCCATTGACCAACACCATGACCTCCACCATTTCGAGAGAGGATTTGTTGACATTTCTCAACGACACCGGCCATGCACCGCGCATTCTGGCGCTGTCGGCTACGTCAGAGCGCCAAAAAGAGCGCCAACAGGAGCGCCAACATGAACGATCGCACTAACCCTCAGGGCTTGGCCTTTAGCGCGCTGAAATCCGGCGCAGCAGGCGCCCAACCCCCGACAGTGGGCAACGGCGTCAAGGACATTTCGACGGCCGAATTCGCCAGCGAAGTCATCGAGGCGTCGGCCAAGACCCCAGTGATCGTCGATTTCTGGGCGCCATGGTGCGGGCCGTGCAGGCAACTCGGCCCGACACTGGAAAAGGCTGTCGCCGCGCGCCGCGGCGCCGTCAAGCTCGTCAAGATGAACATCGACAACCATCCCGAGATCGCCGGCCGCCTCGGCGTCCAGTCGATCCCGGCCGTCGTCGCCTTCATCGCCGGCCAGCCTCGCGACGCCTTCATGGGTAATGTCCCGGAAGGCGAGATCAATCGCTTCCTCGACCGCATCGGCGCCACCCCGGCGCCTTCGCGCGCCGACGCCTTGCTGGAAGAAGCCGAGCAGTTGATCGAGCACGGTCAGGCCGGCCCCGCCGCCGACCGCTTTTCCGCGGTGCTCGCCGCCGAGCCGGAAAATCTTCGCGCGCTCGTCGGCCTGGGTCAATTGTATCTCGATGCCGACGAGGTCGAACGCGCCCGCGGCATCTATGCCGCCATCCCCGAAAAGAGCCGCGCCGAAGCGCGCGTCGCAGCGTTTGCCGCGGCGCTGGATCTGGCCGAGCGCGCCGCCGATCTCGGCGATACTGCGCCTCTGCTTGCCCGCATCGAAGCCGATCCAAAAGATTTCGAAGCCCGCTTCGATCTTGCGCTGTTGCTCAACGGTCAAAGCCGGCGCGAGGAGGCGGCGGATCAGTTGCTGGAGATCATCCGGCGCGACCGCAAATGGCGAAACGACGGGGCCCGGACGCAATTGCTGCAATTCTTCGAGGCCTGGGGCGCGACGGATGCGGCGACGCTGGCGGCCCGGCGAAAATTGTCTTCGGCGCTGTTTGCCTGAGGCGGGATTGCCTTGAAACCCGCTGCTTTTGCCCCAAATGGCCAACGGATGGGATCGAATCGGGCGTTGATCGGAACGCGATTGCGCATGCCGATAGGTGCAAGATGAAAGCCGGAAACGCGACCTATGCTTCCGCCCTGGATATCCCGCAGGCGGTGGCGGTGTTTCCTCTTTCGGGCGCGCTTTTGTTGCCGGGCGGCGAGATGCCGCTCAATATCTTCGAGCCGCGCTATCTCGCCATGATCGACGACAGCCTGTGTAGCAACCGACTGATCGGCATGATCCAGCCGTGTTTTGCCGACGCTGCAAAATCGGATCGGGCAACGGCGGATCGGGTGGCGCGCCGCAGCTTTGCACCACCGGTTGTCTTGGCCGCATCACCGCGTTTCAGGAGAGCGGTGACGGTCGCTATGTCGTCAACCTGTCCGGCGTCTGCCGCTACCGCCTGGTGCGCGAAGTCGAAAGTCGCAACGGCTACCGCCGCTGCGCCGTCGCCGTATTCGCCAACGATCTTTCCGGTTGCGATTGCGGCGAGGATGTCGATCGCCAGGCGCTGCTGGCGACCTTCCGCAAGTATTTGGCCGCCAACCACATGGAGGCCGACTGGGAATCAGTCAATCGCGCCTCCAATGAATCGCTGGTGACGACCCTGTCGATGATGAGCCCGTTTGGCCCGGCCGAAAAGCAGGCGTTGCTCGAAGCCGAATCGCTGAAGGTGCGGGCCGAGACGCTGATCGCGATCACCGAAATCGCCCTGGCGCGGGCCGGCTGCGGCGGCGGGTCGACCCTGCAATAGACCCCCACAATAGGCTTTGCCGATGCCCCGCGACCGCGACCCCGTCGAGCCCGCCGCCAAATTGCTCGAATTCCTCGTCTGTCCCCTTACCCACACCACGCTCGAATACGATCGCAATTCGCGCGAACTGATCTCGCGGGCGGCAAAGCTGGCGTTCCCGATCCGCGACGGCATCCCGATCATGCTCGTCTCGGAAGCGCGCAAACTCGAAGTCCTGAAGCCGCCGATTTACAGGCTTAGCGAATTTCAGATTGGTTCGCCGGCAAGCAGGCGCGGCAAACCACGACCGCCGCCGGCGGCTTGTTCGATGAAGCGCGCCTTCAGCATCGGCATGCGGTCGACCAGGCTCAGGCCGAAATCGCGCGCCATGCGCACGATCGATAGGTCGTTGGAGAACAGCCGGTTGAGCACGTCGGTGAGGACGCCCATCTGCACGGTGTCGAAGCGGCGCCACATCTGGTAGCGCTCGAGCGTCGCCAGAGAGCCGATATCGAGGCCGAGGCGATGCGCCTCGACGACGGTTTCGGCCAGCGCGGCGGCATCCTTGAAGCCGAGATTGAGGCCCTGACCGGCGATCGGATGGATGCCGTGGGCGGCATCGCCGACCAGCGCGAAGCGCGGCCGCACGAAATCGCGCGCCAGGGTCAAGCCGAGCGGATAAGCGCGCGGCTTGTCCTCGACTTTCAGTTCGCCGAGATGGTGGCCGAAGCGGCGTTCCAGTTCGATCTGGAAAACCAGCGGGTCGGCCTCGACCAGGCGCTGCGCATTCTCGCTGCTCTCGGTCCATACCAGCGAAGCGCGATTGCCCTTCAGCGGCAGGATGGCAAACGGACCGGCCGGCAGAAAATGTTCCTCGGCGACGCCCTGATGGTCGCGCTCGTGAGCGACGGTGACGACGATGCCGGACTGGCGATAGCGCCATTCCAGCGTGCGAATGCCGGCGGCTTCGCGCAGCTTCGAACGCACGCCGTCGGCGGCGACCAGCAGGCGCGCCGAAATTCTTCCGCCCGAGACCATGTCGACGGAAAGTGCTGCCTCGCCCGGGCTCGAAGCCGGCGACCGCATCCTGGCGAATTTCGATTCCGGCCGCTGCCGCGCCTTGGCGCAAGCGCCCGACCAGCACCGCATTGGCAATCATGTGGGCAAACGGCTCGCCTTTCACTGTCGGCGGCGACCACATCGCCGAAAGTCAGGAACACCGGCCGCACCGCGTCCTGCGTGCGGCTGTCGGTGACGATCATCTTGCGGATCGGCTGCGCCTCGCCTTCGATATCGGACCAGACGCCGAGCCGGCGCAGCATGCGAATGGCGGCCGCCGCCACCGCCGAGGCGCGGCGGTCGCCAGCGACAGCCGCCGGCGGTTGCGGATCGGCGACGACGACGCGAAGTTCCGGCGCCGCCTGGGCAATCGCCAGCGCCGTGCACAAGCCGACATGGCCGCCGCCGGCGACTAGTACGTCAATCGTGCCGCTGCCCTTGGCCGTTTGCGCCCGCGACGGATTTTTCGTCCGATTTGCCATCGTTCAATCCTAGCACCGTCATGGCGGCCAGGCCATTGACTATGCCGTCGCAGCCGACAAGGGTTTGAAAACGCCTGCCGATTCCCTTTGCCCGCCACCGGACGGACCCGAGCCCGATGTCAGACCCTATCGCCACGCTGCTTGCGACCCTCGATCTCGAACAGCTCGACGAGAACCATTTTCGCGGGTCGAGCCCCCAAGTCGGCTGGCAGCGCGTATTCGGCGGCCAAGTCATCGGCCAGGCCCTGGTCGCCGCGCAGCGCACCGTGCCGCCGGAGCGTCGCGTCCATTCGCTGCACGCCTATTTCCTGCGGCCCGGCGATCCGGGCCAGCCGATCCTCTATTCGGTCGACCGCATCCGTGACGGCGGCAGTTTCACGACGCGGCGCGTGGTGGCGAGCCAGCGCGCCGGCGCGATATTTTCACTCGCCGGTTCGTTCCAGACGCCGGAGCCGGGTTTCGACCATCAATTCGCCATGCCGCAGGTCCCACCGCCCGAATCGCTGCCGAGCGAGGCCGAACTGGTCGAGCGCTATCTGGCCGATGCGCCGCAAGGCGTGCGTCGCTACTGGCAGCGCAAGCGCCCGATCGAACTGCGCCCGGTCGATTTGACCCACTATGTCTCGTCGGAAAAACTCGAGCCGGCACAGCGCATCTGGTTTCGCGCCACCGGCCCGCTGCCGGAGGACCCCGCCATCCAGGAGGCCGCGCTTGCCTATGCCTCCGACATGACGTTGCTCGATACCTCGCTGTTTGCCCATGGCCGGGCGGTATTCGATCCGCAGATCCAGGTCGCAAGCCTCGACCACGCCATGTGGTTTCACCGCCCGATCCGCCTGACCGATTGGCATCTTTACGCGCAGGACAGCCCGTCCAGTTCCGGCGCCCGCGGCTTCACCCGCGGTTCGATCTTCTCGGCCGGCGGCGCGCTCGTCGCGTCGGTCGCCCAGGAAGGTCTCATTCGCCTGCGCGATCCCGCGCGGAGCCTGACCAAAAAATAGGCAAATGCCGAAAAATTGCGTAATAAATAGGCTGTTTCGGCTGACACCATCCGGCCAACGATCAATTGCGCATGAATTATTTACGAAATATCAATGCTTTGAGCGACCGCCCGGTTTGGCACGGCACTTAAATCTCCTGCATCGGTTCGACCCGTGCGCCCCGGTGCGTTGGTGTCGGCACGTAGGAAACGCACGGTCCGCGCATGCGGATCGTCTCAACCAAATGGGTGGCGTGCATGAAATGGATCACGGCGATCATCAAGCCGTACAAACTCGATGAGGTCCGCGAAGCCCTGACCGTCAATTGGCGTGCAGGGGCTGACGGTAACCGAAGTCAAGGGCTACGGCCGGCAAAAGGGGCATACCGAAATCTATCGCGGCGCCGAATATGCGGTGAGCTTTCTGCCCAAGCTGAAAATCGAAATCGCGGTCAGCGCCAAGCAGGCCGCACAGGCGGTCGACGCCATCTCGCAGGCGGCCAAGACCGGACAGATCGGCGACGGCAAGATTTTCGTGCTCGATCTCGAAAACGCCGTGCGCATTCGCACCGGCGAAACAAACAACGACGCGTTGTGACATCCGGCGCGCACCGCTCAAGGAGCTATGAAATGAAGTTGATCCGTTCGATAGCAGCCGTTGCCGGCGCAGAGTCTGGTCGGCCTGGCCACGGCCGGCTTGGCGCTCGCCCAGGAAACGGCCGAGCCGGCGCCGGCGCTCGATACCGGCAACACGGCGTGGATGCTGACCTCGACCGCGCTGGTGCTGATGATGACCATCCCCGGCCTGGCGCTGTTTTATGGCGGCATGGTGCGCAAGAAAAACGTGCTTGCCACCGTCATGCAGAGTTTCGCCATCACCGCGCTGGTGACGATCCTCTGGTTCGTCCTCGGCTATTCGCTTGCCTTCACCGATGGCGGCAGTTGCCAACGCATGGATCGGCGGCTTTTCGCGCGTCATGCACAGCGGCATCGCCACCGATACGCTCTGGCTTCCGGGCGTCGCCAACATTCCCGAATTCGTCTTCTCGATGTTCCAGATGACCTTCGCGATCATCACGCCGGCGCTGATCGCCGGCGCCTTCGCCGAGCGCATGAAATTCTCGGCCATGCTCATCTTCATGGGCTCTGTGGTCGCTGGTCGTCTATTCGCCGATCGCCCACTGGGTATGGGGCGGCGGCTTCCTGTCGGGTCTCGGCGTCCTCGATTTCGCCGGCGGCACCGTCGTTCACATCAATGCCGGCGTCGCCGGCCTCGTCTGCGCCCTGGTGCTCGGCAAGCGCAAGGGTTTCGGCCAAGTCAACATGGCGCCGCACAATCTGACCTGGTCGGTCGCCGGCGCCTCGCTGCTGTGGGTCGGCTGGTTCGGCTTCAACGCCGGTTCGGAGCTTGCCGCCGACGGCCTGGCGGGCGCCGCCATGATGAACACCCAGGTTGCGACCGCCGCGGCGGCGCTTGCCTGGATGTTCGCCGAATGGATCGTCATCAAGAAGCCCAGCGTCCTCGGCATCATTTCCGGCGCCGTCGCCGGCCTTGTCGCGGTCACCCCGGCTTCCGGCTTCGTCAATCCGACCGGTGCCTTCATCATCGGCATCGTCGCCGGCGTCGGCTGCTACTGGGCCGCCGCCCATCTCAAGAAGATGATCGGCTACGACGACTCGCTCGACGCCTTCGGTGTCCACGGCATCGGCGGCATCATCGGCGCGCTGCTGACCGGCGTGTTCGCCGATCCGGCGATCAACTCGCTCGGCGAAGGCCACTCGATCGTCACCCAGGCCTATGGCGTCATCGCCACCATCGTGTGGACGGCGGTCGCCTCGTGGGTGATCCTGATGATCGCCAAGGCACTTGTCGGCCTGCGGCCGAGCGAACCGCAGGAAGAGGAAGGCCTCGACATCGTCCTGCACGGCGAAAGCGTTTCCTGATACGCCACAGCCGCGACGACCGATCGGCAAGATCGGTCGTCCAACCAGCAATCGAAAGGCCCGGCACCACGCCGGGCCTTTTTTGTTGCCGGCCCCTTTCCGGTAGAGAGTCGTGGTTTTTGGCGATGGTTAACAGCGCCTTTACCTTCCTCCGCTAGCGTTTGCAGCGGGTTTGCCGCCTGCGTCGCCGGGCGGATGCTTTGGCCGCGACGGGAAGAATGCGCGTATCGAGCGATTGTCCGCCTTGCAATCGCCGGCCTATCGCCGCGCTGCCGTCGGGCCGCGGCGATGGCTCGCCGGGCAGATCGGCATGCTTTCCGGCCTGGCGACGCTCGCCGCCGTCGCCTTCATGCTTGCCAGCCTCGCGACCTGGAACATCGCCGATCCGAGCCTTTCAACGCCAACGGCAACATCGCCCAGAACGCCGGCGGCTATGCCGGCAGCGTCATCGCCGATTTGATGATGCAGTTTTTCGGTCTCGCGAGTGTCGTCGCCCTCGTTGCCCCTTTTGCCTGGGCATGGCGCCAGCTGCGCCAGTTACCGGTAACGCGCTGGCGCCTGCGCATCGTGACTGGCTCGCCGGCACGCTGCTCGCGGCGGCAGCGTTTGCCTGCCTGCCGCGCTTCGGCGCCTGGCCATTGCCTTCGGGTCTTGGCGGCGTCTGCGGCGACCTCGTCATGAAATTGCCGGCGCTAGCGCTTGGCGGATTTCCGTACGGCTTTTTTGCCGCAATCCTTGGCGGCATTTCGGTGCTGGCCGGCCTCGCATTGACCGGCATGTCGATATTTTCCGGCCGACACCCGCGCGAGCAAGCCGCATGCACGCGCCGGCAGGACCGACGACGAAGACGACATCGACACCGACTGCCGACGATGGCGAGCCGATGGCGGCGATCGGCGCCGTCGCCCACTGGTATTTGTCGCTGCGCGCTCGCCTGCGCCGCGGCCGCAATCCGGCCGCCCACGAAGCCGATGATATCCAAACTCGCCGGTCCTCAGGGTCCGCGTCATGGTCAGCATTCCTGCTGCGCGTGCGTTTTCGCGAGGTGTTGGTTGTTTTGCCGGCTAAGCTTATTGCGCTGCTGATGCGACCTGCGACCGAACCGGCAACTCGCAACGCTGGTATCGAGCCGACATTCGCCGGCACCTTGGTCGACGGCTCCGACCTCGACGATTACGACGAAGCTCTGCAGGCGCCGGACGGCGCGCCCGGTTATGGCGAGAACGTCCATGATATCGACGAGCCTTCCTTTCTTGACGGCGATGGCGACCCGGCTGCGCGGCAGGCGGCTGCAGGTACCGGCGGCCGCGTCCAGACCATGCGCACGCGATTGCAGCCGGGCAGGCGTCAGTCGCGCGAGGCGCAGCCTTCCCTGCTCGGCAATGACGGCTTCGAATTGCCGCAACTGCACCTGCTGGCCGAGCCGCGCCGCGTCGTCGAGGACAATTCGATGAGCGCCGACGCGCTCGAACAGAATGCCCGTCTGCTCGAAGGCGTGCTCGAGGATTTCGGCGTCAAGGGCGAGATCATCAATGTCCGGCCCGGTCCGGTCGTCACCCTTTACGAACTGGAGCCGGCGCCGGGCATCAAGTCGAGCCGGGTCATCGGCCTTGCCGACGACATCGCCCGCTCGATGAGCGCGATCGCCGCCCGCGTCGCCGTCGTTCCCGGCCGCAACGCCATCGGCATCGAATTGCCGAACCTTCGCCGGCAAACCGTCTACCTGCGCGAATTGCTGGCGAGCAAGGACTACGACAGCGCCAAGGGCAGCCTGACCCTGGTGCTCGGCAAGACCATCGGCGGCGAGCCGGTGATCGCCGACCTCGCCGCGCATGCCGCATCTGCTGGTCGCCGGCACCACCGGCTCGGGCAAGTCGGTGGCGATCAACACCATGATCCTGTCGCTCCTCTACCGGCTTGCGTCCGGACCAGGTGCCGGCTGATCATGATCGATCCGAAAATGCTCGAACTGTCGCGTCTATGACGGCATCCCGCATCTGCTTACTCCGGTCGTCACCGACCCGAAAAAGGCGGTCGTGGCGCTGAAATGGACGGTACGCGAGATGGAGGAGCGCTACCGCGATATGTCCAAGCTCGGCGTGCGCAATATCGACGGCTACAACCAGCGCGTCGCTCAGGCAGCCAAGACCGGCAAGGGCCTGTCGCGCAAGGTGCAGACCGGATACGACCGCGAGACCGGCGAGGCGATTTTCGAAACCGAGCGAGCTCGACCTCGAGCCGCTGCCCTACATCGTCGTCCTCATCGACGAGATGGCCGACCTGATGATGGTCGCCGGCAAGGATATCGAAGGCGCGGTCCAGCGCCTGGCGCAGATGGCGCGCGCCGCCGGCATCCATGTCATCATGGCGACCCAGCGTCCCTCCGTCGACGTCATCACCGGCACGATCAAGGCCAATTTCCCGACCCGCATTTCCTTCCAGGTCACCTCCAAGATCGATTCGCGCACCATCCTCGGCGAGCAGGGCGCCGAGCAGCTGCTCGGCATGGGCGACATGCTCTACATGGCCGCCGGCGGCCGCATCCAGCGCGTACACGGGCCCTTCGTCGCCGACGAGGAGGTCGAGAAGATCGTCGCGCATCTGAAGACGCAGGGCGTGCCCGCAATATCTCGACGCCGTCACCCGCGACGACGAGGAGGGCGAGGACGGCACCGGCGAACTGCGGCGGCAGTCTCGACGCGCTTGCCGGATCCAACGACCTCTACGACCAGGCCGTCGCCGTGGTGCTGCGCGACCGCAAGGTATCGACCAGCTATATCCAGCGCCGCCTCGGCATCGGCTACAACCGCGCCGCTTCGCTCATCGAGCGCATGGAAAAAGAGGGCCTGATCGGCTCGGCCAACGCCACCGGAAAACGCGAGATCCTGGTTCCGGACGAAGGCGAAACGCTATGAACTGGTTCGGCCACGATTGCGCCATCCCGCTGGCATATTTGCGTGGTGTCTGCCATCAGCTTCTGGCCGCTGGTCGCTGCCACCACTCGTTGCCGGGCCGATCCGTCGCCGCTCCGGTTCGTTTCCGTCGGAAGGAACTTCCCGCCCGATGCCTGCAAGATTTGCCGTGAAATTCGCCACCCTTCGTGCTGGTCTGGGCGCCGGGCTGGCGATTGCCGCCATGACCTTTCTCGCCGCCGCTGCCCCGGCCCAGCCGACCCAATCCGACCGCGACATCGTCAGCGCGCTTAGCGCGCATTTTGCCGCGGTGCCGACGATGTCGGGCGAGTTCCTGCAGTTCGGCCCGAACGGCGACCAGACCGCCGGCACCTTTTTCATCTCGCGCCCGGGCAAGATCCGCTTCAACTACGAGCAACCGACGGCGCTTGAGGTCATTTCCAACGGCAAGACCGTGGCCGTCCATAACCGCAAGCTGAAGACCTGGGACTTTTATCCGCTTGAAAAGACACCGCTGAAACTGCTGTTGGGCGACAAGGTCGAATTGGACGACAAGACCATCCGCAACGTCGTCAACGAGCCGGACCTGACCACGGTCGTCATGGGCGACGACAAGGTGCTCGGCAATTCGCTGCTGACGCTGATGTTCGATCCGCAATCCTTCGACCTGCGCCAATGGACCATTCGCGACGGCAAGGGCGAGGAAACCTCGGTGATGATCTTCAACGTGCAAAAAAATGTCGAGTTGTCCGACAACCTGTTCAAGTTCGACGAACTGGCGATCCGCCGCGGCCAGCAGGAACGCTGATCCTTTTTGCCCTTCAAATTGCGCGCTGCGGGTTGCCAGCAGCCGGCGCCTCGGGCATTCTGCCCTGCTCGTCACTCCGGCCTGCGCCAGAAGCAGTTGATTCATAAGGACAATTCCGCAATCTGCGGCAAACTTCGTCATGCCCTTCAGCGTCGCGACCTGGAACATCAATTCGATACGGCTGCGGGCCAAACTGGTGGCGCGATTTCTGAAGCGTTGGCAGCCCGACGTACTGTGCCTTCAGGAAATCAAATGCCTGAACGACCAGTTTCCCGCGAGGGCATTCCGCAAGCTCGGCTACGAGTACCAGCTCGTCCACGGCCAGAAGGGCTATCACGGCGTCGCCATTCTCTCGCGCCGGCCGCTGGTTGAAATCGAACGCCGCGATTTTTGCGGCGTCGGCGACAGCCGTCACCTCCTAGCCGAACTCGAGATCGGCGGCCGACCGGTGCGCCTCCACAATTTCTACGTTCCGGCCGGCGGCGACGAGCCAGACCCGGCGACCAATCCGAAATTCGACCACAAATTGCGCTTCGTCGCCGAGATGAGCGCGCCTGTCGAGCCGCGAGAACGGTACGCCGTTTCTGCTCCTCGGCGATCTCAACATCGCTCCGCTCGAGCACGATGTCTGGTCGCATCGCCAGATGCTCGGCGTCGTCAGTCACACGCCGGTCGAGACCGAGGCGTTGAATTTGGCGATGACCAACGGCGGCTGGCGTGACGTGATGCGCCAGGCCGTGCCGCCGCCGGAAAAGCTATATTCGTGGTGGAGCTATCGCGCCCGCGACTGGGCGGCGAGCAATCGCGGCCGCCGTCTCGACCACATCTGGTCGGCGGCCGAACTGGTCAAGAACCTGTCTTCGCTGGAAGTGGTTCGCGCCGCCCGCGACTGGCCGCGGCCTTCGGACCATGTGCCGGTCATCGCCCGCTTCGACCTCGATTGAGATTTCCCCTATCCGTTCAGAGGCCGCCTTCGAGAAGCTGGCAGATCGCGTCGCGCTGATCTTCGCTCATATAGCGGATGCGGATATCGCCGGCGCCTTTTTCGCCGGCGTGAATGGCAACCTTGAGACCGAGTGCTTCCTCGAGCCGCTTTTCCATCGCGCGAGTGTCGGCGTCCTTGGCCGGCAAATGTTTCGCTGATGGCTTGCGCGTCTGCGGCTGCGCCAGCGCCTCGGCCTGGCGCACCGACAGCCCGTCGCGGATGATTTTTTGCGCCAGCGCCTGCGGATCGGTTGCCGTGATCAGGGCGCGGGCATGGCCGGCCGAAAGATCGCCGCGCGACACCGCCTGCTGCACCTCGTCGGGCAACTTCAGCAGCCGCAGCGTATTGGCGACGTGGCTGCGGCTCTTGCCAACCACCTGCGCCAGCTCGGCCTGGCTATATTTGTATTCGCCGATCAGGTTCTGGTAGCCCGCCGCCTCCTCGATTGCGTTGAGGTCAGCGCGCTGGACGTTTTCGATGATCGCCAGTTCCAGCGCCTGCTGATCGCCGACTTCGCGCACGATCACCGGTACCTCGTGCAGGCCCGCCCGTTGCGAGGCGCGCCAGCGCCGTTCGCCGGCGATGATCTCGTAGCGCGCGCCTACCATATCCTTGCCAGCGATGGGCCGCACCAGGATCGGCTGAACGACGCCGTGGCGGCCGATCGAAGCCGCCAGGTCGTGCAATTCGGCTTCGGCGAAATGACGGCGCGGATTGTGCGGATTGGCGCGAATATGCTCGATGGCGACCTTGCGGTCGCCGCGCGAAACATTGGCCGGACGCTGCGTCAGCGGCTGGTCGAGTTCGCCGATCAGCGCCGCCAGGCCGCGGCCAAGTCGCTTGCGGGTCGCCTCATCCGCCATGAATTGCTGCTCCTTCGTTCGTCGAGCTCGGTTTTGGTGTGCCGCTCATGCCGCCAGCAGGCTGCGCTCGCGGCGGATCACTTCGGACGCCAGTTTCAGATAGGCTTGGCTGCCCGGACATTTCAGGTCGTAGAGGATCGCCGGTTTGCCGTAGGATGGCGCTTCCGAAATCCTGACATTGCGCGGGATGATGGTGTCGTAGACCTTTTCGCCGAGATGCTGGCGCACGTCCTCAACCACTTGCGCGGCAAGATTGTTGCGGCTGTCGAACATGGTCAGCACGATGCCGTGCAGTTCCAGGTCGGGATTGATCGTGGCGCGGACCTGCTCGAAGGTTTGCAGCAATTGGCTCAGACCCTCAAGCGCGAAGAACTCGCATTGCAGCGGCACGAGCAAGGCATCGGCGGCGGCAAGCGCGTTGATCGTCAGCAGGTTCAGCGACGGCGGGCAATCGGCGATCATGTAATCGAACCGTACCGCCGGCGAATCGCTTCGTGCATCGAGCTTCCGGATGGCATTGCGGACGCGGAAGGCGCGGTCCGCCGCGCCGGCGATTTCGAGTTCGATGCCGAGCAGGTCGAGCGTCGAGGGGGCGATCGACAGGCGCGGGACGGCGGTGGCGACGATCGCATCGGCAAGCTGCGCCTGGCCGGTGATGACATCGCAGGTCGAGACCGCCCGGTTCTGGCGGTCGATGCCGAGGCCGGTCGAGGCATTGCCCTGCGGATCGAGATCGAGGATCAGCACATTCTTGCCGACGGCGGCGAGCGCAGTTGCCAGATTGATCGCCGTCGTGGTCTTGCCGACGCCACCCTTCTGGTTGGCGATCGCGATCACCCGGCCATGCTTTTCGCTGGGCCTGTCGCCATACCGGTCACTGGTCATTTCGCCGCCGATCTGCCTCCCGATCCTGCGCCATGCAGAAACCGCATCAGGAAGGCCCCTTCGCGCCGGATGACCGGATTGGCGACCGGATTTCAAGGATCACCGAACCGGCTTCGACGCGGCTTGCATGTACTACCAGATCGACGGATTCGAGGCCATCGCATTCTTCGATTTCGCCCCTCCAATCCCGGCCCTTGTGGATGAATGCTGCCGCCCCGGCGCCAAGAAACGGCGCCAGCAGGCCGATCAGGCGCGGCATTGGCGCCAGCGCCCGCGCCGTGACGATTTCGGGTACGCCCGCCGCCAGCAGCCGTTTCGCAGCCGACTCGATGCGGTCGTTGATGATTTCGGCCTTCGCTCCCGTGGCGCGCGCCACCTCGCGCAGGAACGCGCATTTGCGCGCGTTGGCCTCGACCAGGACATGCTGGCAACCCTGACGGCGCATTTGCGCAATGGCGATGACCATGCCGGGAAAGCCAGCGCCGCTGCCGAGATCGAGCCAATGCCGGGCCGTCGGCGCCAGGTCGAGGAGCTGCAGGCTGTCCTCGACATGCCGGGTCCAGAAGTCGCTCAACGTGCCCGGCGCCACCAGATTGGTGTGCGCCTGCCAGTGTTCGAGCAGCTGCCGATAAGTTTCGAGGGCGTTACGTGTTTCACGTGAAACGGGCGACGCCGGAGGCGCCGGCGCAACCTCGTAGCGCCGATCCTCAGGCGGCACGGCCGTGCATGGCCCGTCGCGCATGCGCCGCGATTAGCGTCAGCGCCGCTGGTGTCATTCCTTCCAGCCGCGCCGCCTGGCCAAGATTGGCCGGCCGGAATTTTGCCAGCCGCCCGGCCAGCTCCCGCGACAGTCCGCTCACCGAGCCGAAATCGATCGCATCGGGAATCGCCAGTTGTTCATCGCGGCGCACCGCGCGGATGTCGTCTTCCTGGCGCTGGAGATAGACCGCATAGCTAGCCTCGATCTCGAGCTGGTTGGCGATCTTGGCGTCGATCCCCGCGAGCTCCGGCCACACCGCGTGCAAGCGGGCGATATCGATGCCCGGTCGCGACAACAGGTTCCAGGCACTGCGCCGCTGGCCGTCGCGGTTGATTTCGATGCCATGCCGCGCCGCCTCGTCCGGCGTCATTTGCAGCCGTTCGAGCAGCGCCCGCGCCTCGGCGAGCCCGCCGGTCTTGGCCGCGAAGTGCTCGCGCCGCTTTTGCCCGACGCAACCCCAATCGATTCCTTTCGGCGTCAGCCGCTCGTCGGCATTGTCGACGCGCAGGCTGCAGCCGGTACTCGGCCCGCGAGGTGAACATCCGGTAGGGTTCGCTGACGCCGCGGGTCACGAGGTCGTCGACCAACACCCCGATATAGCTCTCGGTGCGGCTCAATTGCACCGGCGCCGCGCCTCCGGCTCGCCGCGCGGCGTTGAGACCGGCGAGCAAGCCCTTGCGCCGCCGCCTCCTCGTATCCGGTCGTGCCGTTGATCTGGCCGGCGAGGTAGAGCCCGCCGATGCGCCGGGTCTCCAGCGTCGCATGGAGTTCGCGCGGATCGACGTGGTCGTATTCGATGGCGTAGCCCGGCCGCAAGATGCGGCCGCGCTCCAGCCCCGGAATCGTCGCGATGAATTCGCCTTGCACGGCCTCCGGCAGCGACGTCGATATTCCATTCGGATAGACGGTGTCGTCGTCCAGCCCTTCCGGCTCGAGAAAGATCTGATGGCTGTCGCGCTCGCCGAAGCGCACGATCTTGTCCTCGATCGACGGGCAATAGCGCGGCCCGACGCCGCGGATGCGGCCCGAATACATCGCCGATTTGCCGAGATTGGCTTCGATGATCGCATGCGTCGCCGGCGTCGTGCGGGTGATGCCGCACTCGATCTGCGGCGTCGTGATCGCCTCGGTCAGGCTCGAAAATGGCACCGGCTCGACGTCGCCCGGCTGCATTTCCAGGCTGGCCCAGTCGATGCGTGCGGCCGTCGAGCCGGGCCGGCGTGCCGGTCTTCAAGCCGGCCGAGCGCGAAGCCCGGCCGCTTCCAGCGTCAGCGCCAGGCCGACCGATGGCGCTTCGCCCATGCGGCCGGCGGCAATGCGCGTTTCGCCGATATGGATGAGGCCGCGCAGGAACGTGCCGGTGGTGATCACGACGCAGCGGCAGGCGATCTCGCGACCGTCTTCCAGCACCACGCCGCAAACCGCTCCGTCGGCGAGCTGCAAGTCTCCGGCCGCGCCTTCGATCACTTCGAGATTTGCCGTCTCGCGCACGCGCCTGCTGCATCGCATGGCGATAAAGCTTGCGGTCGGCCTGGGCCCGCGGTCCGCGCACCGCCGGCCCCTTGCGCCGGTTCAGCAAACGGAACTGGATGCCGGCGGCGTCGGCGACGCGGCCCATCAGCCCGTCGAGCGCGTCGACCTCGCAGACCAGATGCCCCTTGCCGAGACCGCCGATCGCCGGATTGCACGACATCGCCCCGATCGTCGCAAACGACTGGGTCACCAGCGCCGTGCGCGCGCCGAGGCGCGCCGAGGCAGCGGCCGCCTCGACGCCGGCATGGCCGCCGCCGATCACCACTACGTCAAATGCACCGACTTGCGCTCATGACTGATACTGCGCCGAACCGGCGCTTCCGCTTCGGCGCGCCCTATAGGCGGAATTCCGTGCGGGCGTCAAAACCAGTAGGCGCTTGCGGCCTGCGCAGCGGTATCAATTCGGTTGCGTTTCACGTGAAACAGACCGAGGCTCGCTAGCTGCTCCGTTTCACGTGAATCATTTGCCGATGCAGAACTCCGAAAAGATCGCGCCGAGCACTTCCTCGACATCGATCCGCCCGGTCAACCGTCCGATCCAGTCGGCGGCCTGGCGCAGCCACTCGGCCCGCACCTCCATGCCCGCCTGTCCGTCGCGCGCCGCCCGCCACAGCAATTCACGGCAATTCTCCAGACCTGCCGATGCCGCGCCCGTGTTACCGTCGCCGCCTCTCCGCCCGAGCTGCTTGCGAAACCAATCCCCCGATCCGCGCGACCAGCGCATCCGTCCCGCCCGGCCGCATCACCGATACGCCCTGAGCACCATAACTTCCGTCGTCGATCCTTCGAGCGCACCGTCCAGATCGGGCAGTCAAGATCGCCCAAGGACGGCTCCATCGGCTCTTGCCCCACCGGCGCCAGCCAGACGACAAGATGCGCATGATCAGCCCGCTGCCGCGCCCGGCGGACGCCCTCGGCTTCGACCGCGTTGGCCGTTTCGCGCGATCCCGGCCGTGTCGACCAGGCACACCGCGTAACCACCGATATCGAGCCATGCCTCAATCACGTCGCGCGTTGTCCCCGGCTCGGCGGCGACGATGGCGATGTCGCGCCCGGCGAGGCAATTCAGCAGGCTCGATTTGCCGGCATTCGGCGGCCCGGCCAGCACGACGTTCCATCCGTCGCGCACGATCTCGCCGCGATTTCCATCCTTCAAGACGAATTGATTTCGCTTCCAACTCGTTCCGCGATTCGCCAAGCCCGCGCGCCCGAACCTTCCGGCACGTCGTCCTCATCGGCAAAATCGAGATCGGCTTCCACTGCCACACGTGCCTCGAGGATTTCGCTGCGCCAACCTTCCAGTTTTGCGCCGCAGCGCCCCTTGCGCCTGCCCCCGCGCCTGCCGGCGCTGTTGTTCGGTCTCGGCCCGCACCAGATCGGCCAGGCCCTCGACCTCGGTCAGGTCCAGCCTGCCACTTTCGAATGCGCGCCGGGTGAATTCGCCCGCCTCGGCAGCGCGCAATCCGGGAATTTCCGACAACGCCTGCAGCATCGCCGCTATCACCGCCCTGCCGCCATGAACCTGAAACTCGGCCGATCCTCGCCGGTAAAACTGCGTGGCGCGCCAAACCACAGGCACAGCCCGTCATCGATCCTGCGGCCACCAAGGTCCCGGATTTCTCGCCACACCGCGCGCCGCTCCGGCGCAAAGTCGCCGGTCATCGTTTCGAAGACAAATTGGCTTTTCGGACCGCTAATCCGGATCACCGCAATCGCCGATGGCGGCGGCCCGCTCGCCAGCGCATATATGGTATCGGTCATTGCTGCTTCCCGGGCCGCTTCGCAGTCCCCGCATCGTCGCTCATCTGCTACAGGCCGTCATGGTTAACAAATCCTTTCAATCACCGCTCCCCCACGCAACCTGCTCGTCGGAGAGACCAGCCCCTATCTCGTCCAGCATGCCGGCAACCCGGTGCATTGGCGGCCCTGGGGCGCCGACGCACTTGCCGAAGCCAAGGCGCTCGGACAAGCCGATCCTGCTCTCGGTCGGCTATGCCGCCTGCCACTGGTGCCACGTCATGGCGCACGAAAGCTTCGAGAACCCGGACACCGCCGCCGTGATGAACCGACCTCTTCGTCAACATCAAGGTCGACCGCGAGGAGCGCCCCGACATCGACCAGATCTATATGGCGGCGCTCCACGCCTGGGCGAGCAAGGCGGCTGGCCTTTGACCGATGTTCCTGACCCCCGACGCCGAGCCTTTCTGGGGCGGCACCTATTTCCCGAAGGACGCCGCGCTACGGCCGACCGGGGTTCGTCGCACGTGCTCGCGCGAAATCGACACGCCTGGCGCGACGAACCGCAGCCGCGTCGAGCAGAACGCCGACGGCCCTGATCTCGATGCCTCGCCAGCGCCGAGACATCGGCCGGACAAGCGTCGACCGCCACCATCGATGCCTGACGCGTCGCCGGTCGCCTGCTCGGCGCTTCTCGATCCGCGAACTCGGCGGCCTTGCGCGGCGCGCCGAAATTTCCCAACGCGCCAATCACTCGATCTCTCTGGCTGCGCCGGCCTGCCGCACCGGCGACACACGCCATCGCGACGCCGTCACTCACTACGCTCGAACGCATCTGCCGCGGCGGCATCTACGATCATGTCGGCGGCGGTCTCGCCCGCTACTCGCGTCGACGACGCTGGCTGGTGCCGCATTTCGAAAAAATGCTCTACGACAATGCCCAGCTGATCGCCTGCTGACCACCGCCTGGTTGCACACCGAACGACACGTTTTTCGCGAGCGCGATCGACCAGACATGCTCCTGGCTCGCTGCGCGAGATGCAGGTCGAAGGCGGCGCCTTCGCCGCCAGCCTCGACGCCGACTCGCGAAGGCGAAGAGGGCCGCTTCTACGTTTGGGAAAAATCCGAAATCGACAGCCTCCTCGGCAACGATTCCCGGACTTCTTCAACGCCGCCTGCGGCGTCACCACTGTCGGAAATTTCGAGGGCCGCAACATCCTGAACCGGCTCGCCGATCCCTTTCCGCTTGCGCAGCCCGAAGAATTTGCCAGCTCGGTTTGCTCGGCGTTTTGTACCGAGCCCGCGAGCCGCGGCCGCGACCCGGCCGCGACGACAAAGTTGTTGCCGACTGGAACGGCTTTACCTGATCGCTGCATTCGCGCGCGCGTCCACCGCTTTTGAATATCCCGAAATGCTGTTCCAGGCCGAAAAGACCTATCGTTTCATTGCCGATTTAATGACGCGCGACGGCCGCCTCGGCCATGCCTGGCGCAACGGCAAGCTCACCTGGCCAGGCTTCTCCGCCGACTATGCCACCATGGCGCATGCCGCCTTGGCGCTGCGCGATGCGACCGGTGAAGAAAGTTACCTCGGTGACGCGGCGCAATACCTCGACCTGCTCGAAACCTGGCACGCGGGCGATGACGGCACGTATCGCCTTGCCGCCTCCGACGCCGCCGATGTTTTGATCCGCATGCGCTCCGGCGCCGACGAAGCGACGCCGAACCCGAACGGTATCGCCGCAACGGCTCTCATACGTCTTTATCATTTGACCGGCGAACAGCGCTTCATCGATCGTGCCGACCGCCTGCTTGAAGCCTTCGGGCCCGAGGCGGCACGCAACCCTGTCGGCCATGCCAGTCTGCTGTCGGCCCTGGCGCTGCGCACCCATGGCCTGCAGGTCGTCATCATCGGCGCCGACCACGACTGGATTCGCAACGACATGCTGTCGGTCGCCAACCGCATTGCGGATCCGAATCGTTCCTTATTATTACTGCGTCCCGGACAGGATCTGCCGCAGAGGCATCCCGCGTTCCGCAAGAAACAGATCGAAGGCCAGCCGACCGCCTATGTCTGCCACGGACAAACCTGCTCGCAGCCGGTTACGGACACGAATCGATTGAGGCAACTGCTGGCTCCGCTGACCAAATCAACCTGACAAATCGGGCCGGTTCTGCACGCGATCCAACCAGCGGCATTTTGCCGGTCACGTATTCATCGTATCGAAGAATTCGGAGTTCGTCTTCGTCTGGCGCAATTTGTCGATCAGGAACTCGATGGCATCGGTCGTCCCCATCGACGACAGGATGCGGCGCAGCACGAAGACCTTCTGCAGGTCGGCTTTCGGCACCAGCAGCTCTTCCTTGCGCGTGCCGGACTTCATGATGTCCATCGACGGGAAGACGCGCTTGTCGGCGACCTTGCGGTCGAGCACGATTTCCGAATTGCCGGTGCCCTTGAACTCCTCGAAGATGACTTCGTCCATGCGGCTGCCGGTGTCGATCAGCGCGGTGGCGATGATCGTCAGCGACCCGCCTTCCTCGATATTGCGCGCCGCCCCGAAGAAGCGCTTCGGCCGCTGCAGCGCGTTGGCGTCGACACCGCCGGTCAGCACCTTGCCTGAAGACGGCACCACGGTGTTGTAGGCGCGGCCGAGCCGGGTAATCGAATCGAGCAGGATGACGACGTCGCGGCCGTGCTCGACCAGGCGCTTGGCCTTCTCGATCACGATCTCGGCGACCTGCAACGTGGCGCGATGCCGGCTCGTCGAAGGTCGAGGACACCACCTCGCCCTTGACCGAGCGCTGCATGTCGGTGACTTCCTCCGGCCGCTCGTCGATCAGCAGCACGATCAGATAGCACTCGGGATGATTGGCGGTGATCGAGTGGGCGATGTTCTGCAGCAGCACCGTCTTGCCGGTGCGCGGCGGCGACACGATCAGCGCGCGCTGGCCCTTGCCGAGCGGCGCCACCAGATCGATGACCCGCGCCGACAAATCCTTGCTGCCGGGATTGTCGTATTCCATCTTGTAGCGCTTGTTCGGATAGAGCGGCGTCAGATTGTCGAAGTGGACCTTGTGGCGGATCTTCTCCGGATCCTCGAAATTGATCGTGTTGACCTTGAGCAGCGCGAAATAGCGCTCGCCTTCCTTCGGGCTGCGGATCGGTCCTTCGACCGTATCGCCGGTCTTCAGCGAAAATCGCCGGATCTGCGACGGCGAGATGTAGATGTCGTCCGGACCGGGCAGGTAATTGGCGCTGGCCGAGCGCAGGAAGCCGAAGCCATCCTGCAGCACCTCGACAACCCCTTCGCCGATGATCTCGGTTTCCTGGTCGGCAAGGTTCTTCAGAATGCCGAACATCAGCTCCTGCTTGCGCATGGTGCTGGCGTTCTCGACATTGAGGCCCTCGGCAAACGACACGAGATCCGTCGGTGTCTTGGCTTTGAGTTCCTGGAGTTTCATCTGCTGCATGGCGGGTCGTCCGAAGGGGATGGGGGGGATTGGTTCCGGGGCCTATGCAACAACTGGCGCAGGTTGCGCCGCATCCGGCCCGGAATCTGGAGGGAAGGAAAAAAACCATAGTTGCTGCGCAGGAACGAAACAAGCGCAAATCGCAAAATTTCGTATTGCGCCCGTCCTTCAGAACGGCTTGACGATCGCCAGGATCACGATCGCGATCATCAGCAGTGCCGGAACTTCGTTGACGAAACGGTAAAACCGCTGCGTCTGCTTGCGCGCGTCGCGAGCGAATTCCCTCGTCCAGCGTGCGCACAGGCCATGAAAGCCGCTGAGCAAAATCACCAGTGCCATCTTGGCCGAGAACCAACCCTGATCCCACGCCGAGGTCAGCGCGGCGAGCCACAACCCCAATCCCCACACGGCGACCATTGCTGGCGTCATGATCGCGCGCAGCAGCCGCCGTTCCATCACCTTGAAGGTCTCCGACTGCTGCGAACCCACGTCGCTCACGCTGTGATAGACGAACAGGCGCGGCAAATAGAACAGTCCCGCCATCCAGGCGATGACGGCGATCACGTGAAACGCTTTTACCCACTCGATCATCGCTCATCTCCTCGCACCCGCTTCACCATCCGCTCGACATTCTCGATCGGCGTCGTCGGCAGGATGCCATGACCGAGATTGAAGATCAGCGGCCCGGAACCGAAATCGGCCAACACTCGATCGACCGCTCGATCCAGCGCCTCTCCGCCGGCGAGCAATGCCAGCGGATCGACGTTTCCCTGCACCGCCGCAAGCGCCTGCACCGCCCGCCCCGTCGTCGCGTCTACACTCCAGTCGATCCCGACGGCGTTTACCTGCGTCACTCGCGCAAACCGTGCATATTGCCCACCAGCACCACGCGGAAATCCAATCACTTTCGCATCGGGCTTGGCCTTCCGAACTCCAGCAACAATTCGCTTTGCCGGTTCCAGGCACCATTTTTCGAACTCGCCCGCCGGAAGAATTCCAGCCCACGAATTGAAGATCATCACCGCATCGGCACCCGCCTGCAATTGCGCCGAAAGGTACTCGACCGAAACCTCAGTCAGAATGTCGACCAGCGACGCAAACGTCTGTTCATGCCGATAGGCGAACATCCGTGCCGGCATCTGGTCCGGCTTTGCTTCGCCGGCAATCATGTAGGTCGCCACCGTCCACGGCGCCCCACAAAAGCCGATCAATGCCGTCTCGTCGGGCAACCGATGCGCACCCGCGCCACCGTTTCGATGATCGGAGCAAGATGCGCCAGCGCGCTATTCGACTTGAGCCTGCCGATTTCTTCAGCGTTATCGGCTCGAGCCGCGGTCCCTCGCCATCGACATATTCGACCTTGCGACCGAGCGCATCCGGGACGACGAGAATGTCGGAAAAAAGGATCGCTGCATCAAAGCCGAACCGGCGAATCGGTTGCAGCGTCACTTCCTCGGCAAGCGGCGGCGAATAGCACAAATCGAGAAAACTCTTCGCCTTCGCCCGAGTTGCTCGGTACTCCGGCAAATACCGTCCCGCCTGACGCATCAGCCAAACCGGTGGCGGCGACATCCTCTCGCCTCCCAGAACCCTAACGAGCTTGCCTTTCACGGCCTTTTCCTTACTGCCTTCTAAAAACAAAAATCCTCTTATTTTCTGGATTAGATTCTTAGAGTCTGTGAATAGCGGCGATTATGGGTTGTCCACAGCTGATCCCGAAAATTGGCCGCCGACGCCGTTCGTGGACGATCTTCGCGACATCATCCAGCCGCAACTTGGATGACTTGCCTTTTCATTGCAATTTCAATCGGATAGGCGAGCAATCCGCAAATCCAACCGGGCTGCGTTTGTGGAAAACCGTTGGAGCCGGCGAGCCGCCTTCCACCATACCGCGTTATGCCGGCTCGGCTTTGGGTCTTGTCTACAGCGGTGCGATCGGGGACACAATTCCGGCCAACTCGAACAGTTTGCCCCACGAGCGAAAAAGCCGGCGTTTTCTCCCGCAATTCCCACAGCCACGGCGCCAATTGTTTTGATGGGGGAAGGCAATTGCGGCTCACGAGCTGCGACTGATGCTCACGGCAAACGAGTTGAGGAAGAAAAATGCCAACCGGCCAGCGATTTTTCCACCTTCACCTCGTTTCTGATGCGACCGGTGAAACCCTGCTGGCGGCAAGCCACGCGGTCACCTCGCAGTACAAGCAGGTTTCGGCCATCGAGCACGTCCACGCTTTGGTGCGGTCGCAAAAGTTGTTGGCCACCGCCATTGCTGAGATCGAGGCTGAACCAGGCATCGTGCTCTTCACCCTGACCAATGCCGAATTGGCCGACGACCTGGAAAACGCCTGCCAGCGCATCGGCGTGCCGAGCCACTCGGTGCTCGAACCGATATTCAAGCTGTTCCAGTCCTATCTCGGCGCTCCGGGTGAGCGGCGCGCCGGCGCCCAGCACGAATTGAACAGCGAATATTTCAGCCGCATCGACGCCCTGAATTTCACCATGCTGCACGACGATGGCGCCCTGCCCGAAAACATCGAGCAGGCCGATGTCGTGCTCGTCGGGATCAGCCGCACATCGAAAACGCCGACCTCGATCTACCTTGCCAATCGCGGCGTGCGCACCGCCAATCTGCCGCTGGTGCCGGGCGTGCCCGTGCCGGCGAAATTGCTCGCCGCGCGCCGGCCGCTGGTCGTGGCTCTTGTTGCGACGGCGGAACGAATCTTCCAGGTTCGCCAAAACCGGCAGCTCAGTGCTGCGGGGATCGATCCCTCGCCGTTCTATGTCGATCGCGCCGCGATCGCCGACGAGCTGGCCCAGACGCGCAAACTCTGCGCGGAGCATGGCTGGCCGATGATCGACGTGACGCGAAAATCGATCGAAGAGACAGCCGCTGCCGTCTTGGCGCTGCGCGCACATCATATGGCCGAATTCGAAGCGAAGGTGGCCAGCAAGTGAACGCGACCGGTTCGCCCAGATTGGTCCTCGCGTCAGCGAGCGCGCATCGGGCGCAATTGCTCGCCAATTCCGGCGTCGATTTTGAGGTCGAACCGGCGCGCATCGACGAGCGTGCCGTCGAATTGCCGCTTGCCGGCGCCGATCCCGCCCAGATCGCCGCCGTCCTGGCGCGGGCAAAGGCGCTCGAAGTGAGCCACCGCCTGCCCTCACACATCGTGATCGGCTGCGACCAGGTCCTGAGCCTCGAAGCCGAAGTGCTCCACAAGCCCGCCAACATGAAAGCAGCCCGCGATCGGCTGCTGCAATTGTCGAGTCGCGAACACGTTCTTGACAATGCGGTCTGTCTCGCGCTCGAGGGCAAGATATTGTGGGACCACGTCGAACGAGCGACGATCCGGTTTCGATCGTTCGATGCGGCGTTCGTCGACCGGCATCTTGCAGCGGTCGGCGAAGCGGCTTTAACGAGCGTCGGCGCCTACCAGATCGAAGGCAGCGGCATTCAGCTCATCGAACATGTTGACGGCGACTTCTTTTCGATCGTCGGTTTGCCATTGCTGCCGTTGCTTGCCAAACTGCGCCAACTCGGCCTCTTGGACACTTGACCTCCCCGGCCCGCGATGGTGCAGAAACCTTTAGAACCGGTCCACGCTTCTGTCCTTGCCGGTGCGGGCGGCATGATCGTACTGGCGCTGACCGGTTCGATCGGCATGGGCAAATCGACGGTGGCGAATTTTTTCCGCGAGTTCGCGGTTCCTGTCCACGACGCTGATGCCGCCGTGCACGCGATCTATTCCGGACCGCAGGCGGCACGGGTCGGCACCGCCTTTCCCGCGGCGATGGCCGACGGCAAGGTCGATCGCGGGCGTCTTGGCGCCATGGTGCTGAACGACGAAAAGGCGATGCGGCGTCTCGAAAAGATCGTTCACCCGATGGTCCGCGATCTTCAGGCTGCCTTTCTCGCGGATGCTCGCAAGGCCGGCGCCAGGCTGGTCGTCCTCGATATTCCGCTACTGTTTGAATCGGGCCGGAGCGAAGGCTTCGATGGTATCGTCGTGGTGACGTTGCAGCGCGCAGGAACAGCGCCGACGCGTGCTCGCGCGTCCGGGAATGACCGAGGAAAAATTCGCGGCGATCCTTGCCCGCCAGACGCCGGACGCGCAAAAGCGCGCGCGCGCCGATTTCATTGTCGATACCGATCGACGAGATGGCTGTGACACGCGAACAGGTCCGGCAAATCGTCGATGCCGTGTCGCAGGGAAAATGGACGCCACGGCCGCGCCAGGCTACGAAACCGGATGGCGAATTCAGGCTGAATTCGCCACCGGGCAGAACCCATAATGCGCGAAATCGTCCTCGATACTGAAACCACCGGATTGCTCCCGCAAAACGGCGATCGCATCATCGAGATCGGCGCCGTCGAACTCGAAAACCGCTTCCTCACCGGAAGAACCTTTCACGCTTATCTAAACCCGGAAGGCCGCTCCGTGCATCGGGATGCCGAGCCAGGTGCATGGACTGAGCGACCAGTTCCTCGCCGACAAGCCGCCGTTTTCGGCGATTGTCGGCGAATTCCTGGACTTTCTCGGCGATGCCCGGCTGGTCGCCCACAACGCCAGCTTCGATGTCGAATTCCTCAATGCTGAACTGGCTCGCATCGGCAGCGTTCCGATCGATTCCGGTACGGGTCGTCGACACGCTGTTGCTGGCGCGGCGAAAGCACCCGATGGGTCCGAATTCGCTCGATGCGTTATGCTCGCGGTATGCAATCGACAATTCGCGGCGCCAAAAGCACGGCGCGCTGCTCGATTCGGAATTGCTGGCGGAAATCTATATCGAGCTCAATGGCGGCCGCCAGGCGGCGATGCTGCTGGAAGTGGTGCCGGCCAATTCGCTGGCGCCGGAGCACGCTTCAATCGAATGGTCGGAGCGCATGGTCCGGCAAAGACCGCTTGCGCCCCGCATCACCCCAGCCGATCTCGAGGCGCACGGCCAATTCATCGCGGCTTTAGGCGAAAAGGCGATCTGGAACCACTATTCGTGAAGCGCCGCGGCGCGAACGGCACCCTCAGTTCTTCGTCGCCTTGGCCTGCATTTCCGCCATGCGCGACCGGTAAAGCCGGTCAAAATCGACCGGGTCGATCATCAGCGGCGGAAAGCCGCCATTGCGCGTGGCGTCGGCGAGGATATGGCGGGCGAACGGAAACAGGATGCGCGGACATTCGATCAGCAACGCCGGATGCATCGATTCCTGGGGAATGTTCTGCAGGCGGAAAATCCCGGCGTAGAGCAATTCGGCGTTGAACACCACTTCGGCACCGGCGCTGGCCTTGGCCTCGAGCGCCAGCGTCACCTCGAAATCGCTGGGCGATAGCGGGTTGGCGTTGACGTTGATGTTGATGGCGATGTTCGGCGCCGTTTCCTTGGGGCGCAACGAGCCCGGCGCATTCGGATTTTCGAAGGAAAAGTCCTTGATATATTGCGCCAGCACGCTGAGCTGCGGCCCGGTTTGCTGAGCGCCCTGCTGAGCGCCTTGGGCGCCGGGCTGGACGTTCGGCTGCGCCGAAGCTTGCGCGCCAGCCGGAGGACTTGCCTGAGAACCGGCCTGCGCGCCGCCGGCCGGCTCCACTTTCGCCGCCTGCTTTGCCGCGCCGTTTTCCTTCTTCGCCTTCGAAGCCTTCGCCATGACCGTTTTCCCGATTGCGACGGCCGAGATGATCGCCCTTTGTCTCCCGCCGGGACACGCGACGAGCGCGCGTTCGCAGCGAAGGTTGGATCGGCAGTGCAGGGCTGGCCGCTTGTGTGCGGCTCGCTAGCATGCCGGTTGGGCGCAAACAAGCGCGTCTCGCCTGATTTGCCGATCCCGCCGAACCCGCCGGCGCCGGCGCGCGAATTCTTTGACAGCGCGCCGGGAAGGACTATATCAACACCATCCCCGGCAATGGCCCCGGCAGTATGGCGGATTTTGGCGCGATATGGACAGCTTCGGCGATTTGACTACGTGGGTAACGCTGGGAGTGGCGGTATTCATATTCCTGCGTCTGCGGGCCGTACTCGGCAAGCGTACCGGCCACCAGCGGCCGCCCGAAGACGCGACGCTGGCGCGCCGCCGCGCCGCCAACGGCGGCGGCAATGGCCTTGGCGAAAAGGTCATCACCCTGCCGAAGCAGGTATCACGCACTGGCGAGGAGGCAGCGCCGCAATCGGCCGCCACCGTTGCCATCGACCGTGTCGCCAAGCCCGGCAGTTCGCTCAACAAGCGCCTGCGCGAGATCGCCACTGCCGATCCGGCGTTTCAGCCCGACGAATTCGTCGCCGGCGCCAAGCTCGCTTACGAGATGATCGTCACCGCGTTTGCCGACGCCGACCGCAAAACGCTGAAGAACCTGCTTTCGCGCGAAGTCTACGACGGTTTTGCCAAGGCGATTGCCGATCGCGAATTGCGCAGCGAGCAGGTGCGCGCCTCCTTCGTCGGTATCGATTCGGCCGCGATTACCGCCGGCGAAGTGTCAAAGAACGAAGTGCACGTGACCCTGCGTTTCGTCAGCCAGATCGTCTCCGCAACGCTTGACGCCGCCGGCAAGGTCATCGACGGCGATCCCGAAAAGGTCGTCGAGGTGACCGATTTGTGGACGTTCGCGCGCGATCCGAAATCGAAGGATCCGAACTGGCGGCTGGTGGCAACCGAATCCGAAAGCTGATTCAGGTCCCCTCCGGCTCGGGCGCGGCCAACAGGCGGCACCGATACATGCAGTCGATCCCTGCTGACGTCGCATCCCCCAACTGGTCGATACGGGCGACCGCATTCGACCGGCTTGCCGGATGGGCCGAAGACGATCATGGCTCGGCGCTTTCCTGTTTTAGGATTTCGGCGCGCCGCATGGCCGAGCGGCCGTATAGTCGCAAGGCGTTCGGCGTCGATCCGCTCGAGCTTGCCGAAATCGGCCGCCGCGCCTTGCGCCTGTCGCCGAGCCAATGCGCAAATGCTAAGACGGCAAAGCAGTTTTTCGAGGAAAATTTCCGCCCGTTCGCGATCGCGCCGGCCGATGGTGGCGGCTTCCTCACTGGATATTTCGAGCCGGAGATGCCGGCTTCTCCCGTGCGTACGGCGAAATTCGTCTATCCGCTCTATCGTCGGCCACCGGACCTGGTTGAAATTACCGACGCCAACCGCCCTCAAGGCTGGAACCGCGAACTGGGCTTTGGCCGCAGATTAGATGACCGGATCGTCGAATATTTCGACCGCGCAGCAATCGAGGCCGGCGCGCTCGCCGGGCGGGGGCTGGAACTTGCCTTCATAGAAAGCGCCATCGACGGCTTCTTCATCCATATCCAGGGTTCGGCACGCCTGCTGATGCCGGCTGGACGGACCACAAGGATTTCCTTTGCCGGCAAATCCGGCCATGCCTACACTGCGATCGGGCGGGTGTTAATCGAAGACGCGCAATTGCGGCGCGAAACGGTCACAATGCAGGCGATCCGCGATTGGCTCGCCGCGCATCCGGACCGTGCCGCCGCGATCATGGCGCAGAATCAGTCCTTCATCTTTTTTGCCGAAACCGACGCGCCAGACCCGGCACTAGGCCCGATTGCCGCGGCGTCCGTGCAATTGTCGCCGGGCCGCAGCCTCGCGGTCGACCGCGACATCCACACGTTCGGCACGCCGATTTTCGTTTCGACGCGGGGACCGCTCTCCGGCGACGCAAAGCCCCTGCGCCGTCTGGCGATCGCCCAGGATATTGGCTCGGCCATCGTCGGCGTGGCGCGCGGTGACCTGTTTGTCGGCTCGGGGCTAGTTGCAGGCGAAATCGCCGGCGCGATCCGCCACGCGGCCGAATTTCATGTATTGTTTCCGGCAATTGGCGATTCCGCCAGGGATGGCAACAGGGAAGGTTGAATGTGAAGTCGCGGACCGGCAAGCCACCGGGCGGATTGCGGCCGGAGGACGAAAGGCTCTGGCAGGATATTGCCGTGACCTTGCGGCCACTGAAATCGCGGCGCGCGGTTCAGCCGAAACCGCTGACGGTCGCCAAGGTGCAGAAGCCATCACAGCCATCAATGGCCACGGAATCGCCGCAAAAAGGGCCGGCAACCTCGCGGCCGGCCGCCCCTTTGCTGATGACGCCGCCGTCGCTGCTGAAGCCACTGATCGTCGAGCGGCGCATCGACGAGAAAACCGCCCGGAAATTGCAGCGCGGCAAGGTTGCCATCGATGCGCGCATTGATTTGCATGGGCAAACCGAAGCGCAGGCCCATGACGGTTTGCTGCGGTTCTTTTCGGTTTGCGCCGCCCGCCGCCAGCGCGTCGTCCTGGTCATCACCGGCAAGGGCGAGCGGTCGGGCGGCTTGTTGCGCCGCTCGGTGCCGCGCTGGTTTAGCGAACCGGCGTTCCGTCAACTGGTTGCGGCCTGGCGACCGGCCGGTCCGGCCCATGGCGGCGAAGGCGCGCTGTATGTGCGGCTCACCAATCCCAACCGGAGCCCCAATCGGGGACCGCGGCCGTGACTCCTTTCGGCGAAAGAGTGCGACGGATGCGCCAGGAACGCGGCGTCACGCAAAAGCAAATGGCCGATGCGATCGGCGTTTCGGCCGCGTGGCTGTCGGCACTGGAAAACGGCAAGCGCGGCCGCCCGACCTGGGACTTCGTCCAGCGCGTCATCGCCTATTTCAATGTCATCTGGGACGAAGCCGACGAATTGCGTGCCTTGGCGCGCACCTCGCATCCCCGTGTCGTCGTCGACACCGCCGGCCTGTCGCCGAAGGCGACGCTTCTGGCCAACCTCGTCGCCGAGCACATTGCCAGCCTGTCGCCGGGCCAACTCGACGAGATGATCCGCCTGGTCGAGGCAAGCCTTGGGCGTTCGCGCGTCCCTTGAGGTCCATAAACGCCAAAAGGCTCCGCCAAGCGGAGCCTTTTGGAGGAGAAACCCGTAAGAAGCGGGTTAGCGGCAGATCTGAACCTTGATCTTGCGGAAGCCGTAATACGTCCAGACGCGCTTCCAGGTGTAGAAGCACACCGGCTCGTAGTAGCTGTAGTAGTTCGAATAGCCGTAATAGTGGGCATTCGACGGCGCAGTCGTGGCAAACAGCGCGCTGCCCGAAATCACGGCTACGGCTACGGCGGTCGACAAGGTCTTGCGGATCATAGTTTCAGTCTCCTCAGGTTGCATGGCCGGAGGGTTTTCCTTCCGACCCGGCTCAGATGGCGACCCGATTGTCCGTCGCCTGTGCCATCACGCACAGGCCGCCCGGTTAACAAGCCATTGAAAAGACGTGTGTAATTTGGCACACCCGGCCGCTGCAAACCTGGGAAAGGCGGCCTGGAATTGCGCTATGACCGCCCGGCCGCCAGCCTGGCGATGATGCGGGCCCAGCTGCGGGTACCGCGGTGGAAGCTCGTGACGTCGTATTTCTCGTTCGGCGAATGGATGCGGTCGTCGTCGAGGGAAAAACCGACGAGCAGCGACTGCATGCCGAGCAATTGATGAAAATGGCCGACGACAGGGATCGAGCCGCCCATTGCGGTCAGTGCCGCCGCCCGACCCCATTCCTCCTTCAGTGCCGCGGCCGCCATGGCGAGCTGCGGCATCGAATAGTCGAGACGAATGGCCGGGCCGGCGCCATGCTCGACAAACGAAGCCGAACAATCGCGCGGCAGTTTCGATTTTACGTAGGCGCGAAAGGCGGCGCGGATCTTTTTCGGATCCTGGTCGCCGACCAGGCGGAACGACACCTTGGCGCTGGCCTTGGCCGGAATGACCGTCTTGAAGCCGGCACCGGTATAGCCGCCGAAAATCCCGTTGAACTCAGCCGTCGGCCGCGCCCAGATCATCTCCAGCACCGATCGGCCGCGCTCGCCGGCCGGTTCGGAAAGCCCGACGGCCTTCAGGTACTTGCGGTTGGTCCCGGCGAGCTCTTGCCACTGCGCCAGCACCTCCGGCGGTGTTTCGGCGACGCCGTCGTAGAATCCGGGCAGCGTCACATGGCCGTCGTCGTCGTGCAGGCCGGCGAGGATGCGCGCCAGGATACGGATCGGGTTGGCCGCCGCCGAACCGTACATGCCCGAATGCAGGTCGCGATTGGCCGCCGTGATCGTCACTTCCTCGCCGACCAGGCCGCGCAGCGCAGTAGTGATCGACGGCGTCTTCTTGTCCCACATGCTGGTATCGCAGACGAGGGCGTAATCGGCCTTCAACTCTTGTTTGTAGGCCTTGAGGAACGGCACCAGCGAAACCGACCCCAATTCTTCTTCGCCTTCCAGCAGGATCGTGATGTTGAGCGGCAGATTGCCGGTTTGCGCCTTGTAGGCCCGGCACGCCTCGACGAAGGTCATCAATTGGCCCTTATCGTCAGAAGTTCCGCGTCCGCGCATCTGGCGCCCGGCGCCGGTTCCGGTGATCTTCGGCTCGAACGGCGGCGAGTCCCATAATTCGAGCGGATCGACCGGCTGCACATCATAGTGGCCGTAGAAAAGCACATGCGGCGCCTTGCCGGCCTTGCGGTGCTGGGCGACCACCATCGGCCGGCCCGGCGTCTTGACGACCTTGGCGGCGAACCCGATCGATTTCAGATCACCGGCGAGCCATCGCGCCGCGCGATCGCACTCCTTTGCATAGGCCGCATCGGTCGAAATGCTGGGGATGGCGACCAATTCGAACAGCCGCCCGATCGCCTTGTCCAGTCCAGCATCGATCCGGCCCAATACCGCGGACAGTTCCTTCATCGCGAGCTTCCTTGCAGGCCAACGACAGAATTCATGGCCTTGTGGAGCGGTTCGCAACGAAAGGCAATCTCGCCAGGGAAGTGGAGCGGCGATCTGGGGTGATTATGAATGGCTGGAAAAGTCGGGCCGCCGCGACCTTCGGCGGGTGGGGAAGGGGGTCGCGGCGGTCCGCATGAAAACCGCGCCCGGCTTTCTTGGGCGTTAGCCGGGCACGGGCCCGGAACGACGGGGGACAGGCCATTCCGGACAGGCCAGTTTCCCAGCCTGCAATTGACTTGGGGAAGAAAACCAATTCATTCAATAGTTTGAGCGATCAAGGCGGCGTGAAAGGCGATTAAATTTTCGTAAACCATCGCCGCGATTGCCGATTTCTCTGACACGGACAGTATGCAATGCCCGAACCGCACGAAAAAATCCATGAATATCAGGCGGTTGTGGCATGGACCGGAAACCGCGGCAGCGGCACCAGTTCCTACAAGGTCTATGGCCGCACTTGGGACCTCGCGACGCCGGGCAAGGCTGTCCTGTCCTGTTCGAACGACCCCAATCTTGGCGGGGATAAGGCAAAATACAACCCCGAGGAGCTGCTGATCGCGGCGCTGTCGTCCTGCCACATGCTCTGGTATCTGCACCTGTGCGCCGTCGATGGTGTCGTCGTCACCGCCTATGAGGACGCGCCGACCGGGAAACTGCGCATGGAAAAGGGCGGCGCCGGCCAGTTCGTTTCGGTGACCCTGTACCCCAGGGTTACGATCACGGCGGCGAGCGACGCCGACAAGGCCCGCGCGCTGCATGGCGAGATCCACAAATACTGCTTCATCGCCCGCTCGGTGAATTTCCCGGTCGTCATCGAGCCGCAGATCGTCCATCAAGCCTAAATCAGCGCAGCAGCGCCTCGCGGACGAAATCGAGGCGATCCTGGCCCCAATGCATCTCGCCGTCGACGAAGAAGGTCGGGGCGCCGAAAGCGCCGCGGCCCGCCGCTTCGTTGGTCGCGTCGATCAGTGCCTGCTTGTTGACCGGATCGGCGACGGCGCGGGCAAACTCTTCTGCAACGATCCCCGCAGTCTGGGCGATGCGGCCGAGTTCGGCGGCGTCGGTAACATCGCGGTTTTCCACCCACATTGCGGAGTAGAACGCGTCACCCAGCGCCCGCATTTGCGGCTTGCCGCGCCAGTGGATCAGCCCGCGCATTATCGCCAGGCTGCTGAGTGGAAATTTCGCATTCATCCGGAACGGCACGCCGTAGCGCGCCGCAAATCGCGTCAGATCGCCGAACATCCATTTGCCCTTGGCCGGGACCGTGATCGGGCTCGAACTGCCCGCGGTCTTGAACAGGCCGGGCAGGAAGAACGGCCGGTAGACGATATCGGCGCCGGTCTCTGTGGCGATGTTCGGCATCTGCGTCCACGCCAGATAGCTTGCCGGGCTGACGATATCGAAAAAGAACTCGATCTTCTTGCCCATATGCCCGTCGCGTCCGCGCACTTCACCACAATTCGATCCACGGCCGCAATTCGGTTTCGTGCGTCCATGCCGTGCGCGGCTGGCAATGGATTTGCCAATAGGTCTCGGCAATGGCGTCGGGTTGCAACAGGCCGTCGCGATCCTTGAGCTTGTAGCGTTCGGGAAACGCCTCGCGGATGAACTGCGTATCGATGGCGCCGTCGATGACGACATGGGCGACATGGACGCCGAGCGGGCCGACCTCGCGGGCGAGTGCCTGCGTCAATCCGCGCAATGCGAACTTGGCGCTGCAAACATCGCGCCGCCGGCATAGCCCTTGCGGCTCGCCGATGCGCCGGTGGCGATGATCGTGCCGCGGCCGCGCGGAACCATGCGCCTTGCCGCTTCGCGCAGCGTCAGCATACCCGGCGAGACAGGCCATCTCCCATACCTTGAAGAACTTTTTCGCCTCGATCTCGCGAAACGGCGCTCGGACATTTCCGCCGATATTGAATACGACGACCTCGACCGGTCCGAGTTCGGCCTCGGCCCAATCGAACAAAGCGATCACCTCTTCTTCGCGCCGGGCGTCGCAGCCTGTGGATAGGCGGCGCCACCTGCCTTGCGGATCTCCTCGGCGAGCGGCGCCAGCTTGTCGGCATTGCGTCGGCAGATGACGGTCTTCAATCCCTCGCGCGCGAACCGCCGCGCCACGGCGCCGCCGGTGGCATCGCCCGCGCCGACGACGATGGCGACACCGTCGCGGACCGGCATGTGATTCTTGCGGATTGTTCATTGTCAGGAGCCTAGCGCAGCCAAGACCCTTGGCATAGGCCGCGGCTTGCAATTGACCGGTCGGTGGGCAATCGTCGTGCCGCTTTGCGGAGAAGACAAGCGAATGAAACCCGGCGATCATCTGTTCCTGGTCGACGGCTCCGCCTACATTTTCCGCGCCTATCACGCGCTGCCGCCGCTGACGCGCAAATCGGACGGCCTGCCGGTCAGCGCCGTGCTCGGCTTTCTGCAACATGCTGTGGAAGCTGCTGCGCGATGCGCGCAACACCGCACGTCGGCGTTGCGCCGACGCATTTCGCCGTCATTTTCGACTATTCGTCGAAGACCTTCCGCAACGAACTCTACGATGCCTACAAGGCCAACCGGTCGGAGCCGCCGGAAGACCTGCGCCCGCAATTCGGCCTGATCCGCCAGGCGACCCGCGCCTTCGACCTGCCGTGCATCGAGAAGGAAGGCTACGAGGCCGACGACCTGATCGCCACCTATGCCCGCCAGGCCCGCGAGGCCGGCGCCGATGTCACCATCGTCTCCTCCGACAAGGACCTGATGCAGCTCGTCGGCGACAAGGTCATCCTCTACGACCAGATGAAGGATCGCCGGCTCGGCATTGCCGAAGTCGTCGAGAAATGGGGCGTGCCGCCGGAAAAGATGATCGACCTGCAGGCGCTGACCGGCGATTCGACCGACAACGTTCCCGGCGTGCCCGGCATCGGTCCGAAGACCGCGGCGCAATTGCTCGAAGAATATGGCGATCTCGATACGCTGCTGGCTCGCGCCGGCGAGATCAAGCAGCAGAAGCGGCGCGAGAGCATTCTCGAAAATGCCGACAAGGCGCGCCTGTCGCGCCAGCTAGTCACGCTGAAGAACGACATGCCGCTCGACGTGCCGCTCGATGGCCTGGCGCTCGAAAAAACCGACGGACCGAAGCTCATCGCCTTTTTGAAGACGATGGAGTTCAACTCGCTGATGCGCCGCGTCGCCGAGGAGACCGGCACGCAGGCGGGCGAAATCGAGCCGGCGACCGTGGTGATTGCCGCAGGCGCAGCCCAGCGCGGCCCCGATCTCGACCTTGGCAAGCCGGACGCCAAACCGGCGGCGCAGAAAGTCGCGACCAACCGAACGACCGACGGAGCCGCCGCTGGCGCCCGCCGCCCTCGCTGCCGCTCGCCGCGAGGCGATGGCGGCCATCGCCTTTGACTACAACAAATATGAATGCGTGCGTGATGAAGAACGGCTGGCCTTGGATCGATCGCATCCGCGACGCCGCCGTCGTCGCCATTGACACCGAAACCACCTCGCTCGATCCGATGCAGGCCGAACTGGTCGGCATTTCGCTCGCCACCGAGCCGGGCCGCGCCTGCTATATCCCGCTCGCCCACAAGAAGGGCGCCGGCGATTTGCTCGGCGGCGGATTGATCGAAGGCCAGGTACCGAGGAGCAGGCGCTCGCGCTGCTCAAGCCGGTGCTCGAGGATGCCGCGATCCTCAAGATCGCCCAGAACCTGAAATATGACTGGCTGGTCTTTGCCGAGCGCGGCATCGCCATCGCCCCCTTCGACGATACCCTGCTGATCAGCTACGTGCTCGACGCCGGGCGCAGCGATCACGGCATGGACGAGCTGGCCGAGGAATTCCTTGGGCACAAACCGATCGCCTTCAAGGATGTCGCCGGTTCGGGGCGCTCGGGGATCACCTTCGATGCCGTGGCGCTCGACAAGGCGACCCATTATGCCGCCGAGGACGCCGACGTGACGCTGCGGCTGTGGCGGCTGTTGAAGCCGCGCCTCGCCGCCGAGGGCCTCGCATCGGTCTACGAGCGGCTCGAACGGCCATTGGTCGACGTCATCGCCCGCATGGAACAGCGCGGCGTCAGCGTCGACCGCCAGATCCTGTCGCGACTGTCGGGCGAACTGGCGCAGTCGGCGGCGCGGATCGAAGAAGAAATCTATCGAGCCGTCGGCGAACGCTTCAATATCGGTTCGCCCAAGCAGCTCGGCGATATCCTCTTTGGCCGCATGGGCCTGCCTGGCGGCCACAAAGACCAAGACCGGCCAGTGGTCGACCTCGGCCAAGGTGCTCGACGACCTCGCCGCCGAAGGCCACGACCTGCCGAAGCGCATCGTCGACTGGCGCCAATTGACCAAATTGAAATCGACCTACACCGACGCGCTGCCCGGCTACATCCATCCGCGCACCCGGCGCGTGCATACTTCGTATGCGATGGCCGCGACCTCGACGGGCCGCCTGTCTTCGTCGGAACCGAACCTGCAGAACATTCCGGTCAGGACCGAAGAGGGCCGCAAGATCCGCACTGCCTTCATCGCCGAAAAGGGCAACAAGCTCGTGTCGGCCGACTACTCGCAGATCGAACTGCGCATTCTCGCCCACATCGCCGACATCCGACAATTGAAGAAGGCCTTCGCCGAAGGCCTCGACATCCACGCGATGACGGCGTCCGAAATGTTCGGCGTGCCGGTCAAGGGCATGGACCCGATGGTGCGCCGCCGCGCCAAGGCGATCAATTTCGGCATCATTTACGGCATTTCTGCTTTCGGCCTCGCCAACCAGCTGTCGATCCCGCGCGAGGAAGCGGCGCAGTACATCAGGACCTATTTCGAGCGGTTCCCGGGTATCCGCGATTACATGGAGGCGACGAAGAAGGCTTGCCGCGAAAAGGGCTATGTCGAGACCGTTTTCGGCCGTCGCGCCCACTATCCCGACATCGCCAGCTCCAATCCGCAGGTGCGCTCCTTCAACGAGCGCGCCGCCATCAACGCGCCGATCCAGGGGTCGGCGGCCGACATCATCCGCCGCGCCATGGCGCGCATGGAAGGCGAACTGGCCAGGCACAGGCTCGGGGCGCGCATGCTGCTGCAGGTCCATGACGAACTGGTCTTCGAAGTCGCCGAAAACGAGGTCGATAAAACCTTGCCGGTGATCGCCCGCGTCATGGAGGACGCGCCGATGCCGGCGCTGCACCTGTCGGTGCCGCTCAAGGTCGATGCGCGGGCCGCCGCGAACTGGGAGGAGGCGCACTAGAAACAAGGGTCGCGCGACACAAAGCGTTTACCGGCGAGCCCTTCCGCAAGCGGCGCTGGCGTGGCAGTCTGCTAACGCGGCCGCGGGCTTGCGGAATCGTCAGGAGCAAAGACATGGGTGCGACCACCACCACGCTATCCAACCCGGCGCCCGGCTTTCGCAATCATCCGGACCACAGGATCACGGTTGCTCCGTTCAAGGGAACGGTCGAAGTCAGGCTCGAGGGCAATCGCATCGCTCGGTCGAATTCGGCCGTGATCCTGCGCGAAGGTACGTATCCGCCGGTCCACTATATTCCACTTGCCGATGTCGATCCGGCATTAATCCGCCGCTCGGAGCATGCCAGCCATTGCCCGTTCAAGGGCCAGGCGAGCTACTGGAACATCGTCGTCGGCGATCATGAGATCGACAACGCCATGTGGGGCTACGAGACCCCATATGACGAGATGCTGGAGATCGCCGGCCTGGTCGCGTTCTATCCCAACAAGGTCGAAATCAGGGTTTCCTGACGACAAGAACGGTGCTGTGTGGCGAGGCCTCGACCGACTTTGGCTTCGGCGGATGTGGTCGGCCTCAGTAGCGGTCGTGGCGGCGCACCCAGTCCATTCCCTCGATCTCGTTGCGCCCTTTCGGCGCGAGGTCGAGCATGGCGTAAGTGCCCATCATTACCTCCACACCGCGCCCGTACGTTGAGTAGGTGCGATAGACTTTGCCCGTTTCGTCCTTGAAGAACGCAGAGACGCCGGGCCACTCTTCACCCGCAAGCGACCATTCGCCGAAATTGTAATCGATGTGCTTGCTGGCGATTTCTTCAGGCGTGAAACTCACCCGGAAGTCGTAATTGAAGTCGTTTCCGAACGACGACACCCAGACGAACTGCCAGCCCATGCGCTTGCGATAGCGCTCGATCACCTCGAGCGGAGCGCGAGAAGCTGCGATCATGGTGACATCGTGATTGGCCAGATGCACGCTCATGCCATCAGTATGATCGGCCATGAAGGAACAGCTCGGGCAGCCTTCCTTCCACCCTGGCCCGAACATGAAATGCTGCACCAAAAGCTGCGATCTGTTGTCGAAGAGATCCGCGAGCGTGCGAGGGCCGTCCCGGGTGTCGAATTCGTATTCTTTGTCGATCCGCACCCATGGCAAGGCGAGGCGCTTCTGGGCGATCTTGTCGCTATGATGAGTGAGTTCTTTCTCCGCCTTCAGCAGGTCGCGGCGGGCGGCGAGCCAATCATCGTGTGAAACAACAGCGTGTTGCACGGTCATTCTCCTTCGGTTCGGGTTGCGGGTTGAATATGTTGTCTCCGGCTGGAAGCGAGCTTCAGCCAGGGCGACAGGTGGAAAAGGCTCATCAGCAGGTACATGCTGGCCATGCCGCCGATTGGCGACATGGCGGGCACCGAGGCACACATCAGGGCTTGGGATGCTTCGCCGCCAGAAACCCACGCCATCAGCGCGAAGGTCGGAGAAGCGGCAAGACCGAGCCAGGTGGTGGCATCGCGCCCCTGACAGGCGCCGGCAGTGCTCCTTTCTGCTATCGTTGGCGTCGTCATTTCTGCCTCCAATCGGCTTTCGCCTACTGCCGTCGCTGCAGCATCGAACAGTGAAGTAAGTTCGGGGCGGAAAAGGTGTGAGTTACAAGTGTGACGGGATTTGAATGGATTCGCTGATCACCGCCGCCGGGCGGGCGCTCGCGGCGGGCGATCCGCTTGCCGCGCTGAAACAGGTCGCATTGCGCGACGATGCCCCGGCGCTGGCGTTGCGCGGTATCGCCATGGCGCAGCTCGGTGATCTGGCGCGAGCCAGGGAACTGCTGCGCCGCGCCGCGCGCGCCTTCGGCCCGAAAGAGCCGATCGCCCGCGCCCGCTGCATCGTCGCAGAGTCCGAAATCGCGCTGGTCTGCCGCGACCTCGGCCGGCCGCTGCGCGGGCTCGATGCCGCGCGGGCGACCCTGTCGGCGCATGGCGATCGGACGAACGCCGCCCATGCCGCTTATCTCGACGCCCGGCGCCTGCTCCTGATCGGTGAGCTCGATGCCGCCGAGCGGACACTCGATGCGATCGACGCCGACGCGCTGCCGCCGGCTTCGCGAGCCGGGCGCGAGCTGGTGGCCGCCGGCATCGCCATGCGGCGCATCCGTGCAGAGCCGGCACGAGATGCGCTCGACCGCGCCGGCCGAGCCGCGCAGGAAGCGGCTATCCCGGCGCTCATAGCCGAGGTCGACCGCGCGACGACCGCGTTCGACAGGCCGGCCGCGCGCGCGATCTCGCGGCAAGGAGAACGGCTGATTGGGCTCGATGAGGTCGAGGCGTTGCTGGCCTCGGATGCGGTGATCGTCGACGCCTGCCGCAATGCTGTGCGCGCCGGGGGGATTGCAATCACGCTCGCCGGCCGCCCGGTCCTGCTAGCGCTCGTGCGCGCTCTGGCGGAAGCCTGGCCCGGTGACGTGGCGCGCGAAACGCTACTGGCGCGCGCTTTCCGGGCTCGGCATGCCGATCAATCGCATCGTGCCCGATTGCGCGTCGAAATCGCGCGCCTGCGCGCGGCGATCAAGCCGCTGGGCGCGCTGATCGCAACGAAGCGCGGCTTCAGACTGGCGCCGCACAAGGCGGGCGCGGTCGTAGTTCTGGCGCCGCCTGTCGAAGGTGACCATGCGGAGGTGCTGGCGCTGCTCGCCGACGGCGAGGCGTGGTCGAGTTCGGCATTGGCGCTGGCGCTGGGAACAAGTGCGCGCACGGTGCAACGCTCTCTCGAAGCTCTGGCGGCGGACGGCAAGGTCGAGCCGCTCGGCCGCGGCCGCTCGCGCCGATGGGTGGCGCCAAACGTGCCGGGATTCCCGACAAGCTTGTTACTCCCGTCAGCTGGATTCAGCGACTAGGATGAAGACATGAAACACACCGCCAGACATATCTCGGCTGAAATCCTCCGCGAATACGGCCCCTTTCCCGGAGTCCGCCAGGTGGCCGGGGTCAGCTTCGACGGGAAGCATGTCTGGTTTGCGAGTGGCGAAAAGCTGAACGCCCTCGACCCGGAGAGCGGGCAATTGCGGACCTCCCTCGACGTCATCGGCGATGCCGGGACGGCGTTCGACGGCAAATACCTGTTCCAGATCGCCGAGGCGGTGATCCAAAAGATCGATCCGAAGACCGGCAAGGTAGTCGGCTCGATCCCCGCGCCAGGTGGCGGCGGCGATTCCGGGCTTGCCTGGGCCGAGGGAACGCTCTGGGTTGGCCATCATCGTGGCCGCAAGATCCATCAGGTCGATCCCGAGACCGGAAAGATCCTTCGCACGATCGAGACCGATCGCTTCGTCACCGGGGTTTCCTGGGTCGATGGCGAACTGTGGCACGGCACCTGGCAGGACAACAAAAGCGATGTCCGCCGCATCGATCCGCACACGGGTGAAGTGCTGCTGAGCGCGGAGATGCCACCCGGAACCGGTGTCTCCGGCCTCGAATCCGATGGCGGCGACCGCTTTTTCTGCGGCGGCGGAAGCAGCGGAAACGTGAGGGCCATCCGCCGTCCGAAGCTTCCGGCTTGAGCGCGGAGCAACGCAAGACGCCCGGGCTGGACGCAAAAGTGCTTTCCACTTTTGCCGGATTTGCTCTAAGAAGCCTCGCGCGCTCGCCATCGCGACGCGCCGGGCACCCGTAGCTCAGCTGGATAGAGTGCTGCCCTCCGAAGGCAGAGGTCACAGGTTCGAATCCTGTCGGGTGCGCCAAATATTTCAATAGCTTGGCAGATTTCCGCTTCAGACCGTCACTTTTTCCCGACGCGCTGGATCGCGTGCTCGACCAGCGGCGCGAGGTGGCCGGCGACGACGCCGTAGCCGGCGGCGTTGAGGTGCGGAACGAAATCGTGGAGGGAGTATTGCTCCTGCTTGACCCCGTTCACCGCGACGCCGGCAAAAAAATCGCCGCAATAAGTCGCGCCGTGCTTTGCGGCGATGTCGGCGAAGCTGAACGGATAGAAACCGCACAGGATGACGGCAACGCCGCGGGCGCTGAGACGCCCGACGATGGCATCGAGATTGCTGCGCATCCGCGCCTGTGAAACGCCGAAGCGAACGTCGTTGCGGCCGAAAAAGACGATTGCCACCGCAGTGCCTTGCGGTACGGCCGAATCGAGGCGCGACAAGCCTCCGCCCGAAGTGTCACCGTTGATCCCGCTGTTCTTGACGACGGCGTCGTAGCCGCGCGCTCTCAGGGCCTGTTCGAGCCTTGAAGGATAGTTGTTCGCGGCAGCGACACCGAAGCCGGCGGTATTGCTGTCGCCGAAGGCAACAATGCGGACGGTCGCCGCCGCCGGGGACTGAAGCAGCACCAAGAGGGCGAACATTGCGTAGCCGAGACGCGGCAATATCCCTCGATGCCCATGCATATCGTCTTTCCTCACTCCGTTTTTGCAGGATCAATCTTGCCCAGAAACGACGGCCTTCGGCAACTGCGGATTTGACGGAACCGAAACGTTACAGCGCGTGAGCGTCGCCTTGCTACGGTCATGTCGCCCTGAATTGACCGCGGACCAGGCGCGAGAGCGGCCGGGTTATCGATTTGATATCGCAACGGCATTTTCCCTGGGCGCCCCCGCCATGGACAATGCGTGCTGGAAAAGCGGGAGACGCCGAGGCGCTCTGGCCGCACGTCAACGGAAGGATCGCATCGAAATGCTGAAGGGCAAAACCGCTCTCGTTACCGGATCGACCAGCGGCATAGGTCTCGGCATAGCCGAGGCGTTTGCCGCCAAAGGCTGCAACATCGTGCTCAACGGCTTCGGCGATGCCGGCGAGATCGAGAAGTTGCGCAAACGCATCGCCAGCGCGCACGGCGTCACCGTGCACTATGACGGCGCCGACATGACCAGCGGTGCCTCGATCTTGGCGATGATGCAAAAGGCGCTGGCCGAGTTCGGGGCGGTTGACGTCCTGGTCAACAATGCCGGGATCCAGCACGTCGCGCCGATCGACGAATTCCCGGTCGAGAAATGGGACGCCGTCATCGCCATTGATCTGGTCTCGGCGTTCCACACCATCCGCCACGCGCTGCCGCCAATGAAGAAGCGTGGGTGGGGCCGCATCATCAACATCGCTTCGGCACACGCCCTCGTCGCCTCGCCATTCAAGTCGGCCTATGTCGCCGCCAAACACGGCGTGGCCGGCCTGACCAAGACCGTTGCGCTCGAAGTTGCGGAACAGGGCATCACCGTCAACGCGGTTTGCCCCGGCTACGTGCTGACGCCACTGGTCGAAAAGCAGATTCCCGATACGGCCAAGGCCCGCGGCATCACCCGCGAGCAAGTGGTCAAGGACGTACTGCTTGCGGCGCAGCCGACCAAGAAGTTCGTGACCGTCGAACAGGTCGCGGCATTGAGCCTTTTTCTTGCTTCCGACGATGCCGCCTCGATCACCGGCGCAATCGTGCCGATCGAAGGTGGATGGGTCGCGCACTAGGAAACCATGATCGTGGCGCAAAATGGATGGTACCGATGAAACCGAGCGATGCGAATGGCGGCGGAAGCGAAACCGACCGGCCACCTGGCGGCCAATCCGCCGGCGAGACAACAACTGGTGCTGGTGCTGCAAGGCGGCGGTGCGCTCGGAGCCTATCAGGCCGGCGTCTACCAGGCGCTGAGCGAGGGCGGGGTCGCCCCCGATTGGTTGATCGGCACCTCGATTGGCGCCATTAACGGCGCGCTGATCGCCGGCAACAGGCCCGAACACCGCATCGAGCGGCTGCGCGAATTCTGGGACATCGTCGCCAGCGGCAATCCTTTCGACCATGCGTGGAGCCCCGCGCTCTTTGCCAATGCGCTCGCCAACGTGAATACGATCACGCGCGGCATCAGCGGATTTTTCGAAACCAATCCGCTGGCGATTTTCGGCGCCAATTATCCGCTCGGCCTGGAAAGGGCGTCCTACTACACCACGCAGCCGCTGGCGGCGACGCTCGGACGATTGATCGATTTCGACTACCTGAACGGCAAGCACACGCGGTTGACGGTCGGGGCAGTCAACGTTCGCACCAGCGAGCTGCGCTATTTCGATACACGCGAAATGGATCTCGGGTCGGCGCACGTCATGGCCTCGGGCGCGCTTCCGCCGGCCTTCCCGGCCGTTTGCATCGATGGCGAGCCGTATTGGGACGGCGGCATCTATTCCAACACGCCCATTGAGGTCGTCCTCGACGAACGGCCGCGGCGCAGACTCGCTGATCTTCTCGGTCAACCTGTGGCAGCCCGCGGGCGAGGAGCCGAACACCATCACGCAGGTAATGGCGCGCCAAAAGGACATTCAATACGCAAGCCGCGGCAAGAGCCATGTCGCCCGCCAGGAACAACTCCATCGCATGCGTCACGTCGTGCGCGAGCTCGTCAAGCGTATCCCCGAGGCGGAGCGCGAAGATGCCGATGGTCAAGGAACTCGCCTCCTACGGCTGCAGCACCATCATGCACCTCGTGCGGCTATTGTCGCCGCGCATCGACGGCGAAGACCACACCAAGGACATCGATTTCACCCGCGCCGGGATCAGGGCGCGCTGGCAAGCAGGCTACGAACATGCCCAACACGTCCTCGCCGAAAAACCGTGGGAATGTGAGGTCGACATGCTGCAGGGCATCGTCGTCCACGAATCGAACCGTTGACCGGGAATGCCCCCTGAACCGGCGCGAAGAGCGGCGCTCTGGACGAAAACGAAGAGGTAATGCGATGCAAGTCATAGCCATCCTGTCGCAAGGTACGCGTGAGCGAACCGGTCGCGGTCGACGATAGCGCCGATTTTATGGGTCTGCAGGAAACGCCATCGTCCGGCCGACGCGTCGCTTCACCGCGTTGCTCATCGTCGGTGGTGGCGCCGCCGGGCTCGAACTTGCCACCCAGCTTGGACGCAAGTTTGCCAAGCGCGGTCGGGCATCGGTCACGCTGATCGACCGCAACCGCACCCATATCTGGAAGCCGCTATTGCACGAGGTCGCTTCCGGCTCGCTCAGTTCCGAGGTCGATTCGGTAGAGTACATGGCGCATGCGCGGCGCCACCATTATCGCTATCGCATCGGCGCGGTGGTCGGCATCGACCGCTCGCGGCGCCAGGTATTCGTCGCGCCGAGCTACGATGAAAATGGCCGCCAGATCATTCCGCCGCGAGTGATCGGCTACGACACGCTGGTGCTGGCGGTCGGCAGCGTCTGCAACGATTTCGGCACGGCCGGCGTTGCCGAGCACGCCATCGCGCTCGATACCGCCGAGGAAGCGGCCCGTTTCAATCGTCGCCTGATCGACGCCTGCCTGCGCGCCAACGCCCAATACGAGCCTCTGCGGCCCGGGCAATTGCACTGCGCCATCGTCGGCGCCGGTGCGACCGGGGTCGAGCTTGCCGCCGAACTGCACAAGTCGATGCGCGATATCGCATCCTACAATCTCGACAACATCGATTTCGACAAGCTCATCCGCATTACCATTCTGGAAGCGGGCCCGCGCATCCTCGGCGCATTGCCCGAACACCTTGCGGCTTCTTCGGCTGAGCTGCTTTCCGACCTTGGCGTCGAAATTCGCTGCGGGGCGGGCGTCACCGATGTCACGCCGGAAGGCGTCAGGCTCGCCGACAAATCCTTCCTGCCGGCGGAGCTCGTCGTGTGGAGCGCCGGAATCAAGGCGCCGGATTTCCTCAAGCGCCTCGACGGGCTTGAAACCGATCGCATCAACCGGCTGATCGTGCGCGAGACGCTGCAGGCCAAGGGCGACGACGACATATTCGCGATCGGCGATTGCGCCAATTGCATCCTCGCCGGTGACGAAAGACCGCTGCCGCCGCGCGCCCAGACTGCACACCAGCAGGCCGATCACCTCGTCAAGGCAATCGCCGCCCGGCTGAAGCACCGCCCGGTCCCGGCGTTCCGCTATCGCGATTTCGGCTCGCTCGTTTCGCTTGCCGATTACCGGACCTTCGGCAATGTTGTCGGCGGACTGAAGATCGAAGGACTAGTCGCCAGGCTGATGTACCGTTCGCTCTACAAGATGCACCTGCTAGGCGATCCACGGCAGCTTCAAGACCGGACTCGATACGTTCGCCGAAATCGTCACCGGCAGCACCGAGCCGCGCGTCAAGCTGCACTAGCGGCAGCGCCCGAGGGGCGGACAAGGGAATGGACATGGACGCCACGCTGCTCTCGCGCCTGCAATTCGCATTCACCATCGGGTTCCACATTCTGTTCCCGACGCTGACGATCGGGCTTGGCGCGTTCCTCGTGCTGCTCGAGGGACTTTGGCTCAAGACCGGAGACCGCACCTACGAACTGCTCTACAAATTCTGGACCAAGGTGTTCACGCTGGCGTTCGGGATGGGTGTCGTCACCGGCGTCGTGCTGTCCTATGAGGTCGGAACCAACTGGAGCCGCTTCGCCGACGTGACCGGCAATGTCCTCGGCCCGCTTTTCGTCTACGAGGTGCTGACAGCGTTTTTCCTCGAAGCCGGGTTTGTCGGCATCATGCTATTCGGCTGGAACCGCGTCAGCCCGCGGATTCACTTTTTCGCGACGATCATGGTGACGGTCGGCACGCTCTTTTCCGCGTTCTGGATCATCGCGGCCAATTCGTTCATGCAGACGCCGGCAGGATTTCGGCATCGAGGGCGGCCGGCTTTTCGTTGAGAACTGGTATGAGGTGATCTTCACCCCGTCGATGCCGATCCGCTTCGCCCATATGGTGCTCGCCTCGTACGTGACGGCGATGTTCGTGGTGGCGGGATTTCGGCGCTACACCTGTTGATGGACCGGCCGCAGCGGCTTGCCCGCCGCGCCCAGGCGATCGCCATCGCCTGCCTCGCCGTCCTCGTTCCGTTGCAAATATTTGTTGGTGACGGCAGCGGCCTGGTCGCCGAGCGCTATCAGCCCGCCAAGATCGCCGCGTTCGAGGGCCGCTGGGAAACCATGGCGGGGGCGCCGCTGCTGCTTTTCGCCTGGCCCGATCAGGCCGCCGAAACGAATTATCTTGAAATTGGCGTGCCGAAACTCGCGAGCCTCATCCTGACCCATAGCCTCGACGGGCAAGTGCGCGGGCTGAAGGAATTCGCGCCGGAAGACCGGCCGCATGTCTTTACCGTCTTCTGGGCGTTCCGCGTCATGGTCGGCATCGGCTTCCTGATGCTCTTCGTCGTCGGCTGGAGCCTGCTGTGGTGGCGCCGGGCCGGCTGCACGACAGCGGCTTGCTGCTGGCGGCCCAGGTGATGATGGTTCCGCTCGGCTTTGTCGCAACCCTTGCCGGCTGGATATCGGCCGAGGTCGGCCGCCAACCCTGGGTCGTCTATGGCGTGTTGCGCACGCTCGATGGCGCTGTCGCGCCTTCCGGTCGCTTCGGTCGCCACCTCGCTGGCGCTGTTCTTTGTCGTCTACAATGTCCTGCTAGCAGCTTACGCGTTTTTTCTGATCCGCATGGTCTGGCGCGGGCCGGACGGCGAGGCCGAGCTGCCGACCGCGCCGGAAGCGGTGGTAGCAAAACGCGCCGTCATGCCGGCCGAATAAGGAGGCTCGCCGATGGATCTCCCCCTTATCTTCGCCGTGATTGTCGGCCTCGCGCTCTTCCTCTACGTCCTGCTCGATGGCTTCGACCTCGGCGTCGGCATACTGTATTTCCTCGACCGCAAGGCGGAACACCGCGATCACATGATGGCTTCGCTGACCCCGTTCTGGGACGGCAACGAAACCTGGCTGGTCTTCGGCGGCGTTGCGCTTTTCGGCGCCTTCCCGGTCGCCTATGCGATCCTCTTGCCGGCGCTCTACCTGCCGGCGATGTTCATGCTGTTTGCGCTGGTCTTCCGTGGCGTCGCATTCGAATATCGCTTCAAATCGACGGCGTCGCGGCGCTGGTGGGATATTTCGTTCAGCGCCGGGTCTGCCGCCGTCGCGTTCGCGCAGGGCGTCATGCTCGCCACGGTTATCGACGGATTTCAGGTTGAAGGGCGGGCTTTCGCCGGCGGCGCCTTCGACTGGCTGTCGCCCTTCACCTTGATGTGCGGGCTCGGGCTCGTCGCCGGCTACGCGCTCTATGGCGCCACCTGGCTCATCATGAAGACGGAGGGGCCGGTCAATCGGCGGGCACGCCACAATGCGCTGCGCTTGCTGCCGGTGGTCATCGGCTTTCTGGCGCTGGTCAGCATCTGGACGCCGCTCGAACATCGCGTGGTCACCGAGCGTTGGTTCAGCCTGCCGAACCTCTATTTTCTCGCGCCGGTCCCCGTGCTGACCGCGGCGGCAATCGTCGCGCTGTGGCGTGCGCTCGCCAGCGGCAGCGAAAGGACGCCATTCCTGCTCATGATCGGGATTTTCGGCTTGAGTAGTGTCGGGCTCGGGGTCAGCCTTTACCCCTACATTGTGCCCTTCAATATGACGCTTGTGGCAGGCCGCCGCCGCGCCGCCGTCGCTGCAATTCCTGCTGGTCGGAATGTTGGTGATGTTGCCGATCATCCTCGCTTATACCGGCTACAACTACTGGGTCTTTCGCGGCAAGCTCGACAAGACGATCGCCTACGACTGAGACAAGCGTGAAAAAAAGGCCAACTCCGATGGGCAGCGAAAAATTCGATGTGGTTATTCTCGGCGGCGGCAACGCGGCAATGGGAGCGACGGTCGCGACGCGCGCCGCCGGGCTTTCCGTCGCCATGATCGAATCCCGCGATCTTGGCGGCACCTGCCCGAACCGCGGATGCACGCCGAAGAAGGTCCTGGTCGCCGCCGCTCATGCCCTCGACGAGATCGGGCGCGCCAGCGCTCATCGCATCGCCGTTGCGCGGCCGCAGTTGAACTGGACGGAGCTGATCGCCCGCGAAAAGGACATGATCCGCGATATCCCCACACGGCTGGCGGGGACGATGTCGAAGCGCGGGGTCGATGTCATCCGCGGCAAGGCGGCCTTCGTCGGCCGCAACGCGGTGCGGGTCGGCGATCGCACGCTGGAAGCAAAGCATATCGTGATCGCGACCGGATCGAAGCCGCGGGATCTGCCGATCCCGGGCGCCGAACGGATGATCACTTCCGACGACGTACTGAACGAAACGACGCGGCCCGGCGAAGTGGTGTTTGTCGGCGGCGGTGTAATCGCCATGGAGTTCGCGCACGTTTACGCTCGCGCCGGCGCGAAAGTGACGATCCTCGAGGCGCTTCCGCGCTTGCTCGGCGCCATGGACATCGACGCCGTCGAGCAGATCCGGCACGAAAGCGAACGCCTCGGCGTCCGCATTGTGACCGACGCGGCGGTGGCGCGAATCGATACTGCGGGCAGGCGCCTTCGCGTCGTCTTCAGCCATGGCGGCAAGGAACAGGCGATCGAGGCCGACCGTGTCGTCAACGGCGCCGGGCGGGTGGCGGACGTGCTGTCGCTCGATCTCGACAAAGGGGGCGTCGCCCACGATCGCGGCCGCATCGCCGTCGACGACTACCTTCGCTCGACCTCAAATCCCGCGGTATTCGTTTGCGGTGACGCCAACCCGTTGTCTCCGCAACTGTCGCCGATCGCCACCTACGAAGGCGGCATCGTCGGGCGCAATATTGTCGACGGACCGAAGCGCCGGCCGGACTATTCGACGATTCCTGCGTGCGTTTACACGATCCCGGCCGTCGCCAGCGTCGGATTGACCGAAGCCGAGGCGCGCAAGAACGGCGCCAGGATCAAGGTGCATGCCAACGACATGAGCCAATGGCTGTCGGCAAGGACCTATGCCGAGCCGATGGCGTGGTCCAAGATTATCGTCGACGAGGCAAGCGACAAGATTCTCGGCGCCCACATGGTTGGCCATTCCGGCGAAGAGTTGATCCATATCTTCGCGCTGGCGATGAAGCATGGCATCACCGCAAGCGCGCTATCGGAGACCGTATTCGGATTTCCGACCTTTTCCGCCGATATCAAGAGCATGCTGTGAGCGCCCCGCCCGTCGCTATTTCCCTTTCCACACCGGATCGCGTTTTTCGACGAAAGCACGGAAGCCCTCCTTGTTGTCCTCCGACGAATAGAGTTTATCGACGCTGCGAAACTGACGCCGCGTGATCCGGTTCATCGCCTCTTGAAACGTCATCGCCTCGGCGGCGCGGGCCACTTCCTTGATCGCGGCAAAAACCAGCGGTGGCCCGCTTTCAAGCGCCCGAGCGATCTCCCAGACCCGTTTCGTCAAAGCCTCGTTGTCGGCCAGTATCTGGTTGACGATGCCCCAGCGCTGCGCCTCGGCCGCGTCCATCCAGCGCCCGGTCAGCAGCAGGTCCATGGCGACGTGATAGGGCATGCGTTTCGGAAGTTTGACGGTAGCCGCGTCCGCCAACGTACCGGCACGGATTTCCGGCAGGGCGAAAGAGGAATTCGCCGTCGCGTAGATCAGGTCGGCCGACAGCGCCAGTTCGAAGCCGCCGCCGACCGCCATGCCGTTGACGGCGGCGATCACCGGCTTGTTGAGGTCGCGCAATTCCTGCAGGCCGCCGAAACCGCCGACGCCGTAGTCGCCGTCGACCGCGTCGCCTGCCGCCGCGGCCTTGAGATCCCAGCCGGCCGAAAAGAATTTGTCGCCCGCCGTTTGCAGGATGACGACCCGCAGGGTGGGGTCGTCGCGGAATTCCTGAAAGGTCTTGCCCATGATCCGCGAGGTCGCCAGATCGATAGCATTGGCCTTCGGCCGGTCGAGGGTGACCTCGAATATGCCGCCTTCGCGGCGCGTGCGGATCGGTCCGCTCATCGGTGGCCTCCGTTGCGCAGGCGGATCAGCGCGTCGACGGCAATCGCATCGCCGCTGCGCGCGATCAGCGGATTGACGTCGAGTTCGAGCAATTGGTCGGCATGGGCTTCGGCATAGGCGGCGATCGCCTCGATCGCTCCGATCAACGCTTCGCGGTTCGCCGCCGGTTTGCCGCGCCAGCCCGAAAGGAGCCGCTCGATGCGCAACGATGACAACGCGTCATCGATTTCGCCGCGACCGCTCGGCAACAGCAGGCTGGCCGTGTCGCCGAGCAATTCCGCCAGAACGCCGCCGGCGCCGATGGTCAGCATCAGCGGGCCGGTAGCATCGCGGGTGACGCCGACGAGCAGTTCGGCGACACCGCCGCCCGCCATTTCCTCGGCGAGAAAACCGTTGGCGATCCCGACCATCTTTGTGGCGGCGCAGCGCACCGCCTCGGCCGACTGCAGGTTGAGGACAACCGCCGCGGCTTCGCTCTTGTGGTCGACACCGAGCGCCTTCAGTGCGATCGGAAACTGCAGCGCTTCCGCCGCTTGCCCAACGCCGTCAGCATTGGCAGCGGTGACGAAGCGCGGCACCTTGAGGCCGAACGCTGCCAGCGCCTGTTTGGCCTCCGCCTCGTTCAATGTGACCGAATCGTTGGCCGACTCAGCTGCGAGCAGCATCGGCCGGATGTTCGCCGTGCCACGGTGCCCAGCCGCGATCGCCGCGTCGATTGCCGACAGGCCCTCTTCCATCCCGTGCAGGACAGCGACCCCGGCCACGAGGAATTGTTGCGCAACAGTCTCGGGCAGATTCTCCGGCAGGGAAGCCAGCACCGCGACGCGGGCGCCGCTCCGCGCCTTTGCCGCGACAATGGCGTCGATGGCGCATTGGTAGCTGGACGGATCGCAACGGTCGGCGCGCGGCAAGTCGAGGACGAAGACGCAGAGGTCGAACCGGTCGCCCATCACCATGGCGAATACCCGCATCATCCGCGCCGTGTCGCCCCAGATGAAGGTATGGTAGTCGAACGGGTTGGCGATCGTGACGATCGGGCTGAGTTCGGCGGCAAGTGCTTTTGCCGTCACCGCGGAAAAATCGCGGAATCGAATTTGCATTCCCTCGGCAAGATCTGCCATCAGGCTCGCTTCGCCTCCGGAACACGAGATCGAGCAGATGGCATTGCCGGCAAGCGGGCCGAGCGAATCCATCAGCTTCAGCGTTTCGAGGAATGCGCCGATCGACCGCGTCTCGACAAAGCCGAGGCGCTTCAGCAATGCCGAGGATGCCGCCGCGCTGCCGGCGAGCGACGCGGTATGCGTGATGGTTGCAGCTTGCGCTTTTGCCGTTCGGCCAATTTTCAGCGCGACGACCGGCCGCTTCGTCGCGTGCGCGCGCTCGGCGAAAGCCTCCAGCGCGCGGATATCGCCGAACCCTTCCAGATAAAGCCCGATCGCGGTGACGCGGTTGTCTTCGAGCAGCGCGGTGGCGAGTTGCGCGACGCCGGTTTGCGCCTGGTTGCCGGCGGCGATCATGTAGGCGATCGGCAGCGCCCGCGCCTGCATCGTCATGTTGATGGCGATGTTGGAGGATTGTGCGACAATCGCCACGCCACGCGCGACCTTGCGTCCGCCGTGCTGGTCAGGCCACAGCGCCACGTTGTCGAGATAGTTGATCAGCCCATAGCAGTTCGGGCCGAGCATCGGCATGTCGCCGGCCGCCGCCACCAGCCGCGCCTGCAATTCGGCCCCACCGGTATTTTCGCTCTCCGAAAAGCCCGAGGCAAAACAGGTGGCGCCGCCGGCCCCCATCCGTGACAGGCGACCGACGATGTCGATCGTCGCCTCGCGGTTGACGCCGACGAAACTGGCGTCAGGCGCCGCCGGCAACTCGTCGATGGAGGCGAAGCAGGGAATGCCGAGGAGGTCGGTACGATGCGGATGAACCGGCCAGATTTTTCCGGCGTAGCCGGATTTCTGCAACTGCGCGACGACATTAGCCGCCCAGGTCCCGCCGAATACGGCGACCGATTTCGGCCGGAGCAGGCGGGACAGGTCACGCATTCTTCAGTGCCGCGATTTCAACTGCGAATTCGGCTAGGGCGCGCCAGCCTTTTGGCGTGATCGCATAAATGCCGCGTTGTACGCGCTCGAACCAACCGTAATGATCGTCGGCCAAGATAGCGCGGGCGCGCCAGACGCCGGTAGACGATGCGACGATTGCAGCCTTGCACCGGCCGGCTTGGCCAAGATGCCGCAAGCAGCGCAGTGCATCCTGACGGTAAGCAGTGACGATGCGTGTTCGCGTACTGCCGCCCGCATTCGGATCGCCAACACGATGGCGGAATTCCTTGAGCAATCTTTCCCTGCGTGGTTTCGATTGGCGTGGCCGATAGGGCGCGGGATCGAGGTGGATATCGGCAGCGCTGAGATCCGGTTTCACGGTGATCAACCCAAGGCCGAGGCAGCGGCACAGCGTGCGGTTGTCGCAGAATGCCTTCCAACCGGCGTGGGTTTTCCATTCCGGCACTGCGATGTAGACAGCATCAGTGATCTTCTGCCGCTTCGTCGCTTGATGGAAAAGCGCCAGAGAAAAGGCGGTCTTCATCTCGACGATCACGGGCGGATCGTCGCCACGCATAGCCACGATGTCGGCCGCGCAGACCTCCCCCTTTACGATGTAGCCCTGGCGCTCGAGCAAGGCCTTGATCGGCGGGTACAGGTCCGTTTCCGCTCTCATGTTCAACCGCGGTCGATGTGGCCGAGGTCGCGACCGGGATCGACCCGGTCGCGCACCCGCTGCTTCAGCGTCTTGATGTCGGGAAAGCCACCGTCGCGCTTGCGCTCCCAGATCACCTCGTCGCCGCAGCGGATTTCGAATACGCCGCCGGTGCCGGGCGTCAGCGTCACCGTCGCCGAGTTCCTCCGAGAAGGTCGAAAGCAATTCCTGCGCCATCCATCCCGCGCGCAACAGCCAGTTGCACTGCCGGCAATAGGTGATGGCGATCGCCGGCTTGTCCGCCACGTCAGCCTCCGCCAATTCAGCCTCCCACGGCGCGCAGCAGCGCCCGCGAAATGATGTGGCGCTGGATTTCCGACGTGCCCTCCCAGATGCGCTCGACGCGGGCATCGCGCCAGATGCGTTCGAGCGGCAGTTCCTCCATCAGGCCCATGCCGCCATGGATCTGGATCGCCTCGTCGGCGATGAAGGCAAGCATCTCGGTCGCCTTCAGCTTCGCCATCGCCATGTCCTCGTCGGTGACCGTGCCGGCATCGGCCTTCCATCCGGCTTCGAGCGTCAGCAGGTTGGCCGCCTTCAGTTCGGTCGCCATGTCGGCGAGCTTGAACGAAACGCCCTGGAACTTGCCGATTTTCTGGCCGAACTGCTCGCGGCTCGCCGCCCATTCGACCGCATGCGCCAGCGCGCGCTCGGCCCGCCCGAGGCAGGTTGCCGCCACCTGCAGGCGGGTCGCGCCGAGCCAGGAATTGGCGACGTCGAAACCGCGATGCGGCTTCGCCGAGCACCTGCTCGGCCGGCAGCCGGCAATCGTCGAATTCGAGCACGGCATTGGTGTAGCCGCGATGCGAGACGTTGCGATAACCGTCGCGCACGCTGAAGCCGGGCGTGCCCTTGTCGACGAAGAAGGCGGTGATCTTCTTCCTTCGCCGCGTCTGTGGTTTCCTCCTCGCCCGCTACGCCATGAAAACGATGGCGAAACCGGCGATATCGGCGTGGCGAGATGAAATGCTTGGTGCCGTTCAGCACCCAGTCGCTGCCGTCCTGGCGCGCCGTCGCCTTCATGCCGCGCAGGTCGGAGCCGGCGCCGGGCTCGGTCATCGCCAGGCAATCCCATGTCTCGCCGCGCACGCACGGGAGCAGATATTTTTCGCGCTGCGCCGGCGTTCCGGCGAGCAGGATGTTGGAGGGCCGCGCCACGCAGGTCCAGTGCAAGCGCATAATTGGCGCGGCCGAGTTCCTTTTCGTAGAGCAGCCAGGTCAGGGTATCGAGCCCGGCGCCGCCGACTTCCGCCGGCATGTTGGCGGCGTAAAGCCCTGCGGCAATTGCCTTTTTCTGGATTTCCTTGACCAGCGCCGGATCGAGCCGGCCGGTCCGCTCGATTTCGGCCTCGTGCGGATAAAGCTCGCGCTCGACGAAACCGCGCGTCGTTGCGACGATCTGGCGCTGCTCTTCACTCAGCGAAAAATCCATGGTCGTTCCGTTCGAGGCAAAATGCGCCGCGATCTTAGCCAACCTGCTGGCAAGCGCAAAAGCCGGCTGCGGCTGGCAATGTCGCAATTGGCGACGATTTTCACGCGAAGTTCGGCTTGCCGGGTCGCGTTGCTGGTCAGGGCAATGTCGCTCCCGCAGCCCTCAATGAACAATTTTTTAGGTGACGGCGTATCACGATTGCTGGAATATCGGGCTAAATCCGGGCTTTTCGTCATGCACCGTCGCAGGTGGCTTTTTTTTCTGATTTTGGCAGCGCTTGCAGTCCTTGTATTGCAGCGCGATCGGCTGCCTTCCGGGCCGGCATTCGCATGGCTGAAACAGATCGGCCGCGATGCAACGCCAGAGGCGGCGGCCAAGACCGAAACGCGCGGCAGCGGGAGACGCAACGGCAGCTTGGCGATAGCGGTCGAGGTTGCGACCGCGACAGCGGGTTCGCTCGTCATCGAGCGCCGCACCATCGGCACGGTGGTCCCTGTCGAGACCACGAACCTGGCGATCCCGGTCGCGGGCATGGTCGCCGAGGTATTGGCCAGGGACGGCGCGGTGGTCAAGGCGGGCGACCTGATCCTGCGTTTTGACGATCGCATCGTGCGAGCGGCGATCGAAAAGGACAAGGCGCAACTCGCCAAGGACCAGGCCGGGCTCGATCAAGCGATCGCTGCGCAGGCGCGCGTGCTCGATCTCGTCACCAAGGGGGTTTCCACCAAGCAGGCCGGCGACGATGCGCAGACCGCCATGCGCCAGGCGCAGGCAGCCATCGCCGTCGACCAGGCCCAGCTCAGCGCCGACGAGGTGGCGCTGACCTATACCGAAATCCGGGCGCCGTTCGACGGAAGGCTGGGCGCGATGCAGGTGTCGAAGGGCGCCTACCTTGCCAGCGGCAACTGGGTCGCAACGCTGACCCGGATAACGCCGGTCTATGTCGAATTCTCGTTGCCGGAAAGCGATCTTGCCCTGGCGCGTCAGGCATTCCGCAACAGTCAGCTCAGCGTTGCGGTTGTGCCGGCGCTTGCCAATGACACGACGCAACCGGAGACCGGCAAGGTCGTCTTCATCGACAACGCCGTCGAATTCGGCCTCGGCGACATTCCGCTTGCGCGCCCAATTGGAAAACGAAGATCGCGCGCTGATGGCCGGCCAGTCGCTGAATGTGAAGGTCAATGCCGGATCCGTCGATGGACTTGTCCTGGTTCCGCAGGTTGCCGTCCAGCCGCAGGACTGACGGTTCGATCGTCTATGTCTTGAAGCCGGACAGCACCGTTGAAATCCGCAAGGTCGAGATCGCTTTGCGTGGCGAACGGCCATGGCCGGCATTCAGTGCCGGCCTACAGGCCGGGAGAGTCGTCGTGACCGAAGGGCAGGGCGGTCTGATCGAGGGCACGCCGGTAGCGGTCGCGGTATCCGACAATTCCGGCGTCACCGATCCGGCGGCCAAGCGCCGCGGGCAACGGACATTAAATGAACTTTTCGGAGATTTTCATCCGCCGGCCGGTGGCGACGATTCTGCTGATCGTCGGCGTCCTGCTCGCCGGCTCGATTGCGTTCACGCGGCTGCCGGTGGCGGCGTTGCCGCGAGCCGATTTCCCGACGATTTTCGTTTCCGCCCAGCTCGCCGGCGCCTCGCCGGACACGATGGCGTCTTCGGTAGCGACGCCGCTGATCAAACAGTTCGAGACGATCGCCGGCATCGACACGATCACAGCGACCTCGTCGCTCGGTTCGCACCAGCATCACCCTCCAGTTCGATCTGTCGCGCGACATCGACGCGGCCGCCGCCGACGTGCAGGCGGCGATCGCGCGCAGCCAGCGGGCATTGCCATCCAACATGAGCAATCCTCCGAGCTATCGCAAGGTCAACCCGGCCGACTCGCCGATTCTGATCATCGTGCTGAACAGCGACGGGGCCGAGCCCTCGCGGGTCGACGATTTCGCCCAGAACGTAATTTCGCCGGCGTTGTCGACCATCGACGGCGTCGCGCAAGCGTCGGTCTTCGGCTCGCAGACCTTTGCCGTCAGGATTTCGGCCGACCCGATGAAGCTTGCCGTGCGCGGCCTGTCGTTCAGCGGGTTGGCGCAGACGCTTTCGGCCGCCAACGACCAGACCCCGGTCGGGACGTTGCAGAACGCGCGACCAGTCGATGACGCTGGAGGCGCCGACGCAACGCACCAATTCGGACTCGTTCCGCGAGCTCGTCATCGCAAGGCCGAACGGGCGGATCATCCGTCTTGGCGACGTCGCCAACGTCCGCGACAGCGTCGAGAACCTCAACCAGGGAAGCTGGCTTGACGGAAACCAGGGCATCACCATGGCCGTGTTCCGCCAGCCCGGCGCCAATACGGTCGAGGTAGTCAGGTCGATCCGGGCGAAATTGCCCGAGCTTGAGGCAGCATTGCCGGCGAACATGCATGTCAGCGTGGTCAACGATTCCGCGCAGGCGATTAGCGACGCAGTGGCGGAAGTCGAAATGACGCTGGTGTTGACCGTCGGTCTCGTCGTATTGGTGATCTTCCTGTTTTTCCGTCGACTGATCGACGACCCTCATTCCCGGCCTGGCCGTTCCGATGTCGCTCGTCGCCACGTTCGGCGCGATGTATCTGCTCGGCTATTCCATCGATAACATTTCGCTGCTCGGCTTGACGCTCGCTGTCGGCATGGTCGTCGACGATGCCATCGTCATGCTGGAGAACATCGTGCGGCGCACGGAGGCTGGCATGGCGCCGTTCGAAGCGGCGCTGGCCGGCAGCCGCGAGGTGACCGGTACGATCATTTCGATGTCGATGTCGCTGGTCGCCGTGTTCACGCCGATCCTGCTGATGGGTGGTGTCGTAGGCCGGGTCCTCAACGAATTCGGCGTTGTCGTCACATTGGCGATCCTCGCCTCGGCACTGGTATCGCTAACGGTGACGCCGATGCTGGCGGCCCGCATGGCGCCGCCGCGCCGGCACAGCGGCGAACGGCCCGGCGCTTTTGGCCGAGTCACGGCGTTCTACGGCCGCAGCGTCGGCTGGTGCCTCGAAAACCGCATGGTCGTGCTAGCAGTCTTTTTTCTGACTCTTGCCGCGTCCGGCTGGCTGTTCGCGACGCTGCCGCGCAGCTTCTTCCCGTCGGAGGATATCGGCCAGCTGTCGATCTCGACCCAGGCACGCCAGGACATCTCATACGCCGCGATGAAGCAGCTGCAGATGCAGGCCGCCGCGATCGTGCAGAAGAACCCGGCGGTCGCCCATGTGTCTTCGTTTCTCGGTGGCGGGCCGGGAGGTTCGACTTTCAACCACGGCAGCATGTTCGTCCAGCTAAAGCCGAAGGAGGAGCGGCCGCCGCTGCAGGCAACGCTCGCCGACCTTCGCCGATCGGTCGAAAGGGTTGCCGGACTGCACGACCTTCATCACACCGAGTCCAGAGCATCCGCTTCGGCGGTCGTCGCACGCAGAGCGAATACCAGGTGGTGCATGCAGTCGCTCGACGCCAACCTTGCACGTCAATGGTCGCAAGTGCTCGGCGACGCCATGCGCGGCGATCCGGCCCATTTCGTCGACGTCGCCTCCGACTTGCAGAACAAGGCGCTGCAGGCCCATGTCGCCGTCGATACCGACCGCGCCAACAGCCTCGGCATCTCGGCGGCGGCGCTTCGCGACACGCTGCAGGCGGCGTTCGGTTCGCTGGTCGCGACCCAGATCCAGAGCACCGGCAACAGCTACGACGTCATCATGGAGAGCGATGCAGCGGCGATCGACGACGATCAGTCGCTCGGCATGATCCGCGTGCCGACCAGCGCCGGAAAGCTCGTGCCGCTCGCCAGCATCGCAAGCATCACGCCGCGAATCCGGCCCAGTGAGCGTCAACCAGACCGGCCAGCTCACCTCGGTGACGCTGTCCTTCAACCTTCCGGCCAAGGTTTCGCTCGGCTCGGCAACCGAGCGGATCGCGGAACTGAGCCGGCAGGTCGGCATGCCGTCCTCGGTGACGCTTTCCTACGCCGGCGCCGCGCAATTGTTCCAGCAGGCGACCGGCAATACCGGACTGCTGATCCTGGCGGCCATCGTGACGATCTATGTCGTCCTTGGTGTCCTCTACGAGAGTTTCATCCACCCGCTGACGATTCTTTCCGGCCTGCCCTCGGCCGCGTTCGGAGCGCTGTTGGCGCTTGCACCTTACCGGTTACGACATGTCGATCATCGCGCTGATCGGCCTGCTGATGCTGATCGGCATCGTCAAGAAGAATGCGATCATGATGATCGATGTGGCGCTGGCCCTGATCCGCGATGAAGGCCGGCCCGCGGCGATGGCAATTCACGATGCTGCAGTGCGGCGCTTCCGGCCGATCATGATGACGACATTCTGCGCGCTGATCGCGGCGACGCCGATCGCGCTCGGGACTGGCGCAAGTTCGGAATTGCGCCAGCCGCTCGGCGTCGCCGTCGTCGGCGGCTTGCTGATCAGCCAGGCGCTGACCTTGTTCATCACGCCGGTGATCTTCGTCGAACTCGAGCAGTTTGCTGCATGGCTGCGCCTTCGCATCGGGATCGCTCGAGACGCTTGGCCGCGAACATTGCGGGCGACGCGGCAGGAGGCACTCCGAAACCGGCGGCGGCGGAATAAGGCACAATCTGGCCGCCAATGTCGCAATTGGCGCGGAACCGCCGCAATTTGCTTTTCCGGCGCAGATCGATCCGGGTTAGATCGGCGCCAGATCGCCGGAGAGCAACCATGCCCGCCCGCCCGAACATCCTGATCGTCATGGTCGACCAGCTGAACGGAACGCTGTTTCCAGACGGCCCGGCTGGCTGGTTGCATGCTCCCAATCTCAAGCGCATTGCCGCAGCGCGCCGCGCGATTCGCCAACTGCTACACCGCAAGCCCGCTATGCGCGCCAGGCCGCGCTGCCTTCATGAGCGGACAGTTGCCGTCGCGCACCGGCGTCTACGACAATGCGGCCGAATTCGTCTCCGCCATCCCGACGTTCGCCCATCATTTGCGTCGCGCCGGCTATGCCACCTGCCTGTCGGGCAAGATGCATTTCGTCGGGCCGGACCAGTTGCATGGCTTCGAGGAGCGGTTGACCACCGACATCTACCCTGCCGATTTCGGCTGGACGCCGGACTATGGCAAACCCGGCGAGCGCATCGACTGGTGGTATCACAACATGGGTTCGGTCACCGGCGCCGGCATTGCCGAGACCACCAACCAGCTCGAATACGATGACGAGGTCGCCTTTCTGGCACGCCAGAAGCTTTACGAATTTTCCCGCGGACGCCGATGCGCGGCCGTGGTGCCTGACCGTCAGCTTCAGCCATCCGCACGATCCCTACGTCGCTCGCCGCAAGTATTGGGATCTCTACGAGCAACTGCCAGCATCTGGCAGCCGCGGTTGCCGGCCATTGCCCATGACGACCACGACGCCCATTCGCGCCGGATTTTCGATTCCTGCGACTGGCGCAAATTCGACATCACCGAACACGACATTGCCGGCTCGCGACGGGCCTATTTCGCCAATCTTCTCCTATCTCGACGAAAAGCATCGGCGAACTGCTCGAAACGCTCAGCCGTCCACGCGCCAGCTCGACCGCACCGCCATCCTGTTCTGCTCCGACCACGGCGACATGCTCGGCGAGCGTGGCCTGTGGTTCAAGATGCACTTTTTCGAGGGCTCGGCGCGCACGCCGCTGCTCCTGTCACGCGCCCGGGCAGGGCGACGCTTCGGTCGCCGAACCGGTTTCCAATCTCGATATCCTGCCGACGCTTTGCGAGTTCGCCGGCATCGACATCGGCAGCGTCGCGCCATGGTGCGACGGCGAAAGCCTGATGCCGATTGTGGCGGGAAATCGCCGCACGCCGGCCGGTGCCGATCGAATATGCCGCCGAAGCCTCGATCGCGCCGATGGTCTGCCTGCGCGAAGGATCGTTGAAATTCATCCATTGCGAAGAATGACCCGCCATTGCTGTTCGATCTCGACAGCCGATCCGCACGAACTGAAAAATCTCGCCGCCGAAGCCGGCGACAGCGAACTGGTCGACACGTTTCTCGCCAAGGTTCGCGAGCGCTGGGACATGGCCGCCTTCGACGCGGCGGTGCGCGAAAGCCAGGCGCGCCGCCACCTCGTCTACGAGGCGCTGCGCAACGGCGCCTATTTTCCCTGGGACTTCCAGCCGCTGCAGAGGGCGTCGGAGCGCTACATGCGCAACCACATGGACCTGAACGTGCTGGAAGATTCGAAACGCTTTCCGCGCGGCGAATAAGCGTCCGCTACGGCCTGCTAGCCGCGCCGTTTGGAACGGTTAACGGTTTCGCCGTAAAATGAACAAGAAACAGATATTCGTGCCGGGTATCAGCCGGCGTAGAAGCGCAGGCAAGCTTTGGAGCCAGCAGTGAACCGGACTCGATCCGCGGCGCCCGGGTGGCGGCGGGAGACGCCCTTGCAGTGGGCGCGTCCGGCACATCTGGCGCGAACTCCAGCTCCGCGCCCGGTCGTCGATCCGGCCCAGCGCCGTGCCGATGAATTCGCCCGCGCCGATCGCCACAGCCGGCGGGTTCGCTGGCTTCGCATCGGCCTTCCGGCGATTGCCGCGGCAGCCATTGCAGTGCTGGTCGCTTCGTTGGTGATCTCTGCCAGCAGGGCGCCTTCCATCGATTTGCGCTCGGCCCGAGTCGTCGACGGCAAGCTGGTCATGGACAACCCTGTATTGAACGGCACCGATGAAAACCGCAGGCCTTATCGGCTGACGGCCAAGCGCGCCGTGCAGGACGCCGCCAATCCGGCGCGCATTGAGCTTGAATCGATCGACGCGGTTTTGTCGGTTTCCGATTCCGCCAAGGCGAAAGTGCTTGCCGGCGGCGGTCTCTACGATGCGAGTGCCAAGACTTTGTCGCTCGCCGATTTGGTCACGGTCGATACCGAAGACGGGATGCACATCCGCCTGCAGGATGCCGATATCAACATCGATGCCGGCACGCTCATCACCCTCAATCCGGTGGAAGTCTCGTCCGGCCGATCGGTCGTCACCGCCGAAAGCATGCGCGTCGAGGACCGTGGCAAGAAAATCGTGTTTGAAAGCCGCGTGCGGATGACGCTCTACCCGCAAACCGAAGACAAGAGCCGGGAATCGGGCAAGTGAGGCGCATTTGCCGTCTGCTTGTTTTGGGCGGCAATCGTGTCAATGTCGGCAATGCCGGCCGGCGCACAGAATTTCGGCGGGGCTTTTGCCGGCATGCGCAGCAGCGACGAGCCGGTGCAAATCGAAGCCGATCGCCTTGAGGTCACCGACCAGCAGGGCGTCGCCGATTTTTTTGGCAATGTCAGCGTGCTGCAAGGGTTCGACCCTGCTTAAGACCAAGCATCTCAAGGTATTTTATGTCCGCGGCGCCGGCGCAACGCCTGGGCCGAACGGCAATGTCCGGCGTATCGAGGCTAGCGGTGGCGTCGCCGTGCGCTCGGAGGACCAGAGAGCGACGGCCGAAACGGCAACAGTGGATTTGCAGGGCCAGACCGCGGTGCTGTCCGGCAATGTCATCATCAGCCAGGGCGAAAATGTCGTGACTGGTTGTGTGCTCAACGTTAATCTCGCCACCAATGCCGCCGTATTGGTGCCGTGTCAAAATGCCGGGGCCGGAAGGGTGAAAATGCGCTTCACGCCGAAATCCGGCGAAGGCAAATAACGCGGAATATAACGTGAAGCCGGTTCGTCCCACGCGACAGGCCCTGTCCACCCGCGCCGCCGATTCGGCGCGCGAAGCATTGGCGCGGGTCAGGGCGCTGTTGCCGGAAAGTGCCGTCCATCCCGGAGAAGCGGCGCCACCGCCACGAAAACCACCAATGGCGCCACGTCGACCGGCGCCGCCGGCGCCCCGACCATCGCCAAGGCGGCCAAGGCCGGAGTGCTGGTCGCGACCGGCCTGCAGAAGAGCTACCGAGGCCGCCAAGTTGTCCGCGGCGTGACGATTGGCGTACGCCGCGGCGAGGCCGTCGGGCTGCTCGGGCCGAACGGCGCCGGCAAGACCACCTGCTTCTACATGATCACCGGCCTGGTGCAGCCCGATGCCGGACGCATCGAACTCGACGGCCACGACATCACCCAGACGCCGATGTACCGGCGCGCCCGCCTCGGCGTTGGCTACTTGCCGCAGGAAGCCTCGATTTTCCGCGGCCTGACCGTCGAAAACAACATTCGCGCCGTGCTCGAAGTCGTCGAACCGAGCAAGCGCGAGCGCGAGCGCCAGCTTGACGCGCTGCTGGCCGAGTTTTCGATTGCGCATTTGCGCAAGCTGCCGTCGATCGCGCTGTCGGGCGGCGAGCGCCGGCGTTGCGAGATCGCCCGCGCGCTGGCGACCCGGCCGGCCTTCATGCTGCTCGACGAGCCCTTTGCCGGCATCGACCCGATTGTCGTCGGCGACATCCAGGAACTGGTGCGCCAACTGACGCGGCGCGGCATTGGCGTCCTGATCACCGACCACAATGTCCGCGAGACCCTTGGCCTGATCGACCGGGCCTATATCATGGCTTCAGGGCGGGTTTTAGCGCACGGCCGGCCCGATGAGATCGTCGCCAATGCCGATGTCCGGCGCACCTATCTTGGCGAGCAGTTTACACTTTGAGAAGAGAGTGTTGTTATGCTGCCCCTAAAGCAAGAAACGGGCCAATCGCGATCCTGATCGTCATCCGAACATCCGGCCCGAGGACGACAGGGGCGGCGTGTATGGCGATTTCGCCAAAATTGCAGATGCGTCAGGTCCAGACGCTGGCGATGACGCCGCAATTGCTGCAGTCGATCCGCCTGCTGCAACTTGGCCAGCAGGAACTCGCTGAATTCCTGTCGCGCGAAGCCGAGAAGAACCCGCTCCTTATCGTCGAAACTCCACAGTTGGGCCAGACTGGCGATTCCCCGTCGCCATTTCAGCAAGCCGGCGCCGCCGAACCGTCCGCATCGCCTCAACCGCAGTCCTCGGGCCTGCCGCCTGCGCGAACCGGAAATTCAGAAAGAGCGGCCGGATCATCCGGCAATCGCGGCGACGGCGATCTCGCCTTGCTCGAGGCGCGCCTTGCCGACACCTTGAACCTATCCGATCACCTGCGCGGCCAGGCCGCCGCCGGATTTGCCGGGAGCGCCAGCGATCGATTGCCGAAGCCGTCATCGATTCGCTCGACGATGACGGTTACCTGCGCCGACCGTTGGCCGATCTGGCTGGCCAGATCGGAGCCGGCCACGAGTGAAATCGAGGCAATCCTGCTTCGCATCCAGCAATTCGATCCGCCCGGCATCGCGGCGCGCAACCTGGCCGAATGCCTGGCGCTGCAATTGCGCGAGCGCGACCGTTTCGATCCGGCGATGCAGGCCCTGATCGAAAATCTCGAGCTCGCCGCTCGCCGCGATTTCCAGGCATTGCGAAAGATCTGCCAGGTCGATCGCGATGATCTTGCCGACATGATTGCCGAATTGCGCGCGCTCGACCCCAAGCCCGGACATCGTTTCGTCACGGGCATCGCGCCGACGGTCATTCCCGATGTGCTGGTAATGCCGGCGCCGGACGGTGGTTGGCATGTCGAACTGAATTCCGCCGCGCTGCCGCGTTTACTGGTCGACCGCCAGTACCACGCCCATATTGCCAAGGGCGTCAGCGGGCCGACCGAAAAAGCCTTCGTCGCCGATTGTCTGCAGAACGCCAACTGGCTGGTGCGCAGCCTGCAGCAACGCGCCACCACGATGCTCAAGGTCGCGACCGAAATCGTCAAGCGCCAGGACGCGTTTCTCGTCGATGGCGTGGAGCACCTGAAACCGCTGACATTGAAGACAGTCGCCGACGCCATCAAGATGCACGAATCGACGGTAAGCCGCGTCACCGCCAACAAGTACATGGCGACCCACCGCGGCCTGTTCGAGATGAAGTATTTCTTTGCGACCGCAATTGCCGCGACCGAAGGCGAAGCCGCCCATGCCGGTGCCGCGGTTCGCCATCGCATCCGCCAGCTGATCGAATCCGAAGCGGGCGACCGCGTGCTCTCCGACGACGCGATCGTTTTACAATTGCGTCGCAACGGCATCGAGATCGCCAGGCGCACCGTTGCAAAATATCGCGAAGCGATGAACATCCCTTCCTCGGCCCAGCGCCGGCGCGAGAAGCGCATGCATCGACCGTTGCATGCCGCGCCGACAGGCTTGCCGACGCACGCTTGACAGGCCGGCGGCGGCCACCTAGAAGCGCCCGTCTTCGATCGGCTGCAGTCGACCTCGGCCGAAATCCGGCGTCATCACCGGCGCCCGACGTGCGCCTTTTTTCCGGAATTCGGCGAAATCGGTGGATAGCGGGCAAGCACTCGTGTCGATGACATTAAGCCCTTCTTTGACCTGAATTTGTGGGGTAGCTTCGGCATCATGTCCATTCGCGTATCCGGAAAGAACATGAACGTCGGTGCATCTTTGGGCGCGCGCATCGAGGTCCGGATCGAGGAGATCCTGGCGAAATATTTTGAAGGCGGCCATTCCGGCCAGGTTACGATCGAAAAATCCGGCAGCCGCTTCAAATGCGATTGCGCGCTTCATCTCGATACTGGCGTGTTTCTGCAGGCGCATGCCGAAAGCCACGACCCGTCGCTAAGCTTTCGATGACGCGGCCGAACGAATTGAAAAGCGCTTGCGCCGCTACAAGCGTCGCCTTCGCGACCACCATGGCGAGCGCCGCATCGTCGACGCCTATGACAAGGTCTTCGCGGCGCCGGTCGGGGAAGCCGAGATCGCCGAAGATTTCCATCCGGCCATCATTGCGGAAACCGCGCTTGCCGGTAGAAACCCAGAGCGTAGCCGAGGCCGTGATTCGCCTCGACATGACCGACCGGCCATTCCTGGTATTCGTCAATGCTGGCAACGGCCGAGATCAACATCGTCTATCGCCGTCGCCGACGGCAATATTGGCTGGATCGATCCGCCGTCGCCAAGACATTGAAACCATGCCATCAAACCCGAGCCGTACATGTGACGGCGACAATCCGAGGATAAGCAAATGGATTTGAGCGATCTCATCGGGCCGGACGACGTCTATCCGACGATGCGCGCCAATTCGAAGCGGCAATTGCTCCAGGATTTGTCGGAGCGGGCCGAGACCAAGACCGGAATCGCTGGCCGAGCCATATTCGATACGCTGTTGCAGCGGGAACGCTTGGGCTCCACCGGCGTCGGCAACGGCATCGCCATTCCGCACGGAAAGCTTCCCGGCCTAAAACAGATCACCGGACTGTTTGCCCGGCTCGAAAAGCCGATCGATTTCGAATCGCTCGATGACCAGCCGGTCGACATCGTCTTCCTGCTACTGGCGCCGGAAGGCGCTGGTGCCGATCATCTGAAAGCCCTGGCGCGCATTGCCCGCCTGATGCGCGAACCGGAGACGGTACGCAAATTGCGCGTGACGCGGGATGCGGCGGCAATCTACGCGCTATTGACCGAAACGCCGGCTTCCAACGCCGCCTGAACCACCGCCAACGCTACGCTCGTGAGGGTCAGGCCGCGGCCGTGACCCCGGCTTCCCAGCCGAGCATCGCCCGTTTGCGGGTCAATCCCCAGTGATAGCCGGTTAGTGCGCCGGACTTGCCGACTACTCGGTGGCACGGCACGACGAAGGACAGCGGGTTGCGTCCGACCGCCCGGCCAACGGCGCGGGGCGCGTTGGCCGCGCCGATCTTGGCGGCGACGTGCGAATAGGTCGTGGCGCGGCCGACCGGGATGGCAAGCAGGCCCTCCCAGACGCGGATTTCGAAAGTCGGTGCCGATCATGACGACGCGCAGCGGATTTTCGGCGCGCCACCGCGACGGATCGAAGCACCGCAGCGCGGCTGCGGCGGTGGCAGCCTTGTCCTCGCTGTAACGAGCCCTCGGCCAGCGCTCCATCATGTCCTGCAGCGTCGCTCGCTCGGCGCCCGGATCGCAAAATGCCAGGCCGGCGAGGCCGCGCTCCGTCGTCATCACCAGCGCCTGGCCGAACGGGCTGTCGTGAAAGCCGTAGCGCAGGTTGCAGCCCCTCGCCTTTGGCCTTGTAGACGCCGGGCGACATCGCCTCATGGGTGACGAACAGATCGTGCAGGCGCCCTGGCCCGGACAGGCCGAGCTCATAGGCGGCATCGAGGATCGGGATCGGCTCGTTGAGCAGTCGCCGCGCGTGGTCGAGCGTCACCGCCTGCAGGAAGGCTTTTGGGCTCAAACCGGCCCAGCGCGTGAAGATTTTCTGCAACTGGCTCGGCGAGCGGCCGACGGCGATGGCCAGTTCCTCCAGCTCCGGCTGCTCGCGCCAGTTTTCCGAGATGAGTTCGATGGCGCGGCGCACGACCTGGTAGTCGCCGGCGATTTCGGTATCGATATAGGACATGACGGGAATCCTTGGGTGCCATATTCAGGTGTTTTGTTGTGCCGAATCTAGGCCCTGCATTGCTCCCTTGCCACCCGATTCCTGCGCCTCGTCGCAGCAACTCAGCCGCTTTTCGCCCGGCTCAGCGCTGCGCCGAAGGCGGCGGCGAAACTCGCCCGGTCGGGCGGGTTGAGGAAGTCGCCGATCGCTAATTCCCGCCCCTTTGCCGCAACCGCAATCCGCGTGACGCCGATCGCGTCATGACGGTTGACGCGCAGCCGCGTCCAGAACGGATTGAAGCGGTGCTCGGCAATGGTGCCGCTCGACGCGTGCTTGCGGATCAGCAGGTCGTCGCGCCACAGTGCCACTTCTTCATAGGCACGTGCCGCGCGGTGGTTGAAAAACAACGCCAGCGCCAGCGCGACGACATCGAGGCCGAGGAAACCCGTCACCGGCCAGGCGCCGGCGATGGCGAATGCCAGTCCGCCGCTAATGCACGGCACCGCCGCCAGCAGCACCAGCAGCCGCGAGCCGGTTTGCCCGAGCGAGCGATGCGGATAGAGCCGGGCAGCAAAGATCGTCCGGCTTGTGCTATGGGCATGCGCTGGCGCGTGGCTGCGGCGGGTCATGGTCGAAGTATAGAGCTTCCGCCAACGGGGGAAAGACATGGTACAAGCAGCGCGACAGCGAAGACCGCAACCGACTGCACGGCGCAAAACGCCGCGGCGAACCGCATCTGAAATCGCCGAGATATTTTCGCGCTTGCGCGCCGAGCGGCCACATCCGAAAAGCGAACTCGACTATGCCAACGTCTATACCTTGCTGGTCGCCGTCGTGTTGTCGGCGCAGGCGACCGATGCCGGCGTCAACAAGGCGACAAGGCCGCTGTTTGCCATCGCCGACAGCCCGCAGAAAATGCTGGCGCTCGGCGAGGATCGGTTGCGCGAAATGATCCGCACCATCGGCCTCTACCGCAACAAGGCCGCCAACGTCATTTCGCTGTCGCGCCAGCTCATCGCCGAACATGGCGGCAAGGTGCCGCACGACCGCGAGACGCTGATGCAGCTTGCCGGAGTTGGCCGCAAGACCGCCAATGTCGTCCTCAATGTCGCCTTCGGCGAGCCGACGATTGCCGTCGACACCCATGTATTCCGGGTCGCCCGCCGCCTTGATCTCGCCGACGGCGAAACGCCGGCCGAAGTCGAGACGCACTTGGAGCAGGTGATCCCGCCGGAATTCATGTCGCACGCCCATCACTGGCTGATCCTGCACGGGCGCCATGTCTGTCAGGCGCGCCGGCCAAAATGCGAAATTTGTGTGCTGGCCGATCTGTGCCGTTCGCCGGACAAGGTGCTGCCGGGCTAGCAGGCGCTATTAGGCGGCGACCGCCGCCGCCGTCGACCGGTCGCGGGCGCTGACCCGCTTGTGCAGATGCACCATCAGCGCCGCCGCGAAGGCCGGCGTCAGCAGGTTGAGTAGCGGCACGGCCATGAAACCGGCGATTGACCAGGCCGGCAAGGAATACTGTGGTTGCATGGTGGCGGCGCACGCGGTTGGCATCGGCTTCGGAACGCAGGCGCATCGCCGCGAACTGGAAATATTCGCGGCCGAGCAGGTAACCGTTGACCAGAAAGAAAATCGCGAAATTGATGCCCGGCAACAGCACCAGCAGCAACGCCACAAGGTTGGCGGCGACCACGACGACAAGGAATTTCAGCGACAGCGACAACCGACGGCAAGATCGCCATCGCCTTTCCGGGGGCATCGTCGGGATAGTGATCGCGCCTCGACTACGGCGGCAATGTCGTCGAGGAACAGGCCGGCGAACAGCGCGGTCACCGGTCCGATCAGGAACAGCGCGCCGACGAACAGGCCGACGCCGCTGAGCCACACCAGCGCGGTTGTCACCCATGGCCAACCCGCGAGCGCCGGGCCGAGCAGATGCGAGACAATGCGCCTCCATGCCGAACCAGGCGCAAAGCAGCAGGACGATGGTCAGGCCGAGCGATTTCCACATCACGGCGCGGAACTGCGCTTCGAACAATTGCGAGATCGCCAGTCGGGCGCATTCAAGGATCAAGGCGGCGTTTCTCCTTGCTGCCGCGACGCTTGCGGCGCGGCAGCAGCGGACATGGGAATTGCCGCGGCCAAATTCAATCCGCCACTTCTCCGGCCCACTTCCCTGGCAATTGCTGACGGGCTAAAGGGCGGCCTTGGGCGTTTCCAGCAGAAGCGGACGATGAACCAGACCAGATTTGACGTGCTCGCCATCGGCAATGCGATTGTCGATATCATTGCCGAGGCCGACGACGACTTTCTCGTTGCCAACGGCATCATCAAGGGCGCGATGAACCTGATCGACGTCGCCCGCGCCGACAAGCTCTATAGCGCAATGGGTCCGGCAATCGAGGCTTCCGGCGGCAGCGCCGCCAACACGGCGGCCGGCGTCGCCGGCCTCGGCGGAACGGCGGCCTATTTCGGCAAGGTCAGCAACGACGAGCTTGGCCGCATCTATACGCCACGATATCCGCGCCGTCGGCGTCGATTTTTCGACCGGGCCGCTGGCCGGCGCGCCGCCGACGGCGCGCTCGATGATCTTCGTCACCCCGGACGGCGAGCGTTCGATGAACACCTATCTCGGCGCCTGCGTCGAACTCGGCCCCGAGGATATCGACGCCGACATCGTCGCGGCGTCCCGCATCACCTATTTCGAGGGCTATCTGTGGGACCCGCCGCGCGCCAAGGACGCCATCCGCCTTGCCGCCGGAATTGCCCACCGGCACAAGCGCAGTTTCGCCATGACGCTGTCGGATCCGTTCTGCGTCGACCGCTATCGCGACGAGTTCCTCGATCTGATGCGCACCGGCACGGTCGATCTCGTCTTCGCCAACGAGGCGGAGGTCAAATCGCTCTACCAGACCGCCTCCTTCGACGCGGCGCTGGCGGCGCTGCGCGACGATTGCGCGACCGCCGTCGTTACCCGCTCGGAAAAGGGCTGCATCGTGCTGTCGCGCGACGAAACCCACGCGGTACCGGCCTGGCCGATCGAACGACTGGTCGACACCACCGGCGCCGGCGATCTGTTTGCCGCCGGGTTTCTGTTCGGCATCACCCATGGCCGCGATCTGGTCGGCGCGGCGCGGATCGGCGCCTTCGCCGCCGCCAAGGTGATCGAGCAGGTCGGGCCGCGTCCACGCGTCTCGCTCAAGGATCTGATCGCCGCCGAGGGACTGTAGGACACCTAGCGGCGGTTTCCAAGCAGCGCGCGAAGTTCGTAGAGTTTCGACCAACGCCTCGCGCGGGCTCAGTTCGTCGGGCGATATTTCGGCAAGGGCCGCCAGGACCGGATGGTTTGCCGGTGCCTTGCTCGCCGCTTCGCGCAAGGCGGCCGAAAACAGCGGCAGGTCGTCGATCAATCGGCTTGCCGGGCGTGCCCGCTCGGCCGATTCGAGTTGCTCGAGGACATTGCGCGCGCGCGCGATCACGCTTTCCGGCAAGCCGGCGAGGCGCGCCACCTGAATTCCATAGGAACGGTCGGCCGCGCCGGCAATGACCTCGTGCAGGAACACCACTTCGCCCTGCCATTCCTTCACCCGCATCGTTGCATTTTCGAGCCGCGCCAGCGGTCCGGCCAGGCTCGTCAGTTCGTGGAAATGCGTGGCAAACAGCGTCCGGCTGCGATTGACCTCGTGCAGATGCTCGATCGTTGCCCAGGCAATCGACAATCCGTCGAAGGTCGCGGTACCGCGCCCGATCTCGTCGAGGATGACCAGTGACCGCTCGCTCGCCTGGTTGAGGATCGCCGCCGTCTCGATCATTTCGACCATGAAGGTCGAGCGACCGGCGGCAAGGTCATCGGCCGCCCCGACCCGGCTGAACAACCGGTCGGCGAGACCGATATGGGCACTGCGCGCCGGCACGTAGCAGCCGGCCTGAGCGAGGATCAAGATCAGCGCGTTCTGGCGCAGATAGGTCGATTTGCCGCCCATGTTCGGCCCGGTCAGCAGCACGATGCTGCCGGCGCCGGCGTTTTCCGGCTTCGGCGACAGGTTGCACGAATTGGCGATGAATGGCTGCCCGGCGGCCCGCAGCGCCGGCTCGACCACCGGGTGGCGGCCGCCGTCGATTGAAAATTCCAGGCTGTCGTCGACCACCGGCCGGCACCAGTCGCGTTCGCGTGCCAATTTTGCAAGCCCGAGCGAAACGTCGAGGACGGCGAGCGCAGAGCCGGCAGCGGCAATCGCTTCTGCTTCTGCCAGAACCGCCTGGCGCAGTTCTTCGAAGAGTTGCAGTTCGAGGGCGCAGCGCGCGTTCGGCGGCATTTTCGATTTTTTCGTCCAGTTCCGACAAAGCTTGCGTCGAAAACCGCATGGCGCCGGCCATGGTCTGGCGGTGGATGAAGCGCGAAGGCTGGCCGGCTAGCGCGCCGGCTTGGGCAGCACCAACCTCGATGAAATAGCCGAGCATCCGGTTGTGGCGGATGCGCAGCGAGCGGACGCCGGTCTCGCCGGCAAGCGCGGTTTGCATCTGCGCGATGACCTGGCGGCTGTCGCGCTGCAGGGCCCGCAGTTCGTCGAGCTCCGCGAGATGGCCATCGGCGATGAAACCGCCGTCGCGGCGATAGGGCGGCAGGGTTTGCGACAACGCCTCTTCCAGTCGACGCGCCAGTGCCGCCGGCGCCGCCCCGAGCTTGGCCAGCGCACCTGCGAGTTCTTCCCCCAATTCGCGGTCGCGCAGCGCTTCGGCGATACCCAGGCCGCGGGAGATCCCTTGGCCGATTGCGGCGAGATCCCGCGGCTCGCCGCGATCGAGCGCCAGCCGCGACATGGCGCGGGCAAGATCAGGGACGCCCGACCAGCTGTTCGGCGAGCTGGGGCCAATTGCCTTCGAGTTCGAGCAGCGCAGCAATCGAATCGTGACGCCGCCGGATCTCATTCGTCGCCGCAAGCGGATTGCGGATGCGTTCGGCCAGCAGGCGGGCGCCGGCGCCGGTCTGTGTCCGGTCGATGGTTGCAATCAGGCTGCCTTGCCTTTGGCCCGACAGGGTCTGGTTGATTTCGAGGCTCGCGCGCGTCGCCGCATCGATGAAAAGGATGTCACCTGCCTGTTCCCGCGTCGGGCGGGCAAGCTGCGGCCGCCTGCCGACCTGGGTTTTTTCGACATAGGAGAGCAACGCGCCGGCCGCGGCGGTTTCGGCCCGGCTGAACGTGCCAAGGCCGTCGAGGCTCGCCAGTTGAAAAAACCCGCTTAGCCGTGCCGCGCCAGCAGCCGCTATCGAAGTCGCTTGCCGGCATCGGCGTCAGCGTTCCGGCCTGGCGCGCCAGAATGTCGTGCGTCTCGCGTTCGGCGAGGAGCTTCTCGGAAACGACGAGTTCGCTCGCCTCGATTCGCGCCAGATCGGCTTCGAGGCGGTCGAAGCACCGTCTCGCAGACATGGAAGGCGCCGGTCGAAAGATCGATCCAGGCGATGGCGTAGTCGTCTCCGGTTTCGCCGGCGCGCTGGCGTGCGACCGCGGCAAGATGATTGGCCCGCGACGGATCGAGCAGCCGCTCCTCGGTCAAGGTGCCCGGGGTGACGAGACGGGTAACATCGCGGCGCACCACCGACTTGGCGCCGCGCTTTCTCGCCTCGGCCGGATCTTCAAGCTGCTCGCATACGGCGACGCGATGGCCGAGCCCGATCAGCCGGTGCAGATAGTCCTCGGCGGCGTGCACCGGCACGCCGCACATCGGAATATCCTCGCCCAGATGCTTGCCGCGCTTGGTCAACGCAATACCGAGCGCGCGCGAGGCGATTTCGGCGTCCTCGAAGAACAATTCGTAGAAATCGCCCATGCGATAGAACAGCAGCAGGCCGGGATTGGCCGCCTTGATTTCCAGATACTGCTCCATCATCGGCGTCGCACGCTCGGCGACCACGGGCTTGTCCACGAACCTCTCCGCCTGTCTCGCGCTGGTCTCGCGATTGCGAATTCCGCGCCGCAAAAGAACATTTCCCACGGCAACGGCGCAAGCGTCGGGCAATTGGAAATTCCCGCTATTCATGAAATGATTGATTTGCCCGGGTGCGGCGACCGCCCCGGCGCAGTGCAAGCCGTGCCTGTCGGGCCGGCGGGGAGAGTTGCATGGCATCGGATCGGCGGCGCGAGCGTCACGAAGTCAAGCCGGTAAAACCGATGGTTTCCGACGAGGAAGCGCTCGATTTCCATCGTCGTGGCCGGCCGGGAAAGCTTGAAATCACCCCGACCAAGCCGATGGCGACGCAGCGCGATTTGTCGCTGGCCTATTCGCCCGGCGTCGCTGCGCCGGTTCGGGCGATCGCGCGCGACCCCGATCTGGCCTTCGATTATACCACGCGTGGCAACATGGTCGCGGTGATCACCAACGGCACCGCCATTCTCGGCCTTGGCGATCTTGGCGCGCTCGCCGCCAAGCCGGTCATGGAAGGCAAGGCCGTACTGTTCAAGCGCTTTGCCGATATCGATGCCGTCGACCTCGAGGTTGATACCCGCGACATCGAGCAATTCATCAATTGTGTGCGCTATCTCGGCCCGTCCTTCGGCGGCATCAACCTCGAAGACATCCGTGCGCCGGATTGCTTCATCATCGAACAAAGCCTGCGCGAGGTCATGGACATCCCGGTCTTCCATGACGACCAGCACGGCACCGCCATCATCGCGGCGGCGGGGCTGATCAACGCCATGGAACTGACCGGGCGCGACATGAAGACGACGAAGCTCGTGTGCAACGGCGCCGGCTCCGCCGGCATTGCCTGCGTCGAAATGATCAAGGCGCTTGGCTTCCCGCCGCAAAACGTCGTGCTGTGCGACACCAAGGGTCCGATCTGGCAAGGCCGCAAGGAAGGCATGAACCAGTGGAAATCGGCCCATGCCGTCGACACCAAGGCACGCACCCTGGCCGAGGCGGTTGCCGGCGCCGACGTGTTTTTCGGGCTTTCGGCCAAGGGGGCGCTGACGCCGGACATGGTTGCCTCGATGGCCGACCGGCCGATCATCTTCGCCATGGCCAACCCCGATCCGGAGATCACGCCGGCCGAGGTTGCCTCCGTGCGCGACGATGCGATCATCGCCACCGGCCGTTCCGATTTTCCCAACCAGGTCAATAACGTCCTCGGCTTTCCCTACATCTTTCGCGGCGCGCTCGATGTCCGCGCCACGACGATCAACGACACCATGAAGATCGCCGCGGTGCACGCACTTGCCCGCCTTGCCCGCGAGGATGTCCCCGACGAAGTCGCCTCGGCATATCAAGGCCAGCGCCCGCAATTCGGCCCCGGCTACATCATTCCGGTGCCGTTCGACCCGCGTCTGATCTCGGAAATCCCGCCGGCGGTGGCGCGTGCGGCGGCCGAAAGCGGTGTCGCCCGACGCCCGATCATCAACCTTGAGGCCTATGCTCGCCAGCTCTCTGCCCGCCGCGATCCGATCGCCTCGACCCTGCAGCGGATATTCGACCGTGTCCGGCGCAACCCCAAGCGCATCGTCTTCGCCGAGGGTGAGGAGGAACAGGTCATCCGCGCGGCAATTGCTTACGCCAACCAGGGCCTTGGCACCGCCGTACTTGTCGGCCGCAACGAGCGCATCGCCGAAACCGCCAGGAAAGCCGGCCTCGAAGTGAAGCGCAACGGCATGGAGATCGTCAACGCACGGATTTCAAGCCGGTCGATCGACTATGCCGACTACCTGTATTCACGCCTGCAGCGCCAGGGTTTTCTGTTCCGCGACTGCCAGCGCATGGTCAACACCGACCGCAATATCTTCTCGACATGCATGGTCGCGCTCGGCGAAGCCGACGGCATGGTCTCGGGAGTCACCCGCAACTATTCGACCGTGCTCGACGACGTGCGAACGGTCATTGATCCGATGGCCGGCCACCAGGTGATCGCGGCGACGATCGCGATCTGTCGCGGCCGCACCGTCGTCGTCGCCGATACCGCGATTGCCGACATGCCGAGCGATGTCGAATTGGCCAATATCGCCTGCGAGGCGGCCGGATTTGCCCGCGCCATGGGCTACGAGCCGCGCGTCGCCATGCTCGCCTATTCGACCTTCGGCCAGCCGCCGGGCGAGCGCGCCGAGAAAGTGCGCGCCGCCGTCGAACTTCTCGACCGGCGCGGTGTCGATTTCGAATATGACGGCGAAATGGCCGCCGATGTCGCGCTCAATCCGGAAAAGATGGCGCTCTATCCGTTTTGCCGGCTCACCGGGCCGGCCAATGTCCTGGTCATGCCGGCATTCCACTCGGCTTCGATCTCGACCAAGATGCTGGCCGAGCTCGGCAACTCGACAATCATCGGCCCGATCCTCGTCGGGCTCGAAAAGCCGGTGCAGATCGTTGGTCTCGGCGCGCGCGATTCCGATATCGTCAATATGGCCGTTGTCGCCGCCCACAATGCTGTGTGAGTACGGCGGTGTGAGCCGGATCAGGCGGTCTGATGGCGCTCGGCATTGGCTCCGTAAAAGCCGACATAGCGTGAATTGATGCGCTCGACCGGAAGCACCACCAGCACGTCGATGGTCCCAAACGCGGGATCGATCACGGCCTCGCCGGAGAACATCGCACCCAAGCGCAGATAGCCTTTGATTAAGGGCGGCATGTCGCGCAATGCCCGGCGCGGATCGACCTCGCCGCGTCCGATTCGGTCCATCGCGACGATGCGCCCCGACGTCATATTCGGGCGGGCGCGCACCGGCCACTGCCGGCCTACCCCGGAAAAATGATGCAGATATGCCAATTGCTCGGCGATCGCCAGCGGATCGGTTCCGGCAAACGAGGCGCAGCCGATCAGCACGTCGATATTTTTGGCCCGAACGTAACGCCAGATCGCCGCCCACAACAGTTCGATCGTGCGTTTGGCCCGCCATGGCGCCAGCACGCAGGAGCGGCCGAGTTCGAGGAAATGTTTGTCGCGATGCCGAGCGAACATGGCGTCGAGCTCGAATTCGCCCTGGCTGTAGAAGGTTCGGCCAGTTGCAAGCGCCGCGTCGTCGGTCATCAGTCGGCAGGTCGCCACGAGCCGGCCGCCCTGGCGCACACCCAGGCGCGTCGGCGCCGAGCGGTCGATCACCAGCAAATGGTCGCAAGTGTCGTCCCAGGCGTCGCGGTCGGTCTGGGTCAAGTGCTGGACCGGCGAGGCCTTTGCCCCCATCTCCTCGAAAAATACCTGGAAGCGAAGATTTTGCGCAGCGGCGATTTCGGCCCGACTGTTGGCGAGCCGGGCCTCAAGCGGTCCGAGTTTGGCAAGCGTGCCCGTAAGTTCCGACGCGCTGGATTGCCGGGGTTGTTGGACAGCCAAATCGTCAGGGTAGCCATCGTGCATAGCCGAATCCCCCATGAGCTTCGGCGCTCAATTGCAATCGTCTTTGCAAAGTGTTGATGACAATCAGTCAAGCTTGCCGGCGGCGCAAGTCACGCAGCAGGTCGATCAGCTGGTCCGGCTTTACCGGCTTGGTCAGAAAACCGTCGGCGCCGGCGGCTCGTGTCGACTTGGCGACGATGTCCTGGGCATCGGCCGAAAGCGCGTAGATGCGCACCGGTTTCAAATGCTTGCGCGATTCGAAGCGCCGGATCGCGGCAATTGCGCGGTGACCGTCCAGCACCGGCATGTGCAGGTCCATCAACACGATGGCGAAGGGGTCGTCGGCCTCGGCGGCGGCGCGATAAAGCTTGACCGCTTCCCGGCCATTCGCCGCGATCGTCACCGATTGGCCGGCCCGTTCCAGCGTCTTTGCCACCAGCAGGGCGTTGATGTCGTTGTCTTCGGCGAGCAAGATGCGCTGTTGGGCGAATTTGTCGCCGACCGACACGATCGGCTGGCGGTGGTGGGCGACCGGCACATGCGCGGCCGTGTCGGAGCGACGATTGGCGAGGACCGAGACGAAGGAAGCAGCGCGCACCGGGCAGACCAGATACGCGTCGAATCCGGCGGCAAGCGTGCTGGCGAGATTCGGCCGGTCGCCGGGCCGGATCAGCACGACGCGGAACGGCGCCGGGCGCACGGTCTTTTCGATGCGGGCAAACCAGCGCGCCGGATTTCTGGCAATGCCGTAAGTGAGCAGCACCGTATCGTAGTCTCTCCCACCGGCTTTGGCGCGCATCGCGGCAAACGCAGCTTTCATCGTCGAAGCGGCCTCAACCCGCGCACCCGCCTCGCCCGCCATCGCAGCAATCGCGACGGTTTGCGCCCGGTTGGAAGAGACCAGCAGGATATTTCGTCCCTGCAATGGTGGCGCCAGGGGAAGTGCGGCCGTGACCGGCCCCGGCAATGTTACCGGCAGGCGGAAGCGGAATTGGCTGCCGCGCCCGGGCGCGCTTGCCACGCCAATATCGCCGCCAAGGCGACGCGCGATTCCGACCGAAATCGACAGCCCGAGGCCGACGCCGCCATGGCGGCGGGTCGAAGCAGAATCGACTTGCACGAATTCCTCGAAGATACGCGCCCGATCGTCGACATCGATGCCGGGGCCGCTGTCGGCAATCAGGAATTCGAGAACGGTCGAGGCTGGGCCGGTCTCGTTGCGACTTTCGCCGCCGCGATTGCGCACGCTCAAAAGCACGCCGCCGCGCTCGGTGAACTTGATGGCGTTTCCGATTAGATTGACCAGTACCTGGCGAACGCGCCCGGCGTCGCAGACGACGCGCGCCGGCGTCGCCGCCGAGACGAAGCACGCTAGGTCGATGCCCTTGTCGTGCGCCTTCTGCGCCAGCAATTCACTGACCTCCTCGACCAGCTTCGCGATCGAGACTTCTTCCGGCTTCACCTCGAAGCGCCCGGCCTCGATCATCGTCAGGTCGAGCATATCCTCGATCAGAGACAGCAGCGCGGTGCCCGAGGTCGCGATCGCGTCGTTGTAGGCGCGCTGCTCGCCCGACAGCGGACTGTCGGCCAGCAGCGCCGACATGCCGAGAATGCCGTTGAGCGGCGTGCGCATCTCGTGGCTGACGGTGGCCAGGAATCTGGATTTCGCGAGATTTGCCTGCTCGGCACGCTGGCGCGCGCTTTCGAGCGCTCGCTCCGCCAGCTTGTGGTTGGTGATGTCGCGTGCAACCGAGCGGATCGCCGTGGCGCCGCTGCGTTCGTCGCGGATCGGAGTGTCGATCCAGCGAAACCAGCGCGGGCCCTCCACGGTCTCGAGGCAAAGCTCGCGCGTGCCGACGGCCAAGCCGTCGCGCGCCGTCTCCTCCTCGACGATCTCCGGTTCGAAACGCCCCCGCTCGCCCATCCCCCGCTCACGCGTCCATTTCGGGCCGAACATTTCGTCGAATGCGCGGTTGGCGAACAACAGCGTGCCGCCGGCGTCGCGATGCAGGACAATGTCGCCGAAGGCCTCGCACAATGAACGGTAGCGTTCTTCGCTTTCGCGCAATTCCCAGGCGCGGTCCTCGGCGATTTCCAGCAACCGGCGCAGCCGGGCGATTTCGTCGCTTGTGTTGTTGCCGGCGACGACGGCGGTTTTCTTGCGGCGCAGGACATGAACCCATTTGCGCCAAAGGCGAAGCGCGTTCGATAGCATGCGTGGCATCGCGCCGACGGTATTGGCCGAATTCGCAGGAGCATCGCCGGCTGAAAGCGCAGGCGCGGCCTCGCGCATGTCGGCCGCGCGCCTCGACGGCTTCGCCGCTTCGGCGAGGTTGCGCCCTGAACCGGCGGTCCGATCGCGACGGAGGCGGGGTTGTTTCTGCCGGCTCTTCAGAGGAGTCATGGTTCCCGCGCTCCCCCGCCGATGCCGGTTTTTGCCGGCACTGCGGCGGGAGCGATTCCGTCAGCGTGTTTCGACGGTCAATCCTGTCGCATCGACGTTTATTTCCGGTTTATCGACAGAACACATTTCGCAGGCGGAACGACCTGCAATCGCTGTTTCGACGAAAAAGCGATCCGGATTCTACGCCGCCGCTGCCAGGCGTTCGCCGGGAATGCGATAGGCAATCGCCTCGGCGATGTGGATGCGGCCGATCCCGGTTGCCCCGTCGAGATCGGCGATGGTGCGAGCGACCTTGAGGATGCGATGATAGCCGCGCGCCGAAAAGCGCATGGCATTGGCCGCCTCTTCGAGCAGGCGCGCCGCCGCCGGGTCGATCGCCGCGGCGGCCTCTATGGCGCTGTTCGATGCTGTGGCGTTCGTCTGTCCGACCGCGCCGGATTCGGCGTAACGCTGCCGCTGAACGTCACGCGCCCTTGCGACTCGGGCGGCAACCGCGGCAGTCTTTTCTGGCGCCGATGGGGCCAACAGATCGACGGCGCTGACCGCAGGCACCTCGATGCGCAAATCGATGCGGTCGAGCAGCGGCCCGGAAATGCGCGCCTGGTAGTCGCTCAGGCATCGCGGTCTGCGCCGGCACTGATGGCCCGGCTCACCGGCCATGCCGCACCGGCACGGGTTCATGGCCGCCACCAGCTGGAACCTTGCCGGATAGCTGACCCGGTGATTGACCCTTGCAATCGTCGCCTCGCCGGCTTCCAGCGGCTGGCGCAGCGAATCGAGCACCTGCGGCGAGAATTCCGGCAATTCGTCGAGGAACAATACGCCGCGATGGGCGAGCGAGACTTCGCCCGGCCGGGCGCGGATACCGCCGCCGACCATCGCCGCCATCGAGGCCGAGTGGTGCGGCGCGCGGAAGGGCCGGCGGTCGATCAATTTGCCGCCCGCGAGTTGCCCGGCGATCGAGGCGATCATTGAGACTTCGAGCAGTTCGGGCGGCGTCAGCGGCGGCAGGATGCCAGCCAGGCGCTGGGCCAGCATCGATTTGCCCGAACCCGGCGGGCCGACCATCAGCAGATTGTGGCCGCCGGCGGCGGCCACTTCCAGTGCCCGCTTGGCGCTTTCCTGGCCACGGATATCGGCCAGGTCGACGGTCGCCGGCAGCGCCGCGTGGATCGCCGGTACTGGCGGCGCCAGCACCTGGGTGCCGCGAAAATGATTGGCGAGGCTGACCAGGCTCATCGGCGCGACAATGGCAATGTCGCTGCCGGCCCAGGCTGCCTCGGGTCCGCAATCGTGCGGGCAGATGATGCCCTTGCCGAGGGCGTTGGCGCCGACGGCAGCAGGCAGCGCGCCGGCGACCGACGTGATCGTGCCGTCGAGCGCCAATTCGCCGACGACGAGATATTCTTCGAGGATGTCCGCGGGAATCGCCCCGAGCGCCGCCATCAGGCCGAGTGCGATCGGCAGGTCGTAGTGGCTGCCTTCCTTCGGCAGATCGGCCGGCGCCAGATTGACCGTGATCCGCTTGTGCGGGACCGCCAGGCCGGAGGCGTGCAGCGCCGAATGTACCCGCTCGCGGCTTTCGGCCACCGCCTTGTCCGGCAGGCCGACGATGTTCATCATGGCTCGGCCCGGCTGGATCATCACCTGGACGTCTACGGGCACTGCTTCGATGCCCTGAAACGCGACGGTCTTGACTCGCGCGACCATGCCAGCTCCCCACCCAATCCGGCGCAACGGCTGCGGTTGCGCCTTGCCGCAGCGCAACCTAGCACGCCTTGCTCCCCTGTCAAGAACATAAACAGAACACAAAATGACTGGATTTCGACAAGTTTGAAGCAGGCGAAAAAGTTGTAAAAGAAAGCAATTGGATAAGTGGAAAATCGGCGACTTCGCTGGTGTGCTCTAGCCTGTGGGAAACATCGGATTCGCCGCACGCCCGGAATTCTGCTTTTGTTCACGCGGTGCACTAGCCGCGTCGGGCCTCGATGGCGTCCCAGATCAGCGCCGGCGACATTGGTGCCGGAAAACCGCTCGATCTCGCGGATTCCCGTCGGCGAGGTGACGTTGATTTCGGTCAGGTAGCCGCCGATCACGTCGATGCCGGCAAAGATCAGCCCCAGTGCCTTGAGGCGCGGACCGATGGTCTCGCAGATTTCGATGTCGCGCGCCGTCAGTTCCGAATGCTCGGCGCGGCCGCCGACATGCATGTTGGAGCGCGCGTCGTCCGGCGCCGGAACGCGATTGATGGCGCCGGCCGCCTTGCCGTCGACCAGGATGATGCGCTTGTCGCCCTGGCGCACCTGCGGCAGGTAGCGTTGCGCCATCAGCGGCTCGCGCGTCATCGTCGCAAACATTTCCAGCAGCGCCGAGAGATTCTGGTCGTCCGCGTCGATGCGAAAGACGCCGGCGCCGCCATTGCCGTAGAGCGGCTTGACGATGATGTCGCCGCATTCGTGGCGGAAATTGCGGATCGCGGCAAAGTCGCGGGTGACCAGTGTTTCCGGCATCAGGTCGGGAAATTCGGTGACAAGGATCTTTTCCGGGCTGTTGCGCACCGAAGCCGGGTCGTTGACCACCAGCGTTTTCGGATGGATGCGCTCGAGCATATGCGTGGTGGTGATATAGGCCATGTCGAAGGGCGGATCCTGGCGCAGCAGCACGACATCGAGTTCGCTAAGGTCGGCCAGCGCCGGCTCGCCGAGCGCATAATGGTTGCCCGCCTCTTCGCGCACCGTCATCGGCTCGATGCGAGCCATGACGCGGCCTTGGCGCAATTGCAGGCGGTCCGGCGTCCAGTGGAACAGGTCGTGCCCGCGCGCGCCCGCCTCCAGGCACAAAGCGAAAGTCGAATCGCCCGTGATTTTGACTGACGAGATGTGATCCATCTGGACGCCGACTCTCAGCGCGCCGACTTTCAGGGCCATGTGACTGTCTCCCGCAAACGGCTTTAGCCGGTCAGCACCTGCTTTTCGGCAACCGTCGTATCGGCGTTGAGCCGGTAGATCATCGGTACGCCGGTATCGAGATTTAGGTCCGGAATTTCCTTTGTCGACAGGCCGTCGAGCACCATCACCAGCGCCCGCAGCGAATTGCCGTGCGCTGCGACCAGAATTGTCTTTCCGCGCATCACCTGCGGCAGGATCTGGGTGAGGTAATATGGCCAGACGCGGGCGCCGGTATCCTTCAGGCTTTCGCCTCCGGGCGGCTGCACGTCGTAGGAGCGCCGCCAGACATGCACCTGCTCCTCGCCCCAGCGCTTGCGCGCATCGTCCTTGTTGAGGCCGGAAAGATCGCCGTAGTCGCGTTCGTTCAGCGCCCGATCCTTGAAGGTCTGAAGGCCGCTCTGGCCGAGTTCATCGAGGATCAGGCTGCAAGTATGCTGGGCTCTCACCAGCGCCGAGGTGAAGGCAAGATCGAATTTCAGGCCGCGCGCCGCGAGCAGGCGGCCGGCACGTTTTGCCTCCTCGATGCCCTGCTGGCTGAGGCCGATATCCTTCCAGCCGGTAAACAGGTTTTTCAGGTTCCATTCGCTCTGGCCGTGGCGGACCAGCGCCATTGTGCCGCTCATCGATCGATTCCCTTTGTTGGCGGATTCTTCTTCAATCCAATCCGAGCACGTCGCGCATGGAATAAATGCCCGGTTTGCGGCCGCGCCCCCACAGCGCCGCCTTCAGCGCGCCAGCGGCAAAGATCGCGCGATTTTCGGCCAGATGCGACAATACGATGCGCTCGCCGTCGCCGGCAAAGGTCACCGAATGGTCACCGGTTACCGATCCGCCGCGCAGGCTGGCAAAGCCGATCGCGCCTTGCGGCCGCGCGCCGGTGTGGCCGTCGCGGCCGCGGATCGAATGGTCGCCGAGGCGGATATTGCGGCCGGCCGCCGCCGCCTCGCCCAGCAGCAACGCCGTGCCCGATGGCGCGTCGACCTTGGCGCGGTGATGCATTTCGCTGATTTCGATGTCGAACTCGGCGCCGAGCGCTCTTGCGGCCTGTTCGACCAGCGCCGCCAGCAAGTTGACGCCGAGGCTCATATTGCCCGAACGCACGATCACGGCGTGTCTTGCCGCGGCGGCGATCTTTTCTTCGTCGGCGGGGCCAAGGCCGGTGGTGCCGAGCACATGGACAATCCGTGCCTGTGCGGCAAGCGTGGCGAACTCCAGGCTCGCCTGCGGCGCGGTGAAGTCGAGGATGCCATCGACGTCGACAATGGCCGGCAACGGATCATCGCTGATTTTCACCCCGATCTCGCCAAGGCCTGCAGCGACGCCGGCATCCGTGCCGAGCACTGCCGCGCCGGGCCGCTCGATTGCCGCCGAAAGAACAGCGCCCGGCGTCGAAGCGATGGCGCGGATCAGGGTTTGGCCCATCCGCCCGCCGGCGCCGGCAACCACAAGCCTCATGTCCGCCATCGGTTTGCCTCCGCCCCTCGCTACCCCGAACGCCTAGGCGACGCTCTCATGGCCCTCGATGCCAAGCCGGAACAGGCGCGAATAGAGCCCGCCGCGCTTTCTTGCCAGCGTCGCATGGCTGCCGGTCTCGACCACCTCGCCGCGGTCGATGACGACGATCTGGTCGGCATTGCGGATGGTCGACAATCGATGCGCCACGACGATCGTCGTGCGACCTTTCATCAATTGTTCAAGCGCCTTCTGCACGGCCTTTTCCGATTCGTTGTCGAGCGCCGAAGTGGCTTCGTCAAGCAGCAGGATCGGCGCGTCGCGCAGGATGGCGCGGGCAATCGAAATGCGCTGGCGCTGGCCGCCGGAAAAATTGACGCCGGCCTCACCGACCGGGGTGTCGTAGCCCTGCGCCAGCTTCTCGATGAAGGAATGCGCCTGCGCCTTTTTTGCCGCCGCGACGATATCGGCCGGCTTGGCGCCCGGCCGGCCGTGGCGGATGTTGTCGGCAATCGTGCCTTCGAACAGGACCGGATGCTGCGATACATAGGCGATGGCGCGGCGCAGGCTCGCAACCTTGATGCCGGCGATGTCCTGGCCGTCGATCAGGATGTGCCCGCCGTCGAGATCGTGGAAGCGCTGGATGAGGCCGATGATCGTCGATTTGCCACCGCCCGACGGGCCGACCAGCGCCGTGGTGCGGCCGGCCGGGGCGCCGATGCTGATCCACGACAACACGATCTCGCCCGGCCGATAGCTGAAGGAGACGTTTTCGATATCGATGCGACCGGATTTGATTTCGAGATCGGGGGCGCCCGGCCGGTCGGCCTGGCGCGGCGGCGTGTCGAGCAGTTCGTAGAGCATGCGGGCATTGACCAGCGAACGCTCGAACTGGACCCGGAACGAGGCGAGGCGCCGCGCCGGCTCGTAGGCCATCATCGCCGCCGCGAGGAACGAGAGCAGCGCGCCGGGATTGGCCCCTTCCGCGATCACCCGCCATCCGCCGAAGGCAACGGCGCCGGCAATTGCCATGCCGCCAAGAGTTTCGGTCAACGGCCGCGTGCGCGCCGTCACCAGCGCCAGGCGGTTGGCCTGCTTTTCGGCCTGGCCGATCAGGTTGCCGACCGCCGCCGACAGCCCCGGTTCCATGGTGAAGGCCTTGACCACGGGAATGCCCTGGGCGGTTTCGATCATCGCCGAATTGACCCGCGCGTTCAGATTGACTTCCTGGCGCGAGACCGAGCGCATTCGCTTGACGTAGCGGGCAATGACATATCCGGCCGCCGGCAGCACCGCGAGCGAACCTGCGGTCATGATCGGGTCCTGCCAGACCATGACGAAGATGAGGCCGACGAGCGTCAGAAAATCGCGCGCCACCACGGTGATGAGCTGGTTCAACATGTTGCGCACGCCGGCGATGTTCTGGTTGATCTGGCCGACCAGGAAGGCCGAGCGCGTGTCGTGGAAAAAGCCGACGCCGAGAGCCAGGATGTGGTCATAGGCGCGGCGCTGGTAGCGCGCGATGATGTTGTTGCCGATCCGGTTGAGGATCACATCCTGGCCGAAGCCGGCAAAACCTTTGACGACGAAGATCGCGAGCACGATGCTGCCGACGACCCAGGCCATCTCGATATCGCGCTTCTCGAAGACTTCGTTGACGATGGTCTTGATGATGTAGGCGCTGGCCGCGGTGGTGGCGGCAACGATGACCATGCACAGGATCGCCAGCGCATAGCGGCTACGATAGGCGTGCCAGTTCTCGCCGAAAATTCGGCGGATCACGGCGCGGGTTTTCAGAGCCGGAAGTTCCGGCATGGTCGCAGGCATCGGCGGGTTTTAGCCCCGTTGTGGCGTCATCCCGATACGTGCAATCGGCGCGCTGGGCAAGGCGGTGCCGGATCAGCTCGCGTCAGGCCGGCTTGGCCGAAAACGTGCGCGTCGCCATCTCCAGGCTGAAATCGTCCGGTCGCTGGATGAAAGCAGCCAGTCCGTCGAGGGCGCCGGTCGACCGCGTGATCACGAAAACCGGGATGGATTTCATAATCGCGTCATGCGGCGACTTGTTCTCGAATTCGTGCCGGAACATTTTGGTCGCGATTCTGTCGGCGAAACGGGCGCCGATTCCGCCGCCGATATAAACGCCGCCACGGGCAAGCGTCAGCAGGGCCATGTCGCCGGCGATGCGCGCCAACAGGCGCAGGAACAATTCGACCGCCTCGGCGGCTTGCGCGTCGCTGCCGTCCGCCGCCCATTTCGAGATTTCCGAGGCGTCGGCGCGCTTGTGGCCGATACCGTCGGCGCGACAGATGGCGCGAAACAGGTTTTCGAGCCCGCGCCCGGACAGCGCGTTTTCGGCACTCATGCGGTCGCGCTCCTTGTCGAGATGCGGCCATATGGCGGTTTCACGGTCCGTTCGCGGGCCGATATCGATGTGGCCGCCCTCACCCGGGACGATCGCCCAGCGCCGCGCCACGTTGACCAGGAACGCGATGCCGAGGCCGGTGCCGGGGCCGATCACCACCTTCGGCGCCTTTTCGGTAACGGCGCCGCCGCCCGCCGCCTGCATCTGGCTTGGATCCAGGGCAAGAACGGCAAGCGCTTGGGCGGCGAAATCGTTCATCAAGATGACCCTGGCAAGGCGAAACACCCGGATCAATTTCGCCGGGTCGATGATCCAGTCGCCATTGGTCAGGCGCACGCGATCGCCGATCAGCGGCGCGGCGATCGCCAGCGTCATCGACACCGGCGGGACCGGCAGGGCCTTGCCGATTTGGCCAAGCGCGTCTTCGAGCGAGGCATATTCGGCGATGCGGACCGGTTCGAGCCGCCGTATCGGCTGGCCGGCGGCCTCGACAACCGCAAACCGGGCATTCGTGCCGCCGATATCGCCGATCAAAACGGGAAACCGAGGCTCCAAGTTCAAAATCCCCGCTGCCAGAACCGTTTGCGAGCCTTACCGGCTTCGTCGGTCTGGATCAATCTGGCTGCGGCTTTTGCCTGCCAACCGCGCAAACCCTGATCCTAGGCGGCAGGCGAGGTTGAAATTTCGGTATGCAAACCTCGCCATTCCATGCCAGATTAGCCGCACCGGCATCGGAGCCCGCGCCTTGCGGGGTCCGGTGCCCAGGGCCGCTTGCCCGGCAAAGATCCGGCGCATGACCGGATTTTCCGCAGGCGACAGACCATCAAATCGGGAACAGGGAAATCATCATGAAGCGTATCATATTCGGCCTCCTGGCCGTGACCGCGTTGTCGCTGCCTGCATTCGCAGCCGACTTCAAGGCCTGCCAGATCACCGACACCGGCGGCGTCGACGACAAGGGCTTCAACCAGACCGCCTGGAAGGGCGTCCAGGACGCGGAAAAGGAACTCAAGGTCGAGGGCAAGCTGCTCGAATCCAAGGCCGAGACCGACTACGTTCCGAACATCAATTCGTTCGTCGCCGAGAAGTGCGACATCATCGTCACGGTCGGCTTCCTTCTGGGCGATGCAACCAAGGCGGCTGCGGAAGCCAATCCGAAGGTGAAGTTCTCGATCGTCGACTTCGCCTACGATCCGGTCGTGCCGAACATCCTCGGCCAGGTCTATGCGACCGACGAAGCAGCCTTCCTCGCCGGTTATCTGGCGGCGGGCGTTTCCAAGTCCGGCGTCGTCGGCACCTTCGGCGGCATCAACATCCCGCCGGTGACGATCTTCATGGACGGCTTTGCCCACGGCGTCGATTACTACAACAAGCAGAAGGGCAAGAAGGTGAAGGTCCTCGGCTGGGATCCGGCCAAGAAGGAAGGTCTCTTCACCAACAACTTCTCGAGCCTCGATGACGGCCGCGCCTTCGCCAAGAACCTGAACGAGGAAGGCGCCGACATCGTCATGCCGGTCGCCGGTCCGGTCGGCCAGGGCTCGGCGGCGCTCGCCACCGAGCTTGGCGCCGACAAGCTCAAGATCGTCGGCGTCGACGTCGACCAGTATGTCACCGACCCCGAGCACAAGGGGGTCTTCCTTACCTCGGTACTGAAGCGCATGGATTTCGACCGTCGTTGAAGCCATCAAGCAGGCCAAGGACGGCACCTTCAAGGGCGGCGTCATCGTCGGCACGCTGAAGAGCGGCGGCGTCGGCCTGGCACCTTATCACGATCTCGATTCGGCCGTATCGGCCGAACTGAAGGGCGAGATCGAAAAGATCGCCGCCGGCATCAAGGACGGCAAAGTAATGGTCAAGGGAATGTAGTCCTCGACCGGTTTCGCAACTTTCCCGCCGCCTCGGCAAAAAGCTCAGGCGGCGGGTTGCCATCCGGCAGCGAGCCAAGGGCCGCGAATAAGCTTACGGGGGGGCCGCAGCCATTGGAAATCGAGCTTCGCGGCATCACCAAGCGATTCGGTGACCTCGTCGCCAACTCCAGCGTCAACCTTTCGATCCGCGCCGGCGAGGTATTGGGTCTGCTCGGCGAAAACGGCGCCGGCAAGTCGACGCTGATGAATGTCCTCACCGGCTTCTACCGGCCAGACGACGGCGAAATCCTGATCGATGGCGAGCCGGTTCAGTTCCACGGCCCGGGCGATGCCATCCGCGCCGGCATCGGCATGGTGCATCAGCATTTCATGCTGGTTCCCGTCTTCACCGTTGCCGAAAACGTCGTGCTCGGCGTCGAGCCAACCGGCAGGCTCGACCATCTCGACCTCGCCAAGGCGCGCGAGCAGGTTCGCGCCATCAACGATGAATACGGCCTCCAGGTCGATCCTGACGCGCTGATCGAGGAGTTGCCCGTCGGCATCCAGCAGCGCGTCGAGATCATCAAGGTGCTGTTCCGATCGGCCGAAGTGTTGGTTTTCGACGAACCGACCGCCGTGCTGACGCCGCAGGAAGTCACCGAATTCTACAAGATCGTCCGCATGTTGAAGAAAGCCGGCAAGGCGCTGGTTTTCATCACTCACAAATTGCACGAGATTCACGAGGTTGCCGACCGCATCAGCGTGCTCCGGGCCGGCAGAATTGTCGGCGAAGGTTTGCCACGCAAGACAACCGACAAGAAGCTCGCTGAAATGATGGTCGGCCGGCCCGTCAGTTTCCTGGTTAAGAAGGGCAAGTTCAAGCCTGGCAGCGTTCGGCTCGAGGTCGAAGGCCTGACGGCGCTGCGCGACGACGATTTGGTTGCCGTCGACAATGTCAGTTTCAGCGTCCGCAGCGGCGAGATCGTCGGCATCGCTGGCGTTCAGGGCAACGGCCAGACCGAACTCGAAGAGGCGCTGACCGGGCTCAGGCGCGTCGCATCGGGAAGCGTGAAGTTCGACGGCAAGGACGTCACCAACGCTCCGGCCCGCCAGTTGCACCGGATGGGTTTTGCCCATGTGCCCGAAGACCGCCAGCGCAGCGGTATGATTGCCGATTTCACCATCGCCGAAAACATGGCGCTCAACACCTATTACGACGAACCCTATTCGCGCGGCATCCTGATGGACTGGAAGACCGTCAACGAGACTTCGGCCAGGAACGCCGCCGCCTTCGACGTGCGCACCCAATCGATATTCGCGCATGCCGGCAAGCTTTCCGGCGGCAATCAGCAGAAGATGATCGTGGCGCGGGAGCTGTCGCGCGACACCAAGCTCATGGTCGCTTCCCAGCCGACCCGCGGCCTTGATGTCGGTTCGATCGAATATATCCACAAGCGCATCGTCGCCGCGCGTGATGAGGGCGACGGCGTCCTCATCATCTCCTCCGAGCTCGATGAAATCCTCGCGCTTTCCGACCGCATCCTGGTCATGTTCCGCGGTCGCATCGTCGCCGAATTTGCCGCCGGCAAACGCCCGGCAAGCAAGAACGAGATCGGCCTTGCCATGGCGGGAGCGGCGGCATGAACAAGCGCGGCGGCAACGAAACGGTTTCGGCGCAGTTGCTCAAGCGCGCCGCCCCGGCGCGCGCCGACTTTGAAGACCTGGTGATCGTGCCGGTTCTGGCCGTCGTCGTCGCCTTGCTGTTCGGCGGACTGATCATGCTGGCGACCGGGGTTTCGCCGGAAAGGATCGGCCAGTCTTTCGTCGCGCTGTTCGTCGGTTCGCTGGGTTCGCCCTCGGCGATTTCGGAAACCTTGACCGCGGCCGCGCCGTTGACGCTTGCCGGGCTCGGCATCGCGCTCGGGTTCCGCGCCGGCCTGTTCAACATCGGCGCCGAAGGCCAAGTGATCGTGGGCGGCATGGCTGCCGTGATCGTCGGCTTTTCCTTTGCCGGCTTGCCGGCCTTCATTCATTTGCCGTTAGCACTGCTGGCCGGCGCGCTCGCCGGCGCGCTGTGGGCGTCGATCGCCGGCTGGCTGCGCGCGGCCACGGGCGCTCATGAAGTCATCACGACCATCATGCTCAACCTGATCTCGATGCGCCTCGTCGACTACCTGCTGCGCAGCCCGTTCGTGCAGAAGGTCGGCCGTGCCGATCCGATATCGAAAAGCGTGCTGCCGAGCGCCGAGCTGCCGCGTCTGTTCGACTGGATCGATTCATCGCTGCGCATTCATGGCGGCCTTATCATGGTGATTGCCGCAGTGATCTTTGTCTGGTGGCTGTTGTTCAGGACGACCATCGGTTTCGAATTCCGCGCCTCCGGCCTCAACCCGAATGCTGCGCGCTATGCCGGCATGCGTTCCGGTCTGATTATCGTCATGGTCATGGCGATGGCCGGCGCCCTTGCCGGCCTCGCCGGGGCCAATCAGGTTCTCGGCGTGCTCGGCCGCGCCTCGCCCAATTTTTCCGGTGGCGTCGGTTTCGATGCCATCGCCGTTGCCCTGCTCGGCCGCGCCCATCCGTTCGGCGTGCTGCTGGCGGGCCTGCTGTTCGGCGCGTTGCAGGCGGGCGGGCGCCAGATGCAGGTATCGGCCGGCGTCAGCCTCGACCTGATTGCCATCGTCCAGGCCCTGATCATCATCTTTATCGCCGCACCGCTGCTGATGCGCGCGGTATTCGGTTTCGCGTTCCAGAAGCAGGCCAATCGGGGCTGACGATGGCGGTGGCGGACACATCACGGGCTCACGGCGGCATAGTCGGGCATGCGCGATTACGCCAGACCAGGATCATCGGCTGGCTGCTGTTGGCCCTGGCAGTCTTCGTCGCGTTTGTCTTCGCGCTGCCGGTGACCGGCGACGCGTCGTTCCGGTTGGCCTTCCCGGGCGACGCCTTCGCCATGCCGAACCTCGTCGTACCGGCCGCGCCTTATGCCTGGGTCGTTGCGGCGATTCTCGCATTCTTCGGCGTGCGCCAGTTTCTGCCTGGCGCGGTGCGCTGGTCGGGCCTGATGTTCGGCATCGGTCTGTTGCTCACGGTCACCGCGTTCCTGACCTGGGCGACCGCCGACAAGTCATTCTCCCTGACCGGCATGCTGCAGGCGACGATCATCCGCGCAGTGCCGATCGCCCTTGGCGGCCTTGCCGGCGTGCTCTCCGAGCGCGTCGCCGTCGTCAACATCGCCATCGAAGGCATGCTGCTGGCCGGCGCCTTTACTGGCGCCGTCGTCGGCTCGCTCCTTGGCGGTTTTGGCGGTCTTGTGGCGTCCGTGCTCGTCGGCGGTGCGTTTGGCCTGCTTCTGGCTTCGCTTGTTGTCACCTATCGGGTCGACCAGATCATCGCCGGCGTGGCGATCAATTTGCTGGTGCTGGGGCTCACCTCCTATGTCAGCAGCCAAGTGCTGACGCACTATCGCGAACTCAACAACGCCCCGGTGTTCAGGGCGATCAACATTCCCGTCCTCAGTGGCATCCCCGTGATCGGGCCGGTGCTGTTCCAGCACAATCTCTTCGTCTATGGCGCGTTCATCATGGTGGCGGTTGCGACCTACTACCTGTTCTACACGCGTAGTGGCTTGCGCGCTCGCGCCGTCGGCGAGCATCCGGAAGCGGCCGACACGCTCGGCATTAACGTCTACCGCCTGCGCTATATCAACGTCACGTTGGCCGGCATGGCCGCCGGCTTCGGCGGTGCCTGGTTCACGCTCGGCTCGGTCGGACGCTTCGACGAGAACATGACCAACGGCCGCGGCTTCATCGGTCTTGCCGCCATGATCTTCGGCCGCTGGCACCCGGTCGGCGCGCTGCTCGCCGCTCTGGTTTTCGGCTTCGCCGATTTGCTGCAGCAGAAGCTGGCGATCCTCGGCACCCCGATCCCCGCTGAGTTCCTTGCCATGGCGCCCTATATCGCCACCATCGTGCTTGTTGCCGGCCTGATCGGCAAGGCACGACCGCCGGCCGCCGACGGCAAGCCCTATGTCAAGGAACGCTGAGAGGCGGAATCATTGGGCGACGACTTCGCCGCCGACCGTGATCTCGCCTTCCTCGACGACCGCGGCGCACAGTCCGCCATGGCCGCGCATGGCGTTGTAGCCGCCAAGACCGAGCGCCGCCTCCATGCGCGAACACGGCGCGCAGATATCGGTGCCGTTCAGGAGCGCGGTTCCGATCCGGAACGTTCGGCCCTTGAGCGCCAGCAGGTTGATGCCGGAGATGGCGATGTTGCGCCGCAGCATGGCGGGATCGACTTTAGCAAGCCCCGCCAATGCGGCGATTGCGGCCAAATGCTCGTGCTGGATCAGCGTCACCGCCCGCAGGCCTTCCTTCTCGCGGTGATCGCCTTCCAGGCCGCCGCGCCGCGCCGCGACACGCGCCACGCTGGCAACGGGTTGCGCCCGCGCCGGGCGGATGCCAATCCACTCGACCTTGCCGGTCCGGGGAAATCGTCCGGTCAGTTGCTCGATCGTTTCCATGACATCCATTTTCGGCGTTTTCGGGTGGCAATCCTTCGGGTTCGGACCAATATTGCGGCCATGGTGGAACCGCAAATGAAATTCACCGAAATCGACAGCCCGGTCGGGCCGTTGCTCCTCGCCGGAACCCGAGACAAGCTGCTTGTCGTCAGCTTTTCTGGCGGTCGCGGTGCCCGCAAACCAATGCCCGAATGGCAGCGCGACGATGCCGAATTTGCCGATGCGACACGCCAGATCGGGGATTATTTCGCCGGCAAGCGCACCGATTTCGACCTTGCGCTGGAACCGCGCGGCAACGAATTCCAGCTCGCGGTGTGGCGGCGGATGCTGGAAATCCCCTATGGCGAGACCGCCACCTACGGCGAGGTTGCGAGAGATATCGGGCAGACAGCGGCGGCCAGCCGGGCGGTTGGCGAAGCCTGCGGGCAGAATCCTTTGCCGATTGTCATTCCCTGCCATCGCGTGGTCGGGGCCAATGGCGCCCTGACGGGTTTCGGCGGCGGTATTTGGCGCAAGAAGATCCTGCTCGATCTGGAATTCCGCGTCCGTCCGCCGGCCGATACCCTGTTCGCGCAAATGCATGGTCGCGCCGGCGCCGCCTGACGGCGGGCTTGCGAAAATTTACCAAATGGTCAAAAAATGGCCGGGTCTGGCGTCCGGGCCGGTGCCACTTGTGCGCTTGCCGATAATCGGCAAACTGCCCGGTGACGAAATCTGCGGACAAGGGAAGGAGCGCTGGGATGGCTGCCGACTTGCACCGGCTGGCGGTAGCGGCGGCGCGGCGCGCCTACGCGCCGTATTCGCAATTCCCGGTCGGCGCCGCGCTGCGCACCGGCGACGGACGCATCTTTTCCGGCTGCAACATCGAGAATGCTGCTTATCCGCTTGGCTGGTGCGCCGAGACGACCGCGATCGCCCACATGGTGATGGACGGCGGCGGTACCATCGCCGAGATCGCCGTGATCGGGACGAAGAAGGCGGCGATCACACCTTGCGGCGGTTGCCGCCAGCGCCTCGCCGAATTTGGTTCGCCGGAGACCAAGGTGCACCTGTGCGACAATTCCGGCGTCATCGAAACCCTGACACTCGGGCAACTGCTGCCGAAGTCCTTCGACCTGGACGGCGCCGCATGAAGGCAGCGACCGACACGCTCATTCGCCGGCTCGACGGATTGTTGCCGCAGAGCGCGATCATCCTCGGTTCCGGTCTCGGCGAGCTCGTCGAGGCGATGACCCTGCCGGTGAACGTACCGTATGCCGATCTCGACGGTTTTCCGCAAAGTGGCGTTTCCGGCCATGCGGGACAGATCGTTGCCGGCGGCTTTTCCGGCACACCCGTGCTCATGCTTTCCGGCCGCATTCACTACTACGAGCGCGGCGATGCCGCCGCGATGCGGCCGGTGCTCGAAACGCTGGCGGCCATCGGGGTGCGGCAACTGATCCTGACCAATTCGGCCGGCTCGCTCAGGCCCGAAATGGGGCCGGGTTCGGTGATGATGATTACCGATCACATCAACTTCGCCGGCGCCAACCCCTTGATCGGGGAAACGACCGACGCCCGTTTCGTCGGCATGACGCAGGCTTACGACGCCGAACTCGCCAAGCGTTTCCGCGCCAAAGCGCTGGATATGGAAGAGACACTCTACGAGGGCGTCTACATGTGGTTCTCGGGGCCGAGCTTCGAGACGCCCGCCGAAATCCGCGCTGCGCGCCTCCTCGGCGCTGACGCCGTCGGCATGTCGACCGTGCCGGAAGTGATCCTTGCCCGCTTCTTCGGCCTGCAATGCGCCGCATTTTCTGTCATAACCAATCTGGCTGCGGGCATGACCGGCGCCGAGCTCTCGCACCATGAGACCAAGGAAAATGCGCCGAAGGGCGGCAAGCGCCTGGCGCGCCTGCTGGCCGCCGTGCTGGGTTCGGAATTGTGAAAATGAAAAACGATGCGAAAACCGGCGAAATTTCCCGTGACGCCCTCGCCGCGCCGGGGACTGCGCTGGTCGATATTGCTCCCCACCATCGACGCAATAACGGCACGGCGCTGACGCCGGAATGGTTCGAGGCGGTCGAGGTCAACTTGTCGGCGGCCCAGCGCCGCGCCGCCACCCTGACGACCCGCCGCACCGTCAAGAAGGCCTGGCAAGCCGCCTGGCTCGTCAAGGCGATCGAGGTGATCGACCTGACGACGCTTTCCGGCGACGACACGCCCGGCCGGGTGCATAGGCTCTGCGCCAAGGCGCGCAATCCGCTGCGCGCCGACCTTCTCGAAGCCCTCGGCCTGCGACCGGGCGAGATCACCACCGGCGCAGTCTGTGTCTATCCCAACATGGTGGCGACCGCCGCCGCCGCGCTGCAGGGAACGCGCATTCCAGTTGCCTCGGTCGCGACCGGCTTTCCCGCCGGCCAAACGCCGCTCGCCCAGCGCCTCGCCGAAATCCGCTTCGCGGTTGCCGAGGGCGCCGGCGAGATCGACATCGTCATCGCCCGCGCCCAGGTGCTGACCGGCGACTGGCCGTCGCTCTACGACGAGGTTCGCCAGATGCGCGAAGCCTGCGGGCAAGCGCACATGAAGGCGATTCTTGGAACCGGCGACCTGAAGACGCTGACCAATGTCTATCGCGCGTCGATGGTGGCGATGATGGCCGGCGCAGATTTCATCAAGACGTCCACCGGCATGGAAGCGGTCAACGCTACACTGCCGGTCAGTCTTGTCATGGTGCGCGCCATTCGCGATTACGAAACGTTGACCGGATTTAAGGTCGGCTTCAAGCCGGCCGGCGGCATTCGCGCCGCCAAGGACGCGCTCGCCTGGTTGATCCTGATGAAGGAAGAACTCGGCCGCGACTGGATGGAACCCGACCTGTTGCGGCTCGGCGCCAGCGCGCTGCTGACCGACATCGAACGCCAGATCGAACACTTCGTCACCGGCCGCTATTCGGCCGCCAATCGCCACGCGATGGCGTGACGCTGACGAGCCAAGAGGCGCGCCATGAATGAAGTTCGCGACATCCTCAAGACCATGGAATACGGACCGGCGCCGGAAGAAGCAAATCTCGCCACCGCCTGGCTGGACCGGCACGGACGCAAATTCGGCCATTTCATCGCGGGAAAATTCACCGTGCCCGGCAAGGTGGTGTTTGCCACCCGCAATCCGGCGACCGGCGACAAGCTCGCCGATGTCGCGATCGCCGGCAAGAAGGAGGTCGACGCTGCAGTTGCCGCCGCCACGGCCGCCTATGCCAAATGGTCGAAATTGTCGGGTGGCACGCGAGCCCGCCATCTCTACGCGCTTGCGCGCCAGGTGCAGAAGCACTCGCGCCTGCTCGCCGTGCTGGAAACGCTCGACAACGGCAAGCCGATCCGCGAATTGCGCGACATCGACATTCCGCTGGTCGCCCGCCATTTCTATTACCACGCCGGCTGGGCCGAACTGCGCGAAAGCGAGTTCGCCGGCTATGAGCCGGCCGGCGTCTGCGGCCAGATCATCCCGTGGAACTTTCCGCTGCTGATGCTGGCCTGGAAGGTGTCTCCGGCATTGGCGGCGGGCTGCACCGTGGTGCTGAAGCCGGCCGAATATACGCCGCTGACTGCCATGGCCTTCGCCGAACTGGCTAACGAGGCTGGCTTGCCCGCCGGCGTCTTCAACATCGTCAACGGCGCTGGTGAAACCGGCGCGCTCGTCGCCGGCCATGACGGCTTTGCCAAGATTGCGTTTACCGGCTCGACCGAGGTCGGCCGCCGCATTCGCGCCGCGACCGCCGGCAAAGCGAAAAAGCTGTCGCTCGAACTCGGCGGCAAATCGCCCTTCATTGTCTTTTCCGAGGCCGACATCGATGCGGCGGTCGAGGGCGTCGTCGACGCCATCTGGTTCAACCAAGGCGAGGTCTGTTGCGCCGGTTCGCGCGCCATTGTCCAGGAAGGCATCGCCGACAAGTTCCACGACAAACTGCGCACTCGCATGGAACACCTGCGTGTCGGCGATCCGCTCGACAAGGCCATCGACATCGGCGCGCTCGCCGATCCGGTGCAATTGGCTAACGTCGAGAAACGCGTCGCCGCCGGCGTCGCCGAAGGCGCGCAGCTGTGGCAGCCGACCTGGGCCGAAGACATAAAGAAGCAGAAGGGCTGTTTTTATCCGCCGACACTGCTGACCGGCGTGGAGCCCTCGGCAATGTGCGCGCAGGAAGAAATCTTCGGGCCGGTCATCGTGTCGATGACCTTCCGCACGCCTTCAGAGGCGGTCGCGCTCGCCAACAACTCGCGCTACGGCCTCGCCGCTTCGGTTTGGAGCCAGAGCCTCGACATCGCCTTCGATACGGCCAAACAGTTGAAGGCCGGCGTCGTGTGGATCAATTCGACCAACCTGTTCGACGCGTCGGCCGGGTTCGGCGGTTATCGCGAATCCGGTTTCGGCCGCGAGGGCGGCGCCGAGGGCATGTTCGAATACCTGAAACCGGCCTGGCAGAAGAAGGCCAAGGTGCTGCCGGCAACCGCGAAAATCGCGGCGCCGTTGCCGCAGGGCGACGAAATCGCCGCGCCGACGACCCTCGACCGGACGATGAAGCTGTATGTCGGCGGCAAGCAGGTGCGTCCCGACTGGGGCTATTCCTACCCCATTCACGACGCCGGCGGGAAACTCGTCTCCGAAGCCGGTTACGGCAACCGCAAGGACATTCGCAACGCCGTAGAAGCCGCTCATGCCGCCGCCGGTTGGTCAACGATGACCGGCCACGGCCGCGCCCAGGTGCTTTATTTTCTCGCCGAGAATTTGGCGGCGCGCGCCAACGATTTCGTCGAGCGCCTGAAAGCGCTGAACGGCGGTCCGGCGTCGGCGGCGAAGGCCGAGGTAGATGCATCGATTGCCCGTGTCGTTCACTACGCCGCCTGGGCCGACAAATACGACGGCGCGGCGCGCGCCCCGATGGCCAACATGCTGTCGCTGGCGCTGAACGAACCCTGGGAGGTGATGGCAATTTCCTGCCCCGACGAAGCGCCCCTGCTTGCCTTCGTTTCGCTGGTTGCCTCGGCAATCGCCATGGGCAACCGCGTCGTCGTCACGCCGTCGCCGGCAAAGGCTCTCGTCGCCGGTGATTTCTATCAGGTGCTCGACACTTCTGACGTGCCGGGCGGCGTCGTCAACATTATCACCGGCGACCGCGACACGCTTGCCGCCGTTATGGCCAAGCACGACGACATTGCCTGCCACTGGTATTTCGGTTCGGCCGCGGGCAGCGCCACCGTCGAGCGCGAGAGCGTCGGCAATTTGAAAGCGACCTGGGTCAACAACGGCCTTGCTCGCGACTGGTTCGATCCCGTTGAGGGCCGGGGCCGCGAATTCCTATTCCACGCCGTGCGGGTCAAGACGATCTGGACGCCGTACGGGGTCTGACCTTGCTGCCCCAGGAAATCATCGCCAGGAAGCGCGACGGCCGCAAACTCACTCCGGAGGAAATCGGCGAGTTTGTTGCCGGCGTCACCGAAGGCAGCATTTCCGAGGGCCAAATCGCGGCCCTCTCCATGGCGGTCTTCCTCAACGGCATGGAGCGCAAGGAAGCCATGGCCTTGACGCTGGCGATGCGCGATTCCGGCACGGTGCTCGATTGGTCGGAGCTCGGCGACGCCGTCGTCGACAAGCATTCGACCGGCGGCGTCGGCGACAATGTCTCGCTGATGCTGGCACCTGCCGTTGCTGCCTGCGGCGCCTATGTGCCGATGATTTCCGGCCGTGGCCTCGGACATACCGGCGGCACGCTCGACAAGCTCGCCGCCATTCCTGGCTATGACGCGGCGCCGGACAACGAGCTGTTTCGCAAGACTGTTGCCGAAATCGGCTGCGCGATCATCGGCCAGACCGGAGATCTCGCCCCGGCCGACCGCCTCATCTACGCGATCCGCGATGTCACCGCCACGGTCGAGAGCGTGCCGCTGATCACCGCTTCGATCCTGTCGAAGAAGCTCGCCGCCGGCCTGAAAGGTCTGGTTCTGGACGTCAAGGTCGGTTCCGGCGCGTTCATGGCCTCGCTCGCCAAGGCGCGCGAACTGGCGGTGAGCCTGGTCGAGGTCGCCAACGGCGCCGGGCTGAAGACGACGGCGCTGCTGACCGACATGGACCATCCGCTCGCGACCGCCGCGGGCAACGCGCTCGAAGTTGCCAATGCCGTCGATTTCCTGACCTTGAAGCAGGCCGACAAGCGTTTGTGGGACGTCACGGTGGCGCTCGGCGCCGAGATGCTGGTTGCCGCCGGCATTGCGCGCGATGACGAAGACGGCAAGCGCCAGGTCGAGGGCGCGCTGACTTCCGGCCAGGCTGCCGAGCGATTCGGGCGAATGGCAGCCGCTCTTGGCGGGCCCGCCGACTTCATGGAAAAGCCGGGCAAATATCTGAAGCCGGCGAAGCTCCACCGGGAACTGGTCGCGCCGGCCGAGAAAAGCGAATTGGCCGGACAGCTGGCGTTCGATACCAGCGAACTCGGCCTCGCCGTGGTCGAACTCGGCGGCGGCCGCACAAGGCCGCAGGACGACATCGATCTGACCGTCGGGCTTTCGGCCATCGCCGGGCGCGACTGGGACGGGCAGGCGCCGCTCTGCGTCATTCACGCCCGCGACGAGGCGACGGCGGACAAGGCTCAAGCGAGGATACTTGCCGCCATGCGCAAGGCCGGCAAGGAAAGGCCGGCGGTGCTGGAAAAGATAGGCTGACCCTATTCGCTCAGGATCAGATCGCCGCCCTCGACGGAAAATTTGCGCAATTTCCCGAGGAAACTCATGCCGAGGAGCGTCCCAGAGAGTGCCGAATTGCGCGAAACCGTCGCCGGAACATCGCGGACCGTCACCCGGCCGATGCGGATTTCGTCGATCGTCGCCGCAGCCGCTTCGGTATCGCCGTTGGCGGTGTGCACTCGATATTTGAAGTCTGCCGGGGTGAGGCGGATGCCGAGGCGGCGCGCCGTCGATTCGTTGATGGCGACCAGCGTTGCGCCGGTGTCGACCAACACGTCGACGCTGCGTCCGTTCATGCGTGCTTCGGTGAAGAAATGGCCACCGCGTCCGGGCGAAATCCTGGCGCTGTGGCCGATCTGTTCATTGGCCGAGGCGTCGCCCGCCTTGTCGCCTGCCTTGTCGCTTGTGCGGGCCATTTGCGCGTCACCGGCCGGAACGCCATCCGCCGCCGGCTGCTGGTTTGCAAGCTTGCCAAGCTGCGACGGCGCCAGCGCCGCGAGGGCGATGAAAATACCGGCAAGGATGAGAAATCGGTTCATGGCTGGCGCCGGATCGGTTGAGGCCTTAGCCTAACCCAACCCGCTCGCCGGAACCTCAACCGGTGCGGCGATTTGCCGGCATGGTGAGCAAAGGGTTAATGCCTATTTCGTTCCGTACATGCGGTCGCCGGCGTCGCCGAGACCGGGCACGATATAGCCCTTCTCGTTGAGATGGCTGTCGATGGCCGCAGTAAACACCGGCACGTCGGGATGGGCATTGGTGAAGCGCTCGAGGCCTTCGGGCGCCGCCAGCAGGCACAGATAGCGCAAGTTGGTGGCGCCGCGTCGCTTCAGCCGGTCGACAGCGGCGATCGCCGAATTGGCGGTCGCCAGCATCGGATCGACGACGATGACTAGTCGGTCGCCGATGTCTGCCGGCGCCTTGAAGTAATATTCGACGGCGGCAAGCGTGTCGTGGTCGCGGTAAAGGCCGATATGGGCGACGCGGGCGGCCGGCACCAAGTCGAGCATGCCTTCGAGCAGGCCGTTGCCGGCACGCAGGATCGAGGCGAAGACCAGCTTCTTGCCTTCCAGCGTCGGCGCCTCCATTTCGGCCAACGGAGTTTCGATCTTTTTTGTCGTCAGTTCGAGGTCGCGCGTGACCTCGTAGGTCAGCAGCAGCGAGATTTCGCGCAGCAGCCGGCGAAAGCCCGCGGTTGAGGTTTCCTTGTCGCGCATGATGGTCAATTTGTGCTTGACCAGCGGGTGATCGACGACGGTGATTTTGGCCATGCCCGGATACTCTCCGTTCGCTCCGTTCGCCTCACCCTAGACCGCCGACACCGACGCGCTCAAGCAATCTCGCCCGGCTTTCCCCATCAATGAAGGCGGCCTCGATGGCATTGCGAGTGAATTGCAGCAGCTCGGCGTCGCCGAATCCCATCTCGTTTGCCGCCACTTCGTATTCGTGGCCGATGCTGCTGCGAAAATGTGGCGGATCGTCGGAATTCAGCGTCGCCCGGCAGCCGGCTTCGACCAGCCGGCGCAGCGGGTGGGCCTTGAAGCTCGCAAATACCTTCATGGAAATGTTGGAGACCGGACAGACTTCCAGCACGATTTCTTCCGCCGCGAGTTCGTTCACCAAGGCCGGATCCTCGATCGCGCGCACGCCGTGCCCGAGCCGGGTAGGGCGGATATGGTCGAGCGCGTCGCGCACGCTTTGCGCCCCGCACAGTTCCCCGGCGTGAACCGTGATGCCGAGGCCGCCGGCGCGCGCCAAGTCGAAAGCCGGCGCGAAATCGCGCGCATGGTGCATACGTTCGTCGCCGGCCATGCCGAAGCCGGTGACCAACGGATGTGGATGGGCAGCGACCCAACGGGCGGTTTCCAAAACGGCTGTCGGACCCCGGTGGCGCAGGCCGATGGCGATCATCCGGGCCTCGATACCCGTTGTCGCCCTGGCCGCGGCGATACCGTCGGCGAGGCCTTCGACGTAGTCGCTCGGGTCGAGCCCGGCCTCGATGGCATGATCGGTCGAGATGAAGAACTCGCTGTAGACCGCACCTTCGGCGGCAATGCCGCTCAGATAGTGCTCGGCCAGCAGCGCATAGTCGGCGCGCGTGCGGAACAGGCTCGCCGCGAGATCGTAGGCGCGCAGGAAGTCCGTGAAATCCGTCCAGAAATATTCGCCCTTGGGCGAAATGATCCCGGAAACATCGACGCCGTATTTCTGTGCCTGGCGCCGCACCAGCTCAGGATGAGCCGCGCCCTCGATGTGGCAATGGATTTCGGCTTTGGCGATCACGATTTATGCTTTCAGGAACGATTTGCCGTGCGGCCCCGGCGCGAGGCCGAGATGCTCGGCGACGGTCCCGCCGATGTCGGCAAAGGTCGGCCGCGCCCCGGCAAAACGCGGCGCGATCCCCGGGCCGCACATCAGCGCCGCGACCTGCTCGCGGGTATGGTCGGTGCCGCGCCAGGTCGGGTCGTTGCCGTGGTCGGCGGTGATGGCCAGCAGGTCGTAAGGCTGCAGCGTGGCAATTAATTCCGGCAATCGCCGGTCGAAATGTTCGAGTGCTGCCGCATAGCCGGCAACATCTCGGCGATGGCCATAGAGCGAATTGAAATCGACGAGGTTGGCGAATACTAAGCTACCGTCCGCAGCCTTGCCAACCTCCTCGGCGACGCAATCGAATACCGCATTGTTGCTGTGCGCCTTGCGCGAAACCGTCGGTCCGCGATGCGCGAATATGTCGGAGATCTTGCCGATGGCGATGACCTGGCGCCCGGCCGATTTGGCGCGTTCCAGCAAGGTCGGCTTGGGCGGCGGAATGGCATAGTCGTGGCGGTTTCCGGTGCGTTCGAAATCCGCCGGCGTTTCGCCGATGAACGGCCGCGCGATCACCCTTCCGATTTTCAGCGGATCGACCAGCCGCCGCACCAGCAGACAAAGGTCGTAGAGCCGCTGCAGCCCGAAGTGGCTTTCATGAGCTGCGATCTGGAACACCGAATTGGCCGAGGTGTAGCAGATCGGCTTTCCCGTGCGGATATGTTCTTCGCCCAGTTCGTCGATGATGGCGGTGCCGGGCGCATGCTTGTTGCCGAGTATGCCCGGTAGTTTGCCCTCGCGCACGATCGCGGCGACGAGATCGGCTGGAAAGCACGGCTGCGTATCCGGGAAATAACCCCAGTCGAATTCGACCGGGACACCAGCGATCTCCCAGTGGCCGGAAGGCGTGTCCTTGCCGTTCGAGGTCTCGCGCGCATGCGCACACAGGCCCAGCAGATCAGGTGTCTCCGAGAATCCCGCGGGTATTTTTCCGGTGGCGCCACGCGCCGCAAGCCCAAGCCCGAGCGCTTCCAGGTTCGGCAGTGCCAAAGGCCCGGACCGCAGTCCGGCCTTGTCGGCACGGCCGGCAGCGCATTCGGTGGCGATATGGCCGAGCGTGTCGGCGCCCTCATCGCCATATTTGGTGGCGTCCGGCGCTCCGCCGATGCCAAAGGAATCAAGAACCAGGAGATACGCCCGCGCCATGCAGATACGACGATAGATGATCTTGCGACGGCGGCCAAATGTATTTCGCCGTTCAGCCGATTTGCCCCGATTTGCGGGGACGCGGCAAAAGAGGCAGGTTATGATTTCTGGAGAATCACCATGCATGTGCGATTTGCGGCGGCGCTGTTGGGCTTGGTGATGCTGGCCGGCACCGCTTTGGCGGCGGACTGGCGCGAAACCATCGGCTCGTTCCGCGTCGGGTTTGTCGCAGCCGGCAATCCGACGGAAGCGACCGCCCGCCTCGAACCGTTCCGCCTGGCGCTGGCCGAGGGCCTCGGCCTCGATGTCGAATTGTTTGCCGGGCGCGACTATGCGACGCTGGTCGATGCGCTTGTCCAATCGCGCATCGAATATGCGATCCTTTCGGCCACCGCGCATGCGCTGGCCGAAGCGCGCTGCCAATGCATCGAACCGGTGGCGATCGCCCGTGACGGCGATGGCGCCATCGCCTCCAGGCAGGTTCTGATTGTCCGCGCCGACGGGCCCGCGGCGCTAGCCGATCTCAAGGGCAAGCGGATTGGCGCCTTGCACGCCGGCGCGTTCGGCGGACTTGATATCGCGCTCGACGGACTGGCTCATGCCGGCCTCGATCTCGGCGGTAACGAGGCGAACCTGCAATGGTTCGATTCAGGCGCAGCGTTGCTGGCGGCCTTAACCGAAGCACGCATCGACGCGGCGATCGGCTGGTCGCCGGACGTTGGTACAGCGCAAGCGCCGACGCGCGGCACGCTGGCGCAGGCGGCGGCGCTCGGTGCCGATCCGGCCGCGTTTCGAACGATTTGGCAATCGGTCGAAATTCCCAATCGCATTCATTCGGTGCGCCAGAACTTGCCCGGCGAAGCCAAAGCACGGCTGCGCGAGCTCCTGCCGGCAATGTTTTCCGACGATCCGGTGGCGTACGATTTGGTTGAACCCGACCATGGCGGCGGCTTCGTCATCGCCCGCCCATCGCAGATCGAACCGCTGTTGGAAGTGATCCGCCGCCTGCGCGAGGGCAAAGAAGCCAAGCCGTAGTGGCGACAACCGTCGAAACTTCGATGGCGGCGATCAGCAGCCGGTAATCGTCGTGCTGCCGCCGATTCGCGGACGCAGGAACAGTTCTTCGTCCATCGGAATCGGCGTTTGCGAGAAATAGACGCCATCGGTTTCGCTGAAATGTGCCCAGCCGAAGGACGGCGTGTAAGTGGTCGTAATATTTGCCGCGACGAGAGAAGTGCCGTCCTTCTTGATCTTGGCCGGCACGTTGTAGAGCGTGCCCGGAGCCAGTTCATGGCCTGTCGGACGCGAGAGGCTCTTGACCACCTTGGCTTGTCCGCTGGCAATGTTGATCGTCGAGACCACGATCACGATCGGATCCTTGTACGGGTACATGATCTTGCTCGAGATATCCATGATGTTTTCGACGTCGTTGCAGGTCAGCGCTTGACTCTGCGTGATCAGGTCGCCGACGGCGCTCGATACACGCGACAGTTTACGATTTGTCGATATGCCGGCCGACAATTCGATGGTGCCGACGAACAGCAGGATCATGATCGGCGCGATGAAGGCGAATTCCACCGCCGCCACGCCGCGCCTGGCGGCCGCGAAACGCCGGACCTCGTCGACGACCCGGTAGGCGGCCTCGCGGCCGATCCACATTGATTTTTCCAGCATTTTCATGTCCGACCCCGGTCCGGGTTGATTTGTTCGACAGGCGTCTGCGTTCTCGGTTGGCTGCGCTTCAACATCCGCCGCCCACTGCCGGATACGGCTCGGTGCGGAACACTGCCATGGCATTAAGCAGGGCGTTGCCACTGTTCAGCTCGGACAGATGAGCGGCGACATAGTTGGTGAAGATCGGCCATTCATAGGTGACCGTGATCATCGCGATCTGTTCGGGACACGGTGCCGAGAAGGAATAGGCCGAGGTATCGATCTGGCCGTTCTGCGGCGTCGGCGGGTCGCTCAAGTCGTCGAAAGTTGCAGCGACCTTCAGGTCGACCTTGATATCGTTGCAGTTGAACAGCAGCGAAGTGGCCGAGCAGATTTCGTCCTTGAACTGCTGTTCGGTCATTGAGTTGTTGAGCTGTCCGGTGCGGATCTTGCGGCCGACTTCGTCGACCGAGCTTTCGAGCATCTGGCCTGCGAAGAACAATAGCGAGCATTCGATGATACCGAACAGCAGCAGGAAGAAGGGGAAAGAAAGGATCGCAAACTCAACCGCGGTGGAACCGTCCTTATTCTTAGAAAAGCGCCGCACGATCTTCGGCATCGGCGCAACCGCGCTCCAACGCCGCAGCAATGCCCCGGTTGCCGGAAAGGCGGAAAAGCGCATGGGATTCATCCGATCTTCGGTTCAGGCTTGCTGAATCGCTATCAGATGCGGGTTTCGCGGCGGTGAGCGGTTGAACGACAATTGCAATCAATCCGGCAACCGGTCGTTAACCCCGCCGTGCCGCCGCGCCGTGCCGCCCGACTCTGGCTGGCCGGCTATTTGGAGCTGGTCTCGCTCGACAGCGAATTGCGTGCCTTGATCTGCTCGTTGGCAAAGGCAAATGCGTCGTTGTTGTCGCCGATGGTCAAAGTCGGCTCGCAGACCGGGGCGCAGGCCAGCGTCTCGCGGTCCGAGCGCCGGTAGATACGCACTGTATTGGCTTCGTGGCCGCGCACGACCAGGGTCTGGTCGACGATCGGATCGCCCTTGGCATCGAGAATGATGAGATTGGTGACGCCGAACGAGCGGCCGGTCAAAACCAGTGTCGTCTCATCTTCTATGGTTGCGTCGGCAATCGCCGGATTGCCGATGATGACCGTCGCCGCCGGCCGCGTGACGCGGAACACTCTGGCACGGTCGACCGTTATAATGAGGCTTTCGCCGGTTTCGTCAGCCGGGTTTTCGGCGGCGCACGCCGCGCCGATCGGCATCAGCAACAGAACGCCGAAGGCAAGAACAGTCGCGCGCATGGTTCGTTCTCCGGTTCGACGGATTCGCCTCGCGCACAATCCCGGCTTTTGGTGAAGGAATGGTAAATCGCCGGATTCGAATTGCATGGCCAAAAGGCGGCCGAACGGCCGCGATTTGACCCCTTCGCGTCGGCCGATCGCTGCGCCAGGAATCTTCAACCTGGTCCAATAGGGTAATGAAAACAGCACATTATGGGTGCGGCCAAGCCGTCATCGCCGCAGTCGTGGCGTCGAAGCGAAGTCGATTTGCCGACAATTTTCATCGAATTGGCACCAAATGATTGGCGAATTGGCAAATACGTGACTTAAGAATTTCTCAAACCCCCCCGGCTAAGTTGGCTCATGTGACGCCGGATCGGCCGGATCACAAAACAAGAACACCAGTCAAGTGTTGCAAGGAGCAAACCCATGAAACTCGTATCGCGCTTTCTGAAGAACGAATCCGGCGCCACGGCAATCGAATATGGCCTGATCGCTGCCCTGATTTCCGTCGCCATCATCGGCGGCGCCACTGCAGTCGGCACCGGCGTCAACAACACCTTCACCAACATCAAGTCGAAGCTGAAGTAAGCATCGCGCGCATGCAAATGCGCAAGGCCGCCCGCCAGACGGCGGGCGGCCTTTGTTTTGCCGCCGGACCCCCTGCTATCCGAGATTTCGGGCTGTTAACCCAAATTTGAACCGGGCGGCGTAAGCGTTGTCCAGCTGCGTTTCGGAGAATCGCGAAATGCTCGAATACGGCCTGGCCCTGTTTTTCCCGTCGTTCATGATTTTCGCCGCCGCCTCGGATCTGGTGTCGATGACCATTTCCAACAAGGTTTCGCTGGCGTTGATGGCTGGGTTCATGGTCTTTGCGCTGATGCTCGGCATGCCGCTCTCGACCATCGGCTGGCACTGGGCAATGTTTGGCATCGTGCTCGTCTGCAGCTTCGCGCTGTTTTCGTTCGGCGCTATCGGCGGTGGCGATGCCAAGCTTGCTGCCGCCACCGCGTTGTGGCTCGGCTGGGAGCAATCCTTCAACTATCTGGTCGTCGCCGCATTTTTCGGTGGCGTCCTGACCCTGGCGATCATGAACATGCGCACCGTGCCGTTGCCCGAACGCCTCGCCGGCGTCGGCTGGATCGCGCGCCTCTACCGCGCCGACGAAGGCATTCCCTATGGCATCGCCCTCGCCGCCGCGGCAATCATGGTCTATCCCGACACGCCGTGGATGCGCCATCTCGTCCACAGCGTAAATCCGTTCGGCTGATCGGCGACCGTCGTCGCCATCATCAGATATCGCGAATCCGGCGATCGCCGGCATCGCCGTCGCGCCGTGCGAAATCCGTTGGCGGGAAATCCGTTAACTAGGATTTGCAGCACTCCGTTAACCATAATTACACCTTTGCCGGATCATGATGCAGCGAAACCCGATTGGTGTTTTGCCGATTGGCGATTTGCCGATTGCCGGTTTGCCGGTGGTGGGTTTGTTGGAGTGCGAACATGAAGGCTGCAAGATTGATTGTAATGGGCACTGCCCTGGTAGCCGCTGGCGGGGCGGCCTATTTCGCCCTGCGGCTCGCCAACCGGCAGCCGGAAGTCCAGGAAGTGCAATCGGGGCCGTCGGTCGAACTGACCGAAGTTCTGGTTGCCGCCAAGGACATCCCGATGGGATCGAACCTGAAGGGCGGGGCAATCCGCTGGCAGGAATGGCCGACCGACGCTGTCGGCAACGGCTTCATCCAGCGCTCCGAAAGACCCGACGCAATTGCCGAACTGGAAAAGGACGGCATCACCCGCGCGGCAATGTTTCGAAGGCGAGCCGGTGCGCGAAGCCAAGCTGGTCAAATCCGACCGCGGCTACATGTCGGCGATCCTGCCGCAAGGCCAGCGCGCCATAGCCACGACGATCTCGACGGAAACCAGCGCCGGCGGCTTCATCCTTCCCAACGACCGTGTCGACGTGATCATGACACGGCGGGCCAAGGGCGATGACGGCAACGACGAATTCGTCACCGAAACCATTCTGGAAAACGTTCGCGTTCTCGCCATTGACCAGACGGTCGAGGAAAAGGACGGCGAGTTGGTCGTCGTCGGCCAGACCGCGACGCTGCAGCTTTCGCCGCGCGAAGCCGAGGTGCTGACCGTCGCCCAGCAGATGGCAGAACGTCTTTCGCTGACCCTGCGCTCGCTCGAGGACAGCAAGACCGATGAAACCAAGGCGGCTTTTCACCTGCTGCGCGGCGAGCGCGGCAAGGGGACGGTCCGCGTCATCCGTTATGGTGCCGTCAAGGACGTCCGCACCTCCAGCGAATTAACCGGACAGTGAGATGAGACGGATGCCCAAAGCCACCACCGCTTCCGCGACCGCGGCCACGATCACAATTGGTCGCCGCCTGGCAGCAACCGCAATCGCGTCGGCTTTCGCGGCAACTTTCGCCGCGGCCGCACCTGGCACCGCGAACGCCGGCGACGGCACGTCCGTCGAATATTCCGGCTCGCCGAATCACATCAAGCTCAATGCCGGCGCGATCGGCACGACGCGGCGCCTCAAAGTCGGCCTCAACAAATCGATCGTCGTCGATCTGCCCGGCGACGCCCATGACATCCTTGTCGCCAATCCGGATGTCGCCGACGCGATCACGCGGACATCTCGGCGCATCTATGTGTTTGCCAAGCAGGTCGGCGAAACCAACATCTTCATCTTCGACAATGCCGGCCAGCAATTGCTGAGCCTTGACCTCGCCGTCGAGCGCGATGTCGCCGGATTGAAGGGCTATATCGAAAAATACGTGCCGGGTTCGCAGGTCGAAGTTGAGATGGTCAACGACAACGTCGTCCTGACCGGTACGGTGCCGACGCCGGAGGCTTCCAAGCCCGCGCCGCCGACCTTGCGACGGTGTTCGTCACCGGCGGCGAAGCAACGACCAACCAGTTTTCCAACAACAGCAACGTCAGCGGCGGCTCGGGGACGACGATCGTCTTCGGCGACAACGAGCAACGCCAGCAAAGCGCGATCGTCAACCTGCTGCAGATCGAAGGCGAAGACCAGGTTCAGCTGAAGGTAACGATCGCCGAAATCCAGCGCACGGTCGTCAAGCAGCTCGGCATCAACCTCGACGCCGCTGGCCACATCGGGAGCACCACGTTCAACCTGTTCGGTGACAATCCCTTCACGCTCGACAAGAACCTGACAAATTCACGGCTGAGCGGCAACTGGTCGAGTGGCACCAATTCGATCGACGCCATCCTGCATGCGCTGGAGACGACCGGCGTCATGCGCACACTGGCCGAGCCGACGCTGACGGCGATTTCCGGCGAACCGGCCTCGTTCAAGGTCGGCGGCGAATACAATGTCTCCGACGGCAAGGACGAGAGCAGCGACGGCATCACCTACAACTTCCGCCAGGTCGAATACGGTGTCGGCCTGCAGTTTACCCCTGTCGTGTTGTCGCCTGGCCGCATCTCGCTGAAGATCCGCACCGAAGTCTCCGAGCCGACATCGGAAGGCGCCTATTATATCCCGCGCGGAGGCGCCCCCTCTGCGGTCGTTCCCGGCATCCGCAAGCGCGAGGCCGAAACCACGGTCGAACTGCCCTCCGGCGGCTCGATGGTTATCGCCGGGCTGCTGAAAGACGATGTACGTCAGGTCGCAGCCGGCTTTCCCGGCTTGCGCAAGATTCCGGTGCTCGGTGCCCTGTTTCGCAGCCGCGAATTCGAACGCTACGAGAGCGAGCTGGTCATCATCGTCACGCCCTATCTGGTCCGCCCGGTAGCGCGCCAGAAGCTGGCGCGGCCGGACGACAATTTCGCCGCCGCCGCCGACGGGGCGAGCATCTTCCTCGGCCGCATCAACCGCGTCTTCGGCACCGTCGAAGGGCAGCTGCCGCCCGGCCGCTACCACGGAAATCCCGGCTTCATCTATCGCTGAACGCCGCCAAGCAATGCGAGTCGCAATGGAGTTGAGAACATGTCCACCGAACGCCGACCGGCCTGCAGAGGCCCCAGGGCGCGACAGCTAGCCGGCGCCGTGCTGCTGGTCGCAAGCGCGCTGGCGACCGGTTGCGCCAGCTATTCCCGCGACCATGTCATCGTCGGCTCGGTGCCGGACGATTACCGCACCAGGCACCCCATCGTCGTCGCCCAGAGCGAAACCTGGGAAGACATTCTGGCGCCCGTCAATGCGCGCCAGCTATCGACGCGTGACATCAATGTCGTGCGCCAGCTGGCGAAGCGTTATCGCAGCGCCGGGGCCACCGGCATGGCAATCATGATTCCGTCCGGCAGCCGCAACGAATTGGCGGCCCGGCGGCTGGCGTTGCACGCCGCGCAGGTGCTCAAGCAAAATGGCATCCCGCAATCGCAGATCGAGGCCTACCATTTCCACGCCGCCAGCCAGGACACGCCGCCGCTGCGGCTGGTGTTCGGTTCGCTTGCCGCCCAGATCACCACCAGTTGCGGGCAATGGAACGAGGACATCGCCGAAACGTCGGAAAACCGCAATTATTACAATTTCGGCTGCGCGACGCAGCAAAACCTCGCCGCAATGATCGCCAATCCGGAAGACATCATCGGACCTCAAGCCGAATCGGAAATCGATTCAACTCGCCGCACCAAGGTCATTTCCGATTGGCGCGATAACGGTACGGGCGATCTGGCGCCGCTGTTCTAGGAAATCGACCGCCCGGCGGCAGCCGCTGGCCTACTGTGCAAGGACGCTACCGCAATGACCAGTCCGATGAGCAACCTGGCCGAACAACTCGACGCCAACCGACAGCGACGGTTGATACCGGCGATGTCAGCGAGATTCGGCCAGTCCCGCGAATCACGCTGCAGGCATTTTGCGAAACCGAGGCCGTGGCGCAGACCATCGATGCGGCCGCCCGCGACCGGCGCATGGCCCGCGCACACGTGAAAGTGCATATGGGCGGGATTCCGGCTGCCGTGGATTTCTACGGAAGCGCGCCGACCCCGAATCTGGTGATGGTCGAGACGAAATTGCCGTCGGCCGATGTCCTCGGCGAACTGTCGAAGCTGGCCCAGGTCTGCGACAGCGAAACCAAGGTCGTCGTCATCGGCCACCATAACGATATCGCGCTCTATCGCGAACTGACCGGAAATGGCGTTTCCGACTACCTTGTCGCGCCGACCACGATGGCCGACATCATGGCTTCGGTCGCTCACATCTTTGCCAATCCGGAAACCGGCCCAATCGGCCGCCAATTGGCCTTTGTCGGTGCCAAGGGCGGCTGCGGATCGTCGACCGTCGCCCACAACGTCGCCTGGTCGATCGCCTCGCATTTCCGCAACGACGTAATTCTGGCCGATCTCGACCTGGCGTTCGGCACCGCCAACATCAATCTCGATCAGGATCCGCCCCAGGGCATCGCCGAAGCGGTGTTTTCACCGGATCGCATCGACGATATCCTGCTCGATCGTTTGCTTGCTACTTGCGCCGAGCATTTGAGCCTGCTGGCCGCCCCCTCGACGCTGGAACGCACGTACGATTTCGACAAGAACGCGTTTGCAACGGTGCTCGAAGTCGCCCAGCGCGGCGTTCCGTACGTCGTCACCGACGTCCCGCATATGTGGACCTCGTGGTCGCGCCAGGTCCTCGCCGCAGCCGATCAGGTCGTGATCACGGCGGCGCCGGAACTGGCCAACCTGCGCAACGCCAAGAACCTGCTCGATACGCTCAAGGAATTGCGCCCTAATGACGCTCCGCCGCGTCTGGTCATGAACCAGGTCGCCATCCCCAAGCGTCCGGAAATTCCAGTGGCCGAGTTCACTGCCGCGCTCGGCGTCGAGGCGGCGGCAATCATCCCGTTCGATCCCGCCCTCTTCGGCGGTGCCGCCAACAACGGCCAGATGATCGGCGAAGCCGACGCCAAGCACCCCACCGCCGAGAAGTTCGATTTTCTCGCCCAGATTCTGACTGGGAAGGCCGAACTCAGGGCAGAAAAGAAAAATGCGCTGAGCCTGTTCTCGCGGTTTCGCCGCAAGTCGGCCTGAGCGGTCGGCATAGGCAGATAGAAGATTACCGAGGCGGATATGTTCGGAAAGCGTGGTGGAAGTTCGGAAAGATTGGGCAGCGGGCCCAGTCAAGTGCTGCAGCCGGCAAAGCCGGCTGTCGCCGCCCCGTCGCCGGCGCCACGCAGCGAACCTCTGCCGCCGGTCGGTGCGCCGCCGATGCTGGCGCCGGAAAAAAGCGAGGATTACTACGACACCAAGTCGAGCGTCTTCTCGGCGTTGATCGATACCATCGACATCGGCCAGCTTGCCAAGATGGAAACCGAGGCGGCGCGCGAGGAAATCCGCGACATCGTCAACGACATCATCCAGCTGAAAAACCTGGTGATGTCGATCTCCGAGCAGGAAGACCTGCTCGAGGACATTTGCAACGACGTGCTCGGCTATGGTCCACTCGAGCCGCTGCTCGCCCGCGACGACATCGCCGATATCATGATTAACGGCGCCAAAACCTCCTACATCGAGGTCGCCGGCAAGGTGCAGCCGGCCGGCGTGCGCTTTCGCGACAATGCGCAGCTGATGAACATCTGCCAGCGCATTGTCAGCCAGGTCGGCCGCCGCGTCGACGAATTGAGCCCGATCTGCGACGCCCGCCTTCCCGACGGCTCGCGCGTCAATGTCATTGCTCCGCCGCTGGCCATCGATGGGCCGTCGCTCACCATCCGCAAATTCAAGAAGGACAAGCTGACGCTTGACCAACTGGTCCGCTTCGGCTCAATCACGCCGGAAGGCGCCACCATCCTGCAGATCATCGGCCGGGTGCGCTGCAATATCGTCGTCTCCGGCGGTACCGGCTCGGGCAAGACAACGCTGCTCAACTGCCTGACTCGCTACATCGACGCCGACGAGCGCATTATCACTTGCGAAGACTCTGCCGAGTTGCAACTCCAGCAACCGCATGTCGTGCGGCTTGAGACCCGCCCGCCCAACATCGAGGGCGAAGGCGAGGTCACGATGCGCGATCTGGTCAAGAATTGCCTGCGCATGCGCCCGGAGCGGATCATCGTCGGCGAGGTGCGCGGACCGGAAGTATTCGACCTGCTGCAGGCGATGAACACCGGCCATGACGGCTCGATGGGCACGATCCACTCCAACAGCCCGCGCGAATGCCTGAACCGCATCGAATCGATGATCGCCATGGGCGGATTTACGTTGCCGGCCAAGACCGTGCGCGAAATCATCGTCGGCTCGGTCGACATCATCGTCCAGGCCGCCCGTCTGCGCGACGGCTCGCGTCGCATCACCCACATTACCGAGGTGATCGGCCTCGAAGGCGATGTCATCACCACCCAGGATCTCATGGTCTACAGTATCCAGGGCGAGGACGCGAACGGCAAGTTGATCGGCAAGCATGCCTCCACCGGCATCGGTCGTCCGCACTTCTGGGAGCGTGCCCGCTATTACAACGAGGAAAATCGCCTGGCCCAGGCCCTCGATGCCATGGAAAACGGGCCGACCAGGCCTAGGCGCGCCGATGTTCGGATTCGACACCACCATCATCGCCTTTGTCGGCCTGGTCACCCTGGCCGGCGCCGCGGTCATCTATTTTTTCATGTACGACCGCGTCGCCAGCGAAGTGCGCCAGGAAAAGCGCATCAAGGTCATCGGCAGTCGCGACGTCGATTCGCGGGTAAGCGCGGCCGCGCGCATCAACGATGCGGCAAAGCGGCGCAAGAGCGTCCAGGATTCGCTGAAGGAACTGGAAAAGAGCCAGAAGAAATCCAGCAAGTCGGTCGGTCTGAGGAAGCAGATTCAGCAGGCCGGCCTGTCGATGTCGCTGCAAAGATTTTTCATTGTTTCGATCGTGTGCGGTATCGTATTCTTCGTCGCGGTGAAGTTTTTCGGCGGCAATATTTACGTCGCCGGCGCGGCTGGCATCGTCGGCGCCGCCGGGTTCCCGCGCTGGATGGTCGGACGCATGCGCAACCGCCGCTTCAACAAGTTTCTGACGGAATTTCCCAACGCCGTCGACGTCATCGTCCGCGGCGTCAAGGCCGGCCTGCCAATCAACGATTGTCTGGGGATCATCGCGCGCGAAGCCAAGGAGCCGGTTGCCGGAGAATTCCGCAAGGTGATCGAGGCCCAGCAACTCGGCCTGCCATTGTCGGAGGCGATCGCCAAATTGTACGAGAACATGCCGATGGCCGAATCGAATTTCTTCGGTATCGTCATCTCGATCCAGTCGTCGGCCGGTGGCAATCTGTCGGAGGCGCTCGGCAACCTTGCCAATGTCTTGCGCGACCGCAAGAAGATGAAGGGCAAGATCCAGGCAATGTCGGCCGAAGCCAAGGCTTCCGGCGCGATCATCGGCGCGCTGCCGCTGATCGTCATGCTGCTCGTCTATCTGACGACACCCGACTACATCAAGATTCTGTTCGTCGATCGCACCGGCAATATCGTTCTGCTGTGCGCTCGGCGTCGTGGATGTCGATCGGCATCCTGGTGATGAAAAAAATGATCAATTTCGACTTCTAGGCGCTGACCGATGTGGAATCTCGTCTTCCAGCTCATCGAACCGGCCAACATGGTGGCGATCCTTGCCGCTGTCGCCGTCTTCGCTACCATCGTGACTGTCGCCATGCCGGTGTTGCAGCGCGACGAATTGTCGGCGCGCATGAAGACTGCGGCAATCGAGCGCGACAAAATCCGGGCACGCGAACGGGCTCGCCTCGCCGACAAGAAAGCGCAAGGCCGCGCGACGCTGCGTCAGGACAGCAGTCGGTTTCATGCGTGACTGGGTCGATCGGCTCAATCTGCGCAAGGCGCTGGCCGACGAAAACACCTTTTCGAACTTGAAGATGGCCGGCTACCGCAAACAGTCGCACATTTACGTGTTCCTGTTTTTCCGCCTGGTCTTGCCCGCGATCATGTTCGTTCTTGCGCTGGTGTATGTCTTTGTGAATCGCCCACATGGAACGGCCATTCATGGTCAAGATGTCCATCGTGCTTGGTGTCGCATTTGCCGGATTTTATGCGCCGAACTTTTTCGTCAAGAACCAGGTCTCCAAGCGCCAGTTCTCGATCCGCCGCGCCTGGCCTGACGCTCTCGACCTGATGCTGATCTGCGTCGAATCCGGCATGTCGCTGGAGGCGGCATTCAAGAAGGTCGCCGTCGAGATCGGCGTGCAGTCGCCGCAGCTGGCCGAGGAACTGGTGCTGACCAACGCCGAACTGTCCTATCTCCAGGAACGGCGCAAGGCCTTTGAAAATCTCGCTTCGCGCACCGGCCTCGACGGCGTCAAGGCCGTGTCGATGGCGCTGATCCAGGCCGAACGCTACGGCACGCCGCTCGGTACCGCGTTGCGCGTGCTCGCCCAGGAAAACCGCGACATGCGCATGAACGAAGCGGAAAAGAAGGCCGCCGCGCTGCCGCCGAAACTGACAGTACCGATGATCATATTCTTCCTGCCGGTGTTGTTCGCCGTGATCATGGGTCCGGCGATGATCCAGATCTTCCGCATCAAGCACTGAAGCGCCTGCCTAAGCGGCTTGCGCAGGTCCGATAAGGACGGCGGATTGGTTGTCTGGTTCGGACGGGCTTGCCGTTAAGTCGCAGCTCAATTCTTTTTGGTGTCGACCGCCTTGAGCTGGTTCCAGGCGTTTTGCTGGGTCAGCATCTGCCGCAGATAGGCGATGTTGGCCTGCGCCTCCTCCGGCGGCAATTCACCGGCGGCGATCTTCTCGGCTTCGTCGAACCGGCCGGAAAGCCCGACCACCAGGGCGAGGTTCTGGCGCACCCGGCTATCGGCGCCGGACGAGGCGTTGGCCTTGCGCAAATAGGTCTCGGCGGCGTTGAGATCGTTGGTCAGCACATAAGACATGCCGAGATTGGAAAGCACCGTCGGTTCGCCCGGCACGATATCGAGCGCCTTGCGATAGTAAACGCGCGCCTCTTCCGGACGGCCGAGCTGGTCGAGGATGGCGCCCTGCGCCGACAACAGCCGCCAGTCAGGATTTTCCGGGCGTTGCGCCCGTTCGATCACCGCCAGCGCTTCGGTGAAATTCCCGGTCGCGGCAAGAGATTTGCCATAGGCCGACAGGACGTCGTTATCCTTGGGATTGTAGATCACCAGTTTGCGCATCACCGCCAGGGCCTGTTCGTCGCGGCCGGTCATGCGTAACAGCGAGGCATAGGACAGGCCGGTCGCCTTGTCCTTGGGATCGCGGTCGTATTTGTCCCCGTATTTGTGCACCAGCGCGTCGAGTTGGCTGGCCGACAAACGCGATAGACCCGAGGAGGCGGCGGAAGTCGACCCGGTGGTCGTTGCGTCGCGGGCGCAGCCCGCAACAAGCGACAGCGCCAGGATTGCCGTCGCCGCTGTCCCAATCCGGAATCCGCGATGACGTTGGGTCGCTTGTGCCATGAGAGCCAGCCCTGCAGTCTGAACGATGCACGCGCAGCGATTCGGATTGCGGCGCCGATCCTGGCTTGCAGCAATATTCCGTTAACCCTAACGCTTGGTTAACCGCACCTTTTGGAGGCTCGGGCTCATGGACCTACCCTTGGCGGCGCGACGCAGTGCCAACGCTCGCCCGGTATTCGTGTTGACGGCGAAATCGGCGGAAAATCCGCCGTCGTGGCTGCCGGCGCCGGCGGCGCGCTGGGCGGCCAATTGCCGGTTTTGCCGGCAAGAATGGCAGCCATTTGCTCGTGCCCGACGATTCCGGCGCGGTGGTTTCTGCCCTGTTCGGGGTCGGCGACGGCAAATGCGCGATGGATACCGGCAAGCTCGCCAGCCTCTTGCCCGCAGGCGACTGGTTTTTGGAAGGCGATGTCGGCGATGGCGAACTTGCTGCCCTCGGTTTTCTGCTCGGCGCCTACCGCTACGAGACCTATCGCAAACGCAAGCGCGAGCGTCCGCGGTTGGTGGCGCCGCCCGACGTCGATGCCCAGGCGCTACGCGATAACGCCTTGTCGATATGGCTCGCGCGCGACCTCATCAACGCCCCGGCCAACGATCTCGGGCCGGTCGAACTGGAGGAAGCGCTGCGGGCGCTTGCGGCGGAATTCGGCGCGAAGGTGCGTTCGATCCGCGGCGACGAACTGCTCAAGCGCAATTTCCCGATGGTCCATGCGGTCGGCCGGGCGAGTTCGCGCGCGCCGCGCATCGTCGAAATCGTCTGGGGCAAGGCTTCTGATCCGAAAGTCACGCTCGTCGGCAAGGGTGTCTGTTTCGACAGCGGCGGCCTCGACATCAAGTCGGCCGACAGCATGCTGCTGATGAAAAAGGATATGGGCGGGGCGGCCAATGTCGATGGCGCTGGCGCGCATGATCATGTCGGCCGGCCTGCGCCTGCGTCTGCGGTTGATCGTGGCGGCGGTTGAGAACTCGATCTCCGGCAATGCCTACCGCCCCGGCGATATCTTGAAGAGCCGAAAGGGCCTGACGGTGGAAATCGGCAATACCGACGCCGAGGGTCGCCTGATCCTGGCCGATGCGCTCGCCTGGGCCGACGAGGAGGAACCGGATATCCTGATCGACATGGCGACGCTGACCGGCGCCGCGCGCGTCGCGCTCGGGCCTGATTTGCCGGCGCTCTTTTGCAGCGACGACGAATTCGCCGGCGACATCGTGCAGGCTGGCAAGCGCCTGCACGATCCGGTCTGGCGCATGCCGCTGTGGCCCGGCTACAGTTCGATGCTGAATTCCAACGTCGCCGACATCAGCCACATCGGCAAGGGCCCGATGGCCGGTTCGGTGACCGCCGCGCTATTCCTGCAGCGCTTCGTCGATAACGCGAAAACTTGGGCCCATCTCGACCTGTTCGCGTGGACGGCAACCGAAAAGCCATGGTGCCCGATCGGCGGCGAAGCGCAGGCAATTCGTGCCTTGTTCGCCGTGCTGGCGCAGCGCTTTGCTGCGTGATCTTTCCGGAAAAACTGTGCCTGTCTTGCACCGGGCCCTGACTCATGCATGGATGGTTCGGCGGCGAAATGAATCTGCTGGGTTATCCCTCGCGGAGGCGGTACCATGGCGATCGGCTTGACCGCGGAGCAGGTGTTGCGCCTTTGGCACGATGTCGGCCTTGAGCAGGTCCGCGAACGCCGGCCGGATTTGACGACGCGCCAGATGACCATCCTGTTGACCGTCTATCTCGAGCCGCCGCCGCACACCGTGCGCGGTCTCGCCGCGCGCCTTGCCGTCACCAAGCCGGTCATCACGCGAGCGCTCGATACGATGGGGCGCCTCGGCCTGGTGAAACGCCGCCGTGACGATTCGGATCGTCGCAACGTATTCGTCCAGCGCACCGTCGAGGGTTCGCTGTTCCTCGAATTGTTTTGCGATCTCGTCCGCCACAAGGCCGCCGAACCGACGAGATGAGCCGCTTGCCGCAACTCGATCCGGCCGACCGGCGCTTGGATGCCGGTGCTGCGCTGCGCGCCGCTGGGCTCGACGCGACCGACGGCTCTCCCGCGAAACGTATGCGCGTCGTTGCCGCGGTTGCCGATTTGCGACCGTCGCCGGCGCTGGAAAAGTCGCTCGATGCGCAATTGTTGCACGGCGATACGGTGCGGGTCTTGGCCGAACGCGCCGATTGGGCGATCGTCAAGGCCGACTACGACGGCTATGTCGGCTGGACGCGCAGGACCGGCCTTGCGGCCATCAGCGAGCCGACGCATGTCGTCACCGCCACGACGACCTTCGCCTATCCCGGGCCGGACCTGAAATTGCCGGCGATGCGCGCCCTGTCGATGGGATCGCGCGTTGCTGTTAAGGGCGAGGCAGAAACGCGCGGCACGCGCTATCTGCAATCGTCGGACGGCGAATGGTTCGCCGCCATCCATCTCGGCGCTGTCGGAAAATTCGACGAAGACTATGTCACGGTCGCCCGGCGCCTTGTCGGTGTGCCCTATCTTTGGGGTGGAGGTTCGTCATTCGGCCTCGATTGCTCCGGCTTCGTGCAACTGGCGATGCGCATGTGCGGCCGGGTGGTATTGCGCGATTCCGACATGCAGGCGGCAACGATCGGCAAGGAAATCGAGCCGGGACCGGATTACGCCGAATTGCGGCGCGGCGACCTGATTTTCTGGACCGGCCATGTCGCGATCGTCACCGGCGACGGTGGGCTGTTGCATGCCAATGGCGCCAGCATGGATGTTCGCGCCGAGCCGCTCGCCGAGGCCGTTTCGCGCATCGCCAGGGCGTTTGCCGAACCGATCGGGTATCGGCGCCCCTGAGGCAATCTCGTCAATATCCGGCGTCGCGGTTGGCCAGGTTGGCGAGCGGCTCGCCGCGCTCATGCGCGCGAATCTGCGCCAGCATCAGCGGCGCAAGTTGCGCCGGATCGGATGCAGCTGCCGCGTGCGGCGTGACCGTCACGCTCGGATGGCTCCAGAGCGGGCTTTCCTTGGGAAGCGGCTCGGTCTCGAACACGTCCAGGCTTGCTGCCATCAGGCTGCCGTCATCGAGCGCTGCCAGGATGTCGGCTTCGACCTGAAGTCCCCCGCGCCCGGCATTGATCAGCACCGGTCCGCCGAGTGGGGTTTTCCGTTTCATTTTCGAAATCAGATCGCGGTTGACGATCCCGCGCGTCTGTTGGGTCAGCGGCAACAGCACGACCACGATGTCGGATTGGCCGAGAAATGTCGCAAGCCCGTCCTCTCCATGGTGACAGGCAACGCCGTCGACCTGCTGGCTGCGACGGCCCCAGCCCGCAACCTTAAAGCCGATATGCCGCAGCTTGCTTGCCGCGTCGCGGCCGAGCACGCCGAGGCCCATGATACCGACGGTAACCGCGCTGCTTGCCGGCTGCGGCGGCTCGCGCCAGATTTTTTCGGCTTGCTGGTGCCGGTAGATACGGCCATGGCGCAGATGTTCGAGCACTTGCCAAATAACATATTCGCTCATGCGCTGTGTCAGGTCGTCGGCAACGATGCGCACGACCGGCACATCGGGCAGTTGCGGATCGGTGAAGACGTGATCGACCCCGGCGCCGAGTGAAAAGATCGCCTGCAGGTTGGGCAGCTTCGCAAGCATCCCGTGCGGATGCTTCCACACCAACGCATAGCGCACCGCCGGATCGGTGGCGTTTTCCAGCCGCGTCAACATGGGTCTCTCGGGAGCGAGCCGGCGAAACTCCTTGACCCATTCGGCCGCGTCCCAGCCGGTGGTCGCGAGCAGGATCGATCCCGGATTCATTGGCTGACAGCGGCACCTGGGGCGATGCGATGTTCGAACGCCGCCGCCATCAGCGCCTTGGTGTAATCGGCTTTCGGATGGTCGAATATCGCGTCGGCCGTGCCGTGCTCGACGACCTTGCCATTGCGCATCACCACAACGTCATTGGCAAGCGCGCGCACGACCCTCAGATCGTGGCTGATGAACAGGTAGGCGAGCTTGCGCCGCTGCTGCAGTTCGCGCAACAGATCGACGACCTGGGCTTGCACGCTCATGTCGAGCGCCGAGGTCGGTTCGTCGAGCATGACGAATTGCGGCGCCAGCACCATTGCCCTGGCAATCGCTATGCGCTGGCGCTGGCCGCCGGAAAATTCATGCGGATAGCGATGCCGGGTTTCGGCATCGAGGCCGGTTTCGGCCAGCGCCGCGCAGACACGCTGGTCGCGCTGTTGCGGCGTCAGCGCCGGCTCGTGCACGCGCAGGCCCTCGGCGACGATTTCGGCGACCGACATACGCGGGCTGAGCGAACCGTAGGGATCCTGGAAGACGACCTGCATGCGGTTGCGCAGACCCCGCATCCGCCGGATCGAGTTGTTCTGGATTTCGCTGCCGAGGAAAACGATGCGGCCCTGCGAAGAGATCAGCCGCATCAGCGCCAGGCCGAGTGTCGTTTTTCCAGAGCCCGAATTCGCCGACAATGCCGAGCGTCTGCCCCTCGCGCACGCTGACGTCGATGCCGTCGACCGCCTTTACATAACCGACGGTGCGGCGAAAAAAGCCGCGCCGGATCGGAAACCAGATGCGCAGATTTTCGCCGCGCATGACCTCGCGGGCTTGTGGGTTGGGTTTCGGCGGGTCCCCCTTGGGCTCGGCCGCCAGCAAATGCCGGGTATAGGGATGGCGCGGCTTGGCGAAAATCGCGGCTGTCGGCCCCTGTTCGACGATCTTGCCGCCCTGCATGACGCAGGTGCGGTCAGCGATCGCCCGCACGATGCCGAGATCGTGGGTGATGAACAGCATCGAAAGGCCGCGCCGGGCGCGCAATTCGGCAAGCAATTGGAGGATTTGCGCCTGCACGGTGACGTCGAGTGCCGTCGTCGGCTCGTCGGCGATCAGCAACTTCGGATCGTTGGCGAGCGCCATGGCGATCATCACCCGCTGACGCTGTCCGCCGGAAAGCTGGTGCGGGAAGGCGCCGAGCCGCGATTGCGCTTCGCGAACGCCGACCTGATGCAAGAGTTCGAGCGTGCGCGCCCGCGCTGCCGCCGAGCCCATGCCGCGGTGTGTCGCCAGGATCTCGCCAATCTGGCGCTCGACGGTATGCAGCGGATTTAGCGAGGTCATAGGCTCCTGGAAGATCATGGTGATGTCGCGGCCGCGCACCTTCCGCAGTTCGGATTCCTTTGCTGCCAGCAGGTTGCGCCCGTCAAACCAGATTTCGCCGCTCGGATGGCTCGCCGGCGGATAAGGAAGCAGCTTCAGTACCGACAATGCGGTGACCGATTTGCCGGAACCGGATTCGCCGACCAACGCCACCGTCTCGCCCTCATCGATATCGAAGGAGACGCGATCGACGGCCAGCGTTGTCCGTCCGCCCTGTGTGAAGGCGACGGAGAGGTCGCGGATGGAAAGCAGCGAGCCGGAACCGGAGCTCATGCGAACGTCTTCCTGGGATCGAAGGCGTCGCGGGCGCCTTCGCCGATAAAAATCAGCAGCGACAGCATCATTGAGATGACGAAGAAGCCGCTGAAGCCAAGCCATGGCGCGGTCAGATGCTCTCGACCCTGCGAAAGCAATTCGCCGAGCGACGCCGAACCGGGCGGCAGGCCGAGGCCGAGATAGTCGAGCGAGGTCAGCGTCGTGATCGAGCCGTTGAGGATGAACGGCAGGAAAGTCAGCGACGCCACCATCGCGTTCGGCAGCATGTGGCGGAACATGATCGACCAGTTGCCGACACCGAGCGCGCGCGCCGCGTTGACATATTCGAAATTGCGCGCCCGCAGGAATTCGGCCCGTACGATGCCGACGAGGCTGACCCAGGAAAACAGCAGCATAATGCCGAGCAGCACGAAGAAGCCGGGCGGCAGCACGGCAGCGATGATCAGCAGGATGTAGAGCACCGGAATCGAGCTCCAGATTTCGACAAAACGCTGCATCAGCAGGTCGATCCAGCCGCCGAAAAAGCCCTGCAAGGCGCCGAGTGCGACACCGACCACCGCGGAAAAAAGCGTCAGGATCAATCCGAACAGCACCGAGATGCGGAAGCCGTAGATGACCCGCGCCAATACGTCGCGCGTCTGGTCGTCGGTGCCGAGCCAGTTCCAGTTGCCGAGCCGGCAGCCTGGGTCGTCGGCGCCAAGCGGCAGATTGGCGCATCTTGTCTTGCGGTCGTAGAGCCACGACGGCTTCGATGGCGCCGGTTCCGGCACGGCGTTGTTGACGGTGCGGTAGGAATAGCGGATCGGCGGCCAGATCGCCCAGCCATGTTCGGAAAGTGCCGCGTCGATCTCCGGAATGCGGTAATCGGTGACCGGCAGGAAGCCTTCGTCGCCGAGAAAGGTCTCCTCGGGATAGCTGGCGAAAATCGGAAAATAGTATCGGCCGTCGAAACGGATCAGCATCGGGCGGTCGTTGGCGAGGAACTCGGCAAACAGCGACAGCACGAACAGGATGAGGAATATCCAAAGCGACCAGAACGCCCGCCCGTTGGCACGGAAATTGGCGAGCCGGCGCCGGTTGAGCGGCGAGAGGTCGATCCAGTGCGAGGAAGTGCGGGCGATCGCTTCGTGCATATCTTCAGACCTCGCGTGTCTCGAAATCGATGCGCGGATCGATCCACGTATACATCAGGTCCGACAGCAGGCCGACGAGCAGGCCGATCAGCGAAAAAATGTAGAGCGTCGCGAACACCACCGGATAGTCGCGCTCGATCACCGAGCGGTAGCCGAGCAGGCCGAGGCCATCGAGCGAGAAGATGTTCTCGATCAGCAATGCACCGGTAAAGAAGGCCGAGATGAACGCGCCCGGAATGCCGGCAATGACGATCAGCATGGCATTGCGGAAAACATGACCATAGAGCACGCGCCATTCGCTCAACCCCTTGGCTCGCGCGGTGATGACATATTGCTTGCGGATTTCGTCGAGGAACGAATTCTTGGTCAAAAGCGTCGTTGTAGCGAATGCCGACAGCGCCAGCGCAGTCAGCGGCAGCGCCAGGTGCCAGAAATAATCGGGGATAATCGTGGTCGCGCAATACCCGGCCTCGAAGCCGTGGTTGGGCATGAATACCAGCAGATAGCGCCATAGCGCCAAGGTGAAATGGTCGGGAAAGCCCGCCCAGTGCACGAGCCAGCAGGCGTCGGCGCTCAACCCCTCGCTCAACAGCCCACGCAGCGGAAACCAGTCGAAATAGGAGCCGCCGGCAAATAGCACGAGAAGCAGGATCGCAAACAGGAAGCCGGGGATGGCGTAAGCGACGATGACGACGCCGCTGGTCCAGATGTCGAACGGCGATCCGTCAGAGACCGCCTTGCGAATGCCGAGCGGAATCGAGATGCCGTAGGACAGGACCGTGATCCACAGGCCGAGCGAAATCGACACAGGCATTTTTTCGAGGATCAGGTCGACGACTTTGACCTTGCGGAAATAGCTCTCGCCGAAATCGAAGCGCAGGTAGTTCCACAGCATCAGGCCGTAGCGCTCCAGCGGTGGCTTGTCGAAGCCGAACTGCTTTTCGAGCTTGGCGATGAATTCGGGGTCGAGCCCCTGGGCGCCGCGATATTTGCTGGTGACCTGGTTGGCACGGTCGAAATTCTGCTGATTGGCGAGATCGGTGCCGGCCCCGGAAATGCGGTCGGTCGCCGAACCGCCGGTGCCGGTCAGCTGCGCCACCACCTGCTCGACCGGGCCGCCCGGCGCGAACTGCACGACCAGGAACGAGATCGTCATGATCCCGATCATGGTCGGGATCATCAGCAGCACGCGTCTGAGGATATAGGCTCCCATGTGCCGCGGTCATGCCTCCGCACATCGTTCCGGCGTTCGGCCGGCGCATGATCCGCAAAGGCGGCTCCATTCTCGCAAGAGGATCATGCCTTGCCGATCGCCTTGGCCTTGTCCTGGTCGAACCACCACAGCCGCTCGACCGGGAAACCGTAATCCGGTTTGTCGCCGCCGAAGACCGAAAATGTCCCAATAGGCGACCCGGTGATTCGTCGAATGCCAGTTTGGAACCCAATACTGGCCGGTGCGCAATATCCGGTCGAGCGCGCGCAGGACGGTCGCCAGCAGCTCATGGCTGTCGGCCCTGCCCGCCGCCTCGATCAGCGCGTCGACGGCCGGTTCGGCGATGCCGGGATAATTGCTCGAGCCGGGCCGGCCGGCGGAACTGGAATGGAAGAAGTCGCGCAGCAATTCTTCCGTCGGGTTAGCCTCGAAGGAAAACGCCAGGCCGACGGCGTCGAAATCGAAATCCTCGATCCGCGACTGAAACTGCGACGGATCGATCAGGCGGATGGTCGCGGCGATGCCGATCTTGCCGAGATTTTGGACATAGGGCCCGAGCAATCGCTCGAACACCTGCGACCGGATCAGGAATTCGATGGTCAGCGCCTCGCCCGCCTCGTCGACCAGGCGCCCGCCCTGCTTCTTCCATCCGGCTTCAGTCAGCAACTTGTCGGCGAAGCGAAACATCGAGCGGTCATGTCCGCTACCATCGGTAACGTTTTGCATCGGCGCCGGACCGAACACTTCTGCCGGCAGATGGTCGCGCCAGGGTTCCAGCAATGCCAGTTCTTCGGCTGACGGCGGTCCGGCGGCGGCGAAATCGGAACCCTCGAACATCGAATTCGAGCGCTGATAGGCGTCATAGAACAGGTTGTGATTGGTCCACTCGAAGTCGAACAACGCGCCGATGGCTCGCCGCGTGCGCTGATCGGCGAATTTGGCGCGGCGCGTGTTCAAGGCCCATGCCTGCAGCGATGGCTGCTTTTCAGAGGCGAACAGGTCGCGCTTGACGCGGCCGTCGGTGATCGCTGGAAAATCGTAGTCGGTCGCCCACACCTTGGCGGTGAATTCCTCACGCCAGGTGATTTCGCCTTTCTTGAATGCCTCGAACGCCGCCTGGCGCTCGGAATAAAAATCGATGCGCATGCGGTCGAAATGATCGAGGCCACGAGCAAATCCGAGATCCTTGGCCCAGTAGTCGCGAACCCGGTCGTATTCGATGAAACGGCCGGCTTCGAAGCGGCCGACCCGCCACGGACCTGAACTGAGCGGAGGCTCGAGCGTCGAGGCGACAAGATTTCGACCGGCATAATAGGCGCGTGACAGGACCGGAACGGTCTCGGCGACCGAGAGAATCGTGCGGGAGGATTGCTTGCCGGAAAACTGCAATGTGACGACGTGTTCACCCTCGGCTTGCGCCGACACCAGTTGCGTCAATGCGATCGCCAGCGATGGATGGCCGTCCTTCTTGAGCGCCATCATCGAATAGACAACGTCCTCGGCGCCGATCGGGCTGTCGTCGTGAAAACGAGCCTGCGGCCTCAGTGTGAAACGATAGGTATTGCCATCCGCCGAAATCGTGACGCTTTCGGCAAGCGCGCCGTAGATCGCGTCCGGTTCGTCCAGTGCCCGCACCATCAGCGTGTCGAAGCACAGATTCCATGCGCGGCGGCGCTTCGCCCTGCAGCACGAAGGTATTGAGGGTATTGAAAGTTTCGGGGCTTTGGTTGAACCCCCAGTTCGACGGCGAAAACGCCATCAGGCCGCCCTGCGGCGCCTCCGGCGCGGCGTAATCGAACTGGGCAAAATCGGCAGGATATTTCAGGCTGCCGAACGCCGACAGTCCATGCCGGGCTACCCCGGTAGGATTGGCGGCAGCGCCCGGTCGCGGCAACAGCAACGTCGCTCCCGCCGCCGCCGCGCCCTTGGCAAACCGGCGGCGGCTCATCGCCACAGTCACCGCGTCGCCTCCAGTTCCTTCTCGACGGCCGTATCGATCCACAGCGAATAGAGGTCGATGCCAAGCTCCTTGGGCTGGCTTGGAGGGAATTGCAGTTTGCGCCACCAGGCGTACCAGACCTCGGCCTTGTTCCACATCGGGATCGAGTAATGGCCCCAGCGCAGGATGCGGTCGAGCGCGTGCGTCAGCGCCACCTGCTCTTCGCGATCCTTCGCCTGGATAATGCGCTCGACTAGTTCGTCGATGACCGGATCGCTGATTCCCGAATAGTTGCGCGAACCCGGCGCCGCCGCCGCTTTCGCGCCCCAGAATTCGCGCTGCTCGTTGCCGGGTGACAGTGACTGGATGGTGCTCTGCATCGTCATTTCGAAATCGAAATTGTCGAGCCGGCTCTTGTACTGCGCGTCGTCGACAATGCGCAGCGATACGTCGATGCCGAGTTTGGCGAAATATTGCTGCGTCGGGATGCCGACACGCTGGTCGGTCGGGCTATCGCCGAGAATTTCGATCGTGAACGGCTTGCCGTCGGCGCCGATCAATTTGCCGCCGGCAAATTTCAGCCCCGCGGCTTCGAACAGTTTGAGCGCCGCCGCCAGGTGCTTGCGCTCGCCGGGCTGATTGTAAACCGGCAATTCGATCGCCTGGTCGAACAGCGCGTCGGGGATGCGCCCGCGATAGCCTTCTAGGATTTCGCGCTCGCGGCCTTGCGGTGGCGCCGTGTCGGCGGCGAGCTCGCCGCCCTCGAAATACGATTTCGTGCGATTGTAGAGACCGAAAAACAGTGTCTTGTTCATGCTCTCGAAGTCGAACAGCAGGGTCAGCGCCTCGCGCACGCGCTCGTCCTTGAACTTCGATTTGCGCAGGTTGAAGAAATAGGCCTGGTAGGGAAGCGAACCCTCCGTGGCAAATTCGCCGCGCTTGACGTTGCCCCGCGTTATTGCTGGAAAATCGTATTCGGTTGCCCAGCGCCGCGATACGTTTTCGGTTCGGGTATCGGCCAGTCCGCCCTTCTTGAATGCCTCCCAGATGGCATTCTCGTCGAGGAAATAGGTGTAGCGGATGCGGTCGAAATTGTAGCGTCCGCGCCGCACCGGGATGTCCTTGGCCCAATAGTCATCGACCCGCTCCCAGGTGATCGACTTGCCAAGATCGAAATTGCCGATGCGATAAGGTCCGGAGCCGAGCGGCGGCTCCACCGTCGGCTCGGCGATGTTGCGCTTCTTGCCGTCCGGACCGTTTGCCTCCCACCAGTGTTTGGGCAGTACCGGCAGGTCGCCGATGATCTGCGGCAACTCGCGATTGCCCTTGACGTTGAAGGTGAACGTGACCTCGTGTTCGCCGGTCTTTTTGGCGTCGACGACGTTGCGGTAATACTGCGTATAGAGCGGCTGGTATTCCCTCAGGACCTCGAGCGACCAGATCACGTCCTCCGGCGTGATCGGCACGCCGTCATGCCAGCGCGCCCGCTGATCGATGCGATAGACTGCCCAGGAATAGTCGTCGGCATGGCGGTACGCATCGGCGACCAATCCGTAGGCGGCCGACGGCTGGTCGGCCGCTTGTTCGAACAGCGTGTCGTAAAGCAGGCCGCCGGTATAGGTAAGGCCGGCAGCCGGACGGCCGCGAACCACGAACGGATTGAACGAATCGAAGCCACCGAATGCCGCCTGGTTCAACGTGCCGCCCGTTGGCGCGTCGGCATTGACGTAGTCGTACTGCTTGAAATCCGGGCCGTATTTCAGTTTGCCAAAAAGCGCCCCGCCATGGGCCCAGTTTTGTTCGCCGCAATTTGCCGCCGGCGCTGCCAACAGGGTGAGGCAGAGTGCAGCCAGCAGTGATCGCAGGGCCATGGTGCAAGTCCTCAAAATGCGGAAATTCCGCTTTTCGCAGGCCAGTCTGGCGGAACCGTGTTGCGGCCGCAACGAAAAACCGGGCTCACGATAGTGCCGCAGATTGCGAGAATTCCGATTTTCGCGTTTGCGCATCTCCGCCGCGGCGATACTATGGCCAGCCGCCGCCCGACAAAATGGATACGACGGGCCGGCGCGGAATGAATGTTGGCGTATCGCCTGTCGCGGGGAACCCCATGCACCTGCTTACCAATGTACCGCTGCTGATCGTGCCGTTCATCGCCTACAACCTCGCAGCCCTCGGCCTGGTCGGCGGCGACAGCTTAGACCCGTGGCAGACCGAGGTGTTGACGATTGCCATGATCTCCGGCGCGCAATGGACGATGAATCTCGGCGACCTGATGATCGTGCTCGGCCTGCTTCTGTTGTTCTTCGAGATCCTCAAGGCAACTCGGGTCGGCCCCAACACAATCCTCGATCATGTTTTCTCGACCTTTGTGTTCATCGCCTATCTGGTCGAGTTCCTGCTGGTGCGCGCCGCCGCCCACTCGGTGTTTTTCATCCTGATGACGATCACATTCGTCGACGTCATCGCCGGCTTCTCGGTTTCGATCCGCTCCGCCACCCGCGACGTCAGCGTCGGCGGGCCGTACTGACCGGTTGACCGCGTGCGCCGTTTCGATCTGCCGGGACGATCCCCGGTCTTTGCCCCCAACGCTGCGGCCGCGACATCGCACCCGCTGGCGACGGCGACCGCGATGTCGGTCCTGAAAGAAGGCGGCAACGCCGTCGACGCGGCGATTGCCGCTTCCGCTACACTTTGTGTTGTCGAGCCGCATGCAACCGGCATCGGCGGCGATTGCTTCGCCATCGTCGCCGAGCCGGATGGCAAATTGCACGGCCTCAACGGCTCGGGTCGTTCGCCGGCCGGCCTGAAGGTCGACTGGTTCATGGAACGGGGATTGAAATCGGTCCCGACCTATTCGGTGCAGGCAGTCACCGCGCCCGGCGCAATTCGGGCTTGGGAAACCCTGCACCGGCGTTTCGGCCGCATGGATTTCGCCCGGCTGTTTGGCGATGCGGTTGGCTATGCCCGCGACGGCTATCCGGTCGGTGCCAGGGTAGCGCGCGATTGGTCCAACTACCGCGAGCGGCTTGCCGCCGATGCGGGGGCTGCGCGCCATTGCCTGATCGACGGGCATCCGCCTGTTGCGGGCGAAATCATGAAGGCCACTGCACTGGGCGAGGTGCTTGCGCGGATCGCAAAGGAAGGCGCGAGCGCATTCTACGAAGGCGCGGTCGCCGCCGACATTGCCGCCACCGTCAAGGCCAAGGGCGGTTTTCTGAGCGAGGAAGACTTGGCGGCGGTGGCGAGCGAATGGGTCGAACCGATCCGCACCTCCTATCGCGGCCATGAAATTTGCGAACTGCCGCCGAACGGCCAGGGCCTGACGGCGCTGATCCTGCTTGACCTGTTGAAGCTCGTCGAGGTGCCGAAGGATAGGGCGGGTGCCGAGCGCCTGCATTTGCTCCTTGAGCTCGGCCGTCTCGCCTATGCCGTCCGCGATGCCGAGATTTCCGATCCGGCCCTTTCTCGCGCCCGCGTCGCGCAACTACTGGACGAGGATTTTTCGCGCCGGCTCTTTGCCGGCTATGATCCGACTCGTCGAAACCCGGACATTGTCCTGCCGCCAATTCCGCATTCCGACACGATCTATCTGACCGTGGTCGATCGCGACCGCATGGTCGTCTCGTTCATCAACTCGCTCTATCATGGTTTCGGAACCGGCATCGTCACGCCGAACACGGGGATCGCCTTGCAAAACCGCGGCGCTTGCTTCGTCGTCGAACCCGGCCATCCCAACTGCGTTGGTCCGGCCAAGCGGCCGCTGCACACCATTATCCCGGCGATGGCGACGAAGGACGGGCGCGCCGCCGTGAGCTTCGGCGTCATGGGCGGCGCCTACCAGCCGATGGGGCACGTCCAGGTCGTTTCGAACCTTCTCGACTACGGCATGGACGTGCAGGAAGCCGTGGACGACGCCCGGATTTTCTGGGACGAGGACGGCATGCTGCTGGCGGAAGCCGGGATCGGCGAGGCTGCGCTGGCAGGTCTCGAGCGACGCGGTTGGATGGTCAAGCGTGGTGGCATGTGGGGCGGCGCCCAGATCATCGCCATCGACTGGAAATCCGGCGTGCTCAGCGCCGGTTCCGACCCGCGCAAGGACGGCCACGCGGCAGGTTATTGAAGAGCCGTTGCGGCAAGCCGCCAGACGTCAGCCGAGCTTGTCGATTTTCTTCTGCATTTCAGCAAGCTGGGATTTCAGCGCCTGCAACTCGCTGTCGGTTTCGCCCTTGCGCTCGGTCGTCCCGGCAGGTCGCGGCGCGGCGCCCTTGGCCCCGCCGAAAGGCATGAACATGCTCATCGCCTTCTGGAACATTTCCATGTTCGCGCGTGCCTGCTCTTCCATGCCGGGAAAGCCCATGTCGCCGAAGGTTTTGGCCATCTGCTCGCGCATCTTGTCCTGCTCGCGCGCCAGCGACAGCATCGAATGCTCCAGATAGCTCGGGATCATCGCTTGCATCGAATTGCCGTAAAACTTGATGAGCTGGCGCAGGAAGGCGATCGGCATCAGGCTCTGGCCCTCCTTGGCTTCCTGGTCGAAGATGATCTGGGCGAGCACGGAGCGGGTGATGTCCTCGCCGGTCTTGGCATCATGGACGACGAATTCGTCGCCGTTCTTGACCATCACGGCGAGGTCTTCCAACGTCACATAGGTGCTCGAACCGGTGTTGTAGAGGCGGCGGTTGGCGTACTTTTTGATGACAATGGGCTGCTTGTCGTTGGTCATCATCGCTTCCCGCAACTGCCGATCCGGGCCGAACATACGGGAGACATAGCCAAGAATCCAGCTTGTTTGGCGATTGCGAACATGCCCGGCCAGCCTAAGCCGTTGTTGTCACATTAGGCGGTGCGCCCTATTGCGCCGCCATTGTGCAGTTGCGAAAAGCAATTCATTGTGCAGTGCGAAGAGCGCGATCATGAAGCCCATCCGCAAAATCCTCGTGGCCAATCGTTCCGAGATCGCTATTCGCGTCTTCCGCGCCGCCAACGAGCTTGGCATTCGCACCGTCGCGGTGTGGGCCGAGGAGGACAAGACCGCGCTGCACCGCTTCAAGGCCGACGAGAGCTACCAGATCGGCCGCGGCCCGCATCTGGCCCACCCGCTCGGGCCGATCGAAAGCTATCTGTCGATTGCCGAAATCCTGCGGGTCGCCCGCGAAGCCGAGGTCGACGCCATCCATCCCGGCTACGGCCTGCTGTCGGAAAGCCCGGAATTCGCCGAGGCCTGCGCCGCAGCGGGACTCATCTTCATCGGCCCGTCGCCGCAGACCATGCGCCAGCTCGGCAACAAGGTGGCGGCGCGCAATCTTGCCACAAGGTCGGCGTGCCGGTGGTTCCCGCCTCCGAGCCGCTGCCGGCCGACGAAGTGCAGGTGCGCAAGTTCGCCGCCGCGGTCGGCTATCCGGCGATGCTGAAGGCCTCCTGGGGCGGCGGCGGCCGCGGCATGCGCGTCATCCGTGCCGAGGCCGACCTTGCCCGCGAAGTCGTCGAGGCGCGACGCGAAGCCAAGGCCGCCTTCGGCAAGGACGAACTCTATCTGGAAAGGCTGGTCGAGCGCGCCCGCCATGTCGAGGTCCAGGTCCTCGGCGATTCGCACGGCAATGCCGTGCACCTGTTCGAGCGCGATTGCTCGATCCAGCGGCGCAACCAGAAGGTCATCGAGCGGGCGCCGGCACCGTTTCTCAGCGATACTGAGCGGGCCGAATTGTGCGGCCATGCGCTGAAGATCGCGCGGGCAACGAACTATTGCGGCGCCGGCACGGTCGAATTCCTGCAGGATGTCGACACCGGCACGTTCTATTTCATCGAGGTCAATCCGCGCATCCAGGTCGAGCACACGGTGACCGAGGAAGTGACCGGCATCGACATCGTCAAGGCGCAGATCCGCATCGCCCAGGGCGGGCGGATCGGCACCGGCGAAACCGGCGTGCCGGCGCAGAAGGACATCCGCCTCAACGGCCATGCGCTGCAATGCCGCATCACCACCGAGGATCCGGAGCAGAATTTCATTCCCGACTACGGCCGCATCACCGCCTATCGCGGCGCCACCGGCTTCGGCATCCGCCTCGACGGCGGCACCGCTTATTCCGGCGCCGTCATCACCCGCTTCTACGATCCGCTGCTGGAAAAGGTCACCGCCTGGGCGCCGACGCCGGAGGAGGCGATCGCCCGCATGGACCGCGCGCTGCGCGAATTTCGCATCCGCGGCGTGGCGACCAACCTGACCTTCCTCGAGGCGATCGTCGGCCACCCGAATTTCCGCGACATGCACTACACGACGAGGTTCATCGACTCGACGCCGGAACTGTTCGCGCAGGTCAAGCGCCAGGACCGCGCCACCAAACTGCTGAACTATCTGGCCGACGTCACCGTCAACGGCCATCCCGAGACCAACGGCCGCGCCCGGCCGAAGGCCGAGGCGGCCGCGCCGATGCCGCCACGGTTCGAGGCGCAGATCGTGCCCGGAAGCCGCGATATCCTGCTCAGGCCGGCGCCAGGGTTCTGCGCGATTGGATGCGGGCGCAAACGCGGCTGCTCGTCACCGACACGACGATGCGCGACGGCCACCAGTCGCTGCTGGCGACACGCATGCGCAGTTTCGATATCGCCGCGATCGCCGACACCTATGCCCGCGCCCTGCCGCAACTGTTCTCGCTCGAATGCTGGGGCGGCGCGACCTTCGACGTCGCCATGCGCTTTCTGACCGAGGACCCGTGGGAACGCCTCACGCTGGTGCGCCAGAAGGCGCCGAACATCCTGCTGCAGATGCTGCTGCGCGGCGCCAACGGCGTCGGCTACACCAACTATCCCGACAACGTCGTGCACCATTTCGTCGACCAGGCGGCCAGGCGGCGGTGTCGACCTGTTCCGCGTCTTCGACTGCCTCAACTGGGTCGACAACATGCGCGTCGCCATGGACGCGGTGCGCGAAACCGGCAAGATATGCGAAGCGGCGATCTGCTATACCGGCGACATCCTCGATCCGGGCCGGGCGAAATATTCGCTGCGCTACTACGTCGAGCTGGCGAGCGAACTGGAGAAGGCCGGCGCCCACATCATCGCCGTCAAGGACATGGCTGGACTGCTGAAGCCGGCGGCAGCGCGCGTCCTGTTCAAGGCGCTGCGCGAGGCGACCGACCTGCCGCTGCATTTCCACACGCACGACACCTCCGGCATATCGGCCGCCACGGTGCTGGCGGCGGTGGAAGCCGGCGTCGACGCCGTCGATGCGGCGATGGACGCGCTATCGGGCAATACCTCGCAGCCCTGCCTCGGCTCGATCGTCGAGGCGCTGAAGGGCAGCGAGCGCGATACCGGCCTCGATCCCGAGGCGATCCGCCGCATCTCGTTTTACTGGGAAGCGGTGCGCAACCAGTACGCCGCCTTCGAAAGCGACCTGAAGGGGCCGGCCTCGGAAGTCTACCTGCACGAAATGCCGGGCGGCCAGTTCACCAACCTGAAGGAGCAGGCGCGCTCGCTCGGCCTCGAAAGCCGCTGGCACGAGGTTGCCCACGCCTATCACGACGTCAACCTGATGTTCGGCGACATCGTCAAGGTGACGCCGTCGTCCAAGGTCGTCGGCGACATGGCGCTGATGATGGTGAGCCAGGACCTGACCGTTGCCGATGTCGAGAACCCGGCCAAGGACATCGCCTTTCCCGATTCGGTCGTGTCGATGCTGAGCGGCGATCTCGGCCAGCCGCCACCGTTCCGGCGAGCCGTTGGCCGAAGGCGTTGCAGAAGAAGGCGCTGAAGGGCGACAAGCCGTATCTCGAGCGGCCGGGCGCGCTGCTCGCCGATGCCGATCTCGCGGCGAGCGCAAGGAGCTCGCCGAAAAGCTCGAACGCAAGCCGACGGAATTCGAATTCGCTTCCTGGCTGATGTACCCGAAGGTGTTTGCCGATTTCGCCGCCGCGCAGGACATCTACGGTCCGGTCTCGGTATTGCCGACGCCGGTCTATTTCTACGGGATGAAGCCGGAAGAAGAAGTTTTCGTCGATATCGAGAAGGGCAAGACGCTGGTGATCCGCTGTCTCGCCATTGGCGAGACCAACGATCAGGGCATGGTCACGGTCTTCTTCGAACTCAACGGCCAGCCGCGCCGCGTCAAGGTGCCCGACCGCGCGCACGGTGCTGGCGCCGGCAGGACCCGGCGCAAGGCAGAGGCCGGCAACGCCGCCCATGTCGCCGCGCCGATGCCGGGCGTGGTCTCGACGCTCGCCGTAGCCGCCGGCCACGCAAGTCAAGGCCGGCGACGTGCTGGCTATCGATCGAGGCGATGAAGATGGAGACCGCCATTCACGCCGAGCGCGACGGCAAAATCGCCGAAGTGCTGGTCAAGGCCGGCGACCAGATCGACGCCAAGGACTTGCTGGTGGTGTATGGGTGAGGCCGGTAGTTTGCCGAGGCACCCTATAGCGCCAGTTTCGCGCGCCGCCGTCTCCGCGCTGTTCCTCGCCAATGGCCTGATCGCAGGCTGCTGGTCGGTGTTTGTGCCGGTCATTCAGCGCAATCTCGCGATCGGCGAATCGCGCATGGGCCTGCTGATCCTGATCGGCGCTTCGGCTGGCTTCCTCGGATTGCTGGCGTCCGGCCCGGCGATCGCGCGGATCGGCTCGAAGGCGGTCGCCACGATTGCGGGGCTCGCGCTTGCACCGGGGCTGTTGTTGATGTCGCTGGCGACCGACTATGCAGTAGCCGTGGCGCTGTTCGTGCTGTTCTTCGTCTCGATGTCGGTCATGGACGTCGCCATGAATGCCAACGGCTCCGACGTCGAACGCGCCGCCGGCAAGGCGATCATGTCGTCGTTCCACGGCTTCTGGAGCATGGGCGGTATGATCGGCGCGGCGGCGGGCGGCTACGTGCTTGCGGGGATCGGACAGGGAGGGCTTGCCATCACCGCCATGGCGATTTGCGCCGCGCTGACGCTTGCCGCCCGGCCGCGCCTGGTTCCACATGCAACAGAGATGGCAACGAAACCGTCCGAACGAACGCGATGGCGGTTCCGCCTTCCCGGCAACGCCAAAGTCTATCTGTTCGGATTGCTCGCGCTTGCCGCCTTCACTGCCGAGGGCTCCGTCATCGACTGGAGCGCCATCTATTTGCGCAAGGAACTGGCCGCCGATGTCGAACTTTCCGGCTTTGCCTTTGCCGGTTTCTCGCTATCGATGATGCTCGCCCGCTTCGGCGGCGACTATCTGCGCAACCGCTTCGGCGCCACGCGCCTCCTGCAGTTCTCCGCGCTGATGGCGCTGATCGGGTTCCTTGCCGCCGGTACCGGCGCGTCGCTGCTGCTTGCGGTTGCCGGTTTCCTCGTGGCGGGTTTCGGCTGCGCCAACATCGTGCCGGTAGCTTTTTCCGGGGCGTCGAACGTCGAAGGCGTCAAGCCGGCGACGGGAATCGCGATCGCCACCACCTGCGGCTATTTCGGCCTGCTGACGGCGCCAGCGATGCTCGGCTGGATCGGTGAGCACTTCGGCTTTGGCCCGGTCTATCTCGGCTTTTCCGCGGTCATGGCCGGCGTTTTGCTCATTGCGCCAGCGGCAGAGGTAACCGGCGGCAGAGTTGGCGAAGCGCCGAAATTGTCGAACTAGAATCGCAGGCGACGCGAGCGCGTCGCGCAGTTCCAACCCGCTTGCTTCGCTGGTCCTGTCCGGTAGATATTTCCGGCAGCAGAATTTCTCCGACCCGTTCTTTGGGGCTCCCCACGATGTTGCGAATTCTGGTTTTCGGGCTGTGCACGATTGCACTGGCGGCTTCCGCATCTGCGTTCGGCTCTATCAATTCGCTCGGACAGCAATCGGAGCACGAGAAGATCACTCGGCTTGGCCTAGCTGGCTTTGGTCTCGGTTCCGAGACCATGGACGAAATTGCCGGCAAAACTCGATCGGCCGGTGCGGTCGGCGTGCCCGATGTCCCGGGTCGTGGCCTAATCAATTCGACCGAGGCCCATTGCGACGGAGGTGACTATTTTGAAGTCGCCGGTTATCCACAATCCGCCACCGAGGCGGCTACGACGCTTGCCGCCTGCCGCCGGTTTGTGTTTCGGGCGCTGCGCCGGGCGCTCGATGCCGCGGGTGCCATTGCTAACGAAAACGGTGAGGTCAATTCGGCGGAAATACCCTCGATCCTTCCCTGCATCTATGACGGTACGGCGCGTCGGGCGAAATGCAACGTCCTCGAGCAAATGGGTCTGGCGCTGCACGCCGCGCAGGATTTCTATTCGCACTCCAATTGGGTCGATATCGTCACCGGCCTGCCGACGGTGGAAAACCCGCCGGGCCTGGGGCAATCCGGTGCAGCGCCGTTCATGGATCCGACAATGAATGTTTCGTCGGTGCCGGGACTGATCAGCGGCTGTTTCGAGGGCAAGCCGGAGCGGGTACTTTGCACCTACAACAACGGCCACTCGCGCGTCCGCCACAAATTCCTCAACAAGGATACCGGCAGGATCGTCGTCGCCACCGGAGTCATAGGCCCTGCGTCAACGGAGCGCGGATTGCAGAATGGCAATTTCGAGCGCGCGGTTGCTGCCGCGATTGCCGACACGAGAAACAAGTGGACCTGGCTCGAACGAGAGATACTGGCGAGATACGGCGCGGTGCACGGCAAGGCGATCATATGCGGCCTGCGCAACGACAACGAAAGTTCCTGCCGCTAATTCAAACCTCACGTTCACGCAAGCTTGTTCGCACCTGCAACATTCGGCCATAATGCAACGCATATCTGCGGTGCCGACGGAAAGATATTTGAGGATTGCAATCATGGGATTTCTGAACGGCAAAACCGCACTCGTCACCGGCTCGACATCCGGCATCGGCCTTGCCTGTGCGCAGGCCTATGCTCGCGAAGGCGCCAACATCGTGATGAACGGTTTCGGCGACAAGAACGAGATCGAGAAGCTGCGTGCGGCGATCGAAAAGGACTTCGGCGTCAAGGCGATCTATTCGAACGCCGACATGACCAAGCCCGGTGAGATCGAGGCGATGATCAAGCTCGCGCTGAAAACCTTCGACGCCGTCGATATCCTGCACAACAATGCCGGCGTGCAGCATGTCGCCCCGATCGAGGACTTTCCCGTTGAAAAATGGGATTTGATCATCGCGCTCAACCTGTCCTCGTCCTTCCACACCTGCCGGCTGCTGATGAAGCAGATGAAGCAGCGCAAATGGGGCCGGCTGATTTTTACCGCTTCGGCCCACGCCCTGGTCGCCTCGCCCGACAAGGCTGCCTACGTCGCGGCCAAGCACGGGCTTGCTGGACTGACCAAGGTGCTGGCGCTCGAGGGCGCCGAATTCGGCGTCACCGCCAACGCCATCTGTCCGGGCTATGTGTGGACGCCACTGGTCGAGCACCAGATTCCCGACACGATGAAGGCGCGAAACATGAGCCGCGACGACGTGATCGAAAAGGTCATCCTCGAAGCGCAGCCGACGAAGAAATTCGTCACCGTCGAACAGGTCGCCGAGTTGGCGCTCTATCTCGCTTCGAGCAAGGCCGACAACGTCAACGGTTCGCTGCAGGTCATCGACGGCGGTTGGACGGCGCAATGACCGAGACAACGCCTGCCGGCGCCAAGACCGAAAGAAAGGCCAATGGCGCCAGGACCGATGGCACGAGGGGAAAAATCAACCTGGCGCTTCAGGGCGGCGGCTCCCACGGCGCGTTCACCTGGGGCGTGCTTGACCGGCTGCTGGAGGATGGCCGCTTTACCATCGATGGCATCTCCGGCACCAGCGCCGGCGCCATGAATGCCGTCTGCCTCGCCGACGGCTTTCATGCCGGCGGCAGGGAGGGCGCGCGGGCAAAGCTCAAGCAGTTCTGGGAAGCGGTCGGCGACCGCGGCCGGATGGCGCCGCCGCTCAGGACGCCGTGGGACATGTGGATCGGCAACTGGTCGCTCGCCCATTCGCCGTTGCTGCAACTCGAAAATTTCATGCGCAGCTTCTTGTCGCCCTATGACCTCAACCCCTTCGACGTCAATCCGCTGAAGGACATCGTTGCCGCGGTCGTCGATTTTTCCAACGTCCAAGCCTGCGACAGCCTGCGGCTGTTCATCGCCGCCACCAATGTGTGGAACGGCAAGGTCAGGGTCTTTTCCAACGGTGAAATAAACGCCGACGCAGTCATGGCCTCGGCCTGCCTGCCGACCCTGTTCAAGGCGGTGGAGATCGACGGCATCCCCTATTGGGACGGCGGCTATATGGGCAATCCGGCGCTGTTCCCGTTCTTTTACGAAACCGATTGTGACGATCTCGTGCTCGTGCAGATCAACCCGATCGAGCGGCTCGATACCCCGCAATCCTCCCAGGAAATCGCCAACCGCATCGACGAGATCACCTTCAACGCTTCGCTGCTGCGCGAGTTCCGCGCCATCGATTTCGTCAAGCGGCTGATCGCTGAGGGCAGGCTGTCGGCGCAGGATTACCGCGACATCCGCATCCACCGCATCGAAGCGCCGGACGCACTGGTCGCGTTGTCGGCTTCCACCAAGATGAATGCAGAGCCGGATTTTTTGGGCTATCTGCGCGATCTCGGCCGCTCCACCGCCGAGACCTGGCTCGCGACCGAAGCCGACAAGGTCGGGCGTCAATCCGGTGTCGATATCGGCTCCGAAATCGGATACGCGCTGCGCCGCGAGGTCCCCGGCCATTTGCCTGACAAGGCGAAGGCGGAACTGCACTCGCCCGGCATGTCGGTGCGGCGCAAGACCAAGCGCGCGCCCGCGCGCTGAACCTCAACCAGCCTTGCGGGCGCCGCTGGCGCCGAACCGCTGGTCGATATAGTCGAGTACCATCGCCATGAACTCCTCGGCGATTTTTGTGCCACGCAGCGTTGCAACCTTTTTGCCGTCGATGAAGACCGGGGCGGCCGGCGTCTCGCCGGTGCCCGGCAGCGAGATGCCGATATCGGCCTGCTTCGATTCGCCCGGCCCGTTGACGATACAGCCCATCACCGCGACGCTGAGTGCCTCGACGCCCGGATACCGTTCGCGCCATGCCGGCATGTTGGCGGCGATGTGATCCTGGATTTTCTGGGCCAGTTCCTGGAACACGGTCGAGGTCGTGCGCCCGCAGCCGGGGCAGGCGGCGACGACCGGCACGAAGGCGCGAAAGCCCATGGTCTGCAACAATTCCTGCGCGACCCTGACCTCGCGCGTGCGATCGCCGCCAGGTTCCGGCGTCAGCGACACTCGGATGGTGTCGCCGATGCCTTCCTGCAGCAGCACGCCCATCGCCGCCGAAGAGGCGACAATGCCCTTCGTGCCCATGCCGGCCTCGGTCAGGCCGAGGTGCAGCGCATGGTCGGTGCGGGCGGTGAGCTCGCGATAGACGGCGATCAGGTCCTGGACCTGGCTGACCTTGGCCGACAGGATGATGCGGCTTTTCGCCAGGCCGATTTCCTCGGCGAGCTGCGCCGACAGCAGCGCCGATTGCACGATCGCCTCGCGGGTAACTGCGGCAGCCGAAAGCGGCGAACCCTTCGCGGCGTTGTCGTCCATCAGGCGGGTCAGCAGTTCCTGGTCGAGCGAACCCCAGTTGACGCCGATGCGAACCGCTTTGTTGTTGCGGATCGCGGTCTCGACGATTGCGCCAAACTGGCGATCCCGCTTGTCCTTGAAACCGACATTGCCGGGATTGATCCGGTATTTGTCGAGCGCTTCGGCGCAAGCCGGATGCTCCGCCAGCAGCTTGTGGCCGATATAGTGGAAGTCGCCGATCAGCGGCACGGCAACGCCGCGTTTTTCCAGACGCTCGCGGATTTTCGGTACCGCTGCGGCGGATTCATCGCGGTCGACGGTGATCCGTACCAGTTCGGAACCGGCGCGGGCCAGCTCGGCGACCTGGCGCACAGTCGCCTCGACATCGGCGGTATCGGTGTTGGTCATCGACTGGACGACGATCGGCGCATCGCCGCCGACGACGACATCGCCGACTTTGACGGCGACGGTGGATCGTCTCGGCAAATGTCCGGAGGAGGTCACCGCGTTCATGCCGATTCCGCCCTTCATTCCAGTCATTCGGGCCTCATCGCCCTGCTTGCCGGTTTGGCCAACCCCTTGACCGAAGTCAATGCGCCTGCTTGTGCAATGCAGCATTGTGGTTACGTCGCGTGACGCCAAGCCCGGACTTGCCTATATGGCGTAACAATAGTTTTATTGTGCAATCGCGAAAAGCCGCTCCGCACCCGCTAATTCCTGGAGGAACCCATCATGGCCAGCCCGTCGATCGTCGTCGTATCCGCAGCCCGCACCGCAGTCGGTTCCTTCAACGGCGCTTTTGCGATGACCCCGGCGCACGAACTCGGCACCGCGGCAATCAAGGGTGCATTGGCGCGCGCCAAGGTCGACGGCAAGGAAGTCGACGAGGTGATCATGGGCCAGATCCTTTCGGCCGGCCAGGGCCAGAACCCGGCACGACAGGCGGCAATGGCCGCTGGTTGCCCGAAGGAAACGACGGCCTGGGGGTTGAACCAGCTCTGCGGCTCGGGCCTGCGGACGATCGCCATCGGCATGCAGCAGATCGCCACGGGCGACGCCAACATCATTGTCGCCGGCGGCCAGGAATCGATGTCGATGGCGCCGCATTGCGCGCACCTGCGCGGCGGCGTGAAGATGGGCGACATGAAGATGATCGACACCATGATCAAGGATGGTCTGTGGGACGCCTTCAACGGCTACCACATGGGCAACACCGCCGAGAACGTCGCCAAGCAGTTCCAGATCACCCGCGACAGCCAGGACAAGTTCGCGGTCGCCTCGCAGAACAAGGCCGAGGCCGCCCAGAAGGCCGGCAAGTTCAAGGACGAAATCATCCCCTTCACGATCAAGGGCCGCAAGGGCGATGTCGTCGTCGATGCCGACGAATTCATCAAGCCGGGCGTGACGCTCGACGGCATTTCGAAACTGCGCCCGGCCTTCGACAAGGAAGGCACGGTGACGGCGGCAAACGCCTCCGGCATCAATGACGGCGCCGCCGCCGTCGTGCTGATGAGCGAGGCCGAAGCCAAGCGCCGCGGCATTACGCCGCTGGTTCGCATCGTCTCGTGGGCGACCGCCGGCGTCGATCCGGCGATCATGGGCACCGGCCCGATCCCCGCGTCGAAAAAGGCGTTGCAGAAGGCTGGCTGGAAGGTTTCCGATCTCGACCTGGTCGAGGCCAACGAAGCGTTTGCGGCGCAGGCCTGCGCCGTCAACAAGGACATGGGCTGGAACCCGGACATCGTCAACGTCAATGGCGGCGCGATCGCCATTGGCCATCCGATCGGCGCTTCCGGCGCCCGCATCTTCAACACGCTGGTCTTTGAAATGAAGCGCCGCGGTGCCAAGAAGAGGCCTCGCTACGCTATGCATCGGCGGCGGCATGGGCGTCGCCATGTGTGTCGAGCGTTAGCGCGGCACACCGCACAGCCATTGGTTTGGAGTGTTCGGTGCTAACGTCTAAAGAAAAGGAAGAAGCGCTTGGGCAGCTAGCAGAAAGGCGCAAGCGAACCCGCATGGATGGGTATCGTACGCTGGCTGACTATCACGGCGGAGTTTATGAGTGTGACTATGTTTCACCGTGGTCCAAATCTGCGCATAGGGTAGATGCGCAGGTGATGATCGTCGGACACGATTGGTCGTCCGAAAAATGGATGTGTGGCCCAGTCAATCAAGAGAGCGCACAACGCGGCTACAGCAGTCGCTTTGCGACAAATAAGAATCTGATTCGACCTACTGAACCGCCATTTTGGTCTTTCATTTTCCGACGTGTACGCAACAAACGCGTTCCCGTTTATCAAGAGGGGAAAATCTCAAGGCTCAATCAACGCCAAGGATATGCAATCGGCGGCCCGAGAGTTTTTGCTGCCCCAAATAGAAATAATTCAGCCCGTGATCGTGATCTGCTTAGGGAACGCGACGTTTAATGCTGTTCGGTGCGCGTACGGTGAAAGAAGAAAAATCTCAAAGTTGGACGACGCTATTAGGATGCCTTTTTCGAAAAATCCGTTGGTATGTGCAGCTGCGCATACGGGCAGTCTAACGACAAACTTGCGAGGGCGAGATCAAATTGATCGCGACTGGGCAGCGCTCCGCCGTCGATTCGATGATCTGCGGGCATAACGAAAAGAGAAACTGGGAGGAAGAACTCCATGGCACGAACAGCAATCGTCACCGGCGGCTCGCGCGGCATCGGTGCCGCAATTTCGAAAGCCTTGAAGGCGGCCGGCTACAAGGTTGCCGCCATCTATGCCGGCAATGATGAGGCGGCGAATGCGTTCACCGGAGAGACCGGGATCGCGACCTACAAATGGTCGGTCGCCGATTACGATGCCTGCGTCGCGGGAATCAAGAAAGTCGAAGCCGATCTCGGCCCGGTCGAGGTGCTGGTCAACAATGCCGGCATCACCCGTGACGCCTTCTTCCACAAGATGACGCCGAGTCAATGGCGCGAGGTCATCGACACCAACCTCACCGGCCTGTTCAACATGACGCATCCGGTGTGGACCGGCATGCGCGAGCGCAAGTTTGGCCGCGTCATCAATATCTCCTCGATCAACGGCCAGAAGGGCCAGGCCGGGCAGGCCAACTATTCGGCGTCGAAGGCCGGCGACCTCGGATTCACAAAGGCTCTTGCCCAGGAAGGCGCCCGCGCCGGCATCACCGTCAACGCCATTTGCCCCGGCTATATCGCCACCGACATGGTCAAGGCGGTCGCCCCGGAGGTGCTTGCGAAAAATATCCTGCCGCAAATCCCGGTCGGCCGGCTCGGCGAACCCGAAGAAATTGCCCGCTGCGTCGTCTTCCTTGCCTCCGACGATGCCGGCTTCATCACCGGATCGACTCTGTCGGCCAATGGCGGGCAGTATTTCGGCTGACACGGGAGCGGGCCGCATATCGGCAGGCCGATGCCCTTGATTTTTCACGCCGGAAACTCGATATCCCGAGTGAATCCGAAGTTTTCAACAGGGCGGCGATGATGGCGGAACCGACCGAACATCACGAATCCGAAGAGATTGACGAGAACGGCGAACCGGCCGAAGGCGAAAGCCGGGCTGGGGGCGCGCCCGAAGGCGGCGCCAAGCCTTCCGGCTTTGCCAGCCCGCTCGAATTCCTCAACGCCGAACTGGCGCGCGTCGAAGAAGAAAAGCAGCAGGCAACCGACCGCTATATGCGGCTTGCCGCCGAGATGGAAAACCTGCGCAAGCGCACCGCCAAGGACGTAACCGACGCGCGCCACTATTCGATTGCCGCGTTTGCCCGCGAGATGCTCGCGGTCAGCGACAACCTGCGCCGCGCTCTCGATGCCATTCCCGAGGAGACGCGCGGCAACGCCGATGCCGGCCTGAAGTCGCTGATCGACGGCGTCGAACTGACCGAACGGGCGATGCTGCAGGCGCTTGAAAAGCATGGCGTAAAGAAGATCACGCCGAAAGGCGAACGCTTCGACCCGCATTTCCACCAGGCGATGTTCGAGGTCGAAGACGCCGAAAAGCCGGCCGGCACCGTGCTCGAGGTTGTCCAGGACGGCTATGTCATCGGCGAACGGATGCTGCGACCGGCCCTGGTCGGGATCGCCAAGGGCGGGCCGAAGCCGCCGGCGAAGGCTTCGACCGGTTCTGCGAAACAATCCCAGAACCAGTCCCCGAACGAATCTGAAGACATTTTCGCCGGCAAATAAAGCTTGGAAGCGCGATCGACCGCCCCGGCGGCCTGATCCGGCGCGGCCAGGCGCACGGAGCCAGCCCGTCGGTTGACATAGCCGGTTTTCCCTTTTTGCCGCCTTGCGCTATCAAAGGCGCGGCCACACCGGATCAATCCGATCGGATTTGTTCATGACCGCCCATGCCAAGGCGATTGCCGAGCCGCTGATCGACGTGCCGGCGCTGCGCGCCCGCCTCGATGAAATCGCCGGCGCCGGCGGCGACATGCGCCTTGCCGTGCTTGAAATGCTGAAAACTGCTTCGCTCGAAGGCCGCAGCCGCGCCCGCGCGCTGCTGGAGGCCGATGGCCGCGGCACGGAGTGCGCCCGCCGCCTGTCGACGCTCCAGGACGGCATCATCACCCTGGCTTTCGAATTCGCCAGCCGCCACATTTTCGCCGAAGCCGGCGCCGCTGCCGGCGACCACCTCGCCATTGTCGCTGTCGGCGGCTATGGCCGCGGCACGCTGGCGCCGGGTTCCGATATCGACCTGCTGTTCCTGCTGGCGCCGAAACATAATGCTCGCACGACCAGCATCGTCGAATACGTGCTGTATTTGCTGTGGGACATGGGCTTCAAGGTCGGCCATGCGACGCGCGATGTCGGCGAGTGCATCCGCCAGGCCCGCGGCGACATGACCATCCGCACGTCGGTTCTGGAGTCCCGCTTCGTCTGCGGCGACAGTGCGCTGCATGGCGCGCTGGTCGAAAGATTTCAAGCAAAGATCGTCGCCGGCACCGCCAGCGCGTTTATCGCCGCCAAGCTCGCCGAGCGCGCCGAGCGCCACCGTCGCAACGGCGAATCGCGCTACGTCGTCGAACCGAATGTCAAGGACGGCAAGGGCGGCCTGCGCGACCTGCATACGCTGTTCTGGATCGGCAAATACACCTTCCAGGTCCAGGACGCCTCGCAACTGGTCGACGCCGGCTTGTTCACGCGTCAGGAGTACCAGCGCTTTCGCCGCGCCGAGGATTTCCTGTGGACGGTGCGCTGCCACATGCATTTCCTTACCGGCAAGGCCGAAGAACGCCTGTCCTTCGAATTGCAGCGCGAACTGGCGCCGCGGCTACGCTATCTCAGTCACGGCGGCCTCAAGGACGTCGAGCGCTTCATGAAGCACTACTTCCTGATGGCCAAGGAAGTCGGCGACCTGACGCTGATCATGTGCGCCGAACTGGAAGAGCGCAACGCCAAGCAGGTGCGCGGCATCAATGGCCTGATCCGCTCGATCCGCTATCGCCGCAAGCGCATTGCTGGCACGCTCGATTTCGTCAACGTCGTCGAGCGCATCAATGTCGCCGACGACAGAGCCTTCGAACGCGATCCGGTCAATCTGATCCGCATGTTCAAGCTCGCCGACGACAACAACCTCGATTTCCATCCCGACGCGCTGCACCTCGCCTCGAAGTCCCTGCACCTGATCCGCCGCGAATTGCGCAACAATGAGGAGGCCAACCGCCTTTTCATCGATGTGCTGACGTCGCGCACGCGGCCCGAGCACCTGCTGCGCAAGATGAACGAATCGGGCGTTCTCGGAAATTTCGTGCCGGCCTTCGGACGCATCGTCGCGATGATGCAGTTCAACATGTACCACCACTATACCGTCGACGAACACCTGATCCGCGCCATTGGCGTTCTCGCCGGCATCGAAAACGGCAGTCTCGCCGGCGAGCACCCGCTGTCGCGTGACATTCTCGGGTTCATCAAGGACCGCGAAGTTCTCTATGTCGCGTTGTTGCTGCACGACATTGCCAAGGGCGGACGCGAGGATCACTCGCTGGCCGGCGAACGCATCGCGCGGCAATTGTGCCCGCGCTTCGGCTTCGACGCACAGCGCACCGAAATGGTCGCCTGGCTGGTGCGCGAACATCTGACCATGAGCATGGTGGCGCAGACCCGCGATCTTTCCGATCGCCGGACGATTCGCGATTTCGCCGAGGTCGTGCAAAGCCTGGAGCGGATGCGCTATCTGCTGGTGCTCAATGTTTGCGACATCCGCGCCGTCGGCCCGGGTGTGTGGAACGGCTGGAAGGGCCAGCTGCTGCGCACCTTGTATTTCGAGACCGAGCCGCTGTTGACCGGCGGTTTCAGCCAGGTCGACCGCAAGCCACGGGTCCAGGCAGAGCGCCAGGCGCTGGCGGCGGCACTCGACGGCTGGAGCGAGGCCGATCGCACCCACTACGTCAACCTTCCCTATTCGGCCTGGTTCATGGCGACCGATCCGGAAACCCGCATCCGCCACATGAATTTTCTACGCGAGGCCGACCGCGCCGGCCAGCGCCTGGCGACGCAGGTGCATGCGCGCCAGTTTGAGGCGATCACCGAGATCACGCTGCTGGCGCCGGACCATCCCCGCCTGTTGTCGATTATCGCCGGGGCCTGCGCCGCGGCCGGCGCCAACATCGTCGACGCCAAGATCCATACGACCACCGACGGCCGGGCGCTCGATTCGATTTTCATCAACCGCGAATTCGAGCGCGAGGAAGACGAACTGCGCCGCGCCGGACGCATCAGCAAACTCATCGAGGATGCGCTGGCCGGCTCGGTGCGGCTACCCGACATCATCGCCAGCAGGGCGAAACGGCGCCGCTCGGCCAAGGCATTTCAGGTGAAGTCGCTGGTACATATCGACAATGAGCTCTCGGACAATTTCACGGTCGTCGAAATCGAGTGCCTCGATCGTACCGGCCTGCTCTCGGATGTGACGCGGATACTTGCCGATCTCAATTTGAACATCGGCTCGGCCCATATCGTCACCTTTGGCGAAAAGGTTATCGATTCGTTTTACGTCCGTGACCTGGTCGGCCACAAAGTCACAGCGCCGGCCCGCAAGCAACGCATCGTCCAGGCACTGGCAAAAGTGCTCGACGGCAAATCCGCTTCCGATGCCTGATCAAAGCCCGCCCTACGAAATGAGCCTGTCCGGATGGGATTGATCGCCAAGTTTTCCACCGTTGGGTCGGCAACGTTGGCGAGCCGCGTTCTCGGTTTCGCCCGGGAGGCGCTGCTCGCCGCGGCGCTTGGCGCCGGGCCGGTCGCCGATGCGTTCTATGCCGCGTTTCGCTTCCCCAACCTGTTTCGCCGCCTGTTCGCCGAAGGCGCCTTCAACGCCGCCTTCGTGCCGCTCTTTGCCAAGGAGTTCGAGGGCGGCGGCCGCGAAGGTGCCAAACAGTTCAGCGAGGAAGTCTTTGGCGTCCTGTTTTCCGTCCTGCTGCTGCTGACGGTAGCGATGGAACTCGCCATGCCGCTGTTGGTGCGCACGATCATCGCGCCCGGCTTTTCGGCCGATGCCGAAAAATTCGACATGACCGTGAAACTGGCGCTGATCATGTTTCCCTACCTGATGTGCATGTCGCTGGCGGCGATGATGAGCGGCATCCTCAATTCGCTGCGGCACTATTTATCGCCTCGATCGCCCCGGTCTTTCTCAACATCATCCTCATCGGTGTGCTGCTGGCCGCGCTACGGGCAAATGCCGATCCGCTGACGACGGGCATTGGCCTGGCCTGGGGCGTGCTGGCAGCGGGGCTCGTGCAGTTGCTGCTGGTTGCCGTGGCGGTCCGCCGCAACGGCATCGCGTTCGGCCTGCGCCGCCCGGTGATGACGCCCGCGGTCAGGCGATTGCTGGTGCTGGCGGCTCCGGCCGCGGTCATCGGCGGCATCACCCAGATCAACCTCGTCATCGGCCAGATCATCGCCTCGGCCAAGCCGGGAGCGATCTCGGTGCTGCAATATGCCGACCGCGTCTATCAATTGCCGCTCGGCGTCGTCGGCGTCGCCGTCGGCGTCGTGCTTCTGCCGGAACTGGCGCGGACGCTGAAGGCGCAGCATTTCCGCGAGGCGTCCACTCTGCAGAACCGTTCGGCCGAGTTTGCCTTGTTCATGACCCTGCCGGCGGCGGCCGCCTTGTGGGTGATGTCGCCGGAGATCATCAGCGTTCTGTATCAGCGCGGCGCCTTCTCGGCCGAAACGACCGGCAAGGTTGCTGGCGCCCTGGCGATTTTCGGCCTCGGCCTGCCCGCCTTCGTGTTGATCAAGGCGTTCACGCCGGGATTTTTCGCGCGTGAGGATACGCGCACTCCGATGAAGTTCGCGGCGATTTCGGTCGCACTCAACACCGTGCTGGCCATCAGCCTGTTTCCGGTCCTGGCCGAACGCGGCATCGCCGTTGCCGAGGCCTGTGCCGGCTGGACCAATGCAACATTGCTGTTCGTGACACTGGTGCGACGCGGTCACTGGACAACCGACGAGGGCCTCCGGCGCCGCCTGCCGCGGCTGATTGCCGCTGCTGCGCTGACCGGGCTCGGCCTCTGGTTCGCGGTCGCAGAGGTGCCAGCCTACTTCGTCGCCGACACCGGCTTTCTTGCCAAGGCCGCCATGCTGGCGGCCCTGGTCGTCGGCGGTGCGATTGCCTATTTCGCGCTGGCGTTTGGACTAGGCGGCGCCGATCGGGCGATGCTCACCAGAAATCTCGCAAAAAAGCCCAATCCGGCCGCGGCGGATTAGGGTCGGGCATCGCCGCGATACCTGCGGCGCGATCGGCCTGCGAGGCTTGCGCGTCGCGGTCGCCTCGGCCATAACCCGCCGGCTTTCGAAACCAGGATTACCAGCGCCATGAATCGCGTGCGCAACCGCGTCTTTTCCGGGGTGCAGCCAACCGGCAATCTGCATCTTGGCAATTATCTCGGCGCCATCCGCAAATTCGTTGCCCTCCAGCAAAGCCACGAATGCATCTACTGCGTCGTCGATATGCATGCGATTACTCAGCCCGTCTCGGTGTGGGGCGGGCCGGCTGAACTCGCCCGCAACACTCGCGAAGTCGCCGCCGCGTTCATCGCTTCCGGCATCGATCCCGCCAAGCATATCGTCTTCAACCAAAGCCAGGTCATCGAGCACGCCGAACTCGCCTGGATATTCAATTGCGTCGCCCGCATGGGCTGGCTCAATCGAATGACCCAGTTCAAGGAAAAGGCCGGCAAGGATCGCGAAAACGCCTCGGTCGGGCTGTTTGCCTACCCGAACCTGATGGCCGCTGACATCCTTCTCTATCATGCGACGCACGTGCCGGTCGGCGACGACCAGAAGCAGCACCTCGAACTGACCCGCGACATCGCGCAGAAGTTCAACAATGATTTTGCCGGCCGCATCCGCGAGCTCGGCCTCGCCGAAGACTATTTTCCGCTGACCGAGCCGGTGATCGAAGGTCCGGCGACACGCGTCATGAGCCTGCGCGACGGGCTGAAGAAGATGTCGAAGTCGGACCCTTCCGACCTTTCGCGCATCAACTTGACCGACGGTTCCGACGACATCGCGAAAAAGATCAGGAAGGCCAAGACCGATCCCGAGCCGCTCCCGGATTCATTGGAGGCGCTGTCGGCGCGCCCGGAAGCAGACAACCTCGTCGGCATTTTTGCGGCGCTCGCGGACCGCTCCAAGAGCGATGTGTTGGCCGAATTCGCCGGACGCCAGTTTTCCGATTTCAAGCCGGCGCTGGCCGACCTTGCGGTCGAGCAACTGGCACCGGTCAACCGCGAAATGACTCGCTTGCTGGGCGATCCGTCCCATGTCGACGCGGTTTTGGCCGAGGGTGCCGACCGCGCCCGCGCCATGGCACAGAAAACCATGCGCGAAGTGCGCTCCATCATGGGGTTTCTCGGCGCCTGATCGCGAGCCGGCCGCCTATTGCAATCCAGTCAGTGCGAAAGGCAAGATAGCGGCCATGGTCTCGAAGCGACAAAGCCACGAAGCCGGTCACAAACGCAAATTCCTGGCGGTGATCGATGGCACTCCGGAAAGCGGCCGCGCCGTCCTGTTTGCCGGCTTGCGCGCCAAGATCACCGGCGGCCAGCTCGTGCTGGTCTATGTCTGCCCGCCCGGCGATTTCCAGCATTGGATCGGGGTCGAGGAGATCATGATGGCCGAAGCACGCGAGGCCGGCGAGGCGGCGCTGCAGGAGGTCGCCAAATTCGCCCGCGAGCGCGCCAATATCGATCCAGAACTGGTAATCCGCGAAGGCAACATCGGTGAAGAGCTGCTCAAGCTGATCGAGGAAGACCGCGACATATCGATCCTCGTGCTCGCCGCCGGCGAGGGCAAAGAGGGCCCCGGCCCCCTGGTTTCGTCAGTTGGCACTCGCGGCTATCCGATTCCGGTCACGGTGGTGCCGGCAAACATGAGCGACGAGGATATCGAGGCGGTTTCCTGATCCCGTGTTCCCTCCGCCCGTCGATTACCCAGTGCCTTGACCGCCCCGTGCCATAGCCTATCTTAGGGTTATCGCAGCGATTTCCCGCAATGGGCGATGCGCTGTTAGCGGATACGAGCCATGTTCATCCAGACCGAAGCCACGCCAAACCCGGCGACGCTGAAATTCCTGCCCGGCCGCACCGTGCTGGAATCCGGCACGGCCGACTACCGCGAAGCCGACCAGGCTACCGATTTGCCGCTGGCCAGCCGTCTTTTCGAGGTGCCGGGCGTGACCGGCGTATTCTTCGGGCCGGATTTCATCACCGTCACGCGCCAGGAAGCGGCTGAAGATGCGCCGAACTGGCAGCAGCTGAAGCCGGCGATCCTCGGCGCCATCATGGAGCATTTTGTTTCCGGCGATCCGGTATTGTCGCAGCCGCCGGCGCCTGTCGAAGGCAGCGAGGAATTTTTCGAGCCGGCCGACCGCGAAATCGTCGATACCATCAAGGAATTGCTGGAAACTCGGGTGCGTCCGGCAGTGTCCCAGGACGGCGGGGACATCACCTTCCGCGGCTATCGCGAGGGCATCGTCTACCTGCACATGCGCGGTGCATGCTCCGGCTGTCCGTCGTCGACGGCGACGTTGAAATACGGAATCCAGAACCTGTTGCGCCATTTCCTGCCGCAGGTACGTGAAATCGAAGCGGTCTGAGGGCCGATGCCAACGTCATGTTGACGCTGGCCATCGACACCTCCGGCGATTGCTGCAGCGTCGCCCTTCACGATTTGTCGTCGGACCGCATCCTCGCTTCGATAGAGCGCCAGACCGTGAGCGGCCACGCCGAGCAACTGTTTGCCATCATTGCCGAGGCGCTCGATAGCGCCGCAGTCGACTACCCCTCGATCGGTAGGGTAGCGGCGGTTCGTGGTCCGGGCTCGTTCACCGGCATCCGCATCGGTCTTGCCGCCGCGCGCGGCCTTGCCCTGGCGCTTGGCATTCCGGCGATTGGCATTGGCACCCTGGCCGCTCATGCCGAGACGGCCAGACGGATTGCCGGCGAGATCGGCGTGCGCCGGCCCGGCGGCATTATCGCGGCGATCGATGCCCGCCGCGGCGAAATTTATGCGCAATACTTCGCTGCGGGAGAGGCGCAAAGCCGTGAACCAACGGTCGCGGCGCCAGGCGATATCCTTGCCAGCTGGGCCGCAGACCTGCCACCCGATACGGCGATTTGCGGCGCCGCGGCGCGGCAATTGGGTGAGGGCTTCGGCGTGCCTGTCCACGAATTGGCGACCCCCGACATAGCCGTCGTAGCCGCCATGGCATCGGCGGCAGATCCGGCTCGCAATCCGCCCGAACCACTTTATGTCCGGCCTCCGGACGCCAAGCCGGCTGCTGCCGCGCTCCGCTTCGCCGCGCGACCGACGGCTAACGCACCGACCTGATGCGCTGGAATTTCTGGCAGAAACCGGGCCTGGTGATCGACGCTGCGGTCGATGACGACCTGCCGGCCCTCGCCGACATCCATGAAGCTGGATTTCCGCATGCCTGGGATGCCGAGGCGATTGCCGGCATCGGCTCGCGGCCCGGTTCGCGCTTGTGGGTCGCCCGGCTCGAAGGGCAGGCTCACGCTCCCGTCGGCTTTGCCCTGGTGCGCAACGCCGCCGGCGATGGCGAGGTCATCACCATCGCCACTGACCCGCAATTCCGCCGGCTCGGTGTAGCCCGCGCGCTGATGGGCCATGTCATCCGCGATCTGCAGGCCGATCGCGCCGAGCAGCTGTTCCTGGAAGTTTCGGAGCAGAACCTTCCCGCGCTCAACCTGTACCGCGACCTTGGATTCCGCCAGGTCGGGCGGCGCGAGGGCTACTATCGTTCATCAGCGCCCGGCATTGCGCCAGCCGGCGCGCTTGTCATGCAGCTCGATCTTCGCTAGCTCAAAAATCGAATAAGCGGAGCCGAACATGGCCGATAGTTTGATCGAGCTTTGTGTCAGCAAGGGCCTGCGCATGACCGGCCAGCGCCGCATCATCGCGGAGGTGCTGGACCGGGCCGTCGACCATCCCGACGTCGAGGAATTGCACCGGCGCGCCGCGCGGATCGATCCGCGCGTCTCGCTGGCCACCGTCTATCGCACCGTCAAGCTGTTCGAAGACAAGGACATCATCGAGCGTCATGATTTCCGCCACGGGCGATCGCGCTACGAGGCGGCGCCCGAACAGCATCACGATCACCTGATCGACATTACCAGTGGCCGTGTCGTCGAATTCAGCAATTCCGAAATCGAGCGGCTGCAGCAGCGCATCGCCGAAGAACTCGGCTTCCGACTCGTCGGCCACCGTCTCGAATTGTACGGCATACCCGGTGACGGCAAGCGCAAACCGGCGCCTAAGAAAGGTTCGTAGCCGGTTGTCATGCTTGCCCGCATTCGCATTGCGGCGATCGCGGCGGTGATGATTTGCCTGACGCTGGTGCTGGCGCCGTTGCAACTTGCCGCGATCCGCTGGGCGCCGCGCCGTGCCGGCTGGCTGCCTCTTGCCTGGCACCGGCTGGCAAGAAGGCTGATGGGCCTGCGCATTACCGTTAGCGGCCCATCGCCGCCTTGTGCAGCGCCGCTGCTGATTGTCGCCAATCACGTTTCCTGGGCCGATGTTGTCGTACTCGGCTCGCTGCTTCCCCTAAGCTTCATCGCCAAGGCCGAAGTTCGTTCGTGGCCGGGCGCCAACTGGCTGGCCCGACTTCAGAACACGGTCTTCATCGAACGCCATCGACGTGGCGCCGCTGGCCGCCAGGCCGGCCAGATCGCCCGACGGCTCGCCGCCGGCGACGCCATGGTGCTGTTTGCCGAAGGCACGACCGGCTCTGGCCACAAGCTGCTACCGTTCAAGACCTCACTGTTCGGCGCGATCGATGCCGCGCTCGGCCAGAATGGCCACCAACAATTGATCGTCCAGCCCGCTGCCATAGCCTATCTCCGCCTGCATGGCCTGCCGCTTGGTCGCTATCACCAGGCGCGGGCGGCGTGGCCGGGCGATCTCACTTTGCTTCCCCACCTGGCGCGCTTTCTGGAGGACGGCGCCTGCGATGCGCAGGTCGTCTTCGGCGAACCGCTCGTCGTCACCGCCGGCCACGACCGCAAGGAACTGGCGCGCGTCATTCGCGGCCGGATCCGCCTGAATTTCGCCCAGGCAATGCGCATGCGCCCGCCCCAATGAGGGAAACTGTAGGGAAACCGCGCTTTGCCTTTGGCCGGTCTTGGCATATTGAGGCTTCGCCAACAGGGATCGGAACAATGCTGGCGGGCGCACCGCACCAAGCTCTGATTGACACTGCGACGCAGCGCACGGTCCATATCCGCACCTATGGCTGCCAGATGAACAGCTACGATTCCGACCAGATGGCGGCGGTTCTGGCCGAAAGCGGATTTAGCCAGGTTGCTTCGGCCGAGCTCGCCGACCTCGTCGTGCTCAACACCTGTCATATCCGCGAAAAAGCAGCCGAAAAGGTCTATTCGGAAATCGGCAAATTGCGCGCCGTCAAGCAGCGCCGCCGCGCGCAGGGCAAAGCGGCCTTCATCGCCGTCGCCGGCTGCGTGGCGCAGGCCGAAGGCCGCGAAATCCTCTCGCGGGCGCCGGCCGTCGATATCGTCGTCGGTCCGCAGTCGGGCCAGCAGATGGCGCAATTGTTCGAGCGGGCGCAACGCGGCGAAAGACCGGTTGCAACCGTGTTCGCCATCGCCGAGAAATTCGCCGCCGTTGGCGCCAGACAGACCCGACCTTCTCGACCGGCCGCTTTTCTGACGATCCAGGAGGGTTGCGACAAATTCTGCTCTTTCTGCGTTGTGCCCTATACGCGCGGCAACGAGATTTCGCGTCCGGTCGCCGCGATCCTGCAAGAAGCCACCCGGCTGGTCGACGCCGGCGTCCGCGAAATCACGTTGCTCGGTCAGAACGTCAATGCCTGGCACGGCGCCGGACAAAACGGAGCAATCTGGCGCCTCGGGGATCTGATCGAGGCATTGGCGCAAATGCCGGCGTTGGCTCGCATCCGCTACACCACCAGCCATCCGCTCGACATGGACGATTCGCTGATCGCCGCGCATCGCCATCAGCCGAAACTGATGCCTTATCTGCACCTGCCGGTGCAGGCTGGGTCCGACCGCATCCTCAAGGCGATGAACCGCCATCACAGCGTCGGTCAATACCTGGACGTGATCGCAAAGGTGCGCCAGGCGCGCCCCGATATCGCCATCTCGGGCGATTTCATCGTCGGATTTCCGGGCGAGACCGAAGCCGATTTCGAACTGACCCTGAACCTGGTTCGCGAGGTCGGCTACGCCTCGGCGTTCTCATTCCAGTATTCGCCGCGGCCCGGAACGCCCGGGCAACGCATGGCCGATCAGATTCCGGACGCCGTCAAGCGCCAGCGATTGCACCGCCTGCAAGCCCTGCTTGCGGAAGAGGTTCTCCGGTTCAATCGCAATTGTATCGGTACCGAAATGGAGATACTGCTGGAGAAGCCGGGACGCAGGCACGGGCAACTCGCCGGCCGCTCACCCTATCTGCAAACGGTGCTGGTACCCGCCGAACCAGCGCGTATTGGTGAATTCGTCCGCGTCAAAATCGCCGCCGCCGGGCCGAATTCGCTGCAGGCCCGGTTAGCCATAGTTCCGGTCGCGGCGCCAGTCGCGGCAATATGCGCCAGCGCCTGATTGCCGGCACGCGGCAGGCGCGCTAGATTTGCCGTTGCGCGCGGTAGGCCACGCGCTGCAACATCATTCCGCCAAGCTTGGCGCCACAATGCCAAGCCGGGTTCCCAATGGAGGAAACGAGGACGAGATGGAGATTGCGGCTTGAACGCCTTCGAGAAGGGACTTCGGTCCGATCCTGGTGCTGCCGATCACGAACATTTCGTGCTTTCCTTTGACAACAATCGCCTTGCCACCCAGCTTTTCGGCCAGTTCGACGAGCATCTTGCTATGATTGAGCGCCATTTCGGCGTCGATGCCGTGGCTCGTGGCAATACGGTCGAGATTCGTGGCGCCGGTTCGATGGCGCGTCGCGCCCGCATGGCGCTCGAGCACCTCTATTCGCGGCTCGAGTCGGGTTCCGCGGTCGAGCGTGGCGATGTCGATGGCGCCATTCGCATGGCCCTGGCCGACGACCAGCTGGCATTGCCCAATATCGAGAAAACCGCCCGCCTGGCGATGGCCCAGATCGGCACGCGCCGCAAGATCGTCCAGGCGCGCACGCCCAACCAGGACGCCTATATCCGCGCCATGGACCGCTCGCAACTGGTCTTCGGCGCCGGGCCGGCCGGCACCGGCAAGACCTATCTCGCCGTCGCTTACGCCGCTTCGCTGTTGGAGCGCGGCGCCGTCGATCGCATCATCCTGTCGCGGCCGGCGGTCGAGGCCGGCGAGCGCCTCGGCTTCCTGCCTGGCGACATGAAGGAAAAAGTCGATCCCTATCTGCGGCCACTCTATGACGCGCTCTATGACATGATCCCCGGCGAAAAGGTCGAGCGCGCCATCGCTGCCAACGTCATCGAAATCGCGCCGCTGGCGTTCATGCGCGGGCGCACGCTCGCCAACGCCGCCGTCATTCTCGATGAGGCGCAAAATACCTCGCCCATGCAGATGAAGATGTTCTTGACGCGGCTCGGCGAAGGGTCGCGCATGGTGGTGACCGGCGATCCTTCCCAGATCGACCTGCCGGCCGGCCAGCCCTCAGGCCTGATCGAAGCCTTGTCGATCCTCAAGGGCCTCGACGGCATTTCGCTCGTGCACTTCACCGGCCGCGACGTCGTGCGCCACAAGCTCGTTGAAGCAATCGTCAACGCCTATGACGCGGCCCATGATGCAGGCAAGCCGGCGCCCGCCGCCAAAGGCGCAAAATCAAGGTGAGCCTGCCGAGGATCGACATTGCCATCGCCGCCGGCAACTGGGGCGGCGAGAAAAAATGGCGCACGCTTGCCGAAGCGGCAGTTTCCGCCGCAATTGAGACGGCCGGATTGACGCTACCGCAGAACGGCGAACTCAGCATCTTGCTGACCGACGACGTGGCGATCCGCGAACTCAATCGGCGCTGGCGCGGTCTCGACAAGCCGACCAACGTGCTGTCGTTTCCCGCCGACGAAATTGTTGCAGCCCAGTCGGCGGCCCAGCCACGAGACGGCGCGCCGGCCATGCTCGGCGACATCGTCCTGGCCCGCGAGACCCTTCAAGCCGAGGCCGACCTTGCCCCGCGGCCATTCGATCACCATTTCAGCCATTTGGTAATTCATGGATTTCTGCACTTGTTCGGCTATGATCATATCAACGAGGCTGACGCAGAGCGGATGGAACAGATCGAGCGCGGGGCGCTGAAGAAGATTGGGCTGCCCGATCCCTATGCAGGCGAAAGGTAGCGCAAGAATACGCCGGTAGTCGTGCGACAAGTCGATACCGGCAATTCCGATTGCATCATGCCAGACCCCATGCCAGACGAGGACAGTTCGCAAACCGAGACGCAGCCGCAGGGTGCCAGTTCCAGCACCGGCACCGCACTGGTCCCCGTGGCCGCGCCTTCCGCTCGCCGCTCGGGATCGCGCGGCTGGCTCTCGCGCCTGTTCGGATACGTTCGCGCCGACCTCGGCAATGGCGAGCACCTTGCCGCCGCCGATGCATTGCCCGACAGCGCCGAACAGCTGGAATTGCTCAACAATATCCGCCACCTGCGCCATGTGCGGGTGGAGGATCTGATGGTGCCGCGTGCCGATATCGAGGCGGTCGAGATCGGCATCGAACTTGGCGCGCTGCTCAAGCTGTTCGAGGAAAGCGGCCATTCGCGCATGCCGGTCTATGTCGAGACGCTCGACGATCCGCGCGGCATGATTTATATCCGCGACGTTGTCGCCTACATCACGCGATCGTCCGAGACGCCAAAAAGCTCGCGCCGCAAGGTCGCCCCGCACAATCTCGATCTGAAGCGCGTCGGGCTCGACAAGCCGCTCTCTTCGTTGAAGCTGGTGCGGCCTGTGCTGTTCGTGCCGCATTCGATGCCGGCAATGGCGCTGCTCGGGCGAATGCAGGCCTCGCGCACGCAAATGGCGCTGGTCATCGATGAATATGGCGGCACCGAAGGCCTGGTTTCGCTCGAGGATATCGTCGAGGTGATCGTCGGCGACATCGAGGACGAGCATGACGAGATCGAAGTTCCGCTGATCGACGACAAGGGTTCGGGCACCTTCGTCGTCGACGCCAAGGCAGAACTTGAGGATGTTGCCGTGGCGATAGGCTCGTCGTTCCAGACCGGCGAAATGGGCGAGGACATCGATACCATCGGCGGGCTCGTCGCGGCACTGGCCGGCCGTGTGCCGGTGCGCGGCGAAGTCGTCGAGGGACTGGGCTTCGAGTTTCGTGTCATCGACGCCGATCCGCGCCGCATCAAGCGACTGGAAATCGCGCCGTCGAGCCGCCGGCGGGCGCGCAAGGCCGACTGACGCAGCCGGTAGCCGCGCCCCGCGCATTAAAGTCGATTTAAAGCCGCCGATCGAGTATCCCGGCATTGTCTGCGGCGGGAATTGATTCGAATCGTGGCTGGCGGCCAGTTGCTCGAACGGGTATCGGATTATTTCATCCTGCTGTGGGGATGGAAGCGCGCCGCCGTCGCCTTCGCCGCCGGCGCAATCAGTGCGCTCGCCCTGCCTCCCTTCGACGCCTTTCCGGTGCTTTTCCTGACGCTTGCCGTGTTTGTCTGGCTGATGGACGCAACCGCCAGCGATCCACCGGCCAGGTCTCTCGCGCGGTTTCGCCGCGGATTTGTCACCTCCTGGTGCTTCGGCTTCGGCTACTTTCTTGCCGGCCTGTGGTGGATCGGACTGGCGCTGCTCGTCGAAGCCGAGCGCTTCGCAGCGTGGACGCCGGTCGCCGTGCTCGGGCTTCCCGCCGTTCTGGCGCTGTTCTGGGGCTTTGGCGGCGGCGTCGCGCGTGCTGTTGTGGCGCGACGGATGGCCGCGCATTCTGTGGTTCGCTGCTTGTCTCGGCGTAGCCGAATACGCCCGCGGCATGCCTGTTCACCGGCTTTCCGTGGAATGAGCTCGGCATGGCGGCGATGCCGTTCCCGCTTGCCATGCAGACCGCCGCGCTGATCGGCATCACCGGCGTCACGCCACTTGCGATCTGCAGTTTTCGCCTTCGCCGCCGCCGGTCCGTTTGATCGCGCCGGCGCCAAGATTCTTCGCAGGATTTTGCGCCGCTCTCATCGTCGCCCATTTCGGTTACGGCGCCTGGCGGCTGTCGCAGAACCAGACCGAATTCGCCGCCGATGTCGATGTGCCGTCTGGTGCAGCCGGCGATCCCCCAGGACGAAAAATGGTCGGCTGAATTTGCCGACCGATCGTTCCGAAAATTGCTCGATCTGTCGGCCGATACGAAAGGCGAAGGAAACGCTCGACGGCATCGACCTCCTGGTATGGCCCGAATCTGCCTTTGCTTTCGTGCTGACCGAACGGCCGGATGCGTTGGCCGCAATCGCCGCCTTGCTGCCTGAGGAGACGATGCTGGCAACCGGCGCGCTGCGGCTCGAGCGATCCGGCGCCGGCGGCCCGCCTCGCGCATTCAATTCCGTCTATGTCATCAACGCCGACGGCGAAATTGTCGCTGCTGCCGACAAGAGCCATCTGGTTCCGTTCGGCGAATACATGCCGTTTTCCGATCTCGCCGCGGTGATCGGCTTGACGGCAATTGGTTCCGGGCGAAGGCGGTTTCGAAGCAGGTCGCCCTGCGGTGCCGCTGGCTGTCGGCGCCGCCGGGCGCATGCTGGCATTGATCTGCTACGAAGCGATATTTCCGCGCCTGCATCGCACAAGCGCCGCGGCCCGATTTCATCCTCAATGTCACCAACGATTCCTGGTTCGGCCGTTCTCCCGGCCCCTATCAGCACTGGCGCCAGGCGGTGCTCGGCGGCGTCGAGTTCGGCCTGCCGGTCATCCGCGACGCTAATAGCGGCATCAGTTCGGTCACCGATCCGCTCGGCCGCGTCATAGCCAAGCTCGACCTCGGATCGCCGGCCACATCGATTCGCCATTGCCGATGGCTCTCTCGACTCCGACCTTTTATGCGCGTCATGGCGACACACCGTTTCTAATTTTGATCATGGCCTGTTCGCCTGCATCGGACTGTCGATTCGCCGCGCAAGGTAGCTTTCCAGGCTGCAACGAGCTGTGAAGGCGTCGGGCGATGCCATTGACTCGGTTCAGATTGTGCCTTCACAATATTCGCAACCGGACATCACGGCGTGACGATCCGCATGCAAAAAGTTCGCCGCCGTCGTTCGGAGTTTGGTACCCACCACGACGTTGCGTTGGCGTAAGCCGCGTCGTGCCAACCGTCCTTCGCGGAGCGGGCCAGCCGCATGCCGCGCAAAAAAAGAGAAAAAACATGGCAGAGAAGAAGAAGCCCAACCCGATCGACATTCATGTTGGCAGTCGCGTGCGGCTGCGCCGGACGATGCTGGGCATGAGCCAGGAACGGCTCGGCGAGAGCCTCGGAATTACCTTTCAGCAAATCCAGAAATACGAAAAAGGCACGAATTGGGTTGGTGCCAGTCGGCTGCAGCAGATCGCTCGCGTGCTTTCCACTCCGGTTTCGTTCTTTTTCGAGGATGCGCCGGGCCAGGAAGGCACTGCCCAGGGCGGTTTTGCCGAGGCCGATGCGACCAACTATGTCGTTGATTTCCTGTCGTCGACAGAAGGGCTGCAGCTAAATCGCGCATTCGTAAAGATCAAGGACGCGAAGGTGCGACGCAAAATTATCGAAATGGTGCGGGCGCTGGCAAACGACGACGACTAGGGCTAACGGCAAAGCCCTTGCGCGATACGTTGCATTGCTATTGACCCTCCCCGGAGGCGTCTGTAATAGACGGCCGCGCTTTTTTGGCGCTAGCGGAATCCTGCCCAGTCGCAAGATGGTTTCCGCCTTTAAACTTCGGCGGAGGGCATATGGCACGCTCAAACTATCTCTTTACCAGCGAATCGGTTTCGGAAGGACATCCAGACAAGGTTTGCGATCGGATTTCCGACGAGATCGTCGATCTGGTCTATCGCGAAGCCAAGAAGACCGGGACCGATCCCTGGAGCGTGCGCGTCGCCTGCGAGACGCTGGCGACCACGAACCGCGTCATCATCGCCGGCGAAGTGCGTGTGCCGCCGACGCTGATCAAGAAGGACAAGCACGGTCCGCGGATCGCGATCAATCCGTCGAAGTTCAAGTCGGCGGCCCGCAAGGCGATCCGCAGCATCGGCTACGAGCAGGACGGCTTCCACTGGAAGAAGGTGCGATCGACGTGCTGCTGCACTTCCAGTCGGCCGAATATCGCCCAGGGCGTCGACAAGGCCTCCGACCAGCAAGGCGGCGAGGGCGCCGGCGACCAGGGCATCATGTTCGGCTATGCCTGCAACGAGACGCCGGACCTGATGCCGGCGCCGATCTACTACAGCCACAAGATCCTCGAACTGCTCGCCGCCGCCCGCAAGGCCGGCGAAGGCGAGGCGGCAAAGCTCGGCCCCGACGCCAAGAGCCAGGTGACGGTGCACTACGTCGACGGCAAGCCGGCCGAAGTCGCGTCCGATCGTGCTGTCGACCCAGCATCTCGACGGCAGCTGGGAATCGACCAAAGTCAGGAGCGTCGTCGAACCCTATATCCGCGCAGGCGCTGGGCGACCTGAAGATTGCCGCCGACTGCAAGTGGTACATCAACCCGACCGGAAAATTCGTCATCGGCGGTCCCGACGGCGACGCCGGCCTGACCGGGCGCAAGATCATCGTCGACACCTATGGCGGCGCCGCGCCGCATGGCGGCGGCGCCTTCTCGGGCAAGGACACGACCAAGGTCGACCGCTCCGCCGCCTATGCCGCCCGCTATCTCGCCAAGAACATTGTTGCGGCCAAGCTCGCCGACAAGTGCACGATCCAGCTTGCCTACGCCATCGGCGTTGCCCAGCCGCTGTCGATCTATGTCGACACTCACGGCACCGGCAAGGTTGCCGATTCCGAGCTCGAGACGGCGGTCGCCAAGGTCATGGACCTGACGCCGCGCGGCATCCGCCTGCATCTCGATCTCAACAAGCCGATCTACGCCAGACGTCGGCCTATGGCCATTTCGGCCGCAAGCCCGGCCGCGACGGCTCGTTTCTCCTGGGAACGGCTCGACCTGGTCAAGCCGCTGCGCGAAATCGTCAAGCAGGCCTGAACCGCTCATTGGAACCAATGCCTTGGCCGCCGCGGCGTCCGACGAGATTTCCGGCGTAAGAAAGGCCGGCGGATTTTTCGGCCGGCGCAAGGGCAAGTCGCTGCGTCCCCGCCAGCAGGCGCGCATCGACCGCTTGCTGCCGGCGCTGCGCGTCGATATCGCGCGTCCTTGCCCGTCCGATCTGAGCGCAACTGTTTGGAGCGCAGCTCAGCCGAATTCCGCCTCGAGATCGGCTGCGGCGGCGGCGAACATCTGGCCGGCGAAGCACTGGCAAATCCGGCGGTCGGGTTTTTCGGGGTCGAACCGTTCGTCAATGGCTTGGCCCAGATCCTGGCACGGATCGAGGAGAACGGCTTGACCAATGTCCGCCTGTTCGATGAAGACGCCGCCCGCCTGCTCGACTGGTTGCCGGCCGCCAGCCTGAGCCGTGTCGAACTACTGTTTCCCGATCCGTGGCCGAAACGCCGCCACGCCAAGCGCCGGTTCGTCAACCGCGCTAACCTCGACCGCATCGCCCGCACGCTTGCGCCCGGCGGCGAATTTCGCTTCGCTTCCGACGCGCCGGCCTATGTCAACTGGACGCTCCGCCATTGCCTCGACCATCCAGCATTGCGATGGATGGCGAGCCTGTCGCAGACGACTGGCGCAAGCCGTGGCACGGCTGGCAGACGACGCGTTACGAAGCCAAAGCCATTGGCCAAAACCGGCCGACTGCGTTTTTTCGCTTCGAAAGATCGCCGCGTCCTGTCAGTAGCTTTTCAAGTTGTCCGGTTTTTGTAGCACATCAGTTGTCCGCTTTGGGTTGACGGCGAATCCGGGCGAAAGCGGAATGACACCCGGGCCGTTGGCCGGTTCATGGAGCCGGCGGTGGGCCGCCGGCCCCGTGTCGACGCAGTCAAGGCTGGCCGCCGCGCGGTCGCCGGCACCGGCCGCGACGCCTCCAGGCCACGCCTTACGGCGTCGAGCACGGGTGCAGCATGGGCGAGATCGGCTCGCCGATCTCGCGGCCCTGTGCATCGTAGCGGCCGATGCGGCGCGGTCCGTGGAAGACGGCGAGGCTGCCGTCGGGATATTGCCGAACCTTCACGCATGCCTTGACGAAGTGATGCCGGATCGGGCTTTGCGGCAGTTGCAGCCGCAGCCGCCCGAAGACGACGGTGTTGTCACGGCTCACCACGCGCTCCTCCTCCACGCACAGGATGTCGGTGAGCTGGGCAGGATCGGCCGCCACGAAGGCGCTCTCGGCAATCTCGGGGGGACTGGCGAAGCGGGCGTTGTGGGCCGGCAGGTAAACCTCGGCAATAAAGCGGTTGGCGGCCCCGATGTCGCCGATCCCGGCCAGCCTCAGTTCCTTCGGCAGCCGCTCCTGCAACGTGCCGAACATCCGTTCCGAGCGGCCGCGCGCCTCCGGCGAATAGGCCGGGATATGTTCGATGCCGAGCCGATCGAGCGCCCGGCCGACCTGGGTGAGGTGCTTCTTGTCCACCGCTTCGCCCGCCTTCGGCGTGAAGAAGTAGTGGCTGCCGCGATCGGTATAGAGGCTCGCCGGCAAGCCAACGGCCGAGAACGTCTCCAGCAGCGCTCGCAATGTCGAGGCCGTGCCTTCCTCCTCGACCAGAAACGCCGAATGGATCGTGCTCGTGGCATCGTCCATCGTCACGATCAGGTCGAGCTTCGGCTGGCCCGACAGCCAGTCGTGCCGGCTGCCATCCTGGTGCAGCATCATGCCTTCGCACGGCTTCCTCGGCCGCTTGCGCCGGTGCGCCCCGCGCCGTCTCGCCCGCTCCACCAGGCCGGCAGCGTGCAGCTGCGTCTTCGTCCAGGTGTAGCCCCAGGCGAAACCGTGGCCGCCCACCAGGTGCTCGTGAAAATGCTTCACGTTCCAGCCCAGGTAGTCGTCCCGGTAAAGCTCCAGCATCCGGTCCCGATCGCGCTCTGGCGCCCGCCGCGGCGACGCCTTGCCAAGCCGGCGGTCGACAAGACCGCCAACCCCTTTTTCCTCGTAGCGGTCCCGGTAGCGCCGGAACTGGCGCTCCGACATCCCCAGCAACTCCCCAGCCTCCAACATCGACAACTCGCCGCCTTCCCAGCGGCTCAACACGTCCCGGAACTTCTGCATCCGGCGCTCCTGTAGCCACGCTGCCCGTCTCATCCCCAGCCTCCGTTCGCTGGAAATGAAACCGGACAACTCGTGTGCTACCTAATCCGGACAACTCGTGTGCTTACGACAATAGGATCGCCGCGTCCTTGCCAAATCGGCAATTGGCGACTACATAGGCTTCAAATTCTCCGATCTGTCGCGAGAGTGGGCCCGCCGGACCCGCTCTTTTTTATTTCCCGGTTGTTTCCCGGGGGGATCGGCGAAGCAATGATTGCCGAAACCGTTCGCGTGGAACCGTTTTCGTGAGTTAACTGACCGAACCCAGGATCATCGCCGAAACCGGGCAGGAAGCCCGGGTCGCGGCCATCGTCGAGCCGGTGCTCATCGGTCTCGGGTTCCGCCTGGTGCGCGTCAAACTTTCCCGGCGCGACGGCCTGACGCTACAGATCATGGCCGAGCGGCCCGACGGATCGATGAGCGTCGAGGATTGCGAATTTGTGTCGCGGGCGCTGTCGCCGGTGCTCGACATCGAGGATCCACTGCCTGCGGCCTATCATCTCGAATTGTCGTCTCCCGGCATCGACCGTCCACTGGTGCGCCGCTCCGATTTTGGGACCTGGGCCGGCCACGCCGTACGTATCGAAACGGCCGTGCTGCTGGACGGGCGCAAGCGCTTCAAGGGCGCCATCGCTGGCATTTCCGACGATGCCGTGACACTCGCCGCCGACGGCGACGAACCCGAGGTCGCCATACCGCTGTCGGCGATCGCTTCGGCCCGGCTGCTGTTGAACGAATCGCTCATTCGCGAGGCCTTGCGCCGCGACAAGGCGGCGCGTCAGGCCGCCAAGAAGCAACGCAAGAAAAGAACTCAATACCGAATCCACCCGCCGCCCGGTCCAAAAGGCCGCGCTGCAATAAAGGAGAATGAACCATGGCGGTCAGCGCTAATCGGCTGGAATTGCTGCAAATCGCCGACGCGGTCGCGCGCGAAAAATCGATCGACCGCAACATCGTCATCCATGCGATGGCCGATGCAATCGCCAAGGCGGCCAAGGCCCGCTACGGCATGGAAACCAATGTTCGTGCCGACATCGATCCGAAGAGCGGAGAGATCAAGTTGCAGCGCCTGCTCGAGGTGGTCGAAAAGCCGGAGGACTACACCACCCAGATCGCGCTCGAACTGGCTCGCGACAAGAAGCCGGAGGCCCAGATTGGCGATTTCGTTGCCGAACCCTTGCCGCCGATGGATTTCGGCCGCATCGCGGCGCAATCGGCCAAGCAGGTGATTGTCCAGAAGGTTCGCGACGCCGAGCGTGACCGCCAATTCGACGAATACAAGAACCGCGTCGGCGAAATCGCCAACGGCACGGTCAAGCGAGTCGAATACGGCAATGTCATCGTCGATCTCGGCCGCGCCGAGGCGATCATCCGCCGCGACGAGACGATCCCGCGCGAGAACTTCCGCTACGGCGACCGTGTGCGCGCCTATATTTACGACGTGCGCCGCGAGGCCCGCGGCCCGCAGATTTTCCTGTCGCGCACGCGGCCGCAGTTCATGGCCAAATTGTTCACCATGGAAGTGCCGGAAATCTACGACGGCGTTATCGAGATCAAATCGGTTGCCCGCGATCCGGGCTCGCGCGCCAAGATCGCCGTTATCAGCCGTGATTCCTCGATCGACCCGGTCGGCGCCTGCGTCGGCATGCGGGGTTCGCGCGTCCAGGCTGTCGTCGGCGAATTGCAGGGCGAAAAAATCGACATCATTCCGTGGTCGGCCGATGCCGCCAACTTCATCGTCAACGCTCTGCAGCCGGCCGAAGTTACCAAGGTCGTGCTCGACGAAGAGGCCGAGCGCATCGAGGTCGTGGTTCCCGACGACCAGCTTTCGCTCGCCATCGGCCGGCGCGGCCAGAATGTCCGCCTCGCCTCGCAACTGACCGGCTGGGCCATCGATATCATGACCGAGCAGGAGGAGAGCGAGCGGCGCCAGGCCGAGTTCGCGCGCAATTCCAAATCCTTCATGGAAAAGCTCAACGTCGACGAGATGGTCGCCCAACTGCTGGCCTCGGAAGGGTTCACTTCGATCGAAGAGATCGCCTATGTCGAGCAGTCCGAGATCGCCTCGATCGAAGGCTTCGACGAAACCACGGCCGAGGATCTGCAGGCGCGCGCCCGCGAATTCCTCGAACGCCAGGAGGCCGAGCTCGACCAGGAGCGGCGCAAGCTTGGCGTCGCCGACGAATTGCGCGAGATCGATGGCCTGACCACGCCCATGCTCGTGGCGCTCGGCAAGAACGAAATCCGGACGCTGGAGGATTTCGCCGGCTGTGCCGTCGATGATTTGATCGGCTGGACCGAGCGCAAGTCGGGAGAAGTCAAGCGCTTTCCCGGTTTCCTCGAAGGCTTCAACGTGCCGCGCCCGGAAGCGGAAGCCATGGTCATGGCCGCCCGCCTCAAGCTTGGCTGGGTCACCGAAGCCGATCTGGCGCCGCCGCCCGAGCCGGAAGCTGACGCTGCGGCGGGCGCCGGGTCGGGTTCCGATGCGGAGGCGGTATCCTGATCGGTCTTCGACGCGCGAGGCGACGCGTCGCATCGGGACGTGATGATGAGCGATCCGGACGAGGATGAAGCCTTGGAACGGACCTGCATCGTCAGCCGCACGGTCTGGCGAGCCTCATGCGCTGATCCGTTTCGTCGCCAGCCCGGATGGCGTCGTGGTCGCCGATCTGAAAGGCCGGCTGCCCGGACGCGGCGCCTGGGTGACGGCGCGCCGCGACGTGGTTGAACAGGCAATCGCCAAGCGGCTGTTTGCCCGCGCATTGAAGCGCGACGTGACCGTCGCCGGGGATCTGGCGGACGCAGGTTGCCGCTCAGTTGCGTCGCGCAGCACTTGAATCGCTGGCGCTGGCGAGGAAGGCCGGACTGGCGGCGCCGGGATTCGACCAGGCGGAAGCGGCGTTGCGTCGCGGCGCCAGTGTATGGCTGAGCGCCAGCGACGCCGCCGAAGACGGCATTCGCAAACTGCGCAATGCCGCTACCGCTGGGCGTAGCGATGCGGAATTCATCCAGGCGTTCCGGGTCGATGAACTCGGCGCCATCTTCGGCCGCGACGCGCTTAACCATGTTGCGCTGTTGCCGGGCGGAGCGACCGACATGGCGCTTGGCGGCGATCCGTCGCTGGGTCGCCTACGATGCGATGACGGCGAGCCCGTGATGCCGTTGCCGAGCTTTTTGCCCCCAAGGGCTGGATTTTCTTTCTGGGCGGGTCCAAATAGCCGCCAAACTACGATCCGCCGCCGCAGCCAGCAGTGTTGGCTCAGGGATCGCGGAGAACCGGGAACGGAATGACCGACAAAGAACAAGGCGACAAGACGATTGGCACGCCGGCGCGGCGCCCGATGGGCCTGCGTCCCGGCGGTCGCGGGCCGATGCGGCCCGGCGGGCCCAATCGCGGCGTCAAGCAATATGTCGTCGAAACCAAGAAGCGGCGTTTCACCAAGCCGGGCGACGCCAAGCCGGCGACGGCCGAAACGTCCGCGTCGACTGCGAGCGTGGCGACGCTGGAAAAACCTCCGGCTCCGGAATTCGGCAAGCTGTCGGTCAACGAATTGGAGGCGCGCCGCAAGGCGCTCGGCGAATCGCAAAGCCGCGATGCCGAAGACCGCAAGCGCCGCGACGAGGAAAGCGCCAAACGCGCCGAGGAAACCGCCCGGCGGGTGGCCGAGCGCGAGGCTGAGGAGCGCGCCCGTGGCGAGACGCCCGCAGCCCGGCCGGAAAAGGTCGAGCGCGCACCGTCGGCAGAAAAACGTGCCGCCGAGGCGAAGCCAGCGCGTGACGATGGCAAGGACAAGCCGCTCAAGCCCTTCGAAAGAAAGAAGGGCGACGATAATGAACGCGTCGCCCGGGCCAAGACCGGCGAGGAGCGGCGGCGCACCAAGCTGACGCTGACCAATGCGCTCGACGAAGACGGCAAATTGCGCGGCGTATCGGTGGCGGCAATGCGCCGGCGCCAGGAAAAGGCGCGCCGTTTGGCATCGCAGGCGAGCGGTCCGCGCGAAAAAATCTCCCGCGAGGTCGTCCTGCCCGAAACCATCACCATTCAGGAACTGGCCGCGCGCATGTCGGAGCGCGCCGTCGACGTCATCAAATACCTGATGAAACAGGGACAGATCATGACGCCCGGCGATGTCATCGACGCCGACACCGCCGAATTGATCACCGCCGATTTCGGCCACACGGTCAAGCGGGTTGCCGAAAGCGACATCGAGGAAAGCATCTACAGCGCCGAAGATTCGCCCGAGTCGCTGAAGCCACGGCCGCCAGTGGTGACGATCATGGGTCACGTCGACCATGGCAAGACGTCGCTGCTCGACGCCATCCGCAACGCCAATGTCGTCTCCGGCGAGGCCGGCGGCATCACCCAGCATATCGGTGCCTACCAGGTCGAAAAGAACGGCGCCAAGATCACCTTCATCGACACTCCCGGCCACGAGGCGTTCACCTCGATGCGGGCGCGCGGCGCCCAGGCCACCGACATCGTCATCCTCGTCGTTGCCGCCAATGACGGCGTGATGCCGCAGACGGTCGAATTGATCAATCACATCCGCGCCGCCAAGGTGCCGGTGATCGTCGCCATCAACAAGGTCGACTTGCCCGCGGCCAATCCGGCCAAGGTGCGCACCGCACTTCTGCAGCACGAGGTGTTCGTCGAATCGATGGGCGGCGAAACCATGGATGTCGAAGTCTCGGCAAAGACCGGCAAGGGCATCGACAAATTGCTCGAAACCATCCTGCTGCAGTCCGAAGTGCTTGAACTGAAGGCCAATCCGGATCGCCCGGCCGATGGCGTGGTCGTCGAGGCCGAGCTCGACAAGGGCCGCGGGCCGGTTGCAACCGTGCTGGTCAAGCGCGGTACGCTGCGCGCCGGCGACATTGTCATCGCCGGCAGCGAGTGGGGCCGCGTGCGGGCACTGGTCAACGATCAGAATGCCAACGTTTCCGAGGCCGGTCCGTCGATGCCGGTCGAGGTGCTGGGCCTGAGCGGCACGCCGATGGCCGGCGACCGCTTCGCGGTGGTCACCAGCGAAGCCAAGGCGCGCGAGATCGCTGCCTATCGCCAGCGCAAGGCACGCGAAAAGGCGATCGCCAAGCATGTCGGGTCGCGCGGCTCGCTCGAACAGATGATGACGCAGCTGCAGACGTCAGATTCCAAGGACGCAGCTGTCGTTATCAAAGCCGATGTCGGTGGTTCGGCCGAGGCGATCTCCCAGGCGCTCGAAAAACTGTCGACCGACGAAGTGCACGCGCGCATTATCCATTCCGGCGTTGGCGGCATCACCGAATCCGACGTGGCGCTGGCCGTCGCCTCGCAAGCGCCGATCCTTGCTTCAACGTGCGCGCCTCCAAGCAGGCGCGCGACGCCGCCGAACGCGACGGCATCGAGATCCGCTACTATTCGATCATCTACGATCTCGTCGAGGACGTGAAATCGGTGATGAGCGGCCTGCTCGCGCCGGAGCGTCGCGAGACCTTCCTCGGCTACGCCAAGGTTCTGCAGGTCTTCAACGTTTCCAAGGTCGGCAAGGTCGCCGGCTGCCTGATCACCGAGGGCCACGTCGAGCGCGGCGCCGGGGTGCGGCTGCTGCGCGACAACGTCGTCATCCATGAGGGCAAGCTGTCGACGCTCAAGCGCTTCAAGGATGAGGTTTCCGAGGTCCAGTCCGGCATGGAATGCGGCATGGCTTTCGAGAATTACCAGGACATCCGCGAGAACGACCAGATCGAGTGCTTCCGCGTCGAGCACGTGACGCGCAAGCTCTGAAGTCGCAACCGTTCCGGCGCGGTCCGAATCCGCGCCTTTTGCAGGTCTCTATCATGCGATCCAGGACAGGGTCGGGACATATCCCCTCCCAGCGCCAGTTGCGCGTAGGCGAAATGGTTCGCCACGCGCTTGTGACGCTTCTTCAGCGCGGAGAAATTGTCGACCCCGAGATCGAGCACGGCATCGTCTCGATCAACCAGGTCGAGATGTCGCCCGACCTGAAGATCGCCACCGTCTTCCTATCACCGCTCGGCGGCGGCGACGCCGAGCGCCCTCGTCAAGGCTTTTGCCCGAAATCATAAATTGATCCGCGGCCGCCTTTCTCCGGCCTTGCGGCAGTTGCGCTACATGCCGGAATTCCGTTTCTGTCGGATTCCAGCTTCGACAACTACGCCAAGATCGATCGCCTTGCTGCACGAGCCGCAGGTCGCCCGCGACTTGCAAAGAAGACGACGAGGACGAATGAGCCGGCCGCGCAAGAACAAGGGCCGGCCGGTTTCCGGCTGGCTGGTGCTCGACAAACCTGTCGGCATGGGTTCGACGCCATGCGTCGCCAAGCTCAAATGGCTGTATCGGGCGGCCAAAGGCCGGCCATGCCGGCACGCTCGACCCGCTCGCCTCCGGCATGCTGCCGATTGCGCTCGGCGATGCGACGAAAACGGTGCCGTTCGTCATGGACGGCGCCAAGACCTACCGGTTCACGATCGGCTGGGGCGCCGAAACCACGACCGACGATCTGGAAGGCGCCGTTGTCAACTCGTCGCCGATGCGGCCTTCCGTCGCCGAAATCGAGGCCGTCCTCGATGCTTTTCGCGGCGAAATCGAGCAAGTGCCGCCGGCGTTTTCGGCGATCAAGGTCGCGGGCGAACGTGCCTACGATCTGGCGCGCGAGGGCGAAACCGTCGAACTGGCGCCGCGTCGCGTGCAAGTTCGGCGCCTCGAAATCATCGGCGATGACGTGCGGGAACCGAATTCGACATCGAATGCTCGAAGGGAACCTATGTCCGTTCGCTGGCGCGCGATCTCGGCCGCCGGCTCGGCTGTTTCGGCCATGTCGCGCAAATTGCGCCGGATCGCCGTCGGCCCGTTCGCCGAATCCGATATGGTGAGCCTCGACCGCCTGCTGGAACTGGAGGGCGATCTCGCCGCACTCGATGCCCTGCTCCTAGCCGGCGACCGCGGCATTGGCCGGCCTGCCGGAAATCGTGCTGACGCCACCGCAGGCCAATCGCATGCTGGCCGGCAACAGCCTGCTCTTGCGCGGGCCCGAGGCGACGGCCGAGGCGCCGCATGCCTATGCCAGCCTCGCCGGCGAACTCGTCGCCATCGGCGCGATCGAACAGGGCATATTCCAGCCACGGCGGGTGTTCCGGCCGTCGGCGCGGCCAGCAAAATCGACGCGATTGACGCGATACCGACCTTTGATCTCCATCCGCAGGCAGGTACGGAATCGGACCCCTAGCTAGGGCCCTTTTCTTTTGCGCCGAAATGCAATATGAGGCCGTCGCGGGTGCGATCTTGCGCCCTTGTTTGACCCTTGCTGGACGACATCCCGGCCTGGGCGTCTTCTCCGATCTTGAAAGGAATGAACGATGTCGGTCACGCCGGAGCGCAAAACCGCGCTCGTCAAGGAATATGCCACGAAAGCCGGCGATACCGGCTCTCCGGAAGTCCAGGTTGCGATTCTCTCGGAACGGATTTCCAATCTCACCGAGCATTTCAAGGAACACAAGAAGGACAACCACTCCCGACGTGGCCTCCTGAAGCTCGTATCCCAGCGCCGTCGCCTGCTCGACTATCTGAAGTCCAATGACGACAAGCGCTACGGTTCGCTGATCGAACGACTCGGTCTGCGTCGTTAAGTCAAGGCGGAACCACGGGTTCCGCCAATTTTCGTATTCGCGCCGGCCATTGCCATGCGGTCCGCGCGCAATACGGGTAACCGGCGCCCTCGGCCGGACTTTGGCCGATAAAGGGGCAGGATTACCGGAAGCCTTGGCGCGGTTGGCGCCGCAATCGCCGAGGCTTCCCGTTGTCTTGCCCGTGGGCGTTCACCAAGCGCATGGCTTTGGCGCGCCGTTGCCGGTGGACCGATTGGATTCGGGCCGCCCGGCGCGCGGAAACGGACAGGATATGTTCAATCTTCACACGATAGAAATCGAATGGGGCGGCCGGCCGCTCACGCTGGAAACCGGAAAAGTCGCCCGCCAGGCCGACGGCTCGGTCGTTGCCACCTATGGCGAGACCGTCGTGCACGCGACCGTCGTCGCCGCCAAGGAAGCAAAGCCCGGCCAGGATTTCTTCCCGCTGACGGTCAACTACCAGGAAAAGACCTATGCCGCGGGCAAAATCCCGGGCGGCTATTTCAAGCGCGAAGGACGGCCGACCGAAAAGGAAACGCTGGTTTCCCGCCTGATCGACCGGCCGATCCGGCCGCTCTTTGCCGCCGGCTTCAAATGCGAGACGCAGGTTATCGTCACTGTACTCCAGCATGATCTTGAAAACGATCCTGACATCGTCGCCATGGTCGCCGCCTCCGCGGCGCTGACGCTGTCCGGTGTTCCCTTCCTCGGCCCGATCGGGGCGGCGCGCGTCGGCTACATCAACGGCGACTACGTGCTCAATCCGAATGTCGACGAGATGCCCGAGTCGACGCTCGATCTCGTCGTTGCCGGCACCGCCGACGCGGTGCTGATGGTCGAATCGGAAGCCAAGCAATTGCCCGAAAAGATCATGCTCGACGCGGTGATGTTCGGCCACGAGCACTTCCAGCCGGTGATCGAAGCGATCATCAAGCTTGCCGAGCGTGCGGCCAAGGACCCGCGGCCGCACCAGGCGCCGGACCATTCCGCCCTGGAAGGCAAGATGGAAAAGCTCGCCGGCGCCGATATCGCCGCGCGCCTACGCCATTTCCGACAAGCAGGAGCGCTATGGCGCTCTCGATGCCGCCAAGGCGAAGGTCAAGGAGGCACTCCTTACCGCCGAATCGACGCCGAACGACGCCCAAATCGTCTCGCGAGGTCTTCAAGCACCTGCAGGCCAAGGTCGTCCGCGGCTCGATCCTGAAGACCGGCAAGCGCATTGACGGCCGCGACACCAAGACGGTGCGCCCGATCGTCGCCGAAGTCGGCGTGTTGCCGCGCACCCACGGCTCGGCGCTGTTCACCCGCGGCGAAACCCAGGCGCTGGTCGTCACCACGCTCGGCACTTCCGACGACGAGCAGTACATCGATGCCCTGACCGGCACCTACAAGGAGCAGTTCCTGCTGCACTACAATTTCCCGCCATTCTCGGTCGGCGAAACCGGTCGCATGGGTTCGCCCGGGCGCCGCGAAATCGGCCACGGCAAGCTCGCCTGGCGGGCGATCCATCCGATGCTGCCGAGCGCCGAGGAATTTCCCTATACGCTGCGCGTGGTCTCCGAAATCACCGAATCGAACGGCTCCTCTTCGATGGCCACCGTCTGCGGCACTTCGCTGTCGCTGATGGATGCGGGCGTTCCGATCAAGAGCCCGGTCGCCGGCATCGCCATGGGCCTGATCAAGGAAGCCGACGGGTTTGCGGTGCTTTCCGACATCCTCGGCGACGAGGACCATCTCGGCGACATGGATTTCAAGGTCGCCGGCTCGCAGGACGGCATCACCTCGCTGCAGATGGACATCAAGATCACCGGCATCACCGAGGAGATCATGCGCGTCGCGCTCGACCAGGCGCGCGACGGCCGCTTGCATATCCTGGCGGAAATGGCCAAGGCGATTTCCCAATCGCGCCCCGAACTCGGCGAGTTCGCGCCGCGCATCGAGCAGATGAACATTCCGGTCGACAAGATCCGCGACGTCATCGGCTCGGGCGGCAAGGTCATCCGCGAAATCGTCGAAAAGACCGGCGCCAAGATCAATATCGAGGACGACGGCACGGTGCGCATCGCCTCGGCCTCGGGCAAGGAAATCGAGGCGGCGCGCAAGTGGATCCACTCCATCGTCGCCGAGCCGGAAGTCGGCGTCGTCTACGAAGGCACGGTCGTCAAGACCGTCGAATTTGGCGCCTTCGTCAATTTCTTCGGTTCGCGCGACGGCTTGGTCCACATCTCGCAGCTCGGCGAGGGCCGCGTCGCCAAGACCACCGACGTGGTCAAGGAAGGCGACAAGGTCTTCGTCAAGCTGATGGGCTTCGACGAACGCGGCAAGGTCCGCCTGTCGATGAAGGTCGTCGACCAGAAGACCGGCAAGGAAGTCGCCGCGAAAAGACGCCAGCACGAGGAATCGGCCGAGGCTTGATGCCGGAAACGGCCCGAGCTGCTGTTTGAAAGAAATCCGGGAAAAGCGCCGACCGCTTTTCGCGGATTTGCTTCCCAGCGGTTGATCAGCCGCGACACCACCTGGGCGGTAAAATCGACCATTGGCACGATGCGCGAATAATTGAGCCGCGTCGGGCCGATGACGCCGAGTGCGCCGATGACATTGTGGTCGGCGTCGGCATAGGGCGCGATCACCATCGAGGAGCCGGAAAGCGAGAACAGCTTGTTCTCCGAGCCGATGAAGATGCGCACGCCCTCGCCTTCCTCGGTCAGGTCGAGCAGGCGCATGACGCTTTCCTTGGCCTCCAATTCCTCGAACAGCTGGCGGATGCGTTCCAGGTTGTCGGCGGTACGCACATCCTCGAGCAGGTTGGCGCGGCCCGACACGATCAGCGTGCCCGGGTCGCGCTCGCCGGCGCCAGCCCAGACCGCTACTCCGGCGTCGACCATCTGCTCGGTCATTTCGTCGATTTGCCGGCGGGCCGTCTGGCGCAGGCGCACCAGTTCCGACTTGGCCTCGCCGATGGTGCGCCCTGCGATGCGGGCATTGAGGAAATTGGCCGCTTCCACCAGAGTCGACGCCGTTGCCCCCGGTGGCAGCGAGATGATCCGGTTTTCGACCATTCCGTTTTCGCCGACGATGATCACCAGTGCGCGCTTCGGGTCGAGCCGGACGAACTCGATATGCTTGAGGCGCAGATCGGCCTTGGTAGCGATCACCAGCGCGGCGCTGCGCGCCAGCCCCGACAGCAGGTTGCCGGCTTCGCCGAGCAGGCTTTCCAGCGTCCGGTCGCGCGCGGCCGCTTGCACCTTGGCCTCGATGGCGTCCTGCTCGTCGGCGGCGAGCGAATTGAATTCGAGGAAGCTGTCGACGAAAAAGCGCAGTCCGGCATCGGTCGGCAGCCGACCGGCGCTGGTGTGCGGCGCATAGATCAGCCCGAGCAGTTCGAGATCCTGCATGACGTTGCGGATCGTCGCCGGCGACAGGTTGAGCGACAGGGCCCGCGACAGCGAGCGCGATCCGGTAGGTTCGCCGCTTTCCAGGTACGAATTGACGATCGAGCGAAAAATTTCGCGCGATCGCGCGTCGAGCATTTCAAGGGTCGTTCGCTGGCGATCGATTCCGCTGCGGATCTGGTTCATGCGGCGAATATAGGCGACATTTTACCGAAGCAAAATCGCGCCCGGGAGATTAGCCTCAGTTGGCGACGGTTTGCGCCGGGCGGGCCGGAAAGCTACAAGCAGCCACGGCGTCGGCCTTGCCTTCTGCGCCGGCAAAAAGGAGCGTGTGGAAATGCGGCCATCGAAACGGGCAGCCGACGAATTGCGGCCGGTAACGCTGGAGCGCGCATTTTCGCGCCATGCCGAGGGTTCGTGCCTGGTCCGCTTCGGCAACACCCATGTGCTGTGTACCGCTTCGCTGGAAGAAAAGGTCCCGCCTTGGCTGCGCGGCGGCGCCAAGGGCTGGATATCGGCCGAGTACGGCATGCTTCCGCGGGCAACCCACGAGCGCACTCGCCGGGAAGCGAGCGCCGGCAAGCAGTCCGGCCGCACGCTCGAAATCCAGCGCCTGATCGGCCGCTCGCTGCGCGCTGTGGTCGACCTGAAATCGCTCGGTGAGCGCCAGATCCTGATCGACTGCGATGTGCTGCAGGCCGACGGCGGCACCCGCACCGCCGCCATCACCGGCGCCTGGGTGGCGCTGCACGATTGCCTCGCATGGATGAAGGCCCGCAGCATGCTGAATGGCGCCTCGCTGCGTGATCATGTCGCCGCGGTTTCCTGCGGCATTGCCGGTGGCGAAACGGTTCTCGACCTCGACTATGCCGAGGATTCGACCGCCGGCGCCGACGCCAATTTCGTCCTGACCGGATCGGGCGGCATCGTCGAAATCCAGGGCACGGCCGAAGGCGAGCCGTTCAGCGAGGCTCAGTTCGCCGAATTGACCGCGCTGGCGCGAAAGGGCATTGCCCAACTGGTCGAACTGCAAAAGCTTGCGGTCATGGGCTGAAGAGGGGCTGATGCGCCGACCGATGCCCGATTCTCTGGTCATCGCCACACACAACCGTGGCAAATTCGCCGAATTCGAGGCGCTGCTGGCGCCGTTCGGCGTCAAGCTGCGTTCGCTCGCCGAATTTGGCCTGCCGGAGCCGGAAGAAACGGGAACGACCTTCGAGGAAAATGCCGAAATCAAGGCGCGCGCCGCCGCTCGCGCCATCGGCCTTGCCGCGCTTTCCGATGATTCGGGCCTATGCACCGATGCGCTCGGTGGCGCGCCGGGCATCTTCACCGCCGATTGGGCGCAATTGCCGCAGGGCGGGCGCGATTTTGCCGTTGCAATGGCCCGCCTCGAAGACGAATTGCAGCGCGTTGGCGCCAGGCGGCCCGAGCAGCGCCGGGCCAAATTCGTCGCGGTCCTGTGCCTCGTCGATGGAGAAGCCGAAGCGCAATTCTTTCGTGGTGAGGTCGAAGGCGCGCTGGTGTGGCCGCCGCGCGGCGATGCCGGGTTCGGTTACGATCCGATGTTCCTGCCGGACGGCTTTTCGCAAACCTTCGGCGAGATGCCTGCCGCCCAAAAGCACGGCTGGGAAGCCGGGCGCGGCGATCTCGGCCTGTCGCACCGGGCGCGTGCATTTGCGCGGTTCGCCCGATCTCAACTTGGACAGCCGGCGTGAACCGCGACCGCCTCCTCTCCGGCGATGCCTTCGGCATTTATGTCCACTGGCCGTTTTGCGCTGCCAAATGCCCCTACTGCGATTTCAATAGCCATGTCCGCCACCAGGGCGTCGACCAGGCGATCTACGTGCAGGCCTACGAGCGCGAGATCGCTCATGCCGCGGCACTGACACCTGGCCGGACCGTCGATACGATCTTTTTCGGCGGCGGCACGCCGTCGCTGATGAGCCCGCGCACGGTCGAGACGGTCCTCGCCGCTATCGCAAGGTCGTGGACAATTGCGCCCGACGCCGAAATCACCATGGAGGCTAATCCGTCGAGCGTCGAAGCGGGAAATTTCGCCAGCTATCGTTCGGCCGGGGTCAACCGCCTTTCGCTTGGCGTCCAGTCGTTCAACGACGAGCAACTGCGCTTCCTTGGCCGCCTGCACACGGTCGCCGATGCAATTGCGGCGGTCGAACTGGCGTGTCGCATGTTTCCGCGAATCTCCTTCGACCTGATTTATGCCCGGCCCGGACAGGACTGGGAGGAGTGGCGGGCGGAACTGACCCGCGCCGTCGATCTCGCCGCCGACCACCTGTCCCTCTACCAATTGACGATCGAGCCGGGGACACCGTTTTTCGATCTTCAGGCGCGCGGCCGGCTGCGCGTGCCCGATCCCGAAGCGGCGGCCGAACTGTACGAAAAGACGCTGGAATTGACTGCCGCCAGCAACCTTGCCGCCTACGAGATTTCCAACCACGCCGGGCCCGGTGCCGAATGCCGCCACAACCTCGTTTACTGGCGGTATTGCGATTACGCCGGCATCGGTCCCGGCGCCCATGGCCGCCTGACGGCTGACGGCGCCAAGATGGCGACGGTTGCCGAGAAGAATCCGGAAAAATGGTGGCAGCAGGCGATGGTCGCCGGCCATGGCTGGGCCGAGCCGGAGCGCCTGTCGGCGACGGAAACCGGCGACGAATTGCTGCTGATGGGCCTGCGCCTTGCCGAGGGCGTCGATATCGCCCGCTATCAGGCGATCAGCGGCCGCATCATCGACCCGGCACGGGTCGAATTCCTGCTTGGCGAAGGTCTGGTGCGCGTCAATGCCGCTGGTCGGCTCGCGGCGACCGCATCCGGCTATCTCGTGCTCGATGCTGTCGTCGCCGATCTTGCGGCCTGAAGCGGCTGCCGATCATACAAGATCAGCTGCCCGAGCGCGCAAAGGTGGTCGGCGCCGGCGAAACGATTTCCGGTTTGCCGCCGCGCAACTGGTAGATGGCCAGGCCACGTTCCGATTTGCCGTCGGACAAGAAGCGGAAAATGCCGTTGACGCCGGCAAAGCCGCGCGGGCTTTCCATGGCATCGGTGCGAAATGCCTCTCCCGGCGCCGAACTCTGCGCAAGATTGGCCATCAGCGTTACCGCGTCGTAGCCGAGCGCCGCCCAGACCCCCGGCTTGGCGCCGTTCTGCGCCTCGTAGCGCTCGGCGAAATCCGGCGAAGTTGGTAAGGTCGCGGCCCGGATAGAGCGCGCCTTCCAGCACTGCCTGGCCAAGGTCGACCGATTCCCAGGTGCCCGAACCGATCAATTGCTTGCCGAAGGTTTTGACCCCGAGCTTGCGGAATCCTTGCAGGATGACATTGGGGATCTCGGCCCCCTCGGGAATATAGATGGCGTCGGAACTGTCGATCAGCGGCGCCGCATCGGCGACCGCTTTTTCCAGCGCAGCCGCCGCTGCGCTCATATTTGATGATATTGACCCGCGCTCCTCCGGCGCCGGCCGACTGGCGCAGGATCGCTTCGCGCAAGCGTGCCCTCCGCATTGGTCGGCAGAAACGCCAGGATCGAGCGAATTCCGCGCGAAATCGCAAAATCGATAATACGCGCGGTATCGGCCTGCGGCAGGAAGCCGATCAGGTAGACGCCGCGACGGGCCACCGACGTATCGGTGGAAAAGGCGATCATGGCGCGGCCGGCCGGTGCGTGATCGCCGAAGCGGCGCCGACATTGGCGGCAAATACCGGGCCGAGCACGGCAGCCGAACCCTCCAGCATCGCTTCGTTGGCTGCCGCCTGGGCTCCGGCCGCCTGGCCCTGGGTATCCTTGATGACGAGCTGGAGCCGGTTCTGGCCGAATTCGTTGAGCGCCATGATGGCGCCGCGGCGCAATTCCTCGGCAACCGAGGCGGCATTGCCGGGCGCGCCACGCGGCAACAGCATGGCAATGCGAACCGCGCCGGAACCGACGGTTTCTCCGCTCGCGTTGGCCGTCGGTGACGAGGGCGCCTGCGTGCCCGGAAACGGCGTCGACCCGCCGAGCTGGGCCGATTGGCAGCCCGACACGGCAAGCGAAACCGCCACCGCCAGCAGCCGCGCCCATCGCGAAATGTCGCTGCGGTGGAATATCGGCGTTGCCGTCCTGCAATTTATTGGCCGCATAAATTGGTCACCGACTGTATGCCCCTCACCCGCGATCGTCGCATCGACGAATGCGAACGGTCTTGCCAGCTCGATTTGCCTGCCTTAGGCCCGACTGCGGGCCCGACGGCGCTTATCTGGCGCATATCCTCCGCCCGGAGACCAAGCAAATGGCCCATTTTGCGATTGCCGGCAACCCAATTGCCGCCCGGGCCCTGGCAAACGGCCTGTATTTGGTCGCAACGCCGATCGGAAATCTCGGCGACGTGACGCTGCGCGCGCTGGAAACCCTGGCCGCCGCCGACCTGATCGCCTGTGAGGATACACGGGTCACGGCGAAATTGCTGCGCCATTACGATATCCGCACGCCGACGACCGCCTATCACGAACACAACGCCGTGCGGGCCGGAGCAAGGATTCTGGCCAGATTGGCCGACGGTGCCGCGGTCGCACTGGCGAGCGACGCTGGAACTCCGTTGATCAGCGATCCCGGCGCCCGGTTGGTCGAAAGCGCCCGGCAATTGGAGATTCCGGTCCACCCAATCCCCGGGCCGAGCGCCCCGATCGCCGCAATTACCGGCTGCGGCTTGCCGGGAACGGACTTCTTCTTCGGGGGGTTCCTGCCGACAAAGACTAAGGCGCGGCGCGACCGGCTGCAGCAGCTCGGCGCGATTCCTGCCCGCCTGGTTTTTTTCGAAAGCCCCAATCGCCTGGTCGATTGTCTGCGCGACATCGGCGCAGCACTCGGCGATGATCGCGAGGTTTGTGTCGCCCGCGAGCTGACCAAGTTGCATGAGGAATTTCGCCGCGGCTCGCCGCAAGCTGTCGCGCAGGCCTATTCCGGCGCACGAGTGCGCGGCGAGATCGTGCTGGTCATCGCCCCGCCGACGCAAGCGCCGCAAGAAGTGGACGTCGACAATATTTTGTCGCAATTGATGGCAACCGAGACGGTCAGTCGCGCCGCGGCGCTGGCTGCGGCCGAAACCGGACTGTCGAAGAAACGCCTCTACGCACGCGCTCTCGAACTGGCCGGAGCAGCCGGCGCGCAACAAAAGCCGTGACCGACCAGCACCTCGCCAGGAAACGCGATGCGCTTGCCCGCGGCCGGCGCGGCGAATGGATCGCGGCATTGTTTCTGCTGGCAAAAGGATACCGAATTGCCGAGCGCAATTTCCGCTGCAAAGTCGGCGAAATCGATATCATCGCGCGCAAGGGCGATCTGATCGTCTTCGTCGAGGTCAAGGCGCGACCGGGAATCGGTGAGGCAATCGATGCAGTAAGTTCGCGGGCGCGCCGCCGCATTGCCGATGCCGCCAGCCTGTGGGTCGGCCGCCAGCCCGATGCCGCCAGGCTTTCCTGGCGGTTCGACATTGTCGCGGTATCGCCGCTCGGGTTCCCGCGCCATTTTCCGGACGCGTTCTGACGCCCAATTCGTTCGCCACGCCGGCCGATGGCGCGATTTGGCTATCGCCGAGGCATGTCGCGGAATAGCCCCGATATGACAATATTGTGACAGAAATTCCGCAAGCGGCGTAAGATGTTGGCGCAACGGCACTGATTCCCGCTTCAGAGGAAAACGAATTGTCATGTCGGGAATGGTCCTCGTCCTGCACCTCGCCGGCGCTATCGCGCTTTTGATCTGGGCGACGCGCATGGTGCGCACCGGGGTCGAGCGTGCGTTCGGGCCGGCTTTGCAGCATTTTGCCCGCACCATGATGAAATCCGGGCCGAGCTCGGCGCTTGCCGGCTTCCTGCTTGCCGCCGGCACGCAAAGCGCCACTGCCGCCGCGTTGCTGGTTGCGGCATTTGCCGCCTCCGGCGTCATTGCCCCGGCCTATGCGCTGGCGGCCATGCTCGGCGCCGATCTCGGCTCGGCGGCGGTGGTCAAGGTTCTGACCTTCGATCTTTCGCTGCTGCTGCCGGTCTGTCTAGTCGCAGGCACGGTCGCGTTCCTCGGCAGCGCCCGGCGCGAGTGGCGCCAGGCCGGCCGTATTGTCTTCGGTCTCGGCCTGATCCTATTGTCGCTGCGCCTGATCGGCGAAGCCTCCGAACCCCTGCGCGAAGGCGGGGCAACGGTGGCCGTCCTCAATTATCTTAGCGGCGACCGCGTGACGGCATTTTTCCTTGCTGCCGCTTTTGCCTGGCTCGTCCATTCCAGTGTCGCCACCATGCTGCTAATCGCGTCGCTGGCGGCGCGCGGCATTGTTGCCGATGAACTCGGCATGGCGCTGGTGCTCGGCGCCAATCTCGGTGGTTCGCTGATCGCTTTCAGCCTGACGCGGCCGATGGCGCTGGAAGCGCGATTGGCGCCGGCCGGAAACCTGCTGCTGCGCGGGGCCGGCGCCGGCCTGGCACTGGCGCTGCTGATTTACGCCGATCCGGTCCTGTCGCCGATTGGCGCAACAAGCACCGCACGCATTGTCAATTTCCATATATCTTTCAACGCTGTATTGCTGATTTTCGTGCCCATGGCCGGGCTGGTTGTTGCCGCGGTGCGCAAGCTCATGATGAGTTGGCAGCCGGCGGAGCCTCCGCAAACGCTCGATATTGCCGATGGCAGCGCGCTCGATCCCGATTTGATCGACCAGCCCGCGCAGGCGCTGGCCTGCGCGGTCCGCGAGGTGTTTCGCCTTGGCGAACTGGTCGAGGTCATGCTGCGTCGCATCTTCGCGATGTACGATTTCGCCGACAAGCAGACCATCCACCAGATCAAGGAAATGGACGATCGCGTTGACGCCATCCATTCGCGCATCAAATTGTATCTGGCCAAGATCCGCGGCGACAAGCTCGGGCCGGTCGAGGCGGCGCGGCGCCAGGAACTGCTTGCCGCCTGCATCCGCATCGAGCAGGTCGGCGATGTCATCATGCGCAACATGCTGGCCCATGTGCAGAAAAAACGCCATTTCGCGCTGTCATTTTCCGACGAGGGCCGGGCCGAGCTCGGCCGGTTACATGCCCGCGTCATGGCCAACGCGCAGCTGGCGTTGAACGTTCTTGCCTCGCGCGACCGTGAATCCGCGATCCAGCTCCTGCATGAAAAGGAGCGCATGCGCGAACTCGAATCGGAGACCAGCGAACGTCACATCGAAAGGCTGGCGAGCGGTGCGGCCGAAAGCATGCAGACCAGTACCATCCATCTCGACACGGTGCGCGACCTCAAGCAGATCAATTCGCTATGGGTGTCGATCGCCTATCCGGTGCTCGAAGAAGCCGGGCTGCTGCGCAAATCGCGCCTCGCCGGCAAGAAACGCTGATCGCAAGAAACCTTAATCGTCGCCCATCTGGCGTCAGGACGTCGGCGTATCCTTCTTCTTGTGGCACTGGCCCTCTCCGTGGCCGCTATTAGTATCCGATTGATTGTCATCGGTCGCCGCAAGCGCGGCGACGGGAACGCTTGCAAACCATGCCAGCATCAGGGCGACAACAAGCTTGCGCATCGGTCAATCTCCATCGCGGCGGATATCGCAACCAATCTGCCCGAAAAATGGCCGGTGCGGAACTGGCAAAGCCGGTCACATGATCGCGAGCGGCGCCGGCTCTCCTACAGCGGCCAGAAATACACAAGGGCGGGGGTTGCGACCGCCAGCACCAGGATCTCCAGCGGAAGGCCCATGCGCCAATAGTCTGCGAACCGGTATTCGCCCGGGCCCATGATGATCGTGTTGTTCTTGTGCCCGATCGGCGTCAGGAATGCGCAGGATGAGGCGACTGCGACCGCCATCAGGAACGTGTCGGTCGAAGCGCCGGCAGTTTTGGCGACGTCGATGGCAATCGGCGCCGCGATCAGCGCGGTGGCAACATTGTTGAGAAAATCTGACAGCGTCATCGTCACCGCCATCAACAGCAGCAACACCGCCCAGGCTGGCCAACCGGCCGTCTGCGAAGCGATGAGGCCTGCGATACGCGCGGTTGCACCCGAGGTCTCCAGCGCCCCGCTCAGTGGAATAAGGCAGGCAACCAGGACGATCACCTTCCACTCGACCGAGTTGTAAACTTCGCGAGGCGAAACGATGCCGAACGCGGCGTAACCGGCGACGCACGCAGCAAGCATTACCGCCAGGCTCGCCCAACCGGCAATCGAGCCGAAGATGGCAAGCGCGAAAAGCCCGACGGCAAGCAGCGCCTTGGAACGCTGCAGGACGCTGTGAGCGCGGTCGGCCAGCGGCAGGATGCCGAGCCGGTTGGCGACCTCGGCGAGCCGGCTCGCCGGGCCGAGCATCAACAGCATGTCGCCGGCGCGGATCGTCAAATGCTGGACGCGGTCGCGAAACCGCCGGCCCTGGCGCGAAACGCCGAGCAGCGTAACGCCGTCGCGATATTGCAGGCGCAGATCGGCAGCCGTGCGGCCTTCGATCTCGGCGCCATCGGGAACGATCAGTTCCTGCAGGACGAGCGACGCTGCCTTGAGGCCGCCGTGCTTTTCCGAGCCGGAATAATCGAGCCCGGCTGTGCCCATGAATTCCTCGATCGAAGGCGGGTCGCCTTCCAGCACCAGTCGATCGCTACGGGCGATTGGTTCGTTGCGGGCGAAGCCCGGCAAGCGCTTGCCGCGACGCACAAGGCCGAGCACGACGATGTTATGCTGGCTGGCGAGCGGATAGAGGTCAGAGACCAGCTTTCCAACCACTTCGGAATTTTTCCGCAGACGGGCCTCGGCAACGAACAGCGCCGAATTCTCGTCTGCTTCGGCGCCGCCGGCGGCCCTTGCCTGCGGCATCAGTCGCCAGCCGATCAAGGCGACGAACAGGATGCCGGCGAACGTGACGACAAGGCCGACCGGCGAAAAATCGAACATCGCAAACGGTTCGCCGTGCACGCGCTGGCGATACTGGGAGATGACGATGTTGGGCGGCGTGCCGATCAGGGTCACCATTCCGCCCAGGATGGTCGCAAACGACAGCGCCATCAGAGTCCGCCCTGGCGGACGGCCGGCCTTGCGCGCCGCCTCCAAATCGATGCTCATCAGCATGGCGAGCGCGGCGACATTGTTGATGACAGCCGACAGCGCCGCGCCGACCAGCGAGATCAATGCGACATGCCACCCAACCGATCGTTCCGGTGCGATCAGGTTGCGGGCAAGCGCCTCAACGACTCCCGAGTTCAACAGCCCGCGCGAAACGATCAGGACGAGGCCGATGATGATAACGGCCGGATGACCGAAGCCTTCAAAGGCATGAGCCGGCTCGACCAGGCCCAGCAATACCGCCGCGACCAGCGCGGTGATCGCCACCAGGTCGTAGCGAATGCGCCCCCAGACCAACAGGGCGAAAAAACCCAGGAACAGGCCAAAGAGCAAAATCTGGTCGCGCGGCATGCGACGAGCGTAATAGTGGCCGCCGCGAAATAGAACCCCGGCTTGGCATCGCACCCAGCAAAAAGGGCGAACCGAGGCCCGCCCTCCAAGGACGCCATTGTCGCGTTCGTCGCTACCCGGCGGCGGCAACCGCGCGCTTGGCCATGACCTTGACCAGGTTGGCGCGATAGGCGCCGTCGCCGTGGATATCGCTCATCATGTCGCCGGCGCTGACCTTTTCATTGGAGATGGCATCGGCCGACCAGTTCTTGTCGAGCGCGGCTTCCATGCCGTTGTGGCGGAACACGCCATCGGAGCCAGCACCGGTAACGGCGACGCGGGCGCCGCCGGCGGTCTTGGCGACGAAGACGCCAGCCATGGCGTAACGCGAAGCCGGGTTCGGGAATTTCTGGTAGGCGGCTTTGGCCGGCGCCGTGAACTCGACCGCCTTGATGATCTCGCCGTCCTTCAGCGCCGTTTCGAACATGCCGGTGAAAAACTTGTCGGCGTCGAGCTTGCGCTTATTGGTGTGGATCTTGGCGTTGAGGGCGAGCAAAGCGGCCGGATAGTCGGCGGCCGGATCGTTGTTGGCGATTGAGCCGCCGATCGTGCCCATGGCGCGCACCGCCGGATCGCCGATATGGGCAGCGAGGTGGCAGATCGCCGGGCAGGCCTTCTTCAGCTTGGCGTTGGTCGCAACCTCGGCATGCGTCGTCGCGGCGCCGATCATGACGGTTTTGCCGGTGACCTTGATGCCTTTCAGCTCCTTGACCTTGCCGATATCGATGACGTCGGACGGCGCAGCAAGACGCTGCTTCATCGTCGGCAGCAGGGTCTGGCCGCCGGACAGCAACTTGCCGTCCTTGGCCTTTTTCAGCATCGCGGCAGCTTCCTTCAGCGAGGAAGCGCGGTGGTAGTTGACTTCATACATCGTCGGTTCCTCCGGTTCTTCAGGCGCGCATCGCGGCCCAGACCTTGGCCGGCGTCGCCGGCATGGTCAATTTGTTATTGCCGATAGCGTCGGTAATCGCGTTGATCAGCGCCGGCGGCGAGCCGATGGCGCCAGCTTCCCCGCAGCCCTTCATCCCGAGCGGATTGTTCGGACACAGCGTCTCATAAGTGGAGACGTTGAACGAGGGCAGATCGTCGGCGCGCGGCATGGCGTAGTCCATGTAGCTCGCCGTCAGCAATTGCCCCGATTCGTCATAGTAGGCGTGTTCGAGCAATGCCTGGCCGAGACCCTGGGCGATGCCGCCGTGAACCTGGCCTTCGACGATCATCGGATTGATGACGCGGCCGAAATCGTCGGCGGCGACGAACTGGACGATCTTGGTCTTGCCGGTATCGGGATCGATTTCGACCTCGCAGATATACGCGCCGGCCGGGAAGGTGAAGTTCACCGGATCGTAGAAGGCGCCTTCCTTCAGGCCCGGTTCCATCCCCGCTGGCAGATTGTGGGCGGTATAGGCGGCGAGGCAGATCATGTGCCAGTCGAGCTTCTTGTCGGTGCCGGCGACCTTGGCGACGCCATTTTCGATGACGATGTCGCCTTCGGAAGCTTCCATCAGGTGGGCGGCGATCTTCTTGGCCTTGGCCTCGACCTTGTCGAGTGCCTTGGCGATGGCGCTCATGCCGACCGCGCCCGAACGCGAGCCGTAGGTGCCCATGCCGAACTGCACCTTGTCGGTGTCGCCATGGACGACCGAGACATTGGCGATCGGCAGGCCGAAGCGTTCCGCGATCAACTGCGCGAAGGTGGTTTCGTGGCCCTGGCCGTGGCTATGGCTTCCCGTAAGGATTTCGATGGTGCCGACCGGATTTACCCGGACCTCGGCCGATTCCCACAGGCCGACGCCGGCGCCGAGCGAGCCGACCGCCGCCGAAGGCGCGATGCCGCAGGCCTCGATATAGCAGGAAAGCCCGATGCCGCGTTTCTTGCCGCGCCTTGCCGCTTCCGCCTTGCGCGCCGCAAAGCCGTCATAGTCCGCCGCCTTCAGCGCCGCGTTCAGCGTCGTATCATAGTCGCCGGCGTCGTAGGCCATGATCACGGGCGTCTGGTGCGGGAATGTCTTGATGAAGTTGCGCCGGCGCAGTTCCGCCGGGTCGAGCCGCAATTCGCGCGCCGCCGTCTCCATCATTCGTTCGACCAGGAAGGTCGCTTCCGGCCTGCCGGCGCCGCGATACGCATCGACCGGCGAGGTGTTGGTGTAGACGGCGCGTACGTTGCAGTAGATGTTGGCGATATTGTACTGCCCTGACAGCAGCGTGGCGTAGAGATAGGTCGGCACCGCGCTTGAAAACGTCGACATGTAGGCGCCGAAATTGGCGATGGTGTCGACCTTGAAGGCGGTGATGCGGCCCTGCGCATCGAAGCCCATCTTAGCCTTGGTGACATGGTCGCGGCCGTTGGCGTCGGTCAGGAACGCCTCGGTGCGGTCAGCAGTCCACTTGACCGGTACGCCGGTCCGCTTCGAGGCCCAAAGGCAGACTAGCTCTTCGGGGTAGACGTAGATTTTCGACCCGAAGCCGCCGCCGACATCTGGCGCGATCACCCGCAATTTGTGCTCGGGCGCGACTTGGTAAAACGCCGACAGCAACAGACGGGCCACGTGCGGGTTCTGGCTGGTCGTATAGAGCGTGTAGTGGTCCTCGGCCTTGTCGTAAGAGGCAAGCGCAGCGCGCGGTTCCATGGCATTAGGCGCCAGCCGGTTGTTCTCGATCTCCATCTCGGTGACGTGCGCCGACGAGGCCAACGCCGCGTCGACGGCATTTGCGTCGCCGAGGCCCCAGTCGTAGATCAAGTTGCCCGGCGCTTCCGGGTGCAGCTGCGGCGCGCCTTTCTTGAACGCGGCGACCGCATCGACCACCGCCGGCAGTTCCTTGTAGGTGACGTTGACCGCCTCGGCGGCGGCGCGGGCATGGGCCTGCGTGTCGGCGACCACCACCGCCACCGCATTGCCGACAAAGCGCACGCGGTCGGTCGCCAGTGCCGACCATGCGCCCATCTTCATCGGCGAACCGTCCTTGGAATGGATCATCCAGCCGCAGATTAGATTGCCGATGCCGTCACCCTTCAACTGGCCGCCGTCGAGCACGGCGACGACTCCCGGCATCTTCTCGGCCTTAGCCTTGTTGATCTTGGTGACTTCCGCATGTGCGTGCGGGCTACGCACGAAAGCGGCGCAATGGGCGCCGACCATCTTGAAATCGTCGGTGTAGCGGCCCTTGCCGGTAATAAATCGCTGGTCTTCCTTGCGCGCCACCCTGGCGCCGATGCCTTCGATACCCATGTCGATCTCCCTCCGAATTCGTCGGTCGTAGTTCGTAGGTCGTCGTTCGAATAATTGCGGCCGCACGCGACCGACGAACGACGACCGACGCTGCTATGCCATTGCCTTTGCGGCAGCTTCGACCGCGCGCACGATGTTGTGATAGCCGGTGCAGCGGCAGAGATTGCCTTCCAGTTCGGCCCGGATCGTCGCTTCGTCGAGCGACCGGCCCTCGGCCTTGGCGCGATTGATCATGTCGACCGAGGTCATGATCATGCCGGGCGTGCAGAACCCGCATTGCAGTCCGTGATGGGCGCGGAAGGCTTCCTGGACCGGATGCAATTTCGCGCCATTGGCGAGCCCTTCGATCGTCGTCACCGAGGAACCGGAGGCCTGTGCCGCGAGCATCGTGCAGCTCTTGACCGCCTTGCCGTCGACGTGGACGACGCAGGCGCCGCACTGCGAGGTGTCGCAGCCGACATGCGTTCCGGTGAGGTTGAGATTGTCGCGCAAAAACTGGACGAGCAGCGTACGGTCGTCGACCTCCCCGCCGACCTTCTTGCCGTTCACGGTCATGGAAATCTTGGCCATTCCGAATTCTCCGTTACAAAGCCCGTTGCCGCCGGTGCCGGCGGTAACGCAATCCAAATGACTGGGGAAATAAGGCTCGCGCATTGCGCGCGGCTCGACAGCAATTTCCTCCCACATGCCACAGCGGAAATCTTGCGCCTCCGATTGCGGCGAAACGAAGAGTGGCGCAACCGCGTGTCAGCGGCAAGGGGCGGCGCGCAAAATTCCGCGTCGATTTGGCGCAAAAAGGGAAGGCTAACCAAGACCCTGGCGAACCGCCCGCGAGGGGAAACAAGTCGGCGCCTGCCCGTTCTTTTCTTGCCATTCGCCGATCGAGCGGCGGGTCTTGAAGCCGGGAAAGCCGTCTACCCCGCCGACATCGTAGCCGAGTTTCTCCAGGTTCTGCTGGATTTCGGCGATTTCCGAACGTTTCATCGTATCGATCGTTTGCCACTCGGCGGAAAACCCGCCGCCGCCATAGGCGATGCGGTCGCCGGCATGGCCGATGAACAAGGCGTACAAATCGCTCTCGTTGTATTCTTTCACGACATAGAAATTCGGCGTGACGACGAAGGCCGGGCCGAAACGGCCTGCCGGCATCATCAGAAATCCTTCGGATCGCAACTCGTTCGGAGGAAACGGCCGGCCATTGACGCGTTCGATCCCCATCGCCGACCAATCGGAAATCTTCTTGCCACGGTCCGGTCCTTCGAGGCTGCAGGCGACGCTGTCGGGCACCGTCACCTCAAAGCCCCAGTCACGATCCCGCACCCAGCCGTAGTGCCGCAGATAATTTGCAATCGAGGCCAGCGTATCGGCGTCTGAATTCCAGATATCGACTTTTCCGTCGCCGTCGCCGTCGGCGGCATGCGCCAGATACGAGCTCGGCAAAAATTGCGGCTGGCCGAGCGCGCCGGCCCAGGAGGATTTCATCGCCAAAATCGAAACACCGCGCCTCGCAACCATTTCCAGGGCAGCAAACAGTTCCTTGCGGAACAACTCCTTTCGCGGCGACATGAATGCCTTCGTCGCCAGGACCACGAATGCGTTGTAGGGAAGTTTTGCCGCGCCGAAGCCCGAACTCCTTGCCCCAGATTGCCAGCAGGATCGGGCCGGGAACGCCGGACGTGGCCTCGATGCGCCTGAGCAATGCGGCATGGTCCGCCATGCGAGCGCGGCCACCGGCGATCACCGCGTCGAGATGGCCGGACTGGAAGTAGGCGACCGGCGCCCGAAATTCGGCCTGGAACTGCTCCTCGGGCGTCTTCGGTTTTGTGCCCGGCGGTATCAGGTCAGGAAGCTCCCACCTGATGCGGACGCTGCCAAGCGCCTCGTCGAAGTTGCGTGCAGGTATACCATGCGCCAGCGCTTCGGACCGGATTTCGCCATCGAGCCACTGGCTGAACTGGCGCTCCACTGCGGCGCGATCGATCGCCAGCGCCGGCGCGCTAATTTCGACCAAGACGCCAAGGAGGCCGACCAAGCCGATCAGGGCTGAAGCGGGCAAGACCGGTCTCATGAAAGCGCGATGAACCGCTCGAGGTGATGGTCGGTGTCGCCGAACCAGTGATCGATCATGACGATGCGCTTGGCGTAGTGGCCGACCGGGTATTCCCAGGTCATGCCCATGCCGCCGTGGATCTGGATCGCTTCCTCGGCGACCTGCCGCCCGATCCGCCCGGCCAGGTGCTTGACGGCCGAAACGTAACGCTCGCGATTCGCGCGCTTGTCTTCGAGATGGCCGGCGGCGTTGATGATGGCCGAGCGCATCTGCTCCAGTTCGATCAGCACGTCGGCCATGCGGTGCTGCAGGACCTGGAACTTGCCGATCGGCACGCCGAATTGCTTGCGCGTGTGCATGTATTCGACGGTGATGTCCTTGGCCTTTTCCATCTCGCCAAGCTGCTCGGCGCAAAGCGCGACGATGGCGCGGGCAACTACCTCTTCGATCGCCGGATAAGCCGCGCCGGGTTTTCCGAGGAGTTCGCCGGCCGCGTTCTTCAGCGAAATTTCGCAGGCACCATAGCCGTCGACCGTACCGTAGTCGCGCAGCGAAACGCCTTTCGATTTCGCATCGACCAGGAACAGCGAAATGCCTTTTTCCTCGCCGGGCTTGCCGGTGGTGCGGGCCGAAACCACGAGCCGGTTCGCCGCCGCGGCGCCGAGCACGACGGATTTTTCGCCCGTGAGCGACCAGCCCTTGCCGGATTTCCTGGCGCGTGTGGCGACCTGGGCCAATTCGTAGCGCGAGCCCGGTTCGGCGTGGGCAAAGGCCAGCATTGCCTCGCCCGCCATGGCCCGGCCGTGCCACTCCTTCTGCCGCATAGTACCGAGGCGCGCCAACAAAGTGCCGGCGAGCAATGTAGGCAGGAATGGCTCGACGACGAGGTGGCGGCCGAGCGCCTCGAAGACGACCGACAAATCCGTGCCGGTCCCGCCATAGCCGCCGTGGTCGGGCGAAAACATCGCGCCGACGATGCCGAGTTCGCAGAAACGGCGCCACATCTCGGCGGAGAACCGTTCCGGCGATCCAGAAAACTCGTGGCGTTTCTCGATGCCGTAGTGGTCGCCAAGAAAGCGGCTCAGGCTTTCGGCCAGCATGCGCTGGTCGTCGGACAGGCGAAAATCCATGGCGGCTACAGCCCCAGTCTGGTCTTGGTGATGATGCCGCGCTGGATCTCGTTAGAGCCGGCAAAGATCGAAAGCTTGCGGTTGTTGAAATAGTCCGAGGCGATCGTGTTGTCTTCTTCCGCGCCGATGCCGGCGAGGTTTGCGCCTTCCTCCAGCGCCTCGGAAACGAAGGGCAAGGCCATCGGGCCGAGAGCGCGGCGGGCAAGATCGTTGATCTCCTGGCGGATAATCGTGCCCTTGACCTTCAGCATCGAACTTTCCGGCCCGGCCGCCGCGCCCGAATCGGCCTCGACCAGGATGCGCAGGTTGGTGGTCTTCATCGCCTCGAGATCGATTTCGACTCGGGCAACGCGTGCGGCAAAGAGCGCATCCTGCGCCAACGGCTTGCCGTTCTTCTTCACTCGCTTTGCGATCGCTTTCAATTGTGCCAGCGCCGAGCTGGAGCTGCCGATATTTGCCGTGCCGGTGCGCTCGTGCGTCAGCAGGTATTTGGCGTAGGTCCAACCTTCGTTTTCATTGCCGACAAGATTGGCGGCAGGCACCCGGACATTGTCGAAAAAGACCTCGTTGACCTCGTGCTCGCCGTCGAGAAGGATGATCGGGCGCACCGTGACGCCCGGCGACTTCATGTCGACGAGCAGGAAGGAGATGCCTTCCTGCGGCTTGCCCTCGCTCGAAGTACGCACAAGGCAGAAAATCCAGTCGGCATATTGGCCGAGCGTCGTCCAGGTCTTCTGGCCGTTGACGACATAGTGGTCGCCGTCGCGCACCGCCCGCGTCTTCAGGCTGGCAAGATCGGAGCCGGCGCCTGGTTCCGAATAGCCCTGACACCACCAATCGGCGCCATTGAGGATGCGCGGCAGGTAGTGGCGCTTCTGCGCCTCGGAGCCGAATTTCATCAGCACCGGTCCGAGCATGAGAATGCCGAACGGGATCACTCGCGGCGCCCCCGCCGCCCATGCCTCCTCGTCATAGATGTGGTTCTGGACCGCCGTCCATTTCGCTCCGCCCCATTCCTTCGGCCAGTTCGGCGCCAGCCAGCCCTGCGAATGCAAGGTGGCATGCCAGTCGGCCATGTCCTGGCGGGTCAGGCGCTTGCCGAGGCGGACCTTTTGCGACAGCCGCTTCGGCAGCTTTTTTGCCAGGAATTCCCGCACTTCGGCGCGGAATGCCTGTTCTTGTGCGCTATATTCGAGGTTCATGTTTCCTGCCTCCCGGCGCCGCGGCGACACCCGCACCCCTCCGGCAGGATTATGTCGGTTCAGGTCCGTTGCACAAGCCGATTGTCGAAATCCACCAGGTCTGCCCGCGCGATGACCATTGACGATCCCCGCGATCCCGTTGCAACTGCCCGCCACAATCTGGCGCGGGGCACGCCCGCCGTGATCGTCCGTGTTGCCGCGACCAAAGGCTCGGCGCCGCGCGAGTCCGATGCGCTGATGGCCGTTACGCATGATTCGAGTGCCGGCACCATCGGTGGCGGACAGCTTGAATGGCTGGCGATCGCGCATGCGCGCAAGATCTTATCGGGCAAGGCGGCGCCTGGAGACATAGCTGGCGAAACGCCGCGCGACATCGATGTCGCACTGGGGCCGGAAATCGGCCAGTGCTGCGGCGGCCGCGTCCGTCTCGAATTCCGCCTCGCCGACGCCGGGCTGCTCGACCGGCTCGCCGCGGCGCAGGCGCGGCGCACCGAACTCAGGCCGCAAGTTCTGATCTTCGGCGCCGGCCATACCGGCCGCGCGCTGGCACAGGCGATGGCGCCGTTGCCGCTCCGCGTCATGCTCGTCGACGAGCGGCCAGATACGCTGGCCGACCTGCCGCAGGGCGTGGACGCAATTGCCGCAGTGCTGCCCGAATCGCAAGTCGCGGCGGCGGCGCCGGCAAGCGCATTTGTCGCGATGACGCATCTGCACAGCCTCGACTTCCAGATCGTCGCGGCGGCGCTCAAGCGCGGCGATGCCGCCTACTGCGGCATGATAGGCTCGAAGACGAAGCGCGCGGTGTTCGAAAGCTGGTTCGCCGACCAGGGTTTTGACCGGGCGCTTGCCGCGAGCTTGGCCTGCCCCATCGGTGGCAACGCGGTCGCCGACAAGCGGCCGGAAGTCATTGCCGCGATGACGGCCGCCGAAATCCTGGCCGCGCTTTATTCCGCCGCCAGCAACCACGGCTCTGGGTAGGTGTATTCTTCGAGATTGCTGCCGTCGCCGGCTCGGTCGACGACGAGGAAATCGCTGACCCGTTCCAGCGCGATCAGCGGGTGATGCCAGGTATTGGCGCGGTAGTTGAGGCCGCGCAAACCGCCGGCGTCCGGCTCGACCCGGAACGCCACCGGATCGCCCGGCCTGCCACCGACATCGGGCGCGATGACAGCCATCCACGCCGCTGCCTGCAGCGGCACGAATGCCTGTGAGCCAAGTGGATGGCGCTCAAGCATGCGAACCGGCATCGGTAGGGCAAACGGCTGGCCGCGCAGGATGCTGAGGATGGGTCGTGCCGCGGCTCCGGCGATCTCGACCCGCGCCAGATCGTGAAAGCGCTCGGTGGTGCCGCCATTGATGGGGAAATGCGCCGCGCCGGACGCCGCGACAATATCGCCGAAGGGCGCGAACGCTTCGCGTGTGAGCGCCAGCAATGAGATGCGGGGAAACGATCCAGTCATTAGGCCTGGAGCCTACCCGCCGCCAAAAGAGGTTGTCCATACGCCCCGCTGGCCCGGGATTGGCAATCTTCGAGAGAATAAAATGACAGAACACGGCATAGTTGTATTTGAAAGCGAATCACCTCATGGTCGAAGCGTGGCCGGCACACTGCGGTCCCCGGCTGGAAAAGGATTACCATAACCCCCCTGTACATTCGGGGACCGCAATTCCGGCCGCCCCCATTCTGCGCTTGCACGGTTTGGCACTATCGCGCCGGAATCGAATAGGTGACGGTCGCCTGCGCCACCAGCGCGTCGTTGATGGCCGAGCGGATATGGATTTCGCAGACCGCCAGCCGCTTGCCGAGCTTGATCAGCCGGCCGGCAGCCAGCAGGTCGCCGGGCGGCGGCTTCGCCAGGAAATGGATGGACGCGCTGGTCGTCACCGCCAGTTCGACCTCGCCGACATGGGCAAGCACCAGCAAATAGGCGGCGACATCGGCGAGCGTGAACATCATCGGTCCCGAGAGCGTCCCGCCCGGCCGCACGTCGTTTTCGCCAGACGCCATGCGTACATCGATTTCGCCGGGGCGCACGGCCAGCGCCCGCCAGCCGAGTTCGATCGAGCCCGGAAAGACGCGATGGACAAAAGCCGTGACCTCCGCGGCATTCATGAGAGGCTGGTAGTTCGACACCCTGGCACGCGCTCGCGGTTTTTTCCCGCAGCACAAAAGCAGCGGCGCCCGGCTGTTGCAAGCCGGGCGCCGCGACAAATGCCTGCGCGCTCAGATGACGATGGTGGCGAGCGGCTCGAAGCCGTTGAAGGCAACCGACGAATAGGTGCTGGTATAGGCGCCGGCGCCCTTGATGAAGACCTCGTCGCCGGCACTAAGAGTTGCCGGCAGTTCGTAGGGCTTCTTCTCGTAAAGCACGTCGGCCGAATCGCAGGTCGGCCCGGCCAGCACGCATGGCCGGCGTTCATCCTCGTCGCGACGGGTGACGATCGAATAGCGGATCGCCTCGTCCATGGTTTCGGCGAGCCCGCCGAACTTGCCGATGTCGAGATAGACCCAGCGCAGCGGATCGCTCGGCAGATTTCTGCGACACCAGCACGACTTCGGCGCGGATGACGCCGGCATCGCCGACCATGCCGCGGCCTGGTTCGATGATCGTGTCGGGGATGCGGTTGCCGAACGCATTGCGGATCGCGCCATAAATCGAGTGGCCGTATTCGACCAGCTTCGGCACCCGCTTCAGATATCGGGTCGGGAACCCGCCGCCAAGATTGACGATCGACAGGCGGATGCCGCGAAGTTCCAGTTCGGCGAAAATCCGCGCGGCTTCGGCCAGCGCCTTGTCCCAGGCCGCAACGTCGGTCTGCTGCGAGCCGACATGGAAAGAAATGCCGACCGGATCGAGGCCTAGGTTCTTGGCGCGATCGAGCACGCCGATCGCCATGTCGCCATCGCAACCGAACTTGCGCGACAGCGGCCATTCGGCGCCGGCGCCGTCCGTGAGAATGCGGCAGAACACCCGCGCACCGGGCGCGGCACGGGCGATCTTTTCGGCCTCTTCGATGCAGTCGATGGCAAAGAGCCTGACGCCGATCTCGTAGGCAGCGGCGATATCGCGCTCTTTCTTGATAGTATTGCCGTAGGAGATGCGCTCGGGCGTGGCGCCGGCTTCAATCGCCATGCGGATTTCCGCCACCGAGGCGCAATCGAAATTCGAGCCCGCCGCCGCCAGCAATTTCAGGATATCGGGGTGCGGGTTGGCCTTGACCGCATAGTAGATCGCGCTCTCCGGCATGGCGTGGCGGAACGCCTCGTAATTGGCGCGCACTTGGCGCAGATCGATGACCAGACAGGGGGTGTCGTGGCGGTGCGAATCGAAAAATCGTCGGATGCGCGGCGAGATCATAGTGGTCCCTCCTGGCCCGGCTGACGGTTATGCGCGCAAGCGCCGGACCGTCCCGGATGGCAATTGCGGTTCAGCTGGAATCCGCTCGCGCGAACCCGGCTTCGATTGCTGCCTTGGCTTGGAGAGATGGACCCCCCGCACTTCCGGCAAAGATGGTGCGCCTCTTCAGTACCCGCGGTTGGTGGAGAACCGCCTGAGACCAAAAAAGCCCTCACCGTCGTTGCTTTTGGACACTACCTGGGTTTCGCCTTCGACATACCCCTGACCGTGGACGTCAGGTTGGGCCAGCCGGGTTCACCAGATTCTCCGCCGATGTGCGCGGTTTGTGCGTGTCCTTTGCACGTGCGATATTGGGCGAGCGCTATATGCGCGCGTTCGCCCGCGGATTCAAGGGGAGTTTTTGGTTTCTGCCGGCTTCCATTGCTGGTTTGACAATGTGCCATCATCCCCAGCCGTGCCTTTTGCGATCGTTGGCGCTTGACTCATGATATCATTTTTTGATATTATATGGTTTGCGGCGGACTAACATGAGCACAGTACCTGGCGAACGAGGAGCGTCGGGTAACGTTCTGGGGAGTCGCCGCATGGGCGAACAGCATGAGAAGGCGCTGAAACGTGTCTTCCGCGAGCCGACACCTGCCAACATCAAATGGCGCGATATCGAGACGATGCTGGCATCGCTTGGCGCGACAATTAGTGAAGGGAGTGGTTCGCGGGTGAGGGTCGAATTGAACGGAATTGTGGCAATCTTCCATCGCCCGCATCCACGTCCGGATACCAAGCGCTACGCGGTGCGAAATGTCCGGGATCTTCTGATCGCGGCCGGCATCCGTCCAGACCAAGATCATGAGTAGGCACGACTGTGAATCCGCATAAAGGATATGTCGGATCGATCGAGTACTCGACCGAGGACAAGTGCTTCCACGGTCGTGTTCTCGGCATTCGCGACCTGATCTCGTTCGAAGGCCGCGACCTCAAGGAACTCGAGGCGGAGTTTCACGCTAGCGTTGACGACTATCTTGCGTTCTGCAAGTCGCGGGGCCGCAAGCCGGAGAAACCGTATTCCGGCAAGCTGCCGTTCCGCACCACGCCCGAACACCACCGGCTGATTACGCAGGCGGCTGCCGCCAACGCGAAGTCGATCAATCAATGGATGGACGAAGTGCTGGCGGAAGCCGCCAAACGCCAGGTGCGCTCGGGCAACCTGAAGATCAAAGTGCGTTAAGCCTCACCCCGTCAACCGCATCAACTCGCGCCCAATCAGCATGCGGCGGATTTCCGACGTGCCGGCGCCGATCTCCATTAGCCTGGCGTCGCGGAACAGGCGCGCAACCGGCGCGTCCTCGAAGGCCTGCGCCCAGCTTCGACCCATTGACCTATTCCGAGCGGCAGGGGAGCAATGCCTCGCCGCCTTTCAGCGTGAGGATAGCGATCGCGTCCTTGTACTGACGGAAATCGTTCAGCCGGAAAACGCCGGCGTTGTAGCGGTTGCGAAGGCCGATTTCGATATTCAAATCGTCGCGCGTGCCATAGATCTTGCGGGCGCGAGCCAGACCGGCGTCGCCATAGTCTGCGTCGAGCCGCGTCACATGGTGTGTGCGATTTGAGACATACCAAAAAAGTGCCGACCGATACTTTTTCCAGGCCGCGCTGTTGCAGGACCTCGAGGTACAAGCCGTCTGGGCCTCAACGAGCCGTTCCAAATCGTGTGCTCTGAGGCGGTCGTCGATCGAGTGGCCACTGGCATCCTTTGCGCGGTACGCAGGAATCATCATGTTCCCCGCAACATGGTGCCGGCTGCCTGTTTCAAAACAGATGGGCGCGGCATCGGGTTCCGTTACGAAATACTCGATACCGGAGTAAATCGAGCCGGCGACGATAACGGCGCCGGCGATGGCCATGCCCGTGGCGACTGCGCCCCAGCGGGTGAGCAGGCCCTTGGGAAGGCCGTTTTCCAGAATGCTCATCGACACGCTCCCTTCACGGGCTGAATTTTGCCAAATGCTTCGTCAAGTTCGTCCGGGACGCCAAATCCGGCAAAGCCGCCAAAATCGCTTGCCGAAATGTAGCCTTGCGCGGCGGCTGCCTGCAGCGCGCCGATCATGGACGGACTTGCTACCGCGCTTGGCATGCCGATCATGGCCAACTGGCTGCTATTGCGCGCGCCGCCGACGATGGCGGCCCCCTGCGCCGCGCCGGGCGCGCGCAAAACCGAACTCCATGCTTCCTTCATCTGCGTCTGCTGGCGGTAGAATTCCTTGACCGCCTGCACCAGATGTTCGCGGTCCTCTGACCGGCAGAAGCGCGCCGGGTTGTCTCGCGCCAGGCACTCGACATAGGCGGCAGTTCGAGCGAGGCTGGCCTCGCCAGATGCCAATTCAATATAGTGCGCAGACACCCGGCTTTGGGCGGGTGTAAGTCTTGCCAGCTTCCCAACTCCAAGGCATTTCAGGTGCACGGCCGTCAGATCGGCATCGCCGGCAGCGGGAGTGCTTTCGCGCCAATGCGTGGAATTCGCCTGTTCCAGGAACTTGCGATTGAGGTCGTGGCCGGCCTTTCTCATCAGCATGTTGTTGGCACCAAGCAGGCCGAGCGCGATTGCAACGCCGATCGCTACGCCGCCCAGTTGCTTGACCAATGGTAATTTGTGCATCGGCACATTCGGCTTGACCGCTTGCGCCGGCTTGCTGACGCCGAGACGTCCGAATGGCTTTGGACTGTTCGAATTCATGATCGGATGCTCCCTGTTTCAGTTCCCGCCTGCACGCGATCACCGCCTGGCGCAGGATTTTGCGAGCTGTGCTCCGTCGATGATGCGAACGGTCGAACCGTCGGTTTGGATCGCTCCCGGATCGACGGTTATCGTGGCCGGATCGGATATCAAGGTGAAGCGGGTCCGGGCGAGATCGATGCCGAAATATCTGGCCCAGATTACCGCGGAAGAGCAGAGTTCACGGCCGGCGCTGCGCGAACCATCGGCGATCTCGACGGGGCGGACGTACCGCGCTGCCCCGAAAACGCCGATGCGGAAACCGGCAAGCGATCCCGGCAGACCGTTGGCGATATCGAAGGACGCATAGCCCTCGAAGGCCAACCGCGGCCATGAACCCGGCTTCAGACCCTCAATAGACCAGCGAATTGCCTGGTCGCTGTACATGACAGCCGCTATCGCATCATTCTCGCCGATCCGAAGGGTCAGCTTGCGATAGCCATCGGCGTCAGCCGCCAGTGCGTCTCGGAGATTTTCTCCAGAGGGATTTTCGCCAGAGGGGTTTTCGCCAGAGGGGTTTCCGCTGGAGGCTGGCTTGGCCTTGGTGAATATGATCGCGACGAATTCAAGCGTGCTAGCGGCGCCCGAAGCCATTTCAGCGCGACCGGTAAGTTTGATGAGCCGGGTCTTCTGTTCGATAAGCGCCTTTTGCGGCGCGCCGTTAGCGATGGCGGTTTCGGCGGCCTCAGGATTCGGCCTGGCAATACGATCGAAGACGGCTGGATGTGACGAAAAGGCCAGTGCGTAGAACGCGCGCGAAGCAAACAGCCCCATGAAAATCAGCGGCACGGCCACCAAACCGATCACCATCGACCAGGCCATGTACCGAACGACGTTGCTTGGTGCCGTGCGCACGGCGCGGGGCGCGGGTCTTTTTGCCATGTTCGCGCTCCCGGTCTGGTTCGAACTGCCAACCGTCTAGGTTCGATTTCTGGATTATTCGGCCATGGACACAACCTTGTCGGGAAAATATGAACATAGAGTTTATTGATAAGAGAATATCTGCGCTATTCTCGAAATGCTGTCTGCGGCTATTCCTTCATAAGCTGTCTCTGAATTGGAAAGCACTGCGAATTCCTGACGCCAAAATCCGCTTTGACCATGTTTCGGCCGGATGAACTGGCAATGGACGGAATAATCAGCCCGTGGTGGTGGCCGGGGCTTTGGCGGGCAGGCCATCCGGATTGATCGGCAATACCAGATGAGTTTCGCCACCTCACCGCGTCAACCGCATCAACTCCCGCCCAATCAACATGCGGCGGATTTCGGAGGTGCCGGCGCCGATCTCCATCAGCTTGGCGTCGCGGAACAGACGGGCGACCGGTGCATCGTCAAGGAAGCCGGCGCCGCCAAAGGCCTGCACCGCCTGATGAGCCTGGATCATCGCCTGTTCGGCGGCATAGAGTACGCACGCCGCGGCATCCTGGCGCGTGACCTCGCCGCGGTCGCAGGCACCGGCGACTGCATAAACGTAAGCGCGGGCCGAATTCATGCGCGTATACATGTCGGCGATCTTGCCCTGCATCAATTGGAAATTGCCGATCGGTTCGCCGAACTGCTTGCGCTCGCGCATATAGGGCATGACATGGTCGAGGCAGGCGGCCAAAACGCCGAGGCAGCCGCCGGAGAGAACCACCCGTTCGTAGTCGAGGCCGCTCATCAGCACCTTGACGCCGTTGCCCTCCTCGCCGAGCACATTGTCGAACGGCACTTCGCAGTTTTCGAATATCAATTCGCCTGTATTGGACCCGCGCATGCCAAGCTTGTGGAAGGGTTGCGAGGCCGAAAATCCCTTCATCGCCTTTTCGACGATAAACGCCGTCACCCCGCGCGCACCGGCATCCGGATCGGTCTTGGCGTAAACCACCAGCGTGTCGGCATCGGGCCCGTTGGTGATCCAGTATTTGGCGCCGTTGAGCCGATAATGGTCGTTGCGCTTTTCGGCGCGCAGCTTCATGCCGACGACATCCGAGCCGGCGCCGGCCTCCGACATTGCCAGCGCGCCGACATGTTCGCCCGAGATCAGCTTCGGCAGATATTTGCGCTTCTGTTCGGTCGTGCCGTTGAGGCGGATCTGGTTGACGCACAAATTGGAGTGCGCGCCATAGGACAGCGATACCGAGGCCGAAGCCCGTGCGATCTCCTCGCAGACGATCGTGTGGGCGAGATAGCCCAGGCCGGCGCCGCCATATTCCTCTTCGACTGTGACGCCGAGCAGGCCTAGATCGCCCATCTCCTTCCACAGTTCCGGTGGAAATACGTTGGAGCGATCGATCTCGCCGGCAATCGGCGCCAGCCGTTCTTGCGCCCAGCGATGCGCCATTTCGCGCAGGGCCTCGATGTCCTCGCCGAGGGCAAAATTCATACTGGCCGTGAACACGCGCGCCTCCCGATGGTTTTGCCCGATCTTGGCGCACAATGCGGCCTGCTGGCAATGCGCATGGCTTGTCGCGACCGAGTTGGCCGCCTAATAGCGGGCGGCGGAAAGGCTTTGCATGAACCTTACTTTGCAGCGACCGGATGACTGGCACCTGCATCTGCGCGATGGCGCGATGCTGGCCGGCGTGCTGCCGGCGACGGTGCGCCACTTCGCCCGCGCCCTGGTGATGCCGAATCTGCTGCCGCCGGTAGTGACCGCCGCCGATGCCGCAGCCTATCGCAGCCGCATCCTCGCGGCGCGGCCAAAAGGCAATAAATTTCAGCCGCTGATGGCGCTCTACCTGACCGAGGCGACCGATCCCGAAGACGTCGCCCGCGCCCAACGCGAGCAAATCGCGCTCGCGGTCAAGCTTTATCCGGCCGGCGCGACCACCAACAGTGCCAGCGGCGTTCGCGGCGTTGCCAAGGTCATGCCGGTATTGGAGCGCATGACGGAAATCGGCATGCCGCTCTGCATTCACGGCGAGGTCACCGACCCCGAGGTGGATATCTTCGACCGCGAGGCGGTGTTCCTCGAAATCGTGCTCGATCCGTTGCGCCGGCGCCTGCCGGAATTAAAGATCACGCTTGAACACGTTACCACCGCCAACGGCGTCGATTACGTCATGGCGGCGAGACAAAATCTCGCAGCGACATTGACGGCGCACCATCTCGTCATCAATCGCAATGCGATCTTTTCCGGCGGCATAAGGCCACATTACTACTGCCTGCCCGTCGCCAAGCGCGAGCGCCACCGCCTCGCGCTCGTCAATGCCGCGGTCTCGGGCGATCCACGCTTCTTCTTCGGATCGGATTCGGCGCCGCACACGAATGCCGCCAAGCAATCGGCTTGCGGCTGCGCCGGCTGCTTCACCGCGCCGAATGCGCTCTCCATTCTGGCGGCAGTCTTCGAGCGTGAAGGCGGGCTTGACCGCCTCGAGGCTTTCGTATCCCACCACGGCGCCGACTGGTACGGCCTGCCGCGCAACGAGGACACCATCACGCTGACAAAGCGCGAAACGCCGGTTGCCTATCCTGCCGGGATCGAGACCGGAGCCGGACCGGTCACTATATTCGATCCGATGTTTCCGCTTCACTGGGAGATCGCCGCATGAGCCGCATCGTCTATGTCGACGGGCAATTCGTGCCGGAGGAAGATGCCAAGGTGTCGGTCTTCGACCGCAGCTTCCTCTTTGCCGACGGCGTCTACGAGGTCACTTCCGTGCTTGACGGCAGGATGATCGACAACGAGGCGCATTTGGCCCGCCTGCGCCGTTCGCTCGCCGAGCTGAAACTCGATTTTCCAATGTCCGACACCGAAATCGCCGTGGCCCAGGCCGAAACGATCCGGCGCAATGGCCTCAGCGAAGGCGCGCTGTATTTGCAGGTCAGCCGCGGCGCCGCCGATCGCGATTTTGCCTTTCCCAAGGCGCCGAAACCGATTCTGGTGATGTTCACCCAGGCGAGGCGTCTGGCCGACAACCCGGTCGCAGCCCGGGGCATTTCGGTCATCACCTTGCCCGACATTCGCTGGCAGCGCCGCGACATCAAGACTGTGCAATTGCTTTACCCATCGATGGCCAAGCAGCAGGCATTGGATGCCGGCGCTGACGATGCCTGGCTGGTCGAGGACGGTTTTGTCACCGAGGGCACCTCCAACAACGCCTGGATCGTCAAAGGCGGCCGATTGATCACCCGGCAACTGTCGAACGACATCCTCCACGGCATTACACGGGCCGTTGCACTGCGGCTCGCTGCCGAAGATGCCGTGGTCATCGAGGAGCGGCCGTTCACGGTTGCCGAGGCACTCGCCGCCGATGAGGCTTTCGTTACCAGCGCCACCACCTTCGTGACGCCGGTCGTGCGCATCGACGGCAAGCCGGTCGGCAACGGCAATCCCGGCAGCGTCACCGGCCGTCTGCGCCAGCTCTACCTGGAAATGGCGCGGCAAGGCTGACCCCGGGGCTGACCGGCGCAACTGCCGCAGTCAACGCAAAACGCGAAGCGTTTGCGGCGGTTTTGGAGCAATATCGCCCTCGACACGGCGCTAAGGCCATTGAACGCGGAGGCAGTCATGTTCCTATCCGTCTTCGATGTCTTCAAGATCGGCATTGGCCCGTCGTCATCGCACACCATGGGGCCGATGGTGGCGGCAGCGCGCTTTCTCGGCGAAATCCTGTCGGGAGACTGGCCGCGGCCGGCTGGCGTCGAGGTTGCCGCGCTGTCGGTGTCGCTGCACGGTTCGCTCGCTTTCACCGGGGTCGGTCACGCCAGTGACCGCGCCGTCATCCTCGGCCTTTGCGGCCATTCTCCCGACACGATCGATCCCGACGCCATCGACGCCATCGTTGCGCAAGTCGAGAAATCCGGCGCCGTGCACCCTTCCGGGCACCCGTCCTACCGCTTCGCGCCAAAGACCGATTTAGTGCTCGACCGCAAGACGCCGCTGCCGGGCCATGCCAACGGCATGCAGTTCTCGGCGTTCGATTCGCATCGCCGGTTATTGCTGAGGCGCGTCTATTATTCGATCGGCGGCGGCTTCGTCGCTTCCGAACACGAGCTGGAGGCGATGCGCAAGGCAACCCGGCCGCCAGCGCAGAAAAACGTCCCTTATCCGTTTCGCAACGCTGCCGAAATGCTGGCGATGGCGAAAAAATCGGGGCTGTCGATCGCCCGGATGAAACGGGCCAACGAGGAGCGTTTTCGCAACCCAGCCGATCTCGATGCCGATCTCGATCGCATCTGGCAGGCGATGAACGCCTGCATCGACCGCGGCATCGCCAAGGACGGCATCATGCCCGGCGGCCTCAAGGTGCGCCGCCGTGCGCGCGCCATCCACGAAAAGCTGCAGGAGGAATGGCGCTCCAACCGGCCCAATCCGCTGGTCGCCAATGACTGGCTTTCGGTTTTCGCCATGGCCGTCAACGAGGAAAACGCCGCCGGCGGCCGCGTCGTCACGGCGCCGACCAACGGAGCGGCCGGGGTCATTCCGGCGGTGCTTGCCTATTGGCGCAAATTCCATCCCGACGCCGACGAGGCGGCGACCCGCGATTTTCTTCTGACAGCCGCCGCTGTCGGCGGCATCGTCAAGCACAACGCCTCGATCTCGGGGGCGGAGGTCGGCTGCCAGGGCGAGGTCGGCTCGGCCTCGGCGATGGCCGCGGCCGGGCTTGCCGCGGTCCTCGGCGCAACCCCGGCGCAGGTCGAGAACGCCGCCGAGATCGCGCTCGAGCATCACCTCGGCATGACCTGCGACCCGGTCGGTGGCCTTGTGCAGGTGCCGTGCATCGAGCGCAACGCACTCGGCGCGGTCAAGGCGGTGACCGCCGCCTCTCTGGCGCTGAAGGGCGATGGCACGCATTTCGTGCCGCTCGACGCGGCAATCGAGACCATGCGCCAAACCGGCCACGACATGGATCACCGCTACAAGGAAACTTCGCAGGGTGGGCTTGCGATAAACGTTCCGGTCAACATCCCGGACTGCTGAACTTCAGTTGCGCGTGGAAGCGAGACCGGAGTTGTTGTCGATGCGCAATTCGACATGCGGCCGCAGGGCGTCGACGACGACCGCCGCCGGGGCGTCCAGCGGCGCCAGCGTGATGATGTGATCCGGGACATTGGGCCGGCCGCGATTTCCCGGACCCGGCCACAGATAGACGTCGAGTTCGAATTCGTCCTCGACCCGGCGCAAGACGATTTCACGGATCGCGTCCCATGACACCGGCTCGCGCTGCCAGCGGCGGTCGAACAGCCCGGTCGGCAGGATGGCGATGACATCGGATTTGCGCCAGTAGGCAAACAGCATCGCAGCCGAGATGAAGGCGAAAAACGCCAGTCCCGACAGCGCCGTATAGGCAATTGCATGGGGATGATAGGCGGCGCTGAGCATCATCCAGGCCAGCCCGCTGACCGTGGCGGTCATCGCCACGGCTGCCAGCAGTGCCGAGCGGATCTTGACGCCCGAGTAGCGAAATCGCGTCACCGGCCGAAACCCGTCTGGGCCGATACTCTGCCAGTGGCGGCCGGCGCCATTTGAAATGTCCGGGACTGCCGAGCGCCTTGCGGCTTTCCCTGCCGATGCCGAAGCAGAATTCCGGGACGGTTTCATCCTCGCCCCCGCGAAAGGCCGGATCAGTCGAACTTGTTGGTTTCGCAGATATAGCCGACGCGGCAGTTCGGACTGTCGAGCGTCGGCGCGGTCAAAAGCCGCGTCGATTCCTGCGGGCCGCAGTAACCGACCGATTGTGCAACAAACCTTTCATAGGTATGCGGACCGGTCGACATGACGACCGCGCGGTGCTGCTGCACGAACGCCTGGGCGTATTGGCAGGTCATGGTGCGTGTATCGGGGCGCGCCGCGGCTGGCGCCGCGGCCAGGCCGAGCACGAATGCCGTTGCGGCCGCGACTGCGGCACCGCGATTGGCGTATTTTTCAACGGACACGATCATCATCCTTTCGGCGGTACCTTGCCCCTTCCGGTTATTCGGCGCGATCGGCTGGCGCGATCCTAGCATAGTGGCGGCATTCGGGGACAGGCGTTGCCACGGTCCCGTCGGCAAAATAGCGGATCAGATTCTCGACGACGAGATCGCCCATCGCGCGCCGCGTCTCTACCGTCGCGCTACCGACATGCGGCGTCAGCACGACATTGTCCATCGTTAAAAGTGCTTGCGGGACCTCCGGCTCATTCTCGAAGACGTCGAGCCCGGCGGAGCCGAGCCGGCCGTCGACCAGCGCCGCGACCATTTCCTTTTCGTCGACAACCGAGCCGCGCGCGATATTGATCAGCGTACCTTCCGGTCCGAGCGCCTCGATCACGGCGCGGTTGACCAGATGCCGCGTGGCCGAGCCGCCAGGCGTGATGACGACGAGGTAGTCGACGTTTCCAGCCATTTCTACAAGATCGGGAAAATACCGCCACGCGATATCGTCGCGGAGATGGCGCGCATGATAGGCGATGTCGCAAGCGAACGCGGCGACGAGTTTGCCGGCCAGCGTCTCGCCGATGCGGCCGAGCCCGAGAATGCCGACTCGCTTGCCCTCGATCGACCGGGTCAGCGGCGGCGAGCCCTTCGCCTTCCAGTCGCCAGACCGCAGCCAGCGCTCGTCGCGGATCAAACAACGCGACACCGCCAGCATCAGCATGATCGCGGTGTTGGCGACGTCACGGTTGAGCACATTCGGCGTGTGGGTGACGACGATACCTTTTTTGACCGCATGAGCGACATCGATGGCGTCGTAGCCGACGCCGTAGTTGGAAATGATTTTCAGATTCGGCAACCGGTCGATCAGGGCGGCGTCGATGCGGCTGGCGCCGTAGATCGAGACGCCAGCGATCTCGCCGCCGTTTCGGCTCAGGAACGCATCGAGATCGTCGAGTTCCCACGCCTTGTGCACGATGCAGCTGGCTTCGAGACGCCCGATCATCCGCGGCGTCGCGGTGCCGATCATCAGGACATGTGGCTTCATCGCAACGACGCCACTATTTGTCGGCGACCACTTGCTGGCGCTGTTCGCCGAGACCGGCGATCCGCAATTCGATTACGTCGCCGGCTTTCAGGTAGGTCGGCTGCGGCTTCATGCCCATGCCGACGCCGGGCGGCGTGCCGGTCGAAATGATGTCGCCGGGATGCAGGGTCATCAGTTGCGACAGGTGCTCGATGATGCGGGCAACCGTGAAGATCATCGTGCGGGTGTTGCCGGTCTGCCTGCGCTCGCCATTGATGTCGAGGCTCATGTCGAGGTCCTGCGGATCGCCGATTTCGTCGCGGGTCACCAGCCACGGGCCGGTCGGCCCGAACGTGTCGCAGGATTTTCCCTTGGTCCACTGGCCGGAGAGCTTGGTCTGGTACGTGCGCTCGGAGACATCGTTGATGACGCAATAGCCGGCGACATGCTTCAGCGCGTCGGCGGCTTTGACGTATTTTGCCTTGCGGCCGATGACGACGCCGAGTTCGACCTCCCAGTCGGTGGCGGTCGAGCCGCGCGGGATCACCACCTTGTCGTTCGGTCCGACGATCGCGGAAGTCGCCTTCATGAACAGGATCGGATGCTCGGGAATCGCCGCTCCGGTCTCCGCCGCGTGATCGGAATAGTTGAGGCCGATGCACATGAACTTGCCGGTCCCGCCTACGCACGGCCCGAGCCGCTGGCGGCCCTTGACTAGCGGCAGCCGCTTCACATCGAGCTTGCGCAGCGCCGACAAAGCGCGATCCGAGAGGAACTCGCCGGCAATGTCGCCGACATGCCGGCTCAGGTCGCGCAGTCGGCCGTCACCATCGATCTTTCCCGGCTTTTCCTCGCCGGCTTTGCCATAACGCACCAGTTTCATGCAGTGGAATCCTTGTCTTGCGGGTGGGCCTTGGCCGCTTTCGGCCGGATCAGTGTCGCATGCGCGGATCGAGCGCGTCGCGCAAGCCGTCGCCGATGAAATTGACGCTGAGCACTGTCAGCGAAATCGCCAGGCCGGGCCATAGCACGCGGCTGGGATACTGGTCGATATAGAGCACAGCGTCGTAGAGCAATCGTCCCCAGGTTGGGAAATCGGGTGGAAAGCCGAGGCCGAGAAACGACAGTGCCGATTCGGTAATGATCGCCGAGGCGATGCCGAGCGTCGCCGACACCATGATCGGCGACAACACGTTCGGCAGGATATGGCGCGTGATCAGCCGGTGCGTACGCGTGCCGATCGAGCGCGCCGCCAGCACGAATTCGCGTTCCTTGATCGCCAGCACGTCGGCGCGCACGATACGCGCCGTCTGCATCCAGCTGGTCAGCCCGATGCCGATGACGATCAGCAGGAAGATTCCGGTCTCCGGTCCGAAACGCGAGGCAAGCGCCTCGCGAAACAGCATCACCATGACCAGCAGCAGCGGCAGCAACGGCAGCGCGAGGAACAGGTCGGTCAGCCGCATCAGCGGTCCGTCGAACAGCCGGAAGAACCCCGCCAGGCACGCCGACCGTGGTGCCGAGGACGACGGCGATTGCTCATGGCCGTGACGCCGACGCCAAGTCGAGATCCGGCCGCCCGCTATCATCCGCGCCAGCATGTCGCGGCCGATTTCGTCGGTGCCGAGCGGGTGGGCCGCCGTCATGAACAGATTGCGCGTCTTGTAGTCGATATGGGTAGCTCCCAGCGGCCATAGCCACGGGCCGGCAATCACGCCGATCAGGATCAGCGCGAAAATCGCCGCGCCGACCATGGCGCCGCGGTGGTTGCGGAACTGCATCCATACCGAGCGCCACTGCGAACGCGGCTTCACCGAAAGATTGGCTACCGCGACCTCAGTCATAGCGGATCCTCGGATCGAGCACGCCGTAGAGCGCGTCGGCGATGAGATTGAACAGCACGATCAGGAAGGCGAAGATCAAGGTCAGCGTTTGCACCATCGGCACGTCATTGGCCTCGATGGCAGTGATCAGCAGCTGGCCAAGGCCGTTCACCTTGAATACCTGCTCGGTGATGATGGCGCCGCCGAAAATCGTCGGAACCCCGAGCGCGACGATCGTAACGACCGGGATCAGCGAATTGCGCAGGACATGGACAAGGATGACGGCGCGTTCGCCTAGGCCCTTGGCGCGCGCCGTGCGCACATAGTCAAGGCGCAGGTTTTCGAGCACCGAGGAACGCATGAAACGGCTCATCTGCGCCGCGTTGAACAACGCCAGCACGGTGACCGGCATGACCATCTGCCGCACCTGCAACATGAACGTCGAGAAGTCGGTCACCTCCAGCGTTGTGTCGTAGATCGACGGGAACCAGCCGAGCTCGACCGAGAAGATGACGATCAGCAACACGCCGGTGAAGAAGGTCGGCACCGAGAAGCCGATCGTGGAAAACAACGTGCCGATCTGGTCGAACCAGCTGTACTGTCGATAGGCCGAAACGATGCCGATCGGGATCGCGATCAGGATTGCCGCCAGATACGAAATCCCGACCACCATCAGGGTCTGCGGCAGGCGCTGCACCATGATGTCGATGGCCGGAGCGCGGAACTGCCACGACAGGATGCGCTGCTCGCCGGCTGCCCAGTGGGTTCCGAGCGCCCGGTCGAGCCACGTCAGCGGCTCGACCCAGCAGAATTGCTTCAGCCACAGCAGGTAGCGGACGTAGGCCGGCGCATCGAGGCCGAGGGCGCTGCGCATCTTTTCGCGCACCTCCGCCGGAATGGTCAGCGGCTGGTCGGCCAGCGGATCGCCGGGCGCGAGATCGAGCAGCAGGAAAATGATCAGGCTGATGAACAGCAGCGTCGGGATCGCGAGCAGGAGACGTCGGATGATGTAGTTCAGCATTGTCGCTTCTGCCATCGCTGGCGCGAATGCGTGCCGAACGCCTGGGCGCCCCGAAGCCGATCGGGGCGCCCGGCCACTCGTCACTTGACGCGGTACCAGTCGGCGGCGTTCCACAGCTCGCTGTCCCAGGTATTGAGAATGACACCGCCGAGCGAGTTGGACTGCGCCGAAACACGGCCGCGATCGACCAGCGGCACGATGGTGTAGCTGTCCTTGGTCAGCATGTCGTTGAGCTTCTTGGCAGATCTCGGCGCGCTTGGCCAGATTCGCCGGTCCGCGCCGAGTTCAGCCACCAGCTTGTCGTAGTCGGGGTTGCAGTAGCGGTTGATGTTCTCGCCCTGCCACTGCGTTTCCGGCCGCGGCGCCTTGTTGCAGGTGTGCTCGGAGAGATAGGGCTCCGGATCGGTGCCGTCGAAGTTGTTGGCGTACATCTCGACGTCGGCATAGAACTTCTGGAAGGTATCCGGCGAACCCGGATCGCCGCCGAAGAACACCGATGCGCTGATGTTCTTCAGTTCGGTCTCCACGCCGATATCCTGCCCACCACTGCTTGATCAGCGCCTGGAAGTTCTGGCGCACCGCGTTGGTCGAGGTCTGGTAGAGCAGCTTCAGCTTCTTGCCGTCCTTTTCGCGGACGCCGTCGGCGCCGATCCTTCCAGCCGGCCTCGTCGAGCAGCTTCTTGGCGCCCTCGATATCCTGCTTCAGGCAGTCCGTGTTCGTCGGAAGCGTAGACCGGCGGCGCCGGAACCAGGTTGCAAGTCGGCCGGCCGGCCTGGCCGTAGCCGATCTCGACCAGCAGGTCGCGGTCGATGGCCATCGACAGCGCCTTGCGCACGCGCATGTCCGACAGGATCGGATGCGGATGCTTGGCGGTCGCACGCTCGCCTTCGGCGCAGGTCGGGCGACGGATCGGTCATGTTCATCTCGATGCGCTCGACCAGGGTGCCGAAGGCGGAAATCGGCTTGCCCTTGCCGGCCGCTGCCATTTTCGCCAGCACGTCCGGCGCCAATTGCAGGTTCCAGGCGTAGTCGATATTCGCCGGTCTCGAGCACCGCCCGGCCGGCCGCCGCCGCGTCGCCGCCGCCCTTGAACAGTGACCTTGGCGAAGGCCGGCTTTGCCGGATCGCGATAGTTCGGGTTGGCCTCGAGCTGAATCACGTCGTTGGCTTGAACTCGGTCACGCGGAACGGCCCAGTGCCGATCGGGCCAAAATTGGCGTCCGTGCATCCCGGCGCCTTGGCGCCCAGGCAATCCTGCGAACTGCTTCTTCTGGATGATCGGCGATTGCGCGCCGACGAGCGGGCCGTAGGGATTGGGCTTCGGCTCCTTGAAGGTGACCTTGATGGTCAGATCGTCGACCGCCTCGACCTTGTCGACGCCCTCGTATTTCGACAGCTGGGCGCAGCCGCCTTCCGGATGCATGCAATACTCGGCCGTGAACACCGCATCGGCCGAGGTGACCGGCGTGCCGTCCGACCACTTCAGGCCGTCTTTCAGTTTCCAGGTGATCGATTTCAGGTCCGGCGAAACGCCGCCGTTCTCAAGCGTCGGGATTTCGTCGACCAGCCAGGGCACGAGTTCGCCCTTTTCGTTGTAGCGGGCGAGCGGCTCGATGACGAGCGACGACGATTCGACATCCTTGGTTCCGCCCGACAGGAACGGGTTGAGGATCGACGGCGCCTGCCAGTAGATGATCTTCACAGTTCCGTCGGAGCCGCGATCGGCGATCGCGGCCGAAGCCGAAAATGCGACGGCGGCGGTCCCTGCCAGCAGGATTGCAGATAACTTCATGTAGTGTCTCCCTCTTCTTCGCTGATGTTGCGTGCCTTCTGATGTTGCGGCACTTGTCATTCAGATGCCCGGCGAAATAGCAGGCAACGTGCCTGTCTTGGCCCAGATTGCGCCATTCCGGCTTGGAAGCAAAGCATTTTTCCCTCGCGTCCGGGCAGCGCGTGCAGAAATTGCAGCCGACCGGCGGATTGGCCGGGCTCGGCACGTCTCCGTTCAGGATGATCCTCTTGCGCTGGCCTCGATCTTCGGATCGGGCACCGGCACCGCCGAAAGCAGGGCACGCGTATAGGGGTGCTGCGGCGTCGAATAGAGTTCGCGCGACCGGCGCCATCTCGGCCAATCTTGCCGAGATACATGACGGCGACGCGGTCGGCGAAGTGGCGCACCATCGACAGGTCGTGGCTGATGAACAGATAGGTCAGGCCGAACCGGTCCTGCAGATCGGCGAGCAGGTTCATCACCTGCGCCTGGATCGACACGTCGAGGGCAGCGATCGGCTCGTCGCAGACGATCAGCTCGGGGTTCAAGCGCCAGCGCCCGGGCGATGCCGATGCGCTGGCGCTGGCCGCCGGAAAATTCGTGCGGGTAGCGGTTGGTGAAATCCGGATTCAGGCCGACGGCATCCATCAGCTCGCGGACCCGCGCCTGCTTTTCGGCCTTGCTCAGCGACAGGTGCTCTTCGAGCGGTTCGCGCGATGATCCCGGCGACCGTCATGCGCGGGTTGAGGCTTGCCTGCGGGTCCTGGAAGATCATCTGCATGCGCGGCCGCATTTGCCGCAGGCTCTCGCCCGACAGCCGGGCGATGTTCTTGCCGCCGAAGAAGACGCTGCCGTCGGTAGGCTCGATCAGCCGCAGGATCGCGCGGCCGAGCGTCGACTTGCCGCAACCCGATTCGCCGACCAGGCCGAGCGTTTCGCCGCGGCGGATGTCGAAGCTGACGCCGTCGACGGCCTTGATCGCGCCCGTCTGGCTGCGCAGCAACCCGGAATAGACCGGGAAGTGCACTTCGAGGTCCTCGACCCGCAGCAGGATCTCCGCCGGCTCCGCCTTGGTCGAGCGCCGCTTTCGCAGCCGCCGCGACATCGGCATCGCGCCGTTTTACAGCCGCCTTCATGCGGCCCGCCGCCTGGCTGCCGGCAGTGCCAGCCAGCAGGCAGAACGATGGCCGCTGGCGACCGGCAACAGCGGCGGGTTCTCGACGCGGCAGCGATCAAGCACCGACGGGCAGCGCGCGGCGAATGGACAGGCCGTGGGAAATGCCAACAGATGCGGCGGCTGGCCGGAAATGGCGCGCAGTTTGCCGCCGCGCTCGCCCCTTGAGATTGGGCAATGTCTCCAACAGCGCCCGCGTATAGGGATGGCTTGGATTGGCGAACAACTCGCCTGCCGGGGCCTCCTCGACGATCAGTCCGCCGTACATCACCATCACCCGGTCGGCGATGCCGGCGATGACGCCGAGATCGTGCGTGATCCAGATGATCGCCATCGACAGTTCGCGGCGCAGGTTGCGCACGATCTCGAGGATCTGCGCCTGGATGGTCACGTCGAGCGCGGTTGTCGGCTCATCGGCGATCAGCAGCTTTGGATTGCAGGACAGCGCCATGGCGATCATGACCCGCTGGCGCATGCCGCCCGAGAACTGATGGGGATAATCGTCGAGGCGGGCCTTGGGCGAGGGAATGCCGACCATGTCGAGCAATTCGGCCGCCCGTTCGCGCGCCCGCCGGCGCGACAGGCCGAGGTGAAGGCGCAACGGTTCGCTCAATTGGTAGCCGATGGTGAACACCGGATTGAGCGACGTCATCGGGTCCTGGAAGACGAAGCCGATGTCGCGGCCGCGAATCCTGCGCAGTTCGTCGAGCGACAACTGCATCAGGTCGCGCCCGCCGAACATGGCGCTGCCCGAAACGATCTCGGCCGGCGGCGTCGGCAGCAATTTCATCAGCGACATCATCGTGACGCTTTTGCCGGAGCCGCTCTCGCCGACGACGCCGAGCAATTCGCCGGGACGAACGTGAAAGCCGACGCCATTGACTGCATGGATGGCGGCTTCACGGGTGCGAAACACCGTGCGCAGGTTGCTCACTTCCAGGACTGGCGCTTCGCTATCCCTGGCGGAAGCCGTTGTTTTTGCCACCGATTCCCCTCTCGGCGTCATTCGCCTCAGGGACCCCAGCTTAGCCGAAGGCCGGTACGCCGCAACCCCCTGATCGGCGTTTTCGTCCGGTTGACATCATCGCCAGGATGGCCGGTCAGCGAGAACCGCTGCGAGTTTGCTAAACATATTGTCCTCCCGTGGCAGTCGAACCGGCCGCGTTGCCAGGCAAGAAGTTCGCGCCGCCACCTGCCGTGTTGATAAGTCCGTTCAGCGTGCAGGAATATCGCGAGCCGGTTGCCGATCCGCTGAAGAGGTGTCCGCCACAATAGATGTAGCCATTGCCTTCCGCTCTCGCAAATTGCGTGAACGCCGGGGTGCCTGATATCGTGAGTGTCGGGCCGGCGCCGGAATTCGTGAAGGACCCGCCCGAGGAATACCAGTGCCAGCCGGCACTACCCGAGATTGTGTAATTCTTCGAGACATCGATTGTGACACCAGCGCGAGCGAGTATGTGTATCTGTGCTGCTGCTGCAAAATTCACTGCATCGATGGTCAGCACACAGGGCGCGGTCGCATTGATGCAATAGCCGCTCGTCGTTGTGCCGAGCTTCATGTCCTTGATCGTCACGGCGCCGGGCAGAGCGCCGAGTACGTTCTGGAAGCAATGGCTGCCCGTGACGCTGACGAACACATTTGCCGGCGTGGCGTTGTTCCCCTGAAAGGTCAGCGTCCCGCCGCCGACCCAGGGCTTGAGCGAGATGCCGGCGGTGTAGGTTCCGTCCCCCACTTGCACGGTGACTTTGTAGCCAGCCGTGTCGATGCTGCCGGCGATGACATCCATCGCCTTCTGCAGCGTCAGGAAGGCGCCCCCGGCGGTATTCGTCAGGCCGTCATTGGAATTACTGCCGTCGATGCGGACGTAATAGGTCCGGTTTGCGGCCAGAACCTCGCGGCCGCCGGCTAGCGTCGAATTCGGAAAGCTGACCGTGCCCGTCGCCTTGTCGATGACGATGGCGTCGTTCCACGCCGATCCGTCGGCGCTGACCTTGAGGGTGAAATTGTCATCGCCGATGAGGCCGAACTCGGCCCGGCCGGAATATCCGGTCTGGAAGAGATAGGAGACCGTATCGCCCGCCGCCTCTTTGTTGGCCTTGATCTTGAGGTCGCCGTCGCCACCCTCGGCGGCAGTCTTGGCGGTCAATAGCGCATTGTTGAGCTTGGCTGAGAACGGATTGGCCGCATCAGCCGTCGTGCCGATGCCAAGCAGCGGCAAGTTCTGGAAACTGCCGACCACGGTGCCGAGATCGGTCCATGTGCTGGCGTCGAATACCGCGATGACGGCTTCGTCGACGACCCAGGCAAACCAGCCGGCCATCGGCGCAAGGAAGCGCCAGGCGCCATCGATCCATGCCGCCACGCTTGCTTCCTGCCCGGCCCAGTCGCCGCTCGCGCCGGCAGCGACAACATAGCGGTCTCCCTCGGCGGGGCTCGCCGGCGGTGCCGCAAGATCGCGGTCCTTGACCGAAAGCTGGACCAGCGCGTCGAGGGTTTGCAGCGCTTCATTGTGGGTGACGTGTTTTTGCGCCTGCGCCGGCAGCAGGTAGGGCATATCGAGATTGGGCGAGCGATCCATCTTGGCGATCCAATTGCGGTCGCCAAGGGTAGCCGCGCTTTCGACGCGCGGGCACAGAATTGCACACGAAAATTTCTAGCCCTAGAGAATTCGCCTGCAAGATCAAAGAATTGCCGGCACCTGTCGCGCAATTGCGCAAGCGCGCCTATCCCCGCGGGTTGTGCCAATCCGCCGGTGGCCGGCCGCGATGTGTCGCGACCGGCGAATGTGAAGTGGCCGGAGGTAGCCCGGCCGTTTTTTTCAGGCGGATGCGGTTACCTCAGCCGCAAACGGTCGTGTTGTAGACGCCCGGTACCGGATCGTGATCGCCGCTGAGCCATGTCGCGGTCAGGTCTTCGCTGCCCGGGTGGATATTGCCGCGCATCACGCAGCTACGGGTAAACGGAATGGCCTGGCTAACGATTGGCGCCGGCACGACCACCTGCGGTCCGTTCAAGTATGCGCCGGGCACCGGCTCGTCGCCAGTGATCGAATTGCCGTAAAAGGTGGCGGCCATTGCCGGCCCGGTGAGAAGTGCCGACAGAGTGGCGGCGAGAAGCAATTTCGTACGCATGGGAGGATTCTCCTTGTGTCATTTCGCGAAAGGACCAGCCTTTCGCGCCCGCCGATCCTTGCAATGTGTGTCGTGGAATGCGGCGTAAAATGGGATCGATTTGCCTGCCGGATCACATTGTTCTGAGTGCGGCAAATTGTCGTGGCGGCGCGAGCGCGGCCCGCCGGCTCAATCCTCGCCCATCCTCAGCGCCTCGATGAAGGCTTCCTGCGGGATTTCGACGCGGCCGAACTGGCGCATGCGCTTCTTGCCGGCCTTCTGCTTTTCCAGAAGCTTGCGCTTGCGCGTCGCATCGCCGCCGTAGCATTTCGCCGTGACGTCCTTGCGCAATGCCGAGATCGTCTCGCGGGCGATGATCTTGCCGCCGATTGCCGCCTGGATCGGAATCTTGAACAAATGCCGCGGGATCAGGTCCTTCAGTTTCTCGCACAGGGTGCGGCCGCGACGGTCGGCCTGGCTGCGGTGGACCAGCATGGCGAGCGCATCGACCGGCTCGTCATTGACGAGGATGCTCATCTTGACGAGGTCGCCGGGGCGGCGCTCGATCAGATGATAGTCGAAGGAGGCATAGCCCTTCGACACCGATTTCAGCCGGTCGTAAAAATCGAACACCACCTCGTTGAGCGGCAGATCGTAGATCAGCATCGCCCTTTTTCCCGCGTAGGACAGATCGACCTGCACGCCGCGCCGGTCCTGGCAGAGCTTGAGGATGGCGCCGAGATATTCGTCTGGTGTCAGGATCGTCGCCCGGATCCACGGCTCGCGGATTTCGACGATCTGGGTTGTATCCGGCATGTCGGCGGGATTGTGCAGCATCATCTGGCTGCCGTCCGACAGGCTGATCTCGTAGACGACCGAGGGCGCGGTTGCGATCAGGTCGAGGCCGAATTCGCGCGTCAGCCGCTCCTGGATGATTTCCAGGTGCAGAAGACCGAGAAAGCCGCAGCGGAAGCCGAAGCCGAGCGCGGCGGACGTTTCCATCTCGAAGGAAAACGAAGCATCGTTGAGTCGCAGTTTCGAGATCGCCGCCCTGAGGGCGTCGAAATCTGCCGCATCGACCGGAAACAGCCCGCAGAAGACGACCGGCTGCACTGGCTTGAATCCGGGCAGCATCGCCGCCGCCGGGCGCCTGTCCTCGGTGATGGTGTCGCCGACACGGGTGTCGGCAACCTCCTTGATCGAAGCGGTGATGTAGCCGATTTCGCCGGGCCCGAGCGTGTCGATCAGCGTCATCTTCGGGCGCATAACGCCGACGCGATCGACCAGATATCGCGCGCCGGTCCCCATCAGGCGGATGGTCTGGCCCTTTTTCAGTTCGCCATCGACGACGCGCACCAGGACGACGACGCCGAGATAGGAATCGTACCACGAATTCGATCAGCAGCGCCTTCAGCGGCGCTGCCGCATCGCCCTCCTTCGGCGCCGGCAGTCGCTTGACGATCGCCTCGAGCACATCGTCGATGCCGATGCCGGTCTTGGCCGAGATCGGAATCGCATCGGCGGCGTCGAGCCCGATGACCTCCTCGATCTGGGCGCGCACACGCTCCGGCTCGGCGGCCGGCAGGTCGATCTTGTTGAGGATGCAGACGATTTCGTGATTGGCCTCGATCGCGTGATAGACATTGGCGAGCGTTTGCGCCTCGACTCCCTGACTGGCATCGACGACCAGCAGCGAACCCTCGCACGCCGACAGTGATCGGCTGACCTCGTAGGCGAAGTCGACATGGCCGGGCGTGTCCATCAGATTTAGGATGTAAGTCTGGCCATCCTTAGCCTTGTATTCGAGACGCACGGTATTGGCGTGGATGGTGATACCGCGCTCGCGCTCGATCTCCATGGCATCGAGCATCTGCTCGCCCATGTCGCGGTCGGCGATCGCGCCGGTCGCCTGCATCAGGCGGTCGGCCAGCGTCGATTTGCCGTGGTCGATATGGGCGATGATGGAGAAGTTGCGGATGCGTTGCCGGGCAAATGCCATGGCGCGCGATATGGCCGAGGGCCGCGCGAAAGGCAAGGCCGCGCGGAGCGACGAACACTCAGTCGCGCAGCAATTCGTTGATCGAGGTTTTCGAGCGCGTCTGGGCGTCGACCTTCTTGACGATCACGGCACAGTACAGGCTCGGGCCGATGTTCTGGCCGGGCAGGTTCTTGCCGGGCATCGAGCCGGCGACGACCACCGAATAGGGCGGCACTTCGCCGATATGAATTTTCCCGGTCTCGCGATCGACGATCTTGGTCGATTTGCCGATAAAGACACCCATGCCGAGAACCGAGCCCTCGCGCACGACACAGCCCTCGACCACTTCGGAACGAGCGCCGATGAAGCAGTTGTCCTCGATGATCGTCGGCCCGGCCTGCATCGGCTCAAGCACGCCGCCGATACCGACTCCACCGGAAAGGTGCACGTTCTTGCCGATCTGCGCACACGAGCCGACCGAGGCCCAGGTATCGACCATGGTGCCTTCGTCGACATAGGCGCCGAGGTTGACGAAACTCGGCATGAGGATGACGTTTTTGGCGATGTGAGCCGAATGGCGGACGACGCAGTCGGGTACGGCGCGGAAGCCGGCTGCCTTCCATTTCTTCGCGGTCCAGCCTTCGAATTTCGACGGCACCTTGTCCCACCACGTCGATTTGCCCGGGCCGTTGCGCACGAGTTCGTTGTCGTTCAACCGGAACGACAACAGGATCGCCATTTTCAGCCATTGGTGCGTCAGCCATTCCCCGTTCGCCTGGCGCTCGGCCACTCGCAGCTTGCCGGCGTCGAGCAGGTTGAGCGTCTCCTCGACTGCCTTGCGCAAACCCCGACCCTTGGACATGGCGGCCTGTCGTCCGGTCGTGCGCGGGGTGAGCATTTCATCCACCCCCAATTTGCCCTTTGGCGTCACCTTGTCGCGATGCTCGAATCCATCCTCGATCGACTGCTGCAGGCTGGCGAGGCGGTTCTTGGCCATTTCTTTACTCCTGATCGCGAGGATGACGCGCAATGATTTGCCGGCTTTGGCGGCCCGGTCACCTTCATAGGCGCCCCGCGCGCCGGGACGCTTAGGCGAGGCGGTTGCCAAGGTCAATCGAGGCTTCGGCGTCCGGATGCCAATGTCCGGGATTGGGTCGGGGAAATGGGGATGAGGCAATGACGGACGACGAAGAAGCCCGCTGGGGCGCGCTGGTCCATTCGCCGCATGACATCGAAGCGGCACGCCGCATTCCGCCAACCTCCCAGTCGTCTTCGACATCCTATCGGCTCGCCTTCGACGACAAGGATTTCCTTTGCCGCGAGGAATTGCGCCCGGTTCGCCTGCAGCTGGAATTGCTGAAAACCGAAATGGCGCTGCACGAGGCCGACATTCGCTCGACCGTGGTGATGATGGGCAGCGCCAGGATTCCCGCGCCCGGCGCGGACGCGCCCGTCGCGCGCAACAAAACGCAGGCGCGCAACTTGAAGGCGCTGTCGCGCTATTACGAGGAAGCGCGCGAATTCGCCCGTCGCGTTTCGCAATATTCTATCATGACCGGCGGCCGCGAAATGGTCGTCACCACCGGCGGCGGCCCGGGCATCATGGAGGCGGGCAATCGCGGCGCCGAGGAAGTCGGCGCCCGTTCCATCGGCCTCAATATCGTGCTGCCGCACGAGCAGGCGCCGAATGCCTACATCACCCCGGAATTGTGCTTCAACTTCCACTATTTCGCGATCCGCAAGATGCATTTCCTGATGCGCGCCAAGGCGATCGCATTCTTTCCCGGCGGCTTCGGCACAATGGACGAACTGTTCGAGGCGCTGACCCTGATCCAGACGCAACGCATGGAGCGGATTCCGATCCTGCTATTCGGCCGAAAATTCTGGAAGAAGGCGGTCAATTTCGCCGAGCTGGCGCGCTTGGGCACGATTTCGCCGGCGGACGCGAAACTGGTGCATCTGGTCGATACCGCCGACGACGGCTGGGCGGTAATCCGCCGCAAATACAGCTTGACGTTGCGCTGGTAAGCCGGTCCCCGGCATTCCCGGGCCATCGGAGCCGAGCCCGGATCGGCCATTGGCTCGCCTCAGGCTTCGCCGGTGCCACATTGAAGTCGAATTTTGGCTGCGGCAGATCGTCGTCGCCTTGGTTGCCGACAATTCTACCGATCCTGGTTTTCTGGCATTAAACGCTGATTGATAAGGTGTTTTCCGCCGACTTTGTCGTCGCCCGGCCACACCGATCAACTTGTGTGACAGAATGCACACAAAAGCCGTTTTTGTTTACCACATGATAACCATGCCGACGGAAATGCTGATGTCGGACGCAGTGGAGCACATGAAATGCTGCAACAGGCCGATTTGCTGAAAATGCTCGCGCGGGCTGCCACCGTGCGGACGCCGGTAGATGTGCGCGGCTTGTTTGTACGCGATCGGTCCGCGACGGTTCGCCATAACGCCGTATCGCCGGCAAACGGTCAGGAATTGGCGGGTTCGGGGGCTCTGGTGTTCGAAGGCGAAATCATCGAGACCCCACGCCTGCACTGAAACAATCTCGCCGCGGCCTTTATCGGTTGCGCGACATGATTTCCATATCCAGCCCGGCTTTATGCCGGGCTTTTTGTTGTGCCGCTTCCTTCGGCCGGCGCGGCGGATGGACGAGGCTGACCAGCACGAACGAGATGATCATCAACAGGTACCACGCGCCGAGCTTGGTAACCGGCACCAGTGTCCAACCGCCCGATTGATGCGGATAGAGCCATGCGTGCGAAAAGGTGCCAATGTTCTCCGCGAACCAGATGAACAGTGCCACCAGGAAAAATCCGAGCAACAGCGGCATGCGGTGGCGGAAGCGAAACACCCGGTAGTGGACAACGGTCGGCAGGAACAGCACCGCTGTCGCGCCAAATAGCAGCCAGCGCAGGTCGGCGATGAAATGGTGCGAAAAGAAATTGAAGTAGATCGCGCCGGCCAGCGCCAGCGTCGTCCAACGAGGCGGATAGCGGCTGTAGCGCATATCGAAGATACGGCTGATGCGCGCCAGATAGCTACCGACGGCCGCGTACATGAAACCGGAAAACAGCGGCACTCCGCCAATCCTCAGCCAGTTTTCTTCCGGATAGCTCCATGACCCCGCGTCGGTCTTGAACAATTCCATGACCGTCCCGACGATATGAAAAATGGCGATGACCTTGGCTTCGCTGACCTGCTCTAGTCGTCCGAACAGCATCGCCGCCTGGATCGCCAGTGCGCACACGAACAGGAAATCGTAGCGCGCCAGCGGCATCGCAGCCGGATACCAGAAGCGCGTTGCCAGGATCAGCGCCAGCAGCAGCCCGCCGAACAGGCAGGCCCAGCCTTGTTTCAATCCGAATACGGAAAATTCGACCAGCGCGCCGGCGATGCCCGACTTCGGAAGGCGGTCGAGGACAGAATGCGCCAGCGCGTCGATGCGCGCTTCGACGGAGGTCAGCCGCTTCGCCGGCGCTTCGTACTCCATTCAGGCAACCGCCGCCTGGAGGAAGCCCGCGAGATCGTGCGTGACGTGGTCGATATGGGTTTCGTCGCCGCTGGCGATTTCCCAGACCTCGGCAGCGTGGTGCGGCCCGCCCGGCGGAATGACGAGCACCGTCGCCATGCCGAGTTGCTTTGGCCGGCTCGAGATTGCGCGGCAAATCCTCAAACATCGCCGCGCGGCCGGGATCGACGTTGGTGGCCGGAAAGAAAACGGCGATAGGCGCCGATCGCGGGCTTCGGCTCGAAATCGGCGGCGACGATGTCGAAGGTCGCATCGAATGCCGCTGCAAAGCCAAGCGCGGCAAGTGTCTTTTCGGCGTGGGCGATATCGCCATTGGTGAAGATGTGCTTGCGCCCGCTCAGCGCCGAAATCGCCTCCCCGAGCCGCGGATCGGCGGGAACGACCGAATAGTCGATGTCGTGGACCTCGGTCAGAAACCGGCGCGGATCGATGTCGTATTCCGCCATCAGGCCGTTCAGCGTCGTGCCATGATAGCGGTAAAGCCGCTTTTGCAGGACGCGAGCGTCCTCGCGCGACAAGCCGGTCAGCCGCGCGACATAGGCGGTCATGCGCACATCGATCTGGCCGAACAGGTCGCAATGGCGCGGATAGAGCGTGTTGTCGAGATCGAACACCCAATCGGTGACGTGGGCGAAGACTGGGGCAAACGCGCCCGGCGGATGCAAAATGGTCATGTGACTGTTTAGTCGCCGGCGTTCAAAAGGGGATTTCCACGGTCAAGGAATGCCAGCCGATCTTGCATTTCCGCAGGCGCCGGTATTTGTGCCGGCGATGGAGTTGTGGGTCGCCATCACTTTCGTTGGGGCATTCCTGCAGAATCTGCGGTTCGGCGCTGCAAAAATACCTGAAAGGCCGCATGAATACCACGGCGGCGACTTTCGTGCGTTTCGGTTTCGGCGCGCCCTTCGCACTGCTGTTTACTCTTCTGTTGCACGCCGCCGGATCGCCCTTTCCGACGCCGCATATCGCCTTTGGCCTTGGGTGTCGGTTGGCGCATTCGCCCAGATCGGCGCGACGTTCCTGCTGGTGCATCTGTTCTCCTTCCGCAATTTCGTCGTCGGTACGGCCTATTCGCGCACCGAGCCGGCGCAGGCGGCGATCTTTGCCGCAATGCTCGTCGGCGAACGACCGGGCCCGATCGCGCTGTTGGCAATCGCTTTTGCTGTCATCGGCGTTATGCTGATCTCGGTTGCTCGTTCGTCATCCGGTGCGAAATCGCTGGCCACGGCGATCTTCAGCCGGATCGCCGGCATTGGCATCCTCTCAGGCACGCTGTTCGGCATCGCCGCCGTCGCTTATCGAGCTGCTTCGCTGTCGCTCGGAGGTCCGAATTTCCTGATGCAGGCCGGCTTTACGCTTTGCGCCACCATCCTGCTGCAGACCGCTGCCATGTTGTTGTGGATCGTCTGGCGCGAACCGGCCGCAGTTTCACCGCATCGGCGCGCCTGGCGGCCATCGCTCGCGACCGGGCTCGCCGGCGCCACCGCCTCCTTCGGCTGGTTCTCGGCGATGACGTTGCAACAGGCGGCCATCGTCAAAGCGGTGGCGCAAGTCGAGATCCTGTTCACCTTCGCCGCCGCAGTGTTCTGGTTTCAGCGAGCATATCAACCGGCTGGAAATCGCCGGTTGCGGGCTCATCGTCGGCGGCATCTTGGTGCTGTTGCTGGCAGGCTGACCTGCGGGCAACACCGGTCAGCAAATTTGCCCATGCCGGCATTGCTGGCCGGCCGATTTGGAAACCTAGTTGACGATCCGTCTCGCGACCATTTGCCGAAACGATTCGGCGTTCCCAATCGGGAATTCACTGACATGAATGTGCAAACCGGCGCGCCAGGGGTCCGCCAGGAATTTCATGAGCAGCGCTGGGCGGCGATGGCGTGCTGCTCGCCGCCGGCTTCATGAATCTCATCGACGTCACCATCGTCAATGTCGCCATACCGAGCCTGCAGCGCGATCTGTCGGCGAGTTCCAGCGAGATCCAGTGGGTCGTCGCCGCCTATATCCTCGCTTTCGCGCTCGGCCTGCTGCCTTTCGGCCGGCTTGGCGACACGCTCGGGCGTCGAGCGTATGTTCCTCATCGGCGTTGCTGCCTTCACGGTCGCCTCGGCGCTTGTGCGGGCTTGCGCCCAACATCACGGCGCTGATTGCGGCGCGAGTATTGCAGGGCGCTGCCGGCGCGATGATGGCGCCGCAGACGCTGGCCATCGCCCAGGTCATCTTTCCGCCGCGCGAACGCGGCACCGCATTTGCGCTATTCGGTCTGACCGCAGGATTTGCCGCCGTCACCGGCCCGATCGTCGGCGGCCTGCTGATCGACGCTGATATCCTGGGGCTCGAATGGCGGCCGATCTTCCTCGTCAACATACCGGTCGGGCTGTCTTGCCATCGCCGCCGGGCTGCGCCTGATTCCGGCAATGCCGCGGCGTGCGCATGCTCGGCATCGACTGGATCGGCATTATCATTGCCGGACTTGACGATCCTACTGCGCCGTGTTCCCGCTGATCGAAGGCCGCGAACTCGGCTGGCCGGCATGGTGCTTCTGGATGATGGCCGCATCGGTTGCCTTGCCGCCGCGCTCTTCGTGCGCTGGCAATTCCTCCAGGCCGCAGCGGCGCGCCGCAATTGCTGCCCGCCGCCCTGCTCGGCAATCGCCAGTTCATGGCAGGTGCGCTGGTCTCCTCGACATTCTTTCTCCGCCGTTCCGAGCTTCTTCTTCGTCCTGGCGATCTACCTGCAGGTCGGCTTCGGCTTGCCGCCGATCGAATCGGGCCTGACGACGGTGCCGTTTTCCGTCGGCGTGCTCGTCTCCTCCCTCGTTTCGATCTGGCTCGGCATCCGCTTCCAGCGCCTGCGCATGATTGCTGGTGCGCTGATGCTGATTTGCGCCATGCTCTGGCTGCGCTGGATCGCTGCCACGCTCGAACCAGGCTTTGCCCACCGATTTTGCTGGCGCCGCTGCTGCTCGGCGGCCTCGGCCTCGGCACAACTGTTTCGCCGCTGTTCCAGACGGCGCTGGCTACCGTCACCGGGCGCGATGCCGGCTCGGCCTCGGGCGGATTGCAGGCGATTGCAGCAAGTCGGCGGCGCCATCGGTGTCGCGATTGTCGGCGAGATGTTTTTTTCCCATCTCAACAGCGCCATGGCCGACCGGTTCGGCGCCCGCCGCCGCCTTTGACACTTCGCTGCGCTTTTCGATCGTTTATGCCGCGGTCGCCTTCGCCGCGGTGCTGATCGGCGCCATGTTCCTGCGTCCACCGCCGCGCAATTGGTGCATCAGGCCAGCGAGCGCCGAATAGGGCCTATTCCTGATCCGTTCTTACGATCAGCGTGCCGGCGCCGTGTTCGGTGAACAGTTCGAGCAGCACCGCATGCGGCGTCTTGCCGTTGAGGATGACGACGCCCTCGACGCCGCGCGTCGATCGCCTCGATGCAGGTCTCGACCTTGGGGATCATGCCGCCGGAAATCGTGCCGTCGGCGATCAGCGCCTTGGCCTCGCGCAACGGTCAGTTCCTTGATCAGCTTCTTGTCCTTGTCGAGCACGCCGGGCACGTCGGTCAGGAACAGCAGGCGCTTGGCGCCGAGCGCGCCGGCGATGGCGCCGGCGAAAGTGTCGGCGTTGATGTTGTAGGTGTGGCCGTCGCGGCCGGGCGCCACCGGCGCGATCACCGGGATCATCTCCGAGCGCGCCAGCAGGTCGAGCAGCGTGCGGTCGACCTCGACCGGCTTCGCCGACGAAGCCGAGGTCGAGCACCGCTCGATGTTGGAATCGGGGTCGTTGATGGTCTTGTTCGCCTTTTCGGCAAACACCATGTTGCCGTCCTTGCCGCACAGGCCGATCGCCCATTCGCCCTCGGCATTGATGAGCGCCACGATCTCCTTGTTGATCGAGCCGGCCAGCACCATCTCGACCATTTCGACGGTCTTGGCGTCGGTGACGCGCAGGCCGCCCTCGAACTTCGATTCGATGCCCAGCTTGTTCGAGCATCGCGCCGATCTGCGGACCGCCGCCATGGACGACGATGGGATTGACGCCCGACTGCTTCAGCAGCGCGATATCGCGGGCGAAGGCCTGGCCGAGTTCCGGATCGCCCATGGCGTGGCCGCCATATTTGACGACCACGGTCTTGTTCTCGTAGCGCTGCATGTAGGGCAGCGCTTGCGATAGCAGCCGCGCCTGCTGTTCAGCATTGAATTTCCCGTCATGGCAGTCCTCGCGCGACAAACAGGCGGACGCGCGGCCTCTTAGCGGGAAAAGCCGGCCCGGCCAAGTCGGTCAGGTCGTGCCGGAACGGTGGTGCACGCCTCACGGCTCCAGTGCGAATACCGCGCAGGGTGCAGCGATCCCGCGCAGCATATGCTCGCCTTGCGGGATCAGCGGTTGCCTGGTTTGCGCGGCGAAGGCACCGGAGACGAGCACGGTGCGCCCGAGGGGCCGGCACAGGCCTTCCAGCCGGTTCACAAGGTTCACCGCGGGGCCAATGGCGGTGAAGTCCAGCCGGTCGGCAGTGCCGATGTTGCCCCATAGAATTTCGCCGACATGCATTGCTGCACCGAACGGCAGAGGCGGCAAGCCTTGCGTTGCGCGGGTGCGGTCGAGGTGGTCCATGCCGGCACGCGCCGCAGCGACCGCGCGAAGCGCCTGATCGCAAGCCGAGGCGGCATCACGCTCGCCGATCGGAAAAATCGCCAGAACGCCGTCGCCGATGAATTTCAGGACCTCGCCGCCGAAGGCGTGAACCGCGCCGGCGATGCGATCGAACCACGCGTCGAGCGCGGCAACCACGACCTCCGGTGTGGCCACCTCGGACAGCTCGGTGAAGCCGCGCAGGTCGGCAAAAAGCAACGCAGCTCGAATGGTTTCACCGGGCTCGCGCCGAAGTCTGCCGGCAAGGACCTTGGCCGCGCTGCGCCGGCCGAGATAGGTCTCGAGAAGCGCGGAAAGCGTCGAGCGGGCGCCGAGCAGGGCGAGCGGTGCGGCGGCAAAGCGCGCGACCGTGCTAAGCAGCGCCGCTTCGGTTTCGCCAAGCGGTCGGCCCGCGGTCCAGCTGAGCATGGGACCTTCGGAGGTGCCGGGCGCCCCCGCCGCCCCGACGAAATACTCCTGCACGGCGCCGGTGCCGAAGCCGGCCAGCCAGTTGCGGCCGACACCGTTGTGATCGGGGCCTGTCGGACCGGCCGAGCCGAAGCCCAGCGCCTCGATCACGGTCGCGGTGTCGGCGCGCCAAAGCCATGTGCGCCGGGCGATGATGGGGTGCGCCGCCGCCTGCGTGAGGGCTCCGGCGACGAGCGGAAGCCCGTCGGCGATTAGCCGGGCACCGAGCGATGTCAGAAACGCGTCGGCGCCAGGCATGCCGGCCGCCTCATCGATCAGAAACGAGAGCGCGGAGGTCAGTTGCATCCCCGGATCATGCAGTGGCAACAGACGCCTGTCATGGGGGGCCAGCAGCTTTCCTGCAACCAACCGCATTCCGATTGCATTGCAGCCGGCTCCGAAATAACGAAGGGTCGTCGTAGGAGGTTGCCGATGGCAGAGACGCTTCGCACCGAGATCGAGATCGCGGCCCCGCAGGCGACGGTATTCGCCTTCCTTACCGATCCGGACAAGATCACACGCTGGCTCGGGCCAGCGACCACGGAGCCGAGGCCCGGTGGCATTTATCTAGTCAGTGTCCGCGGGAGCCACAACGGCCGCGGAGAGTTCACCGAAGTAGTCCCGGTCCATCGCCTCGCCTATAGTTTCGGCTGGGAAGAGCGCGACAATATGCCGCCCGGGTCAAGCCTGGTTGAGATCGATTTGATCGAAAAGGACGGCGGCACGCTGGTGCGTTTTACCCATAGCGGGCTCCCGGACGAGCAGGAGCGCGTCTCACACGAGAAGGGTTGGCGCTACTATATGCGCCGGCTGGCGGTCGCCGCGACCGGCGGCGATCCAGGACCGGACGTGCCGTCGCAGGATTGAGCATGCGTTGAAGGACAAACGGCTGCATGGCAAGTCTTGCGGAAGCGGATCGCTCGTTCTACCGCCATTCAGCCTGGTTTCATCTCGCCTGGACCTTGATTTCGCCTGGAGCGGGCGTCTTCTGATCCGTCGGGGCTGGCACCAGTGCAGGCGCGAGGATCATACGGGGAACGTTCTTGACGTCGGATAACGCGGAAATTGACCGGTTGTTGTCCCGCATCGCGCTTGGCGACCGGGAGGCGTTCTCGCGCCTCTACGACGTTTGCGCCCCGAAACTATTCGCCATTTGCCTGCGTATCCTCAAGGACCGTTCTCAGGCGGAGGATGCCTTGCAGGAGGTGTGTGTAAAGATTTGGCGCAATTCGAAGGCCTATACCGGCGGATCGCAAAGTCCGATGGGCTGGCTGGTGGCGATCGCCCGCAATCACGCTATCGACGCCATTCGCACCCGCAAGGCGCCAGCCGTCGACATCGATGAGGCCGTCGGTATCGCCGCTCCCGGTCCCGATCCGGAACGCAGCACGATCGCCTCCGACGAGGGTCGCCGCCTCAACGACTGCCTTGGCGAACAGAAGGCGGAGCGGGCCGAGGCGCTGCGCGCCGCCTATATCGAGGGCTACAGCTACGAGGAACTGGCAAAGCGATTTGCGGTTCCGCTCAACACGATGCGAACCTGGCTCCGCCGCGGCCTGCTCAGTCTGCGCGAATGCCTGGAAAAGCAGGGGGCGAAATGACCGCCGCCGACGACAAGAGACGCGAGGAGCGCGAGGCGCTGGCTGCCGAGCTTGGCGCTCGGCGTATTGTCGGGCGAGGAACGGCGCGGCGCCGAAAGGCTCGCTGCTAACGATGCCGGTTTTGCCCGCATGGTCGCGGCCTGGCACGAGCGCCTGTCGCCGCTTGCCGATTCCTACGGGCTGGCTTCGCCGCCGTCCGCATTGAAGCGCCGTATCGAGAGTCGCCTGTTCGGCACGCCGGCGGAAATCGAACCGGCACGCGGCTGGTGGAATTCGCTGACACTGTGGCGGCCTCTGGCGATTGCTGCTTCGCTCGCCGTTGTCGTGCTCGCCGGCATTCAGTTTCTTGGACCCTCGCGCGTCGCCGGGCCACCGCTGATTGCCGCCTTGGCGGCGGACAACGGGCCAGTTCGCTATCTGGCATATTATGACCGGCAGACAGAAAAACTTACTCTGCAGCGGCTCGACCAGCCGCCGGCACAGGGCCGCGACCATGAATTGTGGCTGGTCGCCGGCGGCAACGCGCCGATTCCGCTCGGCGTGCTCGCCCACGCCGATGCGTCGTCGATCGCCCTGCGTCCAGATCTCGCCGAGGAAATCGCGTCGGGCTCGGTGCTCGCGGTCAGCGACGAGCCGCTCGGCGGTTCGCCGACCGGGGTTCGCGACCGGCCCGGTGATCGCCGCCGGCCCGATCCGAAGCTTCTGAAATTTCCTCGAAAGTTTTTTGAAACTATTCGTCTGGCCGGGCCGTCTCTGCGGTTGCCCTGATGGGGAAATGACAACTGGAGACGAACCATGAAACTGAAACTTGCACTTGCCGGCGTGGCCGTAGCTGCGCTGTTTGCCGGCGCCGCCTATGCCGCCAACCCGATGGTCGGCGGCGCGCCGATGTTCGAAAGCAAGAACATCATCGAGAACGCCATCAATTCCAAAGACCACACGACGCTGGTGGCGGCGGTCAAGGCTGCGGGCCTGGTCGAAACACTGGAAGGCAAGGGCCCGTTCACGGTGTTCGCCCCGACCAACGAAGCCTTCGCCAAATTGCCGGCCGGCACGGTCGAAAGTCTGCTGAAGCCGGAAAACAAGGCGATGCTGACCAAGATACTCACCTGCCATGTCGTCGCGGCCAACGCGCTGTCGTCGGTCATCAACAAGATGGTCAAGGATGACGGCGGCATGCACACTGTCAAGACTGTCGGCGGCTGCGAGTTCACCGCCATGGCCAAGGACGGCAAGATCATGATCAAGGACGGCAAGGGCGATATCGCCACCGTCACCATCGCCGACGTCAAGCAGTCGAATGGCGTCATCCACGTCATCGACACGGTCCTGCTTCCGGCGAGCTAAGTTGCGCTAGACAGCCGGAAACGGCGCGATTCCGCCGGCGAAAATGTCCCGCTCGCCGGCCGGGATCGCGCCCGGTCGTCATCCGCATATTGTCTTGCTCGATTAACTGGTCACGGCTTCGCCAATTGCCTGGCGCAGCGACCTCGATCCCGGTTTTTGCCTGCGCCGAGGTGACGATGATGGCCGGATGCGCCGCCGGCCGCCGGCCGATCGCTTCGCGAGTGTCGCCATCAACCCGCGACAGTTCACCGGCCTTCGGCTTGTCGCATCTTGGTCAGCACCACCTGATAGGAGACCGCCGCCCGGTCGAGCAGGTCGAGCACGTCGCGATCGTTTTGCCGCAATTCCGTGGCGGGCATCGACCAGCAGAAACACCCGCTTCAAGGTCGGCCGCCCGCGCAGATAGGCAAAGCACCATCTCCGTCCACGCCACAACCTTTGCCTTCGGCGCCGCGGCATAACCGTAGCCCGGCATGTCGACGACGACTGCCGCCGGCAACCTGTCGGCGCCGGTTTCGGGAATGAAAATGTTGAGTTCCTGGGTGCGTCCCGGCGTGTTGGAAGTCCGCGCCAGACCTTTCTGGGCGAGCACCGCGTTGATCAGCGACGACTTGCCGACATTCGAGCGCCCGGCGAAGGCGATCTCCGGCGGTCCTGGCGGCGGCAGATCCTCGAGCCGGGCGATCCCGCGCAGGAACGTCCACGGCCTGGAAAACAGGTCCGCGCCGCCGCCCGGCGCCCGGCTCATTTTGGCGCCGCGATCTTCGTCGCAGCAAACTGCGAAGATTGTCGATCAGTTCGATCTTGGTGCCGTTCCGTGCATGATGATGCCCTGCTGCGTCATCGACAGGATGTTGTTCCACGACCAGTAGATGACGAGGCCGGCTGGGAACGCCGCCAGCATGAAGGTGAAAGCGACCGGCATCCATTTGAAGATCATCGCCTGGGTCGGATCGGGCGGCGCCGGGTTCATCTGCATCTGCAGGAACATCGTCACACCCATGAACAGCGGCCAGGCGCCGATCATCAGGAACGGCGGCACGGAGTAGGGCAGCAGGCCGAACAGGTTGAACGCCGAGGTCGGATCGGGTGCGGCAAGATCCTGAATCCAGCCGAAGAACGGCGCATGGCGCATCTCGATGGTGATGTAGAGGACCTTGTAGAGGGCAAAGAAGATCGGAATCTGGATCGCCACCGGCCAGCACCCGGCCGCCGGATTGATCTTTTCGCGCTTGTAGAGCGCCATCATTTCCTGCTGCTGCTTCACCTTGTCGTCGGCGAATCGCTCGCGCATCGCCGCGATTTCCGGCTGCAGTTTCTTCATCTGCGCCATCGAGCGGTAGCTGAGGTTGGCGAGGGGAAACAGCGCGCCCTTGATAATGACGGTGGCCATCAGAATGGCGACGCCGAAATTGCCGACGAGCTTGTTCAGCCAGTCGAGCAGGAAGAACATCGGCTTGGTCAGAAAATAGAACCAGCCCCAGTCGATCAGCAGTTCGAACTGCTTGATGCCGGCGCTTTTCTCGTAGCCGTCGACAAGTGCCACTTCCTTGGCGCCGGCAAAGATCCTGTTTTCGACCGATTTTGTCTCGCCTGCCGCCACCGTAACCGGATCGGCGAGAAAATCCGCTTGCCAGCGCGGCCTGCCGTTGTCGAAATACGAATAGCGCGGCTCGAATGGTTGTCGATGGCACAATCACCGCCGCCCAGTATTTGTCGGTGATACCGAGCCAGCCATCTTGCGATTTTTCGCCCTTGAGTTCGCGATCCTTGGCAAGCGACTTTGTACGTCGACTCCACCAGTCCCTTTTCGCCGAAAACGCCGATCGGGCCTTCATGCAGGATGTATGTGCTCTGAATTGCCGGCTTGTGGAACGTCGTCACCCGGCCATAGGGCGAAAGCGACAGGGAATTGGCCGAACCGTTCTTGATTTCGTCGCGCACGGTGAAGAGATAGGCGTTGTCGATCGAGACGACGCGCCGGTATTCGATCCCGGCCGCGCTTGTCCACGACAACACCAAGTCCTTCCCCGGCGCCAGTGTGGCTCCCTCCGGCGCCGACCACTCGGTGTCCGGGCCCCGGAAATTGCTCGCTTGCGACCTCGCTTGCGGCAAAGCCAAGTTCGGCAAATTCGCCCTCATTGGTTTCGGCCGGCGACAGCAGCGTGATCAGCGGGCTGTCCTTGGCGATGGTCAGGCGATAGCGCTTCAGTTGCAGATCGTCGAGGCGGGCGCCCTTCAGGTTGATAGAGCCGCGGATCAGCGCATTTTCAAAGCTGACCCGCGCCGATTTCGCCAATGCCGCGTCGCGACTGATGGCAGCTCCGACTGGATGTCCGGCCCGGCGCCAGGCGCGGCCTGGCCGCCCTTCGATTCGTTGGCGCCATTGCCCGATTGTGGCTGGTCGGTCACCTGTTCCTGCTGGTTGGCGCCGCCTTGCTGGCCCGGCTGCGACTGTTCGATTTGCTGGCGCTGAATCTCGGCCGCCTTGCGCTCGGCTTCCAGCTTTGGATTGATGTAGAGGAACTGCCAGGCCAGGATGATCGCCAGGGAAAGCGCGATCGCCAGAAACGTGTTGCGATTGTTTTCCATGAGCGAAGATCGTCTTCCGTCGAGGCCGCCGGCCCCGCTTTGCCGCGTTTGCCGCGTTCAGTCGTGACCGGGATTTCCGTCCGGTACTTGCGGCCCCGGTCTTTTGCCATTCCTCGCGGCCCGGTCAAGGCCCGATGCCAGCTGCGTGAGCAGACTGGCAAAGGATGCCGTCAATGCGCCAGGCTTGGCGATGACGACATGGTCGTATCCCGGCCGCGCCAGTGTCGCGACTTCAGCGATCGCCTGGCGAAGGCGGCGACGGATACGGTTGCGACCGACGGCGTTTGCCGTCTGCCGGGTGACGGTTATGCCGAAGCGCGGCGCCTGCGGTGCCGTTGCCTCGTCGCGGCTTCCGGCAAGCAGCATCATGTCGGGCAGCGCCGATGCGCCGGGCTCGCCGCAGCGCGACAAACTCGGCGCGTTTGCGCAAGCGTTCCGGTCGCGGCGAAGCCATGGAGCGAAGTTACCATCCAGCGGTCGGCCGCGCCGTTTCGGCACTGGGCGATCCGCTTGCGGCCGCTGCAACATTTCAGGCACGGGCGAAATCCGAGGCTCCGGGTCACGCCGACAGGCGCTTGCGTCCCCGTGCCCGGCGGGCGGCGATGACCTTGCGCCCACCCTTGGTCGACATGCGCGAGCGAAAGCCGTGGCGGCGTTTGCGCACAAGTTTGCTCGGTTGATAGGTACGTTTCATGTGTGCTTCTTCGCCGCGCCCGGCAAAGCTCCAGAATATAGCCGAAAGGTTGCTGCAGATTCCGTCCTCTGCCGGACGGCGGTTGCATCGCGCCAATGTTGGCAGCGCGCCAACTCGATTGGCCGGCTTATTGGCAACTCGCCCCGGCTTTGTCAATTGCGGACGTTCGCGCGGCAATTGACGCCACTGCGTAACTTCCGCGTGAACTGCGACGTCGCAGTGTGCAATATCGGGTTGAATGTCCGCATTGCCACGGTCGATCTTGGACTTGTCGGCTGCGGTTGCGCTCAGCATATGTCGCATTCTCAATGCCGCCGATCGACGGCCGCGCGATGGAAGCTAGTGAAAATCGATGCAGCCAGCCAATCGCCAAATCGGCAAAGAAGAGCAAAGTCCAGGAGCCGCCAACGAGCCTTTGCGGCGGCTTTTGCCGGTCGGCGCAATCGTGGTCGATTCTTGTTTTCGGCCTGGGCCACGGGCTGGTTCGACCGGATTTCGCTGTCGGCGGTCATCGCCAACCGGGAATGGCTGGCCGCCCAGGTTTCGAGCCATTTCGCTGTGGCGCTCCTGATCTACATGCTGTTTATGCCGCGCTTGGTGTCGGTTTCGTTTCCCGGGGCTTCGCTGCTGACGATCGCCGCCGGTTTCCTGTTCGGCGGGGTTGCCGGTGGTGCGGCGACGGTCTTTGCGGCAACCGCCGGGGCCGGGGCGATCTTCCTGATCGCGCGCACCAGTGCCGGCGACCTGCTGGCGAAAAAGTGCCGGCGGCTTTGCCGCGAGAATGAGCGACGGCTTCAACCGCAATGCGTTCAGCTATCTGCTGACGATCCGCCTGATGCCGATCTTTCCGTTCTGGGTCGTCAATATCGTTCCGGCGCTGCTCGGCATGCGACTCGGGCCGTATCTGGGCGCCACCTTTCTCGGCATCATTCCCGGAACCTTCGCCTACGCCTATGTCGGTTCCGGCCTCGACAGCATCGTGGCGGCCCAGGAATTGGCCAATCCCGGCTGTGCCGCCAATCGCAGTTGCCACTTCGATTTTGCTTCCCTGCTGACGCCGCAAATCGTCGCCGCCATGTTCGCGCTTGCGGCAATCTCCATTCTGCCGGTAATTTTCCGCCGCTTTCGCAAATCGGCATAGCAACGTCCGCGTCCTGGCGCGCGCGTTGCCGGTTCCTCGCCCCAAATTCCGCCCGCAAGGAGCCCGACATGGCAAATCCGCTCACTCCCGATATCTGCGTGATCGGCGCCGGGTCCGGCGGACTGACAGTTGCTGCAGCCGCCGCCTCGTTCGGCGTGCCCGTCGTGCTGATCGAAAAGGGCAAGATGGGCGGCGACTGCCTCAATTATGGCTGCGTTCCTTCCAAGGCGATGCTGGCAGCCGCCAAACATGTCCACCAAGCCCGCCAGGCAGCCAAATTCGGCGTCCTCGAAATCGCCGAACCCAATCGTCGACATGCGCCGCGTCAACGATCACATCCGCGATGTCATCGCCGCCATCGCCCCTAACGATTCGGAAGAGCGCTTCACCGCGCTGGGCGTCCATGTCATCCGCGCCGCGGGCAAATTTATCGACCGAGACACGGTCACCGCCGGCGGCCACACCATCCGCGCCCGCCGCTTCGTCGTCGCTACCGGTTCGTCGCCGCTGGTGCCGCCGATTCCAGGGCTTGACACCATAGAGTATTTCACCAACGAAACGATTTTCGAGAACCACCGCAAGCTGCCCCACCTGCTGATCGTCGGCGGCGGCCCCATCGGCCTCGAAATGGCGCAGGCGCATCGCCGTCTCGGCAGCGCTGTAACCGTCATCGAAGCGCTAAGGCGCACTCGCCAAGGACGATCCGGAAACCGCGGCGGTCGTGCTCGACCAATTGCGACGCGAAGGCATCGTCATTCACGAACATGCTAAGGTCGTCGCGATCCAACGCCGCGGCAAGACCGGCGTTCGCCTTAAGGCGCAATCGGGCGATAGCGAAATCCTTGTCGACGGCTCCGATCTGCTGGTCGCCACCGGCCGGGCGGCCAATGTCGAGGGCCTCGGCCTCGAGGCTGCAGGCATTGAGCACGACCGCAAAAGCATCAAGGTCGATGCCACCCTGCGCACGACCAATCGCCGCGTCTATGCGGTTGGCGATGTCGCAGGCGCCCTGCAGTTCACCCATGTCGCCGGCTACCACGCGAGCCTCGTGGTGAGATCGCTGCTGTTTCGCCTGCCCGGCAAGCCCAACCACGCCATTGTTCCCTGGGTCACCTTTACCGATCCCGAACTGGCCCAGGTCGGACTTGACCGAGGAGGCCGCCCGCAAGACACATCGCACGATCCGCGTGCTGCGTTGGCCCTATCATGAAAACGACCGCGCCCAGGCGGAACGCACGACATCGGGCCAGGTGAAGATCGTCACCGACGCCAAAGCCCGCATTCTCGGCGTCTCGATTGTCGGCGCGGCGGCCGGCGAAATGATCCATGTCTGGGCCCTGGCGCTCGCCAAAAGCCTGCGCCTGCGCGATGTCGTCGGCTATGTCGCGCCCTATCCGACGCTGGGCGAGATCGGCCGCCGCGCCGCCGTCACCTTCTACGCGCCGCTGACCCGCCGCCCGCTCGTGCGCTGGCTGGTCGGCTTTTTGCGCCGTTTCGGCTAAGAAGTCGCGACTTGCCTACGGATCGACGATGTTGAAAAACTCGGACCATGAACCCGAAACCACCGCCGCGTCGGCCGAACCGAGCGCCTGGCGCGGGTTGCCCGCCCGACTGCTGGTCCTGACTGTCGGCTTCGTCATGCTCGCAGAGGTGCTCATTTTCCTGCCTTCGGTGGCCAATTTCCGCAATGTCTGGCTGCAGTCGCGCCTCGATACCGCGGAAGCCGCCAGCATCGTCTATCTCGATACCGCCGACCCGATGCTGAGCGAGAAGGCGCAGGCCGAGTTGCTTGCCGCCACCCGCTCGCTGGCCGTCGTCATCCGCGAGGGCGCAACAAGCCGGATGATGGCATCCTCGCCGATTTCGGCGCCAGTTGCCGAGCATATCGACCTGTCGCTGATGCAGCCGATTGCCGCGATCCGCAGCGCGCTGGCGATGCTGATTTCGAACCGCGAATACACCTATCGCGTCTTCGCGCCAATGAAATCGCGGCCGGCGGAGATCGAACTGGTCCAGTCGAGCCGGTTTCTGAGCAGCGCTATCCGCATCTTTGCCCGCAACGTCGCGCTGATTTCCTTCGCCATTTCGCTGATTACCGCCGCGATGGTCTATCTGGCGCTCTACCTGCTGATCGTGCGGCCGATCCGCCGCCTGTCGGCCAACATGGTCGCGTTTGCCCGTGAGCCCGATAATCCGGCGCTGATGCTGAAACCCGGCGGCCGCGCCGACGAAATCGGCGTCGTCGAGCGCCAGCTCGCCGCATTCGAATCCGAGTCTGCATGCAACCTTGCGCCAGCGCCAGCACCTGGCCGACCTGGGCTTGGCAGTCTCCAAGATCAACCACGATCTGCGCAATATTCTGGCGTCGGCGCAATTGTTCTCCGACCGGCTCGCCGGCATCCGCGATCCGATGGTCCAGCGCTTGGTGCCGAAGCTGGTCAAGACCATCGGCCGGGCAACCGAGTATTCGCAATCGGTGCTCGCTTATGGCCGTGCCGAAGAGGCGCGCCCCAAGCGCCGACGCCACCGTCTGCGCGGTGTCGTCGAGGAAATCCGCGACCTGCTCGATCTTGGCGCCGATTCGCCGATCGAGTGGCAAAATGAGGTGCCGGCGTCGCTGGAAGCCGATATCGATGCCGAACAAATGGTGCGGGCCATTCTCAACCTATGCCGCAACGGTGTCCAGGCGATGGTGCGGCTCGGTGACGAGGGCGCCAGCGCCGTCCACCGTCTGACGGTTTCCGCCGAGGCGGCGGACGTCGGCACCGGGCAGATCGTCATGCGCGTCGCCGATACCGGTCCGGGTATCGAGGAAGCGGTGCAGGCCGACCTGTTTCGTCCGTTCAAGAAATCCGGCAATGGCGGCGGCGCCGGATTGGGCCTGGTGATCGCCGCCGAGATCCTGCGCGCCCATGGCGGGTCGATTGCGGTCGAAAAGAGCAGCGCGGCCGGCACGACCTTTCGGCTTGAATTCCCCGCCGAGGGCGACTGAATTGCGCCCAAAAGTGAGGCGGGGGTCGGTTAGGATCAAGTCGGCGGAACCGGTGCCCCGCCCTTGCAATTGACACCGTCGCGGATTAGGTAGCCGGCTTCGTCGCGATGACGCGCCCGAATAGGTTTGAATGCGCGCATCGAAGGCAGGCGCCCGTAGCTCAGCTGGATAGAGCACCAGACTACGAATTTGGGGGTCAGGAGTTCGAATCTCTTCGGGCGCGCCAAAATAGCCACTTTTGGCAACGTCGCATTTTCCGGCCATGCGCCAAGAACAGGCAATGCGTCAACCTATAAGTTGACATTCTGTCATATTTTGTATATCTTTAGATTGACACTATGAGGGCAAGTGTCAGCGAAGAGGTTTACAATGAGTGTCAAACGTACCGTCCGGCAGCAATATCAGGTGATTGTCGACCGCGCCGCGTCCCAAGCGTCGGCGCTTCGCATGCCGTCCGAAGGCTGGCTGCGCACCGTGCGCAAGGCGCTCGGCATGTCGGGGGCGCAGCTCGCCCGCCGCATGGGCGTCACGCGCGCCAGGATCAATAGCGCCGAACAGGGCGAACTCTCCGGCGGCATCACCCTGAAATCCATGCAAGCTGCCGCCGAGGCCATGGGATGCCGGTTCGTCTATGCCATCGTGCCACCGGAAACCGTGGAAGACATAGTGAGTGCGCAGGCCCGCAAGAAGGCCCTTGCCATCGTCGGCAGGGCCAGCGGGCATATGGCGCTCGAAGATCAGGCGCTCTCCAATGAGAAGATCGCGCAGGAAGTCGCGCGCATGACGGCCGACCTAAGCCGCGACCTGCCGCCCGACTTTTGGGACGAAAAGCGACCGGCGTGATGGAATACCCCGATGGCGCCACGCCGCTTGATCCCGACGAGATGGAGGGATTGAGGTTCAAGCACGTCACGACGCGCGGCGAGCTGGATGAGCTCGAACAGGTCAATATCGAAACCGGCCTGCTCTGGGTTGGCCGCCTGCGGCGGAAGGACGTGCTGACGGACGACTTCGCCGTGACACTGCACAAGCGATTGTTTGGCGATGTCTGGAGTTGGGCCGGGAAGTATCGCCGTACCGAAAAAAACATAGGTATCGACCCGCTCCACGCAGCCGTTGAACTGCGGACTCTAATGGACGATGCGAACTATTGGGCCGAACACGGCACCTATGATCCGGTGGAAGCCGCTGCACGGCTCCACCATCGCATGGTGTTCATTCACCCGTTTCCCAACGGCAATGGCCGCCATGCCCGCATCATGGCCGACACAATGCTTTCGCGTGTTTACGGTGCGGAGCCGATCGACTGGGCCGCAGGGCACGATCTGCAAAAGATGAACGAGAGGCGAGCCGCCTATATCGCGGCTCTGCGGGCCGCCGACCGGGGCGATCTTGAACCGCTACTGACGTTCGTCGGCGGCGGCGGAGGCAGACAACGGATCAAAGAAGGGTTGGGGGCGCAGATTCTGAAGTTCCCGCACTAAGGGATATTCGTCAGATATTCGTCCAGTACCGCGTGCTTGTTCGCCAGCCGCCAGACTTGCGCAAAAAAACCGGGACCCGAAGGCCCCGGCCGGGAGGGCGCTGGATACTCTGATCGGCGCAAATCCGGACGGAAAAGTGGTACCCACTTTTCCTGGATTTGCGTCGACTATTTCCAGCGCTTGATCAGTTCGTCATAGGCGATGGTCTCGCCCTTCGGCTTCTCGTTGTCGAGCTTGGCCCACGGCGCATGGTCCTTGCTGAGCCAGGCGCTCGGGTCCTTCGGCGCATTCAGGCGCGGTCCGCAGTCGTGGTAGACATGGTTCGACTTGTCGACCGCCTCCATGCGGGCCATCACCTGGTCCATCTGGTCAGCGAGGCGATCCATCGCCTGCTGCGGCGTGAACGCGCCCGAATTGACGTCGCCGATATTCTCCCAGAACAACTGGGCGAGCTTCGGATAGTCAGGCACGTTGATGCCCGTCGGCGTCCAGGCGACGCGGTCCGGCGAGCGATAGAACTCGATCATGCCGCCGAGCTTGGGTGCGCGCTCTGTGAAGTGCGGATGACGAACCGTCGAGTCGCGGATGAAGGTCAACCCGACGTCACTCTTCTTGACATCGACGGTCTTGGAGACGGTGAACTGGGCATAGAGCCAGGCCGCCTTGCGACGTTCGACCGGAGTCGAGTTGAACAGCGTCCACGAGCCGACGTCCTGGTAACCGCGCTGTGCGCCTTCCTTCCAGTACGGGCCGTGCGGCGACGGCGCCATCCGCCACAGCGGATTGCCCTTGTCGTCGACGGTGTTGTTGCCGGCAGACTTCGGCGCCACCATCGATGCGGTGAACGCCGTGTACCAGAAGATCTGCTGGGCAACATTGCCCTGGCTCAGCGCCGGCAGCGACTGGTAGAAGTCTAGGTCGGCCGCCCCAGGAGGCGCATATTTGCGCAGCCACTCGTCCCACTTGGCAACGGCATAGACCGCCGCCGGGCTGTTGGCCCCGCCGCCACGCGAAACCGATGCGCCGACGGGATTGCAGGAGCCCTTTTCCATGCGGATGCCCCATTCGTCGACCGGTCGCCCGTTCGGGCTGCCCGGATCGGCTTCGCCGGCCATCGACAGCCAGGCGTCGGTCATGCGCCAGCCGAGGTCGGGCGCGCGCTTGCCGTAGTCCATGTGGCCATAGACGCGGACGCCATCGATTTCCTTCACGTCGTTGGTAAAGAAATCGGCGATGTCCTCATAGGCCGACCAGTTGACCGGTACGCCGAGTTCGTAGCCGTATTTGGCCTTGAACTTTTCTTTCAGGTCGGCACGGTCGAACCAATCCTTGCGGAACCAGTACAGGTTGGCGAACTGTTGGTCGGGCAATTGCCAAAGCTTGCCGTCCGGGCCTGTCGTGAACGATTTGCCCATGAAGTCGTCGATGTCGAGCATCGGATCGGTGACGTCCTTGCCTTCGCCCGCCATCCAGTCCGTCAGGTTGATGGCGCTCTGCAGGCGCGAATGCGTCCCGATCAGGTCGGAGTCGTTGATATAGCCGTCATACAGATTGCGATTGGTCTGCATCTGCGTCTGCACGGCCTGAACGACTTCGCCCTCGCCGAGATACTGGTGATTCACCTTGATGCCGGTGATCTCCTCGAAGGCCTTCGTCAGGGTTTTGGATTCATATTCGTGGGTCGGGATATCCTCCGACAGCACGTTGATCTCCATGCCGACGAACGGCTTGGCGGCGTTGATGAACCATTCCATTTCCTTCATCTGCTCGTCTTTCGACAGCACCGAAGGCTGGAATTCGCTGTCCACCCATTTTTTGGCCGCCGCCATGTCGGCGAGGGCGGGCCCGGCGCCGACAATCAGCGCGAAGGCCGCCACGGAGGCCATCAACCTGTTTCTCATCATCCTCTCCTCTCCTGAGTTGCAGGCTTACCCGTTTCCGGGGTAGTTGACGCGGCGAAGCCTCCGATAGGTCGCCGGCTTCGGCCGCGTCCTGCCTTCGTCCCGGTCGATGAAATGGCTTTTCCAGGCCGGGACGAAGGCAATCTCGAATTTCTGGTTCGTGCCGTTTCAGACATAGCGAAACACCAGGACTGCAACGGCTGCGGAAAGAATTGTCGCGCCCCACAGCGGCGCGGCGGCGAGCGCCAGCCAGCCAAGGTGGATGTAGGCGGCGGTGAGAAGCGAAATGAACAGGCGGTCGCCGCGCGTTGTGTCGAGACCGAGAATTCCGTGACGCGGGGCACCGCCGGGGCGAGCGAATTCCCACGCCGTCATTGTGGCAAGCATCAGCGCGATGACGACGAAGAAAACGGTCGTCTGCCAGGTCCACGCCATCCATGTGAGATTGAAATCCATGTCTCACACCCTCCCCAGGGCAAAGCCCTTGGCGATGTAGTTGCGCACGAACCAGATGACGACTGCGCCGGGGATCAGCGTCAGCACGCCGGCTGCTGCGAGCAAGCCAATCTGATATCCCGAGGTGCTCGCCGTCTTCGTCATGATCGCCGCGATCGGCTTGGCCGCCACCGAGGTCAGCGTCTTGGCCAGCAAGAGCTCAACCCATGAGAACATGAAACAGAAGAAGGCGGTAACGCCGATGCCCGAGGCGATCAGCGGCATGAAGATCTTCACGAAGAATTTCGGGAAGGAATAGCCGTCGATATAGGCGGTCTCGTCGATCTCCTTGGGCACGCCGCTCATGAAGCCTTCGAGTATCCACACCGCCAGCGGGATGTTGAACAGGCAGTGCGCCAGCGCCACCGCGATGTGGGTGTCGAACAGGCCGATCGCCGAATAGAGCTGGAAGAACGGCAGGGCGAATACCGCCGGCGGCGCCATGCGATTGGTCAGCAGCCAGAAGAACAGGTGTTTGTCGCCGACGAAACGATAACGTGAGAACGCATAGGCCGCCGGTAGCGCTACGCTTACCGAGATGACCATGTTGACGGTGACGTAGATGATCGAGTTGCGATAGCCGTTGTACCAGCTCGGGTCGGTGAAGATTTCATGGTAGTTGGCGGTTGTGAACCGATGCGGCCAAAGCGTCATACCGCCCAGGATCTCGTTCGTGGTCTTGAACGACATGATCAGGAGCCAGTAGATCGGCACCATCAGGAAGACGATGTAGAGCGTCGGCACCAGCCAGCTCCAGCTAAACCTCGCAGTCGAGCGCTGGTGTTCGCGCGCGGCAAGGACCGCAGAGGTCGAGGCGGCGTCGGTCATGACTGTTCCTCGTTGCGCATCATCAGCGTGTAGAAGACCCAGCTCAAAAGCAGCACGATCAGGAAATAGACGATCGACATCGCCGCCGCCGGGCCGAGGTCGAATTGGCCGAGCGCCACCTTGACCAGATCGATCGACAGGAAAGTCGTGGCGCTTCCCGGGCCGCCGCCGGTCAGCACCGCCGGCTCGGTGTAGATCATGAACGAGTCCATGAACCGCAGCAGGATGGCGATCGTCAGCACGCGGCGCATTTTCGGAAGCTGGATGAAACGGAATACCGACCAGCGCGAGGCGCCATCGATCTTGGCCGCCTGGTAGTAGGCATCGGGAATCGAGATCAGCCCGGCATAGGCGAGCAGCACGACCAGCGACGTCCAGTGCCATACGTCCATGAGGATAATGGTGAACCAGGCGTCGATCGGGTTGCGGGTATAGTTGTAGTCGATGCCGAGGCTGCGCAGGCTGTGGCCGAGCAGTCCGATATCGGGCAGCGCCAGGATATTCCAGATGGCGCCGACCACGTTCCACGGAATGAGCAGCGGCAGCGCCATCGCGACCAGGCACACCGACACCCACGGTCCCTTGCGCGGCATCGCCAGCGCAATTGCCACGCCCAGCGGCACTTCGATGGCGAGGATGATGAAGGTGAAGCTCAATTGTCGCCCCAACGCCGCGTGAAAGCGGTCGGAGCGCAGGATGTCCTGGAACCACCCGACGCCATGAAACAGGAAGACGTTCTCGCCGAAGGTCTCCTGCACCGAATAATTGACGACCGTCATCAGCGGAATGACAGCGTTGAAGGCCACCAGGACCAGGACCGGCAGCACCATGAACCAGGCGCGATTGTTCCAGGTCTTGTCCATCGTTCAGCTCTTCGCTCCGACGCGCCAGGAATCGGCATAGAGGCCGCCGCGGCCACGCTCGAAGGCGATCCTGGCGTCGGCCGGGATCGGCTCGTCCTCGCCGGCGATCAAAACGATGTCGTGATCCTCGATGCGGGCGCGGACGATCTTTCTGCGGCCGATGTCCTCGACGCTGGCAATGCGAACCGGCATGCCCTTTGCATCAAAATGGACATATTCCGGGCGGATGCCGAATTCGAGCTTGCCGGAACTTTCCGCCGGCGCCGGCGCCGGCAGCTCAATCTTGTGCCGGCCGAGCCGGACACGCACCGCGATCGGCCGCGACCGGAAGCACGTTCATTCCGGGCGAACCGATGAAATAGCCGACGAAGGTGTGGCGCGGCCGCTCGAACAGTTCTTCGGGCGTCCCGGTCTGGACGACCTCGCCCTCGAACATGACGACGACGGTGTCGGCGAAGGTCAGCGCTTCGGTCTGATCGTGCGTGACATAGATCATCGTGTGGCCGAAGCGGTGGTGCAGCAGCTTCAGTTGCGAGCGCAACTCCCACTTCATCAGCGGGTCGATGACGGTCAGCGGCTCGTCGAACAGGATGGCGGCAACATCGGGGCGCACCATGCCGCGGCCGAGCGAGATCTTCTGCTTCTGGTCGGCGGTGAGCCGCCGGGCGGTGCGGTCGGCGAGCGCCTCCAGGCCGAGCATCGCCAGCGTTTCGTTGACCCGCCTGGCGATCTCGCTTTCGTCGACGCCACGGTTGCGCAGCGGAAAAGCGAGATTTCCGCGCACCGTCATAGTGTCGTAGACGACCGGAAACTGGAAGACCTGGGCGATGTTCCTGGCCTCGGCGCCGAGATCGGTGACATCGGTGCCGTTGAAGCGGATGCGGCCGCGGGTCGGGCGGATCAGGCCCGAGGCGATATTGAGCAGCGTCGTCTTGCCGCAACCCGACGGCCCGAGCAGCGCGTAGGCGGCGCCGTCGCGCCAGGTCATATTGAGTTCCTTCAGCGCCCAATCGCTGTCCTGGCGCGGATCGGCGCCGTAGGCGTGGCGGATACCGTCGAGTTCGATGCGCGCCATGGCGTTCCTCAACCGGTTACCGGAGCGAGCGATCGCCCGGATGGGTCGAACGCCATGAGGTGACGGGTGTCGACATGCACTGTCACTTCGCTGTCGGGCTCATAGCCGCGCACGCCGGGCGCAAGCAGGATCCAGCGGTCGGGGCCATGCGCAAGGTGGACGAAGCTCTCCGATCCGGTGATCTCGGTGACCACCACCCGGGCATTGAGGCAGTCGCGCTTGCCGGCGCGAGCTGCGACCGCGAGCTGGTGCGGGTGAAATCCGATGGTGCACTCGATCTCCGGCGCCGCCGCCAGATGCTGCGGCACAGCGATTTCCTCGCCGCTCGATAGTACGAAGCGCTTGCCGAACTTGCGCGCCGCGCTGGTATTGAGCGGCGGATCGGCAAATGTGCGCGCCGTCAGCAGGTCGACGGGATGGCGGTATACTTCCACCGTCGGCCCGAACTGGGTAATCCGGCCCTCGCGCAGCGTCGCGGTATTGCCGCCGAGCAGCAGCGCCTCGGACGGCTCGGTCGTCGCGTAGACGAAGATCGCGTCGGATTTGGCGAATATTTTAGGCAGTTCGGCGCGCAGTTCCTCGCGCAACTTGTAGTCGAGATTGGCGAGCGGCTCGTCGAGCAGCACCAGGCCAGCGCCCTTGACCAGGGCGCGGGCAATGGCGGTGCGCTGTTGCTGGCCGCCGGAAAGCTGCAAGGGCAGGCGATCGAGATATGGCTCGAGCTTCAGCAGCGCTGCTGCTTCGCGAACCGCGTGGTCGATTTCGTTGCCGGCGCGCCCGGCGACGCGTAGCGGCGAGGCAATGTTCTCGTAGACGGTCATCGCCGGATAGTTGACGAATTGCTGGTAGACCATCGCGACATTGCGCTGGCGCACCGGCACGCCTGTGACATCGGCGCCGCCGAAATGCACGCTGCCGGCGGTCGGCTGGTCGAGCCCTGCCATAAGGCGCATCAGGCTGGTCTTGCCCGATAGCGTCGGGCCGAGCAGGATGTTGAGCGTGCCGCCCGACAAGCGTCAGCGTCACGTCGCGAATATGGGCTTCGCCGGCGACGACTTTCGAGACGTTGCGCAGTTCCAGCGTCGTCATCGCTAGCTCGCTGCCTGTCTTGGCGCCGCTGTCGGTGCCTGAATTTGCTGCATCCAACCAGACAGCGCTTCGGTTTCGTTTCGGTCGAGGCGCAGACCGAGCTTGGTACGCCGCCACAGGATATCTTCGGCGGTCTCCGCCCATTCGTGATCGATCAGATAGCGAACCTCGCATTCATAAAGGTCGGCGCCGAAATGCCGGCCGAGGTCGGCCGGCTGGTTGATCTCGCCGAGAATCCGACGCGCCATCGTCCCATACAGGTGGACAAGGCGTACTGCGTGGCTTTCGCTGAGGAAGGGCCATTCGTTGCGCAGCGCCATCACCAGCGCCGAAACGCCTTCGACCGGAAAATCGCCGCCCGGAAGCGCCACCGTTTCGGTCCACGCCGTCCCGCGCGCGCCGATGCGCCGCCCGATTTCGGCGAGCACGGTTTCGGCGAGGCGCCGCGATGTGGTGATCTTGCCGCCAAACACGTTGATGCAGGGAGCACCACCGCCGCCATCGTCGGTTCGGAGCACGTAGTCGCGGGTCGCTTCCTGCGCCGTGGACGCGCCGTCATCGTAGAGCGCGCGCACGCCGGAATAGGACCAGACGACGTCGTCGGGCTTGACCGGCTCGCGGAAATATTCGCTCGTTCCGGTGCACAGGTAGGCGATTTCGTCCGCCGAGATCGCAACCGTTGTCGGGCTCGCCGGAAAAATCGCGATCGGTGGTTCCAATCAACGTGAAATCGTTCTCGTAGGGGATGGCAAAAAATATCCGCCCGTCGGTATTCTGGAAAAAATAGGCGCGCTCGTCCTCGAATTTCTTGCGCACGACGATATGGCTGCCCTGCACCAGGCGGACATTGCGCGCATTGGCGCCGCTGATCGCGGCGCGCAGCACGTCGTCGACCCACGGGCCGGCGGCGTTGACGATCAGCCGGGCGGCAAATTCCTGCTTGCCGCCCAGGCCGCTTACCCCAATGCGCCAATGCCCGCCCTCGCGCCGCGCCGATTCGACCTTGGTGCGGGTCATGATCCTGGCGCCGCTTTGCGCCGCGCTCATCGCGTTGAGCACAACCAGCCGGGCATCGTCGACGCAGCAATCGGAATATTCGAAAGCACGCGTATATTGCGACTTGAGCGGCCGGCCGGCTGGATCGTCATGCAGGTCGAGCGTCGTCGTCGGCGCCAGTTTGTGACGGCCGCCGATGTGGTCGTAGAGGAACAGGCCGAGCCGCAATAGCCATGCCGGCCGCAGGCCGGCGTGATGCGGCAGCACGAAACGCATCGGCCGGATGATGTGGGGCGCCGCCGCCCACAGCGTCTCGCGTTCGATCAGCGATTCGCGCACCAGGCGGAACTTGTAATATTCGAGATAGCGCAGCCCGCCATGGACGAGTTTGGTCGAGGCCGAGGACGTCCCGGAGGCCAGATCGTTCATCTCGGCAAGCACGACGGAATATCCGCGCCCGGCCGCATCGCGCGCGATGCAGGCGCCGTTGATGCCGCCGCCGACGACGAAAACGTCGACCGGTTCTTCCGCCACTATATCCTCCCGCGCCCTTCTCCGAGGGCGGCGCGAAGATGATATGAAAATTTTCAGAAAGTCAAACGAACCCAAAATCGCACAAATCAATGTTCGTTTTGTTCCTTATACGTTTCAATTAGACGCACTTTGTGACGCTCGAGCAATTCGGCAAAACCTTCTTCCGTGCAGATGTCGGTGACGAAAGTATCGACCTGCGAAACATGACCGATGCGCATCGGCGCCCGTCGCTTGAACTTGGTGGCGTCGGAAACCAGGATCACGCTTTGCGCGTTGGCCATGATCGCCTGCGCCACCCGCACCTCGCGCATGTCGAAATCGAGCAGCGATCCGTCCGGGTCGATCGACGAGGCGCCGATCACGGCGAAATCGACCTTGAAGCGCGAGAAGAAATCGACCGCCGCATCGCCGACCAGCGCACCGTCGGAATGGCGCACATTGCCGCCCGACAACACCACCTCTGCCGTCGGGCTGGCGCGCAGGATATTGGCGACATTGATGTTGTTGGTAATCGCCAGCAGGTTGCGGTGGCGCAGCAAGGCCTTGGCGACCGCCTCGGTTGTCGTGCCGATATTGATGAAGAGCGAAGAATCGTCCGGGATCAGCCGCGCGGCGGCGGCGCCGATCGCAAGCTTGGAGTCCGCCGCGATCAATCGCCGCTGTTCATATTCGACATTCTCCTTGGTCGCGGGAAACAGCGCGCCGCCATGCACGCGCACCAGTTTGCCACTGTCGCACAATTCGTTGAGGTCGCGCCGGATCGTCTGCGGCGTCACCTTGAAGCGCGCCGCCAGTCCGTCGACATGCAGACGCCCGCTCGATTTCGCGAGTTCGACGATCTGTGCCTGGCGGCTTCGCAGATACATGCTGTTCGTTTGCCGTGAGTTCCGCGAGGCGATGATCTACCATGTCGCGACGATTGAAAAGATTGGCCGAGCGAACGCCTTGATCGCATTTAAGGCTTACTGCCAAATCGCAGGCGTGCTTGCGCCGCGGCCTTCAACCGAAATTTGACACAATCAAATCCCCATGTTGCACTGCACAACGACGGGATGGGGCGATTCATTCGGCCTGTTCGGGTGGAGAAATCAGCGAATGCGGGAGGCTAGGCAAATGCGATTTGCGGAGCGCGGCCATGGCCAGACGGCGATATCGAATCAGCCTGGCGCTGCAGGGCGGCGGTGCCCACGGCGCCTTCACTTGGGGCGTTCTCGACCGCCTGCTTGAAGACGAAACTTACGAAATCGGCGCGATCAGCGGCACCAGCGCCGGCGCGATCAACGCGGTCCTCGTCGCCGACGGGCTGCTCGAAGACGGGCCGCAGGCGGCGCGCGCAAGGCTCGAAAAATTCTGGACCGCCGTTGGCCGCCATTCGACGCTGAGCCCGGTTCGCCGCTCGCCGATCGACGCCTGGCTCGGCAATTGGTCGCTCGACCGTTCGCCCGGCATGTTGATGCTCGACATGCTGACCCGTTTCGTCTCGCCCTACGACATCAATCCGCTCGGCCTCAACCCGTTGCGCCCGCTGGTCGGCGAATGCGTCGATTTTGAACGCCTTGGCGCCAGCCGCGAGCCGAAGCTGTTCATCGCCGCCACCAATGTCGCCAACGGCACCGCCAAGGTATTCCGCAATGACGAGATTTCCCTCGATGTGACGATGGCCTCGGCCTGCCTGCCTTCGATTTTCCAGGCGGTCGAGATCGACGGCCAGTCCTATTGGGATGGCGGCTATTCGGGAAACCCGGTGCTGTTTCCGCATCTGTTCGAGGCCGAAGCCGACGATGTCGTGCTCGTCCAGATCAATCCGGTCGAGCGCGCCGCGGTGCCGAAATCGGCGCGCGAGATCGCCAACCGCGTCGATGAAATCACGTTCAACGCGTCGCTGATCCGCGAACTGCGGGCGATTGCTTTCGTTTCGCGCCTCGCCGGTTCCGGCACGCGATTGCCCGCCGGCCTGCGCGCCTTGCGCATGCACCGCATCGATGCCGGCGAAACGCTGGCCGAACTCAGTTCGTCGTCGAAATTGAATTCGGAGCGCGGCTTCCTGCGCCATCTGTTCGAGATCGGCCGCGAGACGGCGGATGCCTGGATTGTTCGCCACGGCAAGGATCTTGGCAGGAAGGCAACCTTCGACCCGATTGGCGACATGCCGTTGTTTCCCAATTCCCAGCCCTTTCGCCTGCGCGACTATTTCCGCGGCCGGAAGGCCTCTTAGATCCGGGCAGCGGGTTGCCCGCCCGAACCGTCCCGTCTAATAACGGCTGAAAAATGCGGGGAGGCGGGTTTGCGTCTGGCAAGTCTTGCGGTTCTTTTGTTCGGCCTCTGGCTCACCCTTTCCTGTGGAAATCGCCAATACGGTCGGAATTGGCGGTTCCGCCGGCCCGGATATCCTGCGGGTTGAGCCCGGCGTGCTGATCACCGTGTTTTCCGACGATCACCTTCAAATCGTTTGCCGAACGGTGTCGCGGTTGAGCGAGGGCACCCAGCCGCTGAACGACTGCAACTGCGCCGTGACGATTTTCCCGATGGTCGCGCGTCAACTGGGGAGAGATGCTCCGATGCGCCTTCGTTCAATGAGTGCTGCACCTGTCTCGGCTTCCGCGCAGGCTACAGCCGGGGACACGATTAGGAACGCAGAACGTTTCCTTTCCATCCTGCTGATCGCCATTCTCGCAGTAACACTTGGCGGGCACGTACCCCCCGTGTGGGCCGCCACAGCAACGGTGGAAGCGGCGCTGGACGCTTCTCTGATCGAGCCCATCTCCTTGTTCGGCATTCCTCTCGAATTTGTCCTGTTCGGTTTGACGCTCCTCGGCGTCGCATTGTTCCACCATCGCACGCTCCAAGTCGCGCTGACCGGCCTCGCGGCAATAACGCTCTACAAGCTTGTTTTCACTGGCTTCAAGTTCGGACAGGGCCTTGCCGGACTTGGCCTGCATATGCAGCACGAATGGGTCATCCTCGCGAACCTGTTCCTGCTGCTAATGGGTTTCGCGCTGCTGTCGCGGCATTTCGAGAAGAGCCAAATCCCGGAAGAAATGCCGGCCTTCCTACCCGACGACTGGAAAGGAGGGTTCGCCTTGCTCGTCATGGTATTCGTGCTCTCGGCCTTCCTCGACAACATCGCCGCTGCCCTGATCGGCGGCACCATGGCCCGACACGTATTCCGTGGAAAGGTCCATATCGGCTACCTCGCGGCGGTTGTCGCCGCATCGAATGCCGGCGGGTCGGGCAGCGTCGTCGGCGATACGACGACCACCATGATGTGGATTGACGGCATCAGTCCGATCACTGTTTTCGAAGCCTACGTGGCCGCGATCGTCGCCCTGGTGATCTTCGGCATCCCGGCCTCCCGTCAGCAGCAACGCCATTCCCCGATTACCAAGGATGCGCCAAGGGGACTCGCCATCGACTGGCCGCGCGTGTTCATCGTGGTCGCAATCCTGGCTGCAGCCATTCTTGCCAATGTGACTGCCAACGTGAAATTCCCCGCGCTTCTCGACATTATCCCGGTCATCGGCCTGTCGGTTTGGACGGCAATCCTCGTCACAGCCGCATTCCGAAGGCCAGATTGGGAAGTGATGCCGGAGACGTTCAAGGGAACGATCTTCCTGCTGTCGCTGGTGACCTGCGCCTCGATGATGCCAGTCGAGAAATTGCCCCTCGCATCCTGGCACACGGCCTTGGGCCTCGGTTTCGTTTCAGCCGTGTTCGACAACATCCCGCTCACCGCGCTCGCGTTGAAACAGGGGGGCTATGACTGGGGGTTCCTCGCCTACGCCGTTGGTTTCGGCGGCTCGATGATCTGGTTCGGCTCGTCCGCCGGTGTCGCGCTTTCCAACATCTATCCCGAAGCGAAATCCGTCGGTCTCTGGCTCCGGCACGGCTGGTACGTCGCGCTCGCATATGTCATCGGCTTCGCCGTCATGCTGGCGGTGGTTGGTTGGCATGCGGACCCCGGGCACAAAAAACGCGTCGATACGCCGCCACCAGCGATGATGGTCGATACCGCCTAACTAAATTTGAGAATTGGAGCGATCGGAATCAGCGTCAGCAGCAGAAACAGCGGCACGAGCACCAACGATGCCCATAGCAAATAGCCAAAAAAGCTCGGCATTCTGATCCCGCGTTCCTCGGCAATCGCATAGATCATGAAATTGGGTGCATTGCCGATATAGGTGAGTGCGCCCATGTAGACCGCACCCATGGAAATCGCCGCCAGCGTGCCGGCAAGCGGGCCCATGAGTTCTGTGGCGTCTCCTCCGGCAAGCTTGAAGAAGGTGAGGTAAGTCGGTGCGTTGTCGAGAAATGCCGACAACAGGCCCGTTAGCCAGAAATACGCAGCTTCATGCGGTAGCCCATCGTCGGCGGTGACGGCGGCCATCAGGAATGCGAAATGCCCGTTGCGGCCGGCATCGAGCATCGCCAGGACGGGAACGATCGCGACGAAAATCGCCGCGAAGATCTTCGCTACCTCACGGATCGGCTCCCAGGTGAAACCGTTGGCCTCGCGGTGCTCATCGGGCGTCAGCCAAAGCGATAGAAGAGCTATGGCCACAAGCGCGGCGTCGCGGGAAAGATTCTGCAACTCGAGCGACGTACCCAGGATCGTGAGACTGATGCCGGGCCTCCACAAGGCCGACAACAGAACACTGGCCACGATGAGAGCGATGAGCACGATGTTGATCTTGCCGCTGACGCGCAGTCGTATCGGGGACGGCGTCATCTCTTCGGTGTGTTTCTTTTCTCGACGAAACAGTAGCCAGTCGAGAACCAGGAAAACGCCCAGCACGAGCACAGCGATGATCGCGGTCTGCAGCCACAAGTGCTGCGCCGTCCAAAAGAAATCGACCCCACGCAGGAATCCGACGAACAGCGGTGGATCGCCGAGCGGCGTAAGCGCGCCGCCGATATTGCCGACGAGAATGATGAAGAAGACGATGATATGCGCTTTATGTTGGCGCTGTTCGTTTGCCCGGATGAGCGGCCGGATCAGGATCATGGCCGCGCCAGTCGTCCCGACGATGCTGGCCATGGCGCTACCAAGCGCCAGTATGGCGCCATTGGTGATCGGTGAACCGCGCAGATTGCCGGTCACGACGATACCTCCAGCGACAGTGTAGAGCGCGACCAGGAGCACAATGAAGCTGAGAAATTCGCCGAGCAGCGCGTGGCTGAGGTTTGATGCCGCAATGGCGACGCCATAGGTGGCCGTGAGGGGGGCCAACATCAACAGCGACCACAAGGCGACAATTTTGCTGTAATGCGCATGCCAAAGGTGAGGAAACAGAAGCGGCCCGATTGCTATCGTCAGCAGCAGCCCGGCAAAGGGCAACGCCCAAAGCCACGACATTGCTTGCCCGTCAAGGTCGGAAGCCGCGTGTGCCGCGCCAGTCAAGGCAAAGAGCGCCACGAGCGATCCAGTCAGGGCTCTTCTGGCGATGCAAGCCATTCGCTCGGTCTAACGGCGATTGGCGCACCCGACAAGCGCGCATCGGCGGCGCCTTGAAATGCTTGCGTCATGCCGGGCGAGCGGCTAGAGAAACGCGTTTCCACGCCGGCAGCCGCCTCTAGCAGCTGTACCGACAGGCTGGCGACGGGCGATTAGCTCAGGTGGTAGAGCAGCTGACTCTTAATCAGCGGGTCGAAGGTTCGAGTCCTTCATCGCCCACCATTTTTAATTCAGCAAATTTACCGGGGCTTCGAAGGAGTTGCCGGGCACCAGGCGGTCAGCCTTTTGCCATTCATTCGGCGGCGCATCCTTGAAGATGTGCCAGGCGCCGAACGGCTCGCGCCTCTGGAAGACGCGTATCCCGTCCGTGCGATGCGCGTAGCATTCGAGAATGGTCGTGGGTGATTGTCCTTCGCCCCATGTCCATTGCGCATTGATGCACAGCCTGCCCGATCCCGGCAGCGACCAGTGTCCGCGCCCCTTGCCGCCTTTGTTGGATGCGGCGATATATTCGGAATCTTCCTCGGAAAAATAGCCGACCGATTTTTCGCGGGTCCACGACCGATTGCTGAAGAAATAGGCAAGTTCATCATCCGTCATCACGCGGGTGCCGGCTGGCAGGCGGAATTGCGCCGCCGCCGGCGCCGCGAATGCCGACAGCAGCAAGAAGGCCGACAAGGAAATTTGCAAAAGCGTGCGCATCGCCGGTCCCCGGCACCCGAGCAAAATGCAGCAAGCGGCAAGTATCCCACCGGCCGTGTTCAGCCGTCAACAAACTGCCGATGAGCCTGTGGGAAAAGTGCGCGCCTCGGGCGGGCAATGCGGTCTGCGCGCAACCGATCGCGCCGGCCGGAAGCGCGCCAACCGGCCAGCTTGCGCAACCGAACACAAGGCCCTATGGCCGGCCCCTGAGCCCGGCCCAAAAGGCCGGTGCTTGCGCCGCAATGTCTTGCAGGAGTTTGCGCATGACGACAATTCTGGTGACCGGAGGAGCAGGCTATATCGGGTCGCATGCCTGCAAGGCGCTGGCCGCCCGCGGCTATCTCCCCGTCACCTACGACAATCTGTCGACAGGGCACGCGGGCGCGGTAAAATGGGGACCGCTGGAACAGGGCGACCTGGCCGACCGCCAGCGCCTCGATGCGGTGCTCGCCCAATATCGGCCGGAGGCGGTGCTACATTTTGCCGGATCCTGCTATGTCGGCGAATCGATTGAGCACCCGGAAAAATATTATCGCAACAATGTTGTCGGCACGCTCGTCCTGCTCGAGGCGATGCTCGCCCGCGCGGTCGACCGCATCGTATTTTCCAGTTCGTGCGCGACCTATGGCGTGTCGCAGACCGTGCCGATCGTCGAAACGATGGCGCAGTCGCCGATCAATCCGTATGGCCGCACCAAATGGATGATCGAAATTATGCTGCGCGATTTTTCCGCCGCTCACGGTCTCGCCTGGACGGCGCTGCGCTACTTCAACGCCGCCGGCGCCGATCCCGACGGCGAGATTGGCGAGGACCACGATCCCGAGACGCACCTGATCCCGCTGGCGCTTCACGCGGCGGCCGGCACCGGACCGGCGCTGACGATTTTCGGTGACGACTACGACACGCCCGACGGCACCTGCATCCGCGACTATGTCCACGTCAGCGATTTGGCCGACGCGCATGTGCTGGCGCTCGCCGCGCTGCTCGATGGCGCCGAATCCGCGGCGTTCAATCTCGGGACGGGACGCGGCCACTCGGTGCGCGAGGTGATCGACGCGGTCGAGCGCGTGACCGGCCGCAAGGTGCCCTTCAAGATTGGCCCGCGCCGCCCCGGCGACCCGGCCGTGCTTGTCGCCGATGCCACTCTGGCGCAAAGTGCGCTGGGGTGGAGCCCGGCGATGGCGGGGCTGGACGGGATGGTGCGGACGGCGTGGGATGTAAAGCGTAGATGCGATTAAGCGACCGGTTTTCGTGCCCGAGCGATCACCGTCACCTGGTAATGCGGATCATTCACCGCCACATGATCACAGGCAGCGATATCTTCCTGCGATAGCCCGTGCAGAAATGCAGTTGCGACAAACACATTTCCACAACTCGATACGGCTATCATTTCGGCAGGAAAACTCTCCCTCAACAGCTTAGCCAGCGATCCTGTCGTAAACGACCACATCCACTCATTGCGCCATTCACCGTGGTCGATGTTGGAGATACCCGGCACCGTTATCAATGCTACGCCATTGGGCTTGAGTATCCTAAAGATCGTCGCGACCGCACCTTTCAGATCGTATACGAGTTCAAGGACCTGGGTGAGAATGATGCAGTCGAATGTGTCGTTCGGTATCGTTGGTGCGTCGGCGAGATCGGCGACAATCGTTGCGCCGGATGTCCCGCTTTTTTTGTGCAGCACTTCGCCTGTCTTGACCCGCTCGCCCCCAAAGCGCCGTGTGTACTCATTGTCGCCGATTTCCAGGACGCGCCCTTTGATATCAAGACGGTGGCTTTCGAGGAAATTCTCGATATACAAGCGGTCAATCGGCGCACCACGATCATAGCCAAAGACAGTGCTTATTGGACCCAGGCGCTCAAAATCGCCGAAATCCACACCGCCGATCTTGGGGACCGCTTTACGCCAATTTGCCATTGCTGTCGCAACGATGAAGAAATTCCGAACCGTCAAAAAATTTCCGGGCTTCGCAGGCTAGTTTCAGCCAATCGTCCGAACCGGTACCCAAATTGTGAGCGTCGTAGTACACTTCGGCAGCAGAGGGTTTTGAAAAGTAATCGTAGCTTGGTGCTAGCCGAAACATCTCGTTTTGCACTGGGAATTCGGCAAGAAGCGCTCGCTGCGATGAGAGTTTTCCGTACATCTTGAGCTTGAGCTCACATTCGTGTCGACCGAGTTCCACAGGCAGTGCGCCGGCCATTCCTTGAAGGAACTCGCCCACGACCCGATTTCCGCTTCGGCCAAAGTATGAAGTCATCTCCACTATTTTCGGCGCCTTTTTCCCGAGCCGAACAAGTGCTCGGCACGCAAAAAAACTCGCGAAGCTGACCGAGTCATGGTCAGGATGACCACCCTCGTAGGGATGGGTAACCAAAACATCCGGCATGGTGGTCCGGAGATGCTTTGCTATTTCGACGGTCAGGTCAACAAGGCGGCGCGAAGTCAGCTGGTCCTCGAATCCGAGTCGAATGACCTGACCCCGCGATATATTTACAACCGACAGGGCGTCGGCGACTTCTTCGAACCTGGCGGCGGCATAGGCGTCGGCATTTACAAAACCGGCGAGTTGCGCAAAATCGGAATTACGCGGCGCGCCATCTGTGGCATGCACAATCGTCAGATTTGGCCAAAGCTCGAGGTGGATGCCCGCCCCAATAATTTCGTCATCCGGATGCGCGACGATCACCATGGTCCGCAGAACAGGCCGGCGCACCAGGATTTCGAGAACATTTTCGAGCGCCACTGCGAATTATCCTAGTTCGCTGACGGAATTCTGGCCCAGTCGTACCTGCAAAACCGGCAATTTGCTCCAGGCAATTTTCCGACAACTCGTCGATCCCGAAAGCCACCCGGAATTGCTTGCTGACCGCGGAACCGACTTCATCCCAGATCGCCGGCCAGTCGGACGACAAGCGGCAGGCTCCGTGTGTGAAGCCGGCTATGAAAAAACTAGCCATTTCTCGCGGCATTATTCCCTGGGGCCAACGGTGCCGGCGTATGGTCATGGCGTCGACATTGCCAACGGCAACCGAGACGCCGAAGGCCCAGAGGCGCGCTAGAAACAGCGACGTCGCCAGCTCAATTGCCAGCAAATCATCAATTTCCGAGAGATCGCGGCTTCGATATTGCGCCTCAGCATATGCAAAGCGGACAACGGCACTCGCCTCATCGAATAGCGATTGGTTGTTCTTGGTAAGGGAACCCGGGCGCAGTCGATAAATTGCCAATGGCTCTTTGACCGGAATAGCTTGAGGATTCGATCCGAACAGTCGGACCCAGAATTCCCAATCTTCACATGTGGTTAGACGCTCGTCAAAACCGCCGAGACTCCAGAATCGAGTTCGTGGAACCATAACCGCATGCGTGTAAAAAATATTGCCGCTGCGCAGATGGATTGCGTGGTCGCGCGCAGGCGGAGTATCGATTGGGCCCAAGCGCCCGTCGGCAGCGAGGCGGCGCCCTGCGCAAACGACAACGACATTGTCGCCCGGCGGAACTTTCTCTCCCTGCTCCAGCATCTGGGCTAGGTAATCCGGCGTAATTAGATCGTCTGAATCCAAAAAAACGAGCCAAGGCGTTTCCGCAAGGCGTGCCCCCAAATTCCGGGCCGAGGAGGCACCGCCGTTGGACTTGCGGAGAAGCCGAAAATGCGAGTCGCTCAATCGTTTCCTCGCGAGGTCGAATGTATCGTCATTGGACCCGTCGTCGACAATGATGGCAGACCAATCCGTGCGCGTCTGATCGGCAATGGCCGCCAAGGTGTCCGGCAGGGTTTCTCCCGCGTTGTAAGCTGGTACGATGAAGGTGACGGCGGGCATTTAGGCGGCCTATTTCGGACTGGCGCCCTGCGGCGTTGGCGGGCACCTCAATCAACTTAGCGGAATTGCTCAGATAACTGGGCCCTGGATCGGTTGTACAGCCTGCAGCGGGTTTCGCCGGGGCGACCCGGCGGTGCTTGTCGCCGATGCCGCTTTGGAGTGCTGGATTTTGGATTGGGCCGCAGGGAATTCGGATTTGGCGAACGTGCTAGAATCAGTTGCGCGTGAAAAGGACCGCCAGCTGAGCGAATTTGGGGATAACGCAAAATGAGCCTTGAACTCACAATACTGATGCCATGTTTGAATGAAGCCGAAACACTTGCCGTGTGCGTCCGCAAGGCGCAGTCCTTCCTAAAGCTAAATGACATCGCCGGCGAGGTACTAGTCGCCGACAATGGCTCCACTGATGGGTCGCAGAAGATCGCTGTGGAAGAAGGAGCTCGCGTCGTCTCCGTCCCCGAACGGGGTTACGGAGCCGCACTGTGGGGCGGAATAAATGCTTCGAATGGCCGTTTCGTAATCATGGGCGACGCTGATGACTCGTATGATTTCGGAGCGCTCTTGCCCTTCATGCAAAGGCTACGGGAGGGCGCTGATATTGTCATGGGTAACCGCTTTGCCCGCGGCATCGAACCTGGTGCGATGCCATTTCTGCACAAATACCTCGGCAATCCGGTATTGAGCTGGATTGGCAGGCTGTTTTTCAACATCGACACGAATGACTTTCAGTGCGGGCTTCGTGGATTCCACCGGGGACGTATGCTCGCGCTCGAATTGCGAACCTCCGGGATGGAGTTTGCCAGCGAAATGGTGGTTCGTTCTGCACTTGCCGGGTACCGGATGGAAGAAGTTCCGACCACACTGAAAAAGGATGGTCGGTCACGACGGCCTCACTTGAGGACCTGGCACGACGGATGGCGGTATCTCAGTTTTCTTCTGATTTATAGTCCGAAATGGCTATTTTTCTATCCTGGCCTTGCTTTGATAGGTATCGGCTTCTTGACAGCTGCTATTCTTTTGCCAGGCATGGTAACTGTGGGCGGGGTCCGATTTGACCTCCACACTTTCGCCGTGGGCTGCGTGTCTTTGCTAATTGGCGTGCAATCCATCACCTTCGCAGTTATTTCGCGCAAGTATGCAACTGCCCATCGTTTATTGCCTCCGTCCCGCCGATTTTCAAGGTTTCTTGAGACTCTGACGTTGGAAAGGATGTTGATGATGGCCATCGCACTTGTTTTACCCGGTCTAACCGGGTTTGCATGGTGCGTCCTCAGCTGGGCATCAGTGGGATTTGGTAACCTTGAGTATCCTGCACTCCTGCGGGTTCTACTGCTGTCGCTCACGGCGATTGCGATCGGTATTCAGCTGGCACTAGCCGGGTTTCTTTCGGCCATTCTGGCAGTCCCGACCAAGTAAAATCGCATTCCCGCACATAGGGCAATTTTTTGAACGGGAAACGCCTTGGCCGTTAAGGATCATCCTGGGAACATCGGGGAATCCGGGAAAGGCTTTAGCTATAGTAGGCTATCACAGATTTCCGGCGCGCCAACCAATCTCGGTGAAGTACGCAGAAGGCAATGAATGACACAGGCCATAATACCCACACAGCCTTGACGTGGTAACGGACAAAGAGTCCGACGAGACCTCCATGGATAGTATCGCTTGCCGCCACGTAGACTATGGTGCAAACAAGTAAGGCGAGGATAGCCCGATTCTTCCGAATGAACGCTAGAACCAGCATTGCAGGCGTCAATATGTAGCTTAAGAACTGCGTTGCGAAATAATACCAATTCAACTCTTTTACATGGATCTCTCCAAGCTGCTGGCGTGATCGATCAAAATCACCTGCCTCATTGGAGAACCAATTATGGATGTTCTTCCACACAGGACCGGTCGGTGGATAAGACATCCAACTTTGATCGCCCGGAGACTCACCCAGACTTGATGAAATGAACAGCGAAGAGGCAGATTGAAGCAACGACTGGACGAAGGTCGGCAACTTCCAGAGGATGATCGCCCTGTTCAGACGAGCGTATTCACTTTTTTCGTCAAGCCAAATTCCCATCTTAACCGCGCGCCCGCCGTCGCCGTAAAGAAATTGGTCACGCTGGCCCCGCAACGAGTCCAGCAAAGGCAATTCGGCACAAATCTCATATGTTTGTGTAGCACAGTTCGCATGAAGGTAATCTTGGGCGAAACCTTGCTCGACAAATCTCCCAAAGATAAGCGCTGAAGAACCGACATTCGTTGATATCCGCCCATAGAGAATAACGTTCGGCAGCGCTGCTATCGCCCAGGTTGCGACAGCCAGGGCCAGTAGCGGAATTGATGTCTGAATGGCACCTACGCCAATTACTCGGCGCCACAGGATAACAGGAGTGGCAGCGGCGGCGTATGCCAAGAAATTTCCGGTCGACATCAATGCCCCAAACATGGCAACTGCCGCAAGCGCTGGCGTTCCGAATTTCGAGACAGGTCTGGCGTCAAACACCAAGCACAACAAAGCCAGGAAACCCAACCCTGCAAAAATATCCGGCATTACCCAAGCGACAAGCCAGGGGACCTGAGTCAGGAACAAGGTTAGGGCAATGAGAACAACCAGTAGGCCACCCGAGGCGGAGACCAAAAACTTCCGATAAACCGCCAAGAGAACCAATAGAGTGATTACGGCCTGCAGGATGACCACGACCCAAGTCGAGCGGAAAAAAAAAGATGGCGCGACAAGCCACGGATAGTAAGCATTGTAATGGGCGTGGATGACTTTGGCACCTAATGGATCGAAGGCAAACCAGAGGTACTGGGTCGAATCATGAAACACTAACGGATAGCCGTTGTATAAGGCGGGCCATACACACAGGAGCAAGAGCAACGCGCACGACCCAAGTGCCCACCACGAAGCGAGCAGTTCCCGAGGTCCGCCATCACTATTCGACTGATCTACTTTTTCCATCAGCTGCCTCACAGTCCGCGCCGGCGGCCAGTGCTTTTCGCCGAGAAATACCTGAATTCCGTCGCCTTGGTTCCGAACTCCACCTGTATGTTGGTAATCTCGAACTCAAACGGTCGTCCGTACGGAAGTTTCAGGTGAACACGCGCCATTGCCGTCGGGTCGCCGGCGGAATTGGCCGGTGGACAACGCAGTGTGCAGGACCAGTGTGCGAACTCTTCCGTCAGATGCACTTTCTGCTCGGGAAAGGCCACACGCCTGCGCCCAGGGAGGTCGTAGCGCCCTCCGATTGTGATCCAGTTGTTTTCGGCCTTGAGTTCGAGCGATGCCGGAGACACAGATTGTTTCTCCGGCAATGGCTTCGACGTCCGGTATAAGGCATTCGAGATAAAACGACTTGCCGAAGCCCGGCTGACCGGAATTGACAATCCTGAGATAGGTCTTGCGATCCGACAGCCCGGACGCGTTTTCGGCTGTCTTGCGCTCGAACGCATGGCTCATCTCCTTGCCGTCGAAAGCGAACAGGAAACCCGGACACAAGATGCCGTAGCCTTGTCGCTTGCCGAAGAATGTCTCACCGACTCCTGGCCACTCGCGGAAATCGCCATTCTCGACCAGATTGCCTCGTTTCTTGCGTTTCTTCCTTCGGCTCGCAAACCAGGCGTTCACCCATGGCAACCAGCCTGCACTTCGCTTACGGGTCTCATCAGCCACGTACTTCACGCGCTGCTCGATTTCCCAGAGGTAGTTGTGCAGTCGTTGAAACTGCTCTCGCTGCTCCTTCTCCAGTTTCCGGTAGAGCTGGCCCTGCGCCAGGACAGGAACAAGGCCGGCCGACTGTGACGTCGGCCAGCCGCGGAGATAGCTGTTGAGGAGCTCGGTGCGCTTGGTGAGGTGCACGTCCCTTTGAGCATGGACCGAATTGCCGTACGCTCCTGTCGTCGTATCGGGCCTGTGGTGATATCCGGCCAAGGGCTCCGGGATCACATCCAGTTCATATTTCTCCAGCATTCTCAGGTGAAAGTCCCAGTCGCCCAGGACTCCGAATTCCTCCCGGAAACGTCCGACGGCCTCGAATGCCGAACGCCGGAACAAGAACGATATCGGCGGAAACCGATTTTGAATCCCGAGGTCTTGAAGCGACAAAGTGTAGAGGTCCTTCTCAAAAAGGAATCGGTTGGTTTCGACGATCTCATAATCGTCGACGATCTCCTCGACGATGACCTCCGACCATGTGACGACGCCGGCAACGCGCGGATTCCAGCCATGCTGGTCCATTTGCTGAACGGTGCGGGTCAGGAATTCCGGATCCCACGTATCATCATCGTCGTGGATGACGATAAAATCGCTGTCGCATTGGGCAATTCCCAAGTTCGAAGCCGTCTGCATCCCTAGCGAGATCGGGTTGCTGATGGTCAGCAGCCGGTCGCCGAGCTCATCGGCGAACTGGCCAAGGACCAGTTCGAGAATTTCGGTATCGCCGCCGTCGTTCACCACAACAGCAATCCAATCCTTGAAGGATTGGTCCAGGATGTCGCGCAGCGCCCTTTGCAGCATAATGGGCCGTTCTTTCGTCCTCACGATGATGGCGACGCGCGCAAAGGGCACTTTGTCACGGTCGCGTGCAGTGGCTTGTGCGAACGGCCCCACGGGATGCGATGGCACGAGTTCCGAATTGAACCTCGAGAGGCCTTGGGTAATTTGAACGAGTTTGCCTTGATAATGGGGCAGCGATTCCAGGTACGGGCGGATATGGCGGCGCAGATTGGCGCTCCGGTGCAATGCCATCTGCGGATTGCGGTACATTCCCGCCGCGTCGATGCGATACCAGAACAGCGGCACAGGCAGCACGATTCTCTTGGCCCCAGCCAGGGCGGCCCGGATGTGGAACTCCCAGTCCTCGTGCGTGATGCCGTAGTCCTCGCTGAAGCCCCCGACCTTCCGGAAAAATTCGGACAGGTAGAGCGCGTTGGCATCACCGAAACAGGGACTTAAAACGGCGAGTGCAAGGTCGCCCCCGATCGGCGCAAAGCGGGTCACCGGCTTGTCTTGCTCGATATCCTCTTCCGAGGTGAACCCATCATAAAATGACGTCACGATATCAACGCCAAGCCGTTCGGCTGCCCCGACCAGGGTTTCGATCTCCTCTGGGCGGGCAACGTTGTCGTCATCCATGAAGATCAGGTATTTTCCCTTCGCCTCCTTGGCACCGCGATTGCGGGCAGCGCCCAGATAGCGATTGTCCTGGCGTATTAATCGCCAGCCTAACGAGGATATTTCCATCTCTATCGATTTGAGCTCATCGACGACCTCAGTGCCAGTGCTTCCATCATCGACGACGATGACCTCAAAGTTGCGATAGGATTGGTTCTTCAGCGAACGAAGCGCGGACCGGAGCTTTTGCGGACGGGAGTAGTGGGCCACGACGACGGACACCAGCGGGGTATCGTTCTTCCCGGGCAAGACTGGAACCGCTGGCCGCGCCGCAAGATTCCACGAACGGCCGGAGCGCCACGCCGCGACCATATCGCCCGCCGGTTTCGCAGGCGACGACATCGCAAAATGCATGATCCGTGTAGCCAACTGGTCCGGTGTTCGCGCAGCTACCGCATTGGGGCTGCCTCGTTCGTCTGAGACCAGGACATAGGGAATGCCCAGACTGTCAAACAGCCGGGCGCTTAGGCCTTGCTTCCTAGTGGCGTTGCATACAACAACGCAGGGTTTTTTTGTGACGTACTCGATCGACTCGATTAGGCCCAGGTTCCGTTCGATCGCTACGGGAACGCGCCAGTCTTGAGCGCGAATTCGGACATACGTGACCGCGTCTACGGCGCCAACGGATCCTGGCTCGCCTACGAATGAAATCTCAATCGGAGCGTGCCCGTCTTTTATGAGATGGGAAACGGAGTTCGCAGAAAAAACGCAGGCCAGCTTCGGGCCCGAGCGTTCCCAGATACACAATTCGCAAACCTTTTTGAGGTGAGTTTCGGACGCTCGGTGCTGTAGCCAGCGCTTGTTTCACCCGATCGGCGGCTCCCCAACTTATGTCGTCGACAGCTTTTGGCAACGATGACAGCCGGTTGCCGTACCAAGTCCATGCTTTGCGGTCGTGTACAAGGACATGGTCGAAGTTTTCGACCGACGTACACTCGAAAACGTCCGTCATGAGAAGAGCTTCTGAGTTGACGAGTGCCTCTTGGGCATCCCGGCAAAACAGGCTGCTGCCGAGCACGTGGACGACAAGCTGTGTGTTCGCAAAAAAAAGCCCTGATTTCTTCCCCAATGTCAGGTAGTGGCCTAGGCCGCCTAGGTCTGCGAAATGAATCTGGCTATATGGCGCTGACTTGAGCGCTTCAAAGACCGCGTAGATGCGTTGGTGCTCGGCAAGCCCAACCGCCGAAACGGGAGGCTCGGGCAACGGCTCAAAGGCGACCTCGGCTGAAGACAAGGAGGGAAATCGCCGCAATACGGTTTGAGATCCGGCCACATCGCCGTCGGCGGCAATGAGCGAAATTTGCAGCCCTCCCTCCGCGCACGATTCAGCCTTTAAGCTTGCCGCATACAGAAGGAGCTGAACAACCGATTCAGAGTGGGGAGCGCGAAGTCCGAGTGTTTCCAGGACCAATGCGATTTTAGGCATTCCAACCCTCGAAATGATATATTAACCCCAGGTTTGCTGCTTTTTGCACAGGCCTGATCGGCTAATGCGCGACGCCCACTCCCTGCCCACAGACGGGTGATATCGGCGCAGGCCTCTTCCCTTTGCAGAGATAATAGCCGGCCGTTCATTTTCCGCTAAGGAGCTAGGTGGTTAGCCAATGACATGTAGGAGAAAACGCTTCATGGGTCCACGGCGAACAGACGCGACCGATTGATTTGGGGCATTAGCGAAATGAGTGGTCTCCTTGAACTGATCGACATTGTCGACTGCGTATCGTTCGACTTTTTTGACACGATGGTCACACGCAAAGGCGTGTTTTATCCAAAGGATATCTTTTCAATCGCTGAAGACAGAGCCGTTGCGCATCTTGGCGCTAAGTTTAGAGGTTTCGCCGCGCTTCGTGAACAAGCCGAACACGCGGCGCGAGCCCGGGCAAGTAACCGCGGCATTTTGGAGGTTAGGATTGATGAGATATACGAAGTCCTCGGTCATCGGCTGCGGGCAAAAAAAGAAGAATTGCTTTTGCTCCGCGACCTGGAATTAGCATGTGAGGTCGAAACTCTGTGCTGCGACGACGTTGTATTTTCGATATTTGAAATTGCACAAGAAAGAAAAAAAAGAATATATATAACAACAGATACGTATTTTAGCGAACAGTTTATTGAAAACGCCTGCGTCAGCATGGGTTATAAGAATTCCGAGTTGCTTGTTTCCAGTGTTCACCGGCGCTCCAAGCGGGACGGGTCACTTTTTGAACTGCTCATGGAACGTTCCGGGACGGCTGCCTCCCGTATATTGCATCTCGGCGATAACCCCATGTCCGATGTTTCAGTTCCCTTGGCGAAAGGCATTTTGGCCCGGCTCTATGAATTGAAAAAAAGAAACTTTCAAAATCAAATAAGATTTGGAAGCGGCCGAAGCGGCTCAATAAGCATTTCAAGAATACTTTGTAATATCTCAGACCGAGCACCAATAACAAGCGCAGTAAGTAAGGTTAGGCTAACTGAAGCGAATTTAGTGGGAAGACTCTGGGGCTTCTCTGGCCTTTCTGCTCTTGGGCTTTGTTTGGTGGATAGATAGGAAAATAAAGGATAATGAAGCAGATCGGCTTTTTTTTCTCGCTCGTGATGGGAAATTGATTAAGAGGTTTTACGATCTCTATTTGGCTTCGCAAGGTCGAGCCACCACCACCCGGTATTTGATGGTTTCGCGAGCGAGTTTGTATCCGAGTCTTATTTTCACCGACAAGGAGGCTGCGAAAAGTATATATAGCCATTCATGGGGAAATATTAATATAGGCCAAGCAATACAAAGACTATCATTGGCATTAGTGGTTGATCTAAATGAAATTGTTCAAAAATATGAGCTGGGCTCACTGAATGATAGGCTTAGTGCGAGGCAACCACAATTTCTTCGGTTCCTGGAAGAAAATTGGAAACTGATCGAAAAGCAAAACGAAAAAAAATATATGGACATCGCAGAATACCTCAAACAAGAGGACTTCTGGTCTGAGTACGGAGCTAATATTGTTGATCTAGGTTGGCATTTGAGCTTGCAAAAGTGCCTAGTGAAACTGTCCAAGGACCTAGGTTTCGGCACTGCGATCCGCGGGGTTTATCTCGGCTTATTTCCCAAGAGTCCCGACAATTTTGGTCTGGACGCCATGGGATATCTAGTCAACCACGACAGCCCAGCAGACATCGCCCAGATGGTCCACTGCGGACCATCGCTGATTGAGCTGCTTCATTCGGCCGATCATGGAACGGTACTGGGCTACGAACACAGAGACGGAAAGGTCGCCCCTGTCATTGAGAACAATGCGGCCGAACACGCGCAATACAGCGGTCTCATTGCCAAAATCCAAAAGGCAGCGGTTCGCTGTTTCAATGATTGGCTTGTCACCATCGATAGCGACCCTGGATACGGCATAGATCCGCGATTGTGCGCCGCAGTCGGGTTGCGAATGGTCTACCAGCCCAGCAAGCAGGAGGCTAGCTTGCTCGGCCAGCTTAAGATGGCGACAGACGTCGGCGGCGAGATGAGAAGCATCATCGACGCGGAGGAGAGCCACCTTCGGCGCACGTCCGGCACAATGCCACGTGACGGCCGCGCACCAATTTGGCGGCCTGGGTCTGATGCAATCCGCTTGTCAGGCTTCAGACCGCAAAGCAATTATAATTAACCGCGGGCCAAGCCAAAGCTCGTTGTCACGACGAAAAAAAATCAGTATCCGTGATCAGAATTCGGCGCGCCACCTTGCGGCCCGCCTTGCGGCCCGCCTAAGTTGGCAGCGGCATTCAGCGCCAGTGCCCGGCAGGCAGAATTGCCGAAGGGATATTTTTTCAAGTACGCCTCAAGCGCTTCGATCGTGTTTGCCTGGAGAGCTGCCTCGCAGGCGCGCTGCTCCTCGAGCCGCAACTCCGCGAACGTTTTCGCATCGACCGCAGGAGGCGTCATGACAGCGCCCCCGGCCGCACCGACTGCCAGCGCGCCCAAAAGACGTTTGATAATCATTTTCATAGCGAGAACTCCGCCCGCACGCATTTCGCCCCACAATTTTGTTAGGCTTGTCGACAAATGGAGTGAATCGCGGTAACCCCTTGTAAACCATAACGAGAAAAAGATTTGGAGCCGCTTTTTCGCCACACTATGGCGAGAACTTCAACTAATGGTTGAAGTTTTGGGAGTGACCGCCGGTTGTTCGGTCGGTCAAGGAACCCCGGAGCTGGCGATGCTCCACGAGATTATCGAGCCGATATCAGGCAGATAACGCGGCTGGGCAGGCGATTTCAGCTCGACACCAGGCAACAAAAAGGCGACGCCGAGTGGCGCCGCCTGTCGAATGAAACAATGTGGCTTCGGGTTCTGCCGACTTCAGATTCCGATTGCCGGCCCCGAACCGCTGCCGCACGCCGGCAGATATTGGCGTGCGTAGCTGTAATCCATCGTCTTGATCTGATGGGTCAGCCCGCCATGCGCGCGAATCCACGAGCGCACCCAGCCGGGATAGTTCCGGGTCAGGTAGTTTGCTGCAATTCGGTTGCCTTCGCGCGAAGCGCCGTAGGGAAGATGGAAGCCAAACGACGCGCCAGGCGTCACGCAGGTCTGATGACGCGGCAGCGCCAGGTAAAGTGTACAGGCGGAGTTGCAGGCGCCTGAAAAGTTGACTTTTCCCCCGCTACGCTCAAGGCGCTTCATGCGCAGTGCGTAGGCGATGACTTGTCCGCCGCGATCACCGCGGATCGTCAGACCCGGAAAACCGCTGAACGGGAACGCAAATGCGAGTTCCGGAATGGATATGCCGATCCCCAAGGCCGCAACTGCCAGGATCTTCACCGCTTTTTTCATTGTCGCCTCCTCTGGCTGCCGCGGTTCTAGCAACAGAGGATTGATATCTTTCTAGGACATTCACTCGAAGTTTACGCATCCCGGTCGCCAGTGAAGCCGGCAATCCGATCGACAAGCCTGGGAGAGTTCAACTCAAATGGCGCGCAAGCGTCCGTCGCAGGGCCTGAGATAATTGCGCGCGTAGGAGTAGGGCATGACCTTGATGTCTTCGCCAAGCCCGCCTGTGCTATATACCCAGTTGCGCACCCATTCGGGGTAGGACTGCATCATGTATCGCTTGACGGTCTGGTCGCCGCGCGCGGTCGAGCCGTAAGGCGCGTGAAAGCCAAACGAGGCTCCGGGCAGGATGCAGCTTTCCCTGACCGACAGATAAAGCGTGCATGCAGAATCGCATCGGCCCGCAAAGCGCACGGTGGCGCCGAGCTGTTGCACCTTCTTCGTTTGCCACGCGTAGCCGAGCACCGCGCCACCAGGGTCGTTCACGATCGTGATTGCACGAGCAGGATGACGACCGTCGTGGCTCGAAGCCCCGGCCGACAGCTGTGACGACTGGCAACTTGTCAGGAGTATTGCGCCGACGATCAGCAAGCAGACCCGTAACGCCAGCGCAACAGGCATCAGCCGAAGTCCCCACCATTGATTTTGGAAAGAACGCAGTACCCGACATCAAAACCGTACGTGACTCCCGGTTCGTCGACAAGCCGCGCCAGCCGAGTTATTGCAAGTTATCCTCCCTATCGATCGACAACCCTTGTGCCCTCCGTCGCCTTTTCGCGTTTTGGGCAAAGGCGACGGGGCCCGGCGGCGCCGCATGGTGTAGGCGCCGCCGGGATGCCGATCTGGCGGACTGGTCGCCGGATCAGGCCCCGATCAGGCCCCGATCAGGCCCCGATCAGGCCTTGGCGAACGGCACGGCGAGGAAATTTTCCTCGCCCTGGCGGCTGACCTCGAGGAATACCGATTTCCGGCCCGCCTTTTCAGCCTGTTCGATCGCCGCGCGCGCGTCCGAGGCGCCGGCGACCGGTACCTGGTTGACGCCGACAATGACGTCGCCCTCCTGCAGGCCCTGGGCGGCGGCCGACTTGTCCGGATCGACCTGTTCGATTACCGCGCCACGCTGGTCCGCCGGGATGTTGTAGTCACCCCGCGCCTGCTCGGTAATATCGCTCAAGCCAAGGCCGATCGAGGCAACCTCGACATCGGCCGCCGCCGATTGTTTCTCGCCGGCGCTGGCGTCGGCGCGCTTTTCATCGCCGCTTTGGCCGACCGTGATGTTGAGGTCGAAGCGTTTGCCCTTGCGCCACACAGTGAGATTCTCGCGCTGGCCCGGCGAAACATCGGCCACGAGCCGCGACAGGTCGCGGGCCGAGCCGACGGCCGTGCCGTTGAAGTCGACGACGACGTCACCGGCCTCAACTCCGGCCTTTGCCGCCGGCGAACCGTCCTCGACGGTGGCGACCAGCGCCCCGGCCGCCTTGTCGAGACCGAGCGCGTCAGCGATTTCGCTGGTCACCGATTCGATCTCTGACGCCGATATAGCCGTGTTCGATCGTTCCGTGCTCGAGGATCTTGGCGACGACTTTCTGCGCCTGGTCGGACGGAATGGCAAAGCCGACGCCGACATTGCCGCCGTTCGGCGAATAGATCGCCGAATTGATGCCGACGACATGGCCGTCGAGGTCGACCAGCGGGCCGCCGGAGTTGCCGCGATTGATCGCCGCATCGACCTGGATGAAATCGTCATAGGGTCCGTTGTGCAGGTCGCGGCCGCGCGCGGAAACGATGCCGGAAGTTACCGTTGTGCCGACGCCGAACGGATTGCCGATTGCCAGGATCTGGTCGCCCGGCTGCAGATGCTCCGAATTGCCCCAGGCGATGACCGGCAGTTTCTTTTGCGCCTTGACACGCAGTACGGCGATATCCGTCTTTTCGTCGCGCCCGACCAATTTTGCCGGCAAGGTCTGGCCGTCATCCAGCGTGACGCTGATCTCGCTGGCGCCATCGATCACGTGATTGTTGGTGACGATCACTCCGTCGGCGCCGACGACGAATCCGGAACCGAGCGATTCGGACTGCGGCATGGCCTGGCGGCGCGGCGCCGGAGCGCCGCGCTGGCCGCGCTGCATCTGCTGATCGAAGAACTGGCGGAAGAAATCGTCGAAAGGCGTACCCTGCGGAATGCCGTCCATCGACATTTGCGCCGCACGCGATTTTGCCGTGATGGTGACGGTTGCCGGTTTGACGAGGGCGACGATCGGCGCAAACGATCCATTCGGAGTACCGGCGACCGTACCGGTCCCGACGTTGCTGGCTACGGTCGCGGCCGCGGCGAGAGGGCCGGTGCCGGTGACCGAGATTGCGCCGAAGGCAAGCGGAATGGCGATCGCCGCGGCGCCGGCAAAGCGCCCACAGGCGGTGGCGGTGCAAAATTCGTTTCGGTTCCCGTTTCGGTTCCATGGCTTTGATCCTGTGTGTGGGTTTCCAAGCGCCGAGCCCAGCTCATCGGCAACGCTGCGGCTGGTATCGGCCGGACCGAAAATCGCTGCACTCGGCAATAAATATTAAATATAAAAGCGAATGCATTTTGGCCAATTAACAGACGTTCATGAAAGAAAATTAATACAACTTATGCGAAGGCGAGCGAGGAAATGTGATCCTCGCTCGCGGAAGCGTGATCGTTACTTGGCGATCTCGACTTTGTCGGCCATGTGCTTGGACTTTTCCATTTTCCAGGTCACCTTGACCTTCTCGCCGTTCTTCAGGCCCGGATCCTTGAATCCGCTCGGCAGCGTATAGACGGTCCCGTTGTCGAGGGTCAGCGTCATGGCGTTGAGATCGAAGGCCTTGATCTTGCCGTCGGTCACGGCGGCAAAAGCAAAGGTCGAGGTGGCAAGGATGGCGGCAGCGGCTGCCGGAATGAGGAAGGCACGCATTTTTCGATACTCCTGATTTCTTGCGGAGGGTGCCCGCAGGCAAAGCCGTTGGACGATGTCGGGTCGCGGCGCCGGTCGGCGCCGCCGGCATGTCCCGGCTTCAATTGCGTCAGTTAGTCGGGGCGCAGCGCCGTCTCAATTTACAAAAAAATAAAGTTGGCTGCCCAAAACCGCCGGAATTCAGCCGCCGGCAACGACAATGCCGAGGCGCAACCTTCGCATTCGCCTGTGCCGCGGTTGGATTGCGAAATCGCCGCCCTACGACGACAGGGGAGCAGCGGCAAATTCGACGATGAATCTTGCCCCGGGTCGCCCACGCGGATTGTCCTCGACACGGATTGTGCCGCCGTGCTGAACAGCGATCGCCTTGGCAAGCGCTAGTCCGAGCCCGGCGCCTGGCGTGGTCCGACTTTTTTCCAGGCGATAGAGGCGTTCGAAAACTTTTTCGCGTTCGTCTGCGGGAATGCCCGGACCGTCGTCGCTGACTTCGACGACAGCGCGGCTGCCGTGAAGCCCGAGCCCGATTTCGATGGACGTCCTCTTTGGGCAATGACGGATCGCGTTTTCGATCAGGTTGGCGAATAGTTGCGTCAGCAAGGTCGGCTCGCCGTTGACGATCGCCGTCCCCGGCGCGCACGGCATGAAAGCGAGATTCATGTTGGCGTCTTCGGCGACTTCCTCATAGGCTTCGAATACAGCGCCGAGCACCGCGGCGAGGTCAGTCGGACGGAAGCGCTCACGCTTTTGTCCGGCCTCGATCTGGGCGATGCCGACAAGCGCCCGAAACGTTTCGTCGATGTGCAGACATTCCGTCATTGCTTCGTTGAGTTCGCGGGTGCCGGTTCTTCCCTTCTTTGCCTTGGCGATTGCGCCCTCCAGAAGGATGCGAAGCCGGTTCAGCGGCGTGCGCAATTCATGCGCGATACCCGTCGACATGTGGCCGATCGCCTGCACTACGTATTGCAGCCGATCGAGCGCCTCGTTGCTCGCCTGCATCAGTTCGTCGATGTCGCCGCCGCCGCCGAGCGGAATTCGAGCGCCGAGATCGCCAACGGCGACGCGGTTGATCGTCTCACGCACGGCGAGCAGGCGCTTGCGAACGGCGTTGGCAAGTGCGGCGCCGCCGATGATGGCAAACACGATGCTGGCAAGGGACGTCCAGGCGAGGCTGGCGAGCGTGATCGTGCGAAATTCGTCGATATCCTCGTCGCTCAGCCCGACGACGAGACGCAAGTTCGCCGACATGTCCCTCGAGCAGACGATAGTTCAATTCCGGATCGGCATTGATTTTCGAGCCGGATGCCTGCGACCAGCCGGTTTGCAGATCGGGGATATCGGCGTTGCCCGCCAGTTTCTTGCCGCCGGCATTTTCCAGCAGGATGACCGAGCCGAAATTGCGCGAGGAAATCGCATGCGCCTCGACAAACGCGACGATCTTAGACGGATCGCTCTCGTCATAGGTCTCGGCGACGAGCTGATAGATATCGCGGATGTTGTCGATCTGGGTTTGTTGCAGTTCCCGCACCACCAGCAGGTAAACCGCGGTTGCCGCCAGCGCCGACAGTATGGTGAACAGGCTGGCGAAGATCAGCGCGATGCGAACCGGGGTGCTCGGCCGAAATCTATTTTGCAGCATGCATGGAATATCCGGCGCCGCGAACCGTGTGAATCAGCGCAACGTCGAAAGGCTTGTCGATTTTCGCCCTGAGCCGGCTCATGTGGGTTTCGACAACGCTGGTCTTCGGGTCGAAGTGAAAATTCCACACCTGCTCGAGCAGCATCATGCGCGTGACCAACTTGCCCTGGTTGCGAAGCAGATATTCGAGCAGGCGAAATTCTTTTGCCACAAGGTCGATCTCGATGTTGCCGCGTCGCACCTTGCGCGTCACCAGGTTCATTTCAAGGTCCGCTAGCCGCAGCACGGTCGCTTTGCCTGCGTCTCGCTGGCGCCGCGTGATTGCGTTGAGGCGGGCCAAAAGCTCCGGCATGGCGAACGGCTTGACCAGATAGTCGTCGGCACCGGCTTCCAGTCCGTCGACGCGATCTTCGATCCCTCCGACGGCAGTCAGGAACAGCGCCGGGGTCGTGTCGCCGCCGGCGCGAATCCGGCGCAGCAGCTGCATGCCGTCGAGCCCTGGCAACATGCGATCGATCACCAGCGCGTCATATTTGCCGGCGACCACCTGTTGCAAGCCATCATTGCCGTTGGCGAGCGCATCACAGGCATGACCGCTTTGATGCAATCCGCCGACGATATATCCGACGGTCTTGGGGTCGTCCTCGATCAGCAGGATGCGCATGGCTATCTGGCTCCGGCCGCCGCAATCGGCAATCGGCGGCAAAGCAGTTAAATCTGCGCTAAACCGGCATTTGGGCAAATTCGCGATGGCGCAGCAAGCCGACTGCGGCGAGATTTGACTGCCGCTCCGGCCATTGCCACGCACTTTGCGCGAAAGCATGATGTGGTTCACCGACGATTTGGCGTTCGGCACGGTGGAGGCGGACATGAAGCGGATCGAAAGCCTGGCGCAACTGGAGGCAATTTACGGCCGTCCGGGCGAGGCCTCGCTGGTCAAGGAAACCGATCATGTCACGGAGCATTATCGTCGCATGATCGAGGCTTCGCCGTTCTGCGTGCTGGCGACCGCCGGACCGCAAGGCCTAGACTGCACGCCACGCGGCGATGTCGCCGGCTTTGTCCGCGTCGCCGATCCGCGCACGCTGCTGATGCCCGACCGTCGCGGCAACAACCGTACCGATTCGCTGCGCAATATCCTGGTCGACCCGCGCGTCGCATTGCTGTTCCTGCTGCCCGGCCACGGCAACTGCCTGCGCGTCAACGGCACGGCCGAGATCGGCATCGACTCCGATCTCCTCGAAAGTTTTGCCGTCGACGGCAAGCAGCCCCGCAGCGTGCTGGTCATCCATGTCGAGGCGGTCTATTTCCAATGCGCTCGCGCCATTCAGCGCGCCGGATTGTGGGACGCCGCCGGCCATATCGAGAAAGCCGCTTTGCCGACCGCGGGCGAGATCCTCGCCGAACTGTCGGCCGGCCATGTCGGAGGCAAGGCCTATGACGAGGATGGCCTGACCGCGCCCGCAAGACGCTGTGGTAGCCCTGCGGCATCCGGCGAGCCTCAATGCATCGCGGTTGCCGCCTCGGCATAGCCGCCGCCGGCGCCATCGAGGAAATGGAAATGGTTGTCCTCGGTGATCGAGGGGACAAAGCAGGTCAGCACCGCGCTGTCCTGCACGCATAGCCCGGCGCGCAGCTTGCTGGCCCGGCGCTGTTCCTCGAGGAAGGATTTGGCTGCTTTAAGCTGCTTGGCGTCTAACGAGACGGTCATGCGCAATCCGTCCTGGACCTTGCGGAAATCGGTGTTGAGCGAGGTGACGCGCGCATAGTGCTTCGGATCGAAGCCGCCGAGCGCAATGCCGGTGCGAAAGAGGGCGAAGCCCAGCAACATTTCGGCCAGCAGGCGCAACTTCATTGAAAGCGAGCGACCGGTTGCCGCGAACGGCACGCGCTTCGAGGTCGAGCCCGGGAGCTGGCCATTGCACGCCCGGGCCGTCCTGCGGCATCGGGCTGGCGCCCGGCGCATCGAGGCCGCAAATCTTCGACAATTGCTGTTCGATTTGGGCGAACTGCTTTGCGGTAGTCGCCGCTAGCGGCTCGACAATGATCGAAACGATTTTGCGGCCGTCGCTGCGGATTGGCGTCCACCGGCAGGAAAGCCCGGTCAGGTCAGGGCGGCTTCCGGGTTGACCGGGTTTGACGGCGAATTCGCCGGCCTTCATCAGCTTTTCGGCATGCGAGATGCCGCCGCCGGTAAAGGCATAATTGTTGAGATGCGGCGAAATCCGCACTGCCTTGATGCGCACATCGAAGCCATCGGTGCGCAACCGGCTCACCGGGACCAACGCCGCGCGGATCGTGAGGTCGAGTTCCTCGGCGGCGAACACGGCGACGCGCGCCAGCACGTCTTCGATCGCGGCGCGATTTTCCGGTGCAATCGCGATCGCCGCGCCGTCGCCGCCGAAGATGAACGGCACGCTACGGGTTGCGAGAGCATTGACCGCGGCCCCGATCATCGCGGCACCGGCCATGTTGACCGCCTTGTAACGCCCGGCAGCGATTGCCTGGCGCGATTTCACCACATCGGTGACGGCGACGACCCAGTCGTCGGGCAGCGGCACATAGCCCGAATCGTCGAAAGCAGCGGCGAACTCTACCGCTGGCAGCGAATGCACGAATTGTTTCCGTCGCGTTGCTCATCCGGCCTGCCTTGGCTCCAGTACCGCTCTCGTACCCGGGGAAACTCGAACTTAGGGCGCACCTTGCGATACGGCAGAGCGATCACGATAGTTTCAATGGCGTCGCGTCAATAGTCGACCTGCATCAGGTAGAGCCCGTGCGGCGGCGCGATCGGCCCGCACGCCTTGCGGTCGCGCGCCGCCAGCGCCGCGGCGAGATCGTCCGGCGTCCATTTGCCCTCGCCGACCAATTTCAGGCTGCCGACCATCGAGCGCACCTGCGAATGCAGGAAGGCGCGGGCGGCGGCCGTTATGACGATTTCCTCTGCGCCTTTTTCCTCTTTGGCGCGCGTCACATCGAAGATATCGAGCGTGCGCAGCGGCGATTTCGCCTGACACTGGGCATCGCGAAAAGTCGAAAAATCATGGTGCCCGATAAGCGACCCGGCAGCTTGCCGCATCGCGTCGGCATCGAGCGGGCGCGATACGTGCCAGGCGCGGTTCAATTCGAGCACCAGCGGCGCCCGGCGGCAGATGATGCGATAGCGGTAATGACGGCGCCTGGCCGAAAACCGCGCATCGAACTTGTCGTCGACGGCGGCGCAATCGAGCACGGCGACGGCATGGCCATTTTCGCGCAGGATGCCGTTGGCGGCTTCGCGAATTTTTTTGCGCGGCCAGTTGGCCTCAAGGTCGACATGGGCGACTTGGCCCAGCGCATGCACACCGGCATCGGTCCGCCCGGCGCCGAAGCAGCGAACCTCGTGGCGGCAGAAGACCGCGATCACTTCCTCGATCGCCTGTTGCACGCTCATCTGCCCGGCCTGGCGCTGCCAGCCAGCGAAATTCGTGCCGTCGTATTCGAGCGTAAGGCGATAGCGCGGCATCAGGCGAGCCGCGATCCGGCAGCAATTCGCGTGCCGCGCAGGAATTCGGCGGCGTCCTGCGCCTGGCGGCCGGCGCGCTGCAAGCGGGTGAGGCCAACGGCACCTTTGCCGCAGGCGACCGTGAGACGGTCGTCGAGCACGGTTCCCGGCTCACCATTTCCTGTGGCGAGTTCGCTCGCGAGAACCTTGATGCGCTCCGCTCTGCCGTCGCCGGTTTCAAACCACGCGCCCGGAAATGGCGACAGGCCGCGAATGTGGTTGTGAACCTCGCCGGCCGGCCGGTGCCAGTCGATGCGCGCCTCGGCCTTGTCGATCTTGGCGGCATAGGTGATGCCGGTTTCGGACTGCGGCTTCGACTTAATCGTGCCGGCTTCGATCATAGCCGCCGCTTCGACGATCATATCAGCGCCGAGCGCGGCCAGCCGATCATGCAATTGTCCGGCGGTCTCGTTCGCACCGATTTCGATTTCCTTCATCAGCCCCACCGGGCCGGTATCGAGGCCAGCCTCCATATTCATGATCGAAATGCCGCTGTGGGTGTCACCGGCCAGGATCGCGCGCTGGATCGGCGCCGCGCCGCGCCAGCGCGGCAGCAGCGACGAATGGATATTCCAGCAGCCGAGCCGCGGCGCCGCAAGTATCGCCCGCGGCAGGATCAGGCCGTAGGCGGCAACCACTGCGATGTCGGCTGCATGGCCAGCGAACGCGGCCTGTTCACTGGCTCCCTTCAGACTTGTCGGCGTCAAGACCGGTACGCCCATCGTCTCGGCGGCAAGCTGCACCGGCGATTTGCGTTCGGCCATTCCCCGGCCGGCCGGGCGCGGCGGCTGGCTATAGACGGCGACGACGTCATGGCCGGCCGCCGCAAGCGCCTTGAGCGCCGGCACGGCAAATTCCGGGGTTCCCATGAAGACGATGCGCAACGGCTGTGTTTCCGGTCCTGATCAGGCCGGTTGAAACGGATTGATCAGCTTCAGGTCAAGATCGACGAAATCGGCGACATTGCGGGTCGCAAGTGTCGCGCCGTTGGCGATGCAGATCGCCGCGATCATGGCGTCAACGGTGTGGATCGGGCGACCGATACTTCTTCGAGAAGCGCCGACGCGACCAAAGATCCTGGCGGATTTGGCATCAAAGACCAAAATCTCAGATGCAAAGTATCTGCTCAGTGCGTGCCCCAAGCTCTGTTCGAGCAAGCTGCGCCGGTTGCCGGTCGGCAGCTTTTCGATGCCGAACCACAACTCTGCAAGTGCTGGCGCTGTGACTGCGATCACGCCGTATTCAAAGCCGTCGAACCAGTTCACGACGGCTCCCGAGGCGTGTGGTTTCATGACCTCCGAGACGACATTGGTATCGGCTACAATCATTCGGCAAAGGGATCGCGCGGAAACTCGTTGCGATCCGGCAATTTAAGCTCGACGAAGCCGGCCTTTTCGAATGTTTCGCGCAACGCCTGCCCAAGCGGCGGTTTGGGCCGCTCTGCGTCCAATGCAAGCGCCAGCAGTCGCTTGGCCTCCTCCGAAAGGCTGTGGCCCGAACGCTTGGCGCGCCTGGACAGCGTTTCCTTCATTTCCGATGGAATATCGCGGATCAGCAAATCGTTCATTCGCGCCTCCGTTTGATATCAACGATATCAAATATTCAGCCGCTTGACAACTCAACCGACCATCCGCCGGCCGGGTTGTCTCTTCGGGTCCTGCTTCGCCGCCTTGGTAAACTTCTTGACCACCATATCGCGTTTCAGGCGCGAGATGTAGTCGATGAACAACTTGCCGTCCAAATGATCGATCTCGTGCTGCAGGCAGGTCGCGAGCAGGCCGGTTGCCTCGATCGTTTGTTCCCTGCCGTCGCGGTCGAGATGAACGACCGTGCAGCCGGCCGGCCGCTCTACTTCGGCAAAATATTCCGGGATCGACAGGCAGCCTTCCTCGTAGACCGACGTCGTGTCGGCGAGCTTGACGATTTTCGGATTGATCAGGAAGACCGGCCGTTTCGGCACCTCGGGCTCGTCGTCGGTCGCCGCGGTTGAATTCCGGCGTTTCGTCTTCCTCGCCATTCCTTTTGCGGCGGCTGCGCCATTCGACGTCGAGCGCGATGGCACGCAGCGGCACGCCGACCTGGATGGCGGCAAGCCCGATGCCCGGCGCCTCGTACATGGTCTCGGCCATGTCATCGAGCAGCTTGAGAAAATCGGCGTCGATGCGCTCTACCGGCCGGGAAGGCTGGCGCAATACGGGATCGGGAATGGTCAGGATCGGACGGATGGTCATGATGTCTCGGAGGATGGCAATGCGCCTGACATAGGCAGGCGGCGGGCAGCGGTCAAGCAAACCGCTCCGACCGTTGAATTCACGATTTGTTCTGTCAACGGCGAGGGGAATCGGCTAACAACCGCGCATGCAACTGGCGAATCCCGATTTGGCGGCGCTGCTCGGGCAAACCGCATTCTTCTTCGGCAACCGGCCACTCACCTATGGCCAGGTCTTGTTGGCCGCCGCCGGCTTGATTGCCATTTTCGCCCTCGTGCGCATTGGGCTGGCGTGGCGCGCCGGGCAGCGCCGGGCGGCCGAGGTAGCGGCTGCAGCGGAGCGCGCGCATGAAGCCGAGTCGCGGATGGCCGAGCTGATCGCGACGCAGAACGCGCTCGCCGGCCGCATGCAGACCTTGAGCGAGATTTTCGCCTCGCGCCAGGGCGACATGATGCGCCTCGTCGACGACCGCCTTGCCAACATGACAGGCCGTCTCGGCCAATCGCTCACCGAGACGACGAAATCGACGCAGGAAAGCCTGGCGAAATTGCAGGAGCGGCTCGCGGTCATCGACACTGCCCAGAACAACATCCAGTCGCTCACCGGCCAGGTCGTGCAACTGCAGAACATCCTCGCCAACAAGCAGACGCGCGGCGCCTTCGGCGAGGCGCGCATGGCGGCGATCGTCGCTGACGGCCTGCCGCAGGGCGCCTATAAATTCCAGGCCACCCTCTCCAACCAGGCGCGGCCCGACTGCCTCGTGTTCATGCCGAATGACACGCCCACCGCTGGTCATCGACGCCAAGTTCCCGCTCGAATCGTGGAATGCCATCCGCGGCGCCGACGGCCCGGCGGGCGCAAAGGTGGCCCAGGCGCAGTTCCGCCGCGATGTCGAAACCCACATCCGGGCGATTTCGGAAAAATACCTGATCCCCGGCGAGACCCAGGATACCGCCTTCCTGTTCGTGCCGTCGGAATCGATCTTCGCCGATATCCACGAGCACCACGAGGCGCTGGTGCAGAAGGCCCATCGCGCCCGCATCGTCATCGTCTCGCCGTCGCTGCTGATGCTGTCGATCCAGGTCATCCAGGCGGTGTTGAAGGATCATCGCACCCGCGAGCAGGCGCATCTGATCCAGGCCGAGGTCGTCCGCCTGATCGAGGATGTCGGCCGCCTCGACGACCGTGTGCGCAAGCTCGACCAGCATTTCGGCCAGGCGCAAAAGGATGTCGAGGAGATCCTTGTTTCCGCGACGAAGGTCAGCCGGCGCGGTGGCCGCATCGCCGATCTCGATTTCACGGAAGAACGCGAGCGGCCAAGACTGAAGGCGGTGGAGTAGACGCACTGCAGGGATCACTTGCGGAGGCGGTGATGGCACAAGGCCGCAGGGCGGTTCTGGCGAAGGTGACCGGCAAGGTGCAAGGCGTCTACTTTCGCGGCTGGACGCAAGCGCAGGCGCAGCGCCTCGGCGTGCACGGCTGGGTGCGCAACGAGCCCGACGGTTCGGTCGCCGCACTTTTGGCGGGGCCGACGCAAAGCGTCGATAAAATGGTTCGCTTGCTGCGGCAGGGGCCGCCCGGCGCCTCGGTTGCGGCGGTCTCGGTGCAACCGACCGAACCGGCGCCTTGGCCCGAGGGTTTCGCGATTCTGCGCTGAACAGGTCGGCCATTGCGACGCGACCGGCATTACGCGGCCATTGTTGAAACGCCGCCCACGGCTATATTCGTCAACGTGGAGGCGAAGATGCGCTTCGGCAAGATTGTCGCCCCAATATTCGCCTGGGTCCGTTTCGCCGCAATTGGCTGCGTGATGCTTGCTGCGGTGCTGGTCGCCGGTACGGTCCGTAGCCTGGCGCAGGTCAGTGACGAGACGCGCCCGCTCGTTCTGGTGTCGTCGATCGAGGGTGCGATCGGGCCGGCAGCCGTCCATCACGTCGAGCGATTGGTCAAACAGGCCGGCGAGCGCAAGGCGCGGGCCCTGGTGCTGCAGCTCAACACGCCGGGCGGACTTGTCACCTCGATGCGCGAGATCATCGCCATCATCATCGCCTCGCCGGTGCCGGTGATCGGCTATGTGGCGCCGTCCGGGGCGCATGCGGCAAGCGCCGGGACATATATTCTCTACGCCACCCACCTTGCCGCAATGGCGCCGGGCACCAATCTCGGCGCGGCGACGCCGATCGAGATCGGCCTGCTGCCCAGTCTGCCGCAGCCAGCAGAAAAGGACGAAGACAAGTCGGAGAAACAGAAAAGCGACACCAAGAATGGCGATACCAGCGAGGAGCGGGGCAACAAGCCGCTCGGCAATTCCGACGCGATGACGGCCAAGGCCACCAATGACGCCGTTGCTTTTATCCGCAGCCTTGCCGAGTTGCGCCATCGAAACGCCGACTGGGCGGAAACGGCGGTGCGCCAGGCAGCGAGCCTGTCGTCCGCCGAGGCGCTCAAGCGGGGGGTCGTCGACCTCGTCGCCGGCAATGTTGACGACCTGTTGCAGGCGGCGGATGGCCGCACGGTGACGGTATCCGGCCACGACGTTACGCTTGCCACCGCCGACGTCGACGTTGAGCGCGTCGAACCCGACACTATCACGCAGCTGTTGGGCGTGATCGCCAACCCCAATGTCGCGCTGGTGCTGCTGCTGATCGGAATCTACGGCGTCATCTTCGAAATCGCCCACCCCGGCACGGTCGCGCCCGGCGTGCTCGGCGGAATTTCGCTGGTGCTCGGGCTCTATGCGCTGAATCAATTGCCGCTCAACTATGCCGGACTGGCGCTGGTTGTTCTCGGCCTTGGCTTCATGTTTGCCGAGGCGCTGACGCCGAGTTTCGGCATCCTCGGCTTTGGCGGGCTCGCCGCCTTCGTCACCGGGGCCGCCATGCTGATCGACACCGATATTCCCGCCTATCAGCTGTCATGGCCGGTGATCGCCACCATGGCCGCCCTGAGCGCCGCCATTCTGATCTTCCTGATCGGCTTCACAATGCGCGCCTATCGGCGGGCCGGATCCGCCGATGCGACCGGGCTGATTGGCGTAGAAGCGAGCGTTCTCGACTGGTCCGGCGAGACTGGCCATGTGCTTGCCGCCGGCGAACGCTGGAACGCCAGCGGCGCGGCTGGCCTTAGGGCCGGCCAGCCGGTTCGCATTCGCAAAGTCGACGGCCTCTCATTGCTCGTCGACCGCACGACCGGTGGCGAAGAAAATGCCGCGGCAACGCGCCGCAAGAACCGCGGCAAGGACGCCAGCGGCAGATAAGGAGATCGTACCATGCCGTTGTTCGACTGGACCCTTTATGGCGTCGCCTTGGTGATTGTCGTTATTTTCCTCTCCTCGGCCATCAGGATATTCCGCGAATATGAGCGCGGCGTCGTCTTTACGCTCGGCCGCTATACCCGCATTTGCGGGCCCGGATTCGTCCTGATCGTTCCGTTCGTCCAGCAGGTCGTGCGCACCGACCTGCGCACCGTGGTCGAGGACGTGCCGCCCCAGGACGTGATTTCGCGCGACAACGTGTCGGTGAAGGTCAATGCCGTCCTCTATTTCCGCATCGTCGATCCGCAGCGTGCGATCATCAATGTCGCCAACTATGCGATGGCCGTAAGCCAGTTGGCACAGACGACTCTGCGTTCGGTCCTCGGAAAACACGAACTGGACGAGATGCTGGCCGAGCGCGACAAGCTCAATGCCGACATCCAGGAAATCCTCGACCGCCAGACCGACACCTGGGGCATCAAGGTCGCCAATGTCGAGATCAAGCATGTCGACATCAACGAATTGATGGTGCGCGCCATCGCCAAGCAGGCCGAGGCCGAGCGGCTGCGCCGCGCCCGCGTCATCAATGCCGAGGGCGAGCAGCAAGCAGCCGCAAAGCTGGTCGAGGCCGGCGCGATGCTGGCGCAACAACCCAATGCCATGCAGCTTCGCTACTTCACCGCGCTCAGCGACATCGCCGGCGACCGGTCGTCGACGATCGTATTCCCGCTGCCGGTCGACCTGATCGCGAAGGCCAGTGGCGGCGGGCGCGGCACGCGATAAAACTTGGCTAGAGCGGGCTGCGGCTCTTCATTGCCGCGGCCAGCGTGCCCTCGTCGAGATAGTCGAGTTCGCCGCCGACCGGCACGCCGTGGGCGAGCCGCGTGATGCGGACGCCGAGGCCGCTCAGTTGCTCGGCGATGTAGTGAGCCGTGGTTTGGCCTTCGACCGTGGCGTTGACGGCCAATACGACCTCGCGGATCGCACCGCCGCTTTCGGCGACGCGCCTGACCAGGCCGGCGATGGTCAAGTCGGACGGGCCGACGCCGTCGAGCGGTGACAGGACGCCGCCGAGCACCTGGTAGCGGGCCGAAATCGCCCCGGCCCGCTCCAGCGCCCACAGGTCGCCGACATCTTCGACCACCACCAGCGTGTGCGTTTCGCGCTTCGGATCGACACAAATCGTGCACGGATCGATGGTGTCAACATTGCCGCAGGTCGAGCAGATCCTGACCGTCTCGGCGGCAGCGGCGGTGGCGGCAGCGAGAGGCTCGAGCAACTGTTCGCGCTTCTTGATCAGATGCAGCGCGGCGCGGCGCGCCGAGCGCGGCCCTAGGCCGGGAAGACGGGCGAGCAACTGGATCAGCCGCTCGATTTCAGGGCCGGCGATGCGTTTGGAAGACATGTTCGTGGGTCGTTGTTCGTGGGTCGTCGGTCGATGTCTACCCGAATAACGAACGACGAACCACGAACAACTAGAATGGCAATTTCATGCCGGGCGGCAGTGGCAGGCCGGCGGTCATCGCCCGGGTCTTTTCGGCGACCGCCGCCTCGACCTTTTCCCTGGCGGAATTATGGGCGGCGACGATCAGGTCTTCGATCATGCCGGCATCGTCGCCCTTCATCAGCGACGCGTCGATAGTGAGGCTGGTCATGGCGCCCTTGCCGTTCAGCCGCACCGTGACCATGCCGCCGCCGGCCTGGCCTTCGATTTCCATTTCGGCGATCTCGGTCTGCATCGCCTGCATCTTTTCCTGCAGCGCCTGGGCCTGCTTCATGATGCCAAGGAGGTCTTTCATCGTTTCTCGCCTTATTCCGGCTCGGCAACCGGCTCTGCCGCCGGTTCGAGCGGTTCGCCATTGGCTTCCTCGCCGTCGGTACGCAAGCGCACGTCGATCACCCGCGCGCCGGGAAACCGCGCCCGGATGGCGACGACATCGGGATCGGCCAGCGCGTCGGCGGCAAGCGAGCCCGCCTTCTGGCGTTCGGCCTCCTCCAGCGTAGGCGCGCCGTCGGCCCGCGAGGTCGCGATCATCCAGCGCCGCCCGGTCCACTGCTGCAGCTTGGCCGACAGGTCGGAAACGAAATCCGCCGGCGGGTTGCCGGCCAGCGAAAATTCCATGCGCCCGTCGGCAAACGAGACCAGCCGCACATGCCGGCGCAGGTTGGTGCGCAGCTTGATGTCGCGCCTGTCTTCGGCCAACAGCACCAGATCTTCGAACCGGGCGAGTGCCATTGGTGCGCTATCGCGCTCGGTTTGTGGCCCCGATTGTGACAATGGTTGTGGCAACGGCTGTGACGCCGGCTGCGGCCTTGTCGCGGTCGCCCTGCCGCCAGTAATGCCGGTCGCGTTCGCGGCGCGGACGATGCCGCCGGCCGCCGCTGAGGGCGGCGCTGCCGCGACCCGGCCCTGGCTGGCGCCTTGCGCCAGCGCGCGGCCCGGTTTGTCGCCGCCATCAAGCATGCGCGCCAGTTCGTCGGGCGTCGGCAGTGTTGCCGCATGGGTTAGGCGCACCAGCACCATGTCGGCGGCGGCGAGCGCCCGCTCGCTGGCAGTGATCTCGGCCAAACCCTTGGCAAGAATCTGCCAGGCACGATCGAGTTCGCGCAATGAAAGCTGCTCCGCAAAGGCGGCGGCCCGCTCGCGCTCGGCCTTTGCCACCAATGCTTCGCCCGGCAGGTCCGGGGCGAGCTTCAGGCGGGTCACCAGATGCGTGAATTCGGCAAGATCGGCGATCGCCACGGCCGGATCGACGCCGAGATCGTATTGCTCCTTCAGTTCGCCGAGCGCCGCGGCGATGTCACCCTTCATCGCCATCTCGAACAAGTCGACGACGCGCGCCCGGTCGGCAACGCCGAGCAGCGAGCGGACGCCTTCGGCCTCGATTCTGCCGGCCGAATGAGCGATCGCCTGGTCGAGCAGCGACAGCGCGTCGCGCACCGAACCGTCGGCGGCGCGCGCGATCAGCGCCAGGCTTTCGGTGTCGGCCTCGACGCCCTCGGCGGCGCAGATCTTTTCAAGATGGCCGATCAGTACGCCCGGTTCGATCCGGCGCAGGTCGAAGCGCTGGCAGCGGCTCAGTACCGTGACCGGCACCTTGCGGATTTCAGTCGTGGCGAAGACGAATTTCAGGTGCGGCGGCGGCTCTTCCAGCGTCTTCAGCAGCCCGTTGAAGGCGTTCTTGGAGAGCATGTGGACTTCGTCGATGACATAGACCTTGTAGCGGGCGATCGCCGGGGCGTATTGCGCCGATTCAATGATGTCGCGAATGTCGTCGATGCCGGTCGAGGAGGCGGCGTCCATCTCGATAACGTCGACATGGCGGCCTTCGAGGATCGCCCGGCAATGCTCGCCCTCTTCGGCGATATCGATGGTCGGTACGTTGATGTCGCCGCGCTTGTAGTTGAGCGCGCGCGCCAGGATGCGCGCCGTCGTCGTCTTACCGACGCCGCGGACGCCGGTCAGCATGTAGGCCTGCGCAATGCGGCCGGTGCGGAACGCGTTGGTCAGCGTGCGCACCAGCGCTTCCTGGCCGATCAGGTCGGAAAACGAGTGCGGGCGCCACTTGCGCGCCAGAACGCGATAGGGCGCCGCATCGGGCTTTTGCGGTTGCGTCATGGCACGACTATAGCGTTTTGCGGGGCGAAGGAAACCGCCACTCACCCGCAGGCGAGGGCTGGGTGGAAGACTGGACGGCGACCCGCATGCGAATCTCGTTGGGGCTGCTTCCTTCCGGACCTGACCCGGTTGGCGAGGCACACGTCCGCCGCCAGCCTTCCGCGGCGACATATCGGCTTTTGCCAGCCAATATGCAAGCTTGCGCAAGCGAATCGGAGACCTGATGCCCATCGCCGAAACCGGTTTTGTCCTGCACCCGCGCCTCGCCGCCGACAGCCATCGCCTCGGCGCCTTCAGCCTGTGCGGGGTCCGCCTGATGAACGATCGACGCTGGCCCTGGCTGCTGCTCGTTCCCCGGCGTGCCGGCCTGGCGGAGTGGCACGAGTTGAGCGAAGCGCAATCGGATGCCGCCGGCCGCGAAATCCGCCACGCTTCCGCGGCACTGAAGCAGGCGACTGGATGCGGCAAAATCAACGTCGCCGCACTTGGCAATGTCGTCGCCCAGTTGCATATCCATGTCGTCGCCCGAAGCGCGGGCGATGCCAACTGGCCGGGCCCGGTCTGGGGCCACGGCGCTCGCATTGCCTATGGCGAAGCCGAGCGCGATGCCCTGTCGGCCGTAATCCGCCAGCAATTGGCCGCAACCGGAGAGTTTCGTGGCGATCCGATTTGACGACGGGCCCGAGCCGAGCGCGCTGACCGGCTTCGCCGGCAACCGCATCGCCCGCGAAGCCGAAAAGCGCAATGTCCAGTCGCTCAGCCAGGCACTCGCCCATCCGCAGGCGCGCATGCATCTGCTCGTCGGCGGCAAGGCGCTGGTGCGCAAGGCAGAACCGGTGTCGACAACGGCATTTTCGCGAAGCGAGGCGGAAGCCTTTCGCGCCGATTTCGACAATGCCGTGCTGCTCGGTTTCCTTGAAAGCGCGCCCCGCCTTGCCGCCAATGCCCTGTGCGAGGAACCGCAGATCGCTGAACCGCTGCGTCTCTACGACATGCGCGGCTTGCTGTATTCATCCTCGGTCGGCGATGGCGAAGCCGGCGCCATTGCCCAAGCGTCGAGCCTGCTGCACTGGCACGCCATGAACCGCTACTGCGGCAAATGCGGCACCGCGAGCCAGTCGGCGCTCGGCGGCTATCGCCGCGATTGCCCGAATTGTTCGAGCCAGATTTTTCCGCGCACCGATCCGGTGGCGATCATGCTGGCGGTTCGCGGCGACAACTGCCTGCTCGGGCGCGGACGGCATTTTCCGCCGGGATGGTATTCGACGCTCGCCGGCTTCATCGAACCGGGCGAAACCATCGAGGACGCGGTGCGCCGCGAAACCTTTGAGGAATCCGGCATCCACATCGGCCGCGTCCGCTATCACGCCAGCCAGCCGTGGCCGTTTCCCCATTCCCTGATGATCGGTTGCTTTTGCGAAGCGCTGGACGAAACCATAAATTTCGACGGCGAGGAACTGGAAGACTGCCGTTGGTTCAGCCGCCCCGAAGTGCGCCGGATGCTCGCCGGCGAACACGATCTCCGCGCCCCCCCCGAAAAGGCGATTGCCCATCACCTGATCAGCGCCTGGTTGGCGGACTGACTTGCTAGTCGTCGTCCGGCAGGGTTTCGGCGAGCTTGTCGCGAAACGGATGTGCCGCATAGACGCCGACGATGCGCATGTCGCGCGAAAAGTAGCGCAATTCCTCGAGCGCGCGGTGCACCGGGGGTTCCTCCGGATGGCCCTCGACGTCGGCATAAAATTGCGTCGCGAAGAACTTGCCGCCGAGCTGGTAGCTTTCGAGCTTCGTCATGTTGACGCCGTTGGTGGCAAATCCGCCCATCGCCTTATAGAGCGCGGCCGGAATGTTTCGCACCCGGAACACGAAGGTCGTCATCATCTTCCTCGCCGCACCGGCCGCCGGCCAGTCGCGCGTCTTCTTCAGGACGACGAAGCGCGTGACGTTGTTGGAATCATCCTCGACGTGTTCGGCCAGGATATCGAGACCATAGAGTTTGGCCGCCAGTTTCGGCGCCAATGCTGCTTGGCCGGGATTGTCTTCCTCGGCAATCTGGCGCGCCGCGCCGGCGGTGTCGCCGGCTACTACCGCTTTCCATCGATGCTTGCGGATGATCTTGCGGCATTGCCCCAGCGCGTGGACGTGGCTCAATACCGCCTTGATGTCGCCGAGCGAACTGCCGGGCAGGGCCATCAGGTGGAAATGGATCGGCAGGAAATATTCGGCGACGATGTGCAGGCGCGATTCCGGCAGCAGATGATGTATGTCGGCGACGCGCCCGGCGATGGTGTTCTCGATCGGGATCATCGCCAAGTCGGCCTTGCCGGCCTCGACCGCGTTGAAGGCGTCCTCGAAGGTGGCGCACGCCAGAGGCTCCATGCGCGGATACATGTCGCGGCAGGCAGTATCGGAATTTGCTCCGGGTTCGCCCTGGAACGCGATCCGGTTGGTCGGCTGGCTCATGTTAGATCCCGGCGGGCGCTCGCGGCGCAAGCAGGATGCGCGCCTTTTCGAGGTCGGCCGCTGTATCGACGCCCAGCGGTACCGTGTCAACGAGCTCGGCTTCGATGCGCATGCCGGCTTCGAGCGCCCGCAACTGCTCGAGCCGCTCGCGCTTTTCGAGCGTCGAAGGCGGCAACGAGACGAATTTCTCGAGCGCGGCGCGCCGGTAGGCATAAAGGCCGATGTGGTGGTAGAGCGGCCCCTCGCCCCACGGCGCCGTGGCTCGGGTGAAATAGAGCGCGCGCAGCCGGTTGCCGCCAATCGCGCTGCCGACAAGCTTGACCACATTGGGATTGGTTCGCTCGGAGGGCTCACGGATTTCGCTGGCTAGCGTCGCGATGTCGGCCTCGCCGTCGATGAGGATTTGCAGGCAGCGGGCGATGACCGGGCCGGGGGTCGTCGGCAAGTCGCCCTGCAGGTTGACGATGAATTCGGCCTGCCCCTGCGGATCGATGCGTTGCGCCGCCTCCCAGATACGGTCCGAACCGCTGGCATGATCGGCGCTGGTCATCACTGCCTCGCCGCCGGCAGCGCCAACCGCATCGGCAATCTCGGCCGAGTTGGTCGCAACGACGGCACGTCCGATATTTGCTTCGCGCGCCCGGTCCAGGACGTGGACGATCATCGGCTTGCCGGCGATATCGGCGAGCGGTTTGCGCGGCAGGCGCGTCGAAGCAAGGCGCGACGGGATCAGCACCAGCGCCCTCGGCAACTCCGAAGGACAGCTTGCGGATTGGGGCTTCATGCCAGCCGGCTCGTGTCAAAAGGTCTCACTTGCGCCTGCCATACAGGCGTTGTAACCCACACGCAAATTCGGCGAATTTGTCACGACCGCCTCATGCGGGGGCGAACCGGCAGGGCAGGCCGGAACGTGGGGAAATCATGAATACCTTTGAATTCAACAAGATCGCAATGGCGGTTCTGGGTACTGCCTTTATCCTGTTTGCGGTCAATCTGATGGCGGATGCGATTTTCCACACGGCCGCGCCGGCAAATCCGGGTTATTCCATTGCCGCGGTCGAACCCGCCGGCAATGCCAAGGAAGCATCGGGCGGCGGCGCCCCGAGCTACGAACCGGTGATGCCGCTGCTGGCGAGCGCCGATCCAGACGCCGGCGCCACCATCGCCAAGAAATGCGCCTCTTGTCACAATCTTGAAAAAGGTGCCGGCAAGAAAGTCGGGCCGCCGCTCTATGGCGTTGTCGATCGCGCGATGGCGAGCGAAGCGGGCTTCCCGTATTCGGCCGGCCTGAAGGAAGCGGGCGCCGGCAAGCACTGGACCTACGATGAGCTGAACTGCTTTTTGTGGAACCCGAAGAAGTGCATCAAGGGCACCGCGATGGGTTTTCCGGGCCTGAAGGACGTCAAGGACCGCGCCAACGTCATCGCCTATTTGCGCACGCTGTCCGATAATCCCGCGCCGCTGCCGTCGCAGTGACAGCGCCGCCGCCGGTCGAATGGGCCGTGCCAATGGCGAAGCATTTCCACCTTACCGCGAAGCCACCGCGATCCGGAGCAACGCCGGCAGATCGGCGACGTTGGCGATGATCGCGTCAGCCAGTTCGCCGAGCGTTTCGCGCGTGCCGGTGCCGCTCAAAACGCCAACGACGAGGCCGGCGCCGGCCGCGCGGCCCATCGCCAGGTCGTGGCGGTTGTCGCCGACCATCGCCATTTCGACCGGCATGCAACCGGCCGAACGGCAGAAGGCCAGCGCCATTCCCGGTTCCGGCTTGTGGCCGTGGCCGCTGTCATAGCCGGCAATGAAATCGACATGGCCGGCGATGCCGAGCACGTTCACGGTTTCCTGGATACCGGCGGCAACGTCGGAGCTGGCGATGCCGATGGATAGCCCGGCATTTTTCAACACGCTGAACAATGCGGCAAGATCGGCGACGCCGACGGCGCCAGCCGCCGCTTCGGCAAACAGGCAATCGAGCCGTTCGGCGAGCTCGGCGCGAGCCAACGGGCTGCCGCGTTCGACCATTTCGCCGGCAATCTCGAGGGCGTTTCCTGAGGCAAACAGGCTGTCGGCGCGCGTGCGGCCGGTAGTCGGATCGACGCCGCACACTTCGAGCAGATGCCTTTCCAGCGACGTATTGCCGCCGGCCGCGAGGCGCGCGGCGGCGCGGATGACCGGCGCCCAGGTCGCCTCGTAATCGATCAGCGTGCCGTCCTTGTCGAACAGGATGGCCTTTAGCGGTTTCGGCGGAACGAATGCGGCCAAGCTTCAGGTGCTCTTGTTATCGGGTTCCTCCTTCGGGCAAAGTTGCGCCAAAGGCAATCGGGATGTGTGCATGGAAAAGGGTAAATACGAGAGGCTGATCGACGCCGAGACCTGGGCCTTTATCGACCGCACCGACAGCTGGTATCCGCCCGAAACCGCAACGTTTCCGGTCGAGAAGCAGCGCCAGATCTACGACGCGATGTGCCGTGAATTCTTTGCCGGCAATCCGCAAGGCGTGACTGCCGAAGACGGCGCGATCGCCGGCAAAAACGGTGGAGATCTGCGATTCGTCGCTACCGCTTCGTCAATGCCGATCCGGCTGCGCAGATCGTCTACCTGCACGGCGGCGGCTTTGTCGTCGGGGGGCTCGACAGCCATGACGATGTCTGTGCCGAATTGTGCCAGCGCACCGGATTTCCGGTGACATCCGTCGACTACCGGCTGGCGCCGGAGCATGTCCATCCGGCGTCCTTCGACGACGCCTTGACCGGGTTTCACCATGCGGCAAGCGCAAGCGTCCTGCCGGTCGTGCTGGTCGGCGACAGTGCCGGCGGCAATCTCTGCGCCGCCATTTGCCACGCGAAACGCGGTCAGGCGAAGACCCCGATCGGCCAGGTCGCCGTCTACCCCGGCTACGGCGGCGATACGGCGAAAGGCTCCTATGTCGAACACGCACATGCGCCGATGCTGACGCGTACCGATGTCGACTTCTATGCGAGCATCCGCGCCAGCGGAAGGAAGGTCACCGGCGACCCGACGCTAGCACCCCTGCAGGACGAGGATTTTTCCGGCCTGCCGCCGACGGTGGTGTTCTCGGCGCAGTGCGATCCGCTGTGCGACGACGGCCGCGATTATTGCGACGCCATCACCGCCGCCGGCGGCAAGGCGAAATGGTTCCGCGGGACCGGCCTTGTCCACGGCTATCTGCGCGCCCGCCACACGGTCAGACGCGCCCGCGACAGTTTTTCTCAGATCGTCGAAGCAATCGCCGCGCTTGGCGAAGGCCGCTGGCCCTACTGAAGAAACGGCTGTGCCTTCATCGTCGCGGGCAGCTTGACGCCGAGGCGCTTCAATACCGTCGGCGCCGGTTGCAACTGGTCGGATCAGTTCCCCGCGCTCGCCATGCGCCGGCCCTTCAGCGCCTTCTCCAGCCAGCCGATTTGCATTTCCGGCACCGAAGAAAGCAGCAGGTCGGTGTAGGCGTCGAACGGCGGCTTCAATACCGCCGATTTCGGGCCATAGCGCACGACCTCGCCGCGATACATTACCGCGATCGAATCGGCGATTGCCTTTACCGTCGCCAGATCGTGGGTGATGAAAAGGTAGGCGACATTTTCGACCTTCTGCAATTCGAGCAGCAGCTTCAAAATGCCCTCGGCAACCAGCGGGTCGAGCGCGCTGGTCGGTTCGTCGCACAGGATCAGCTGCGGCTTGGCGGCGAGCGCGCGGGCGATGCAGACGCGTTGCTTTTGGCCGCCGGAGAGTTCGGCCGGGTAGCGCTCGGCAAAACCCTTGCCCATCTCGATTTCCTCGAGCAGTTCGCCGATGCGCTTGTCGCGCGCGGCGCCGCCCATGCCAAAATAAAATTCCAGCGGCCGGCCGACGATGGTTGCAACCGTCTGGCGCGGGTTCATCGCCACGTCGGCCATCTGGTAGATCATCTGGATCTGGCGCAAGTCGTCCTTGCTGCGTTGCGCCAGCGCCGGCGGCAACACCCGGTCGCCGAAGCGGATTTGCCCGGAAATCGGTGGCAGCAGGCCGGTGATGACGCGCGCCAGCGTCGACTTGCCGGAACCGGATTCGCCGACAACCGCCAGTGTCTGGCCGGGATGGATTTCGACACTGACGCTTTTGATCACCGGCACTTTCGCCCCGCCGTAGGCGGCAGTGGCCTTTTCGACCCTGAGCAGCGGTCGTTCGCTCGGCGCCTTTTCCTTGTGGGTGATCGAGCGCACCGACACCAACGCCTTGGTGTAGGCCTGTTTCGGCGCCGTGATGATCTGGCGCGCGGTGCCGTACTCAACCATTTTGCCGTGCCGCAGCACCATGATGTCGTCGGCGATCTGGGCAACGACCGCCAGGTCGTGGGTGATATAGAGGGCGGCGACGCCGGTGCGGTGGATCGCTTCCTTGATCGCCGCCAGCACGTCGATCTGCGTCGTCACGTCGAGTGCCGTCGTCGGCTCGTCGAACACGATCAGGTCGGGCTCCGGGCATAGCGCCATTACCGTCATGACGCGCTGCAATTGCCCGCCAGAAACCTGATGCGGATAACGATTGCCGATATTGTCGGCATCAGGCAGGCCGAGCACCTTGAACAGGGCAATAGCGCGACGCGCCGCCTCGGCGCGGTCGGCGACGCCATGCTCGACGGCCGCCTCGACCACCTGGTCGATCAGGCGATGGGCGGGATTGAATGCCGCCGCTGCCGATTGCGCGACGTAGGTCACTTCCTTGCCGCGCACAGCGCGCAAGCCGGCGACGCCGACGTCGAGGATATCGCGGCCGTTGAGCCACACCTCGCCGCCGGTGATGCGCACCTCGCCGCGCCCGTAGCCCATCGACGCCAAACCGATCGTCGATTTGCCGGCGCCCGATTCGCCGATCAACCCGAGAACCTTGCCCTTTTCCAGCGTCAGCGACACGCCGTCGACGATGACGATGTCGCGCGAAGGTTCACCCGGCGGATGGATCGTGGCGCCGATCTTCAGATCGCGGATGTCGAGCAGGATTTTTTCACCGGTCGCAACCTTGCGCGTCGGGTTCGGCGCCGTGCGGCTTCGTGCAGGCGAGGCCTTTCGCGCCGGTTTCCGCTTTGCCGCTGGCGTCTTCGCCCTAGCCACCGCGGCCTCCCTTCAGGCTGGTCGTGCGGTTGAGGATCCAGTCGGCGATGAGGTTGACCGAAATCGCCAGGATAGAGATTGCCGCGGCCGGGATCAGCGCCGCCGGGATGCCGAAGACGATGCCGTCCTTGTTCTCCTTGACCATCCCGCCCCAGTCGGCTTCGGGCGGCTGGATGCCGAGACCGAGGAATGACAGCGCCGACAGGAACAATACCTGGAAAATGAAGCGCAGGCCGAGCTCAGCAACGAGCGGCGACAGCGCGTTCGGCAGGATTTCGCGGAAGATCACCCACATGCGGCCTTCGCCGCGCAGTTGCGCGGCCTCGACGAAATCCATGATGTTGATGTCGACGGCGACCGCCCGCGACAGGCGAAACACCCTGGTGGCATCGAGTATGCCCATGACCATGATGAGCGTGATGAGATTGGATGGCAGTACCGACAACACCACCAGCGCGAAGATCAGCGTTGGAATCGACATCAGCAGATCAACAAATCGCGACACCCCCTGGTCGACCCAGCCGCCGATCACGGCGGCAACAAATCCCATGATCGAGCCGAGCGAAAACGACAGCGCGGTGGCGACCGCGGCGATGAAAATCGTAGTGCGGGCGCCGTAGATCATGCGGCTCAACAGATCGCGGCCGAGATTGTCTGTGCCGAGCCAGTGGGTCGCCGACATCGGTTCCCACACCGCGCCGGCCGCCTCGGTCATCGAATAGGGCGCCAGCAGCGGCGCGAACACCGCAACGATGAGGTAGAGGCCGGTGACGAACATGCCGAGCCAGGCACTGATCGGGACCCGTTGCCACATGGCGCGCCCCTAGCGCGGATGCCGCAATCGCGGATTGGTCAGGATGGCGACCAGATCGGCGATCAGGTTGAGGCTGATGAAGAACGCGGCGAAGACGAGGCCACAGGCCTGCACGACCGGAACGTCGCGCTTGGATACATGGTCGACGAGATATTGGCCCATGCCGGGATAGACGAAGATGACCTCGACGACGACGACGCCGACGATCAGATAGGCGAGATTGAGCATGACGACGTTGACGACCGGCGCGATCGCGTTCGGAAAGGCATGGCGGCGGATGACGTCGAAGGCCGACAGGCCCTTGAGTTCGGCCGTCTCGATATAGGCCGACTGCATGACGTTGAGGATCGCGGCACGCGTCATGCGCATCATATGGGCGAGCACGACAAGGGTAAGCGTCAGCGCCGGCAGCGCCACCGCAGACAATCGGTCGAGGAACCCCATGCCGTCATAGACGGTCGACACGCTCGGGAACCAGCCGAGCTTGACCGCAACGAAATATATCACCACGTAGCCGATGAAAAATTCCGGCAGCGAGATCGAGGCCAGCGTCACCGCCGAGATCAGCTTGTCGGGCCAACGGTTGCGATAGCGCACTGCCAAAAGCCCAAGCAGGATCGCCAGTGGCACGGCGACGATGGCGGCAACGCCGGCAAGGAAGATCGTGTTGAACAGGCGCTTGCCGATGGAAGTGGCGATGTCGGCGCGATTCGACAGCGCCGTGCCGAGGTCGCCATGCAGGACACCGAAGAGCCAGCGGAAGTAACGGATATAGGCCGGGTCGTTGAGGCCGAGCTCGCGGCGCAGGTTTTCGAGCGACTGCGGCGTTGCCGACTGTCCCAGGATCGACTGGGCGACGTCGCCGGGCAAGATTTGCGTGCCGGCGAAGATCACCACCGACACCGCGAGAAGCAGGAGGATGCCCAGCGCGAGGCGCTGGGCAACCAATCTCAGGACGGCTGACCCCATCCCCTGTCCCCCTGAGCCCGTCGAGGGTTCATGCTTTCAGCCAGCATTTGGCCGGTGCGTAGCCATTCATCAGTTCCTGATGCGGATCGAGCATCCAACCTGCGATTTTGGGCCCGGTTGCATCGATGAACTGGTTGAAGAAGGGCAGGATCAGGCCACCTTCGTCTCGCACCATGACGGCCATGTCGCGGTAGATCGCTTTGCGTTTGGCCTCGTCCAGCTCAGCGCGCGCGTTGAGGAGCATCTTGTCGAAGTCCTTGCGCAAGAACCGCGTGTCATTCCAATCCGCCGTCGACAGATAGGCGGTCGAATACATCTGGTCCTGGGTCGAGCGGCCGCCCCAATAGGAGGCACAGAAGGGCTGCTTGTTCCAGACTTCGTTCCAGTACCCGTCGCCCGGCTCACGCTTGATTTCGAGCGTGATGCCGGCCTTTGCCGCGCTTTGCTGGAAGAGCTGGGCGGCGTCCACCGCGCCGGGGAACGCCACTTCCGACGTGCGCAGCAGGATCGGACCGTCGTGGCCGGATTTCTTATAGTGGAACTTGGCCTTGTCGGGATCGAATTTGCGCTGTTCGAGGTCATTTGCGAACAGCGGATATGTCGAGTTGATCGGGAAGTCATTGCCGAGCGAGCCAAAGCCGCGCAGGATTTTGTCAAGCATCTCCTCGCGATCGATCGCCAGCTTCAGCGCCATCCTGAGGTCGTTGTTGTCGAAGGGCGCCGTGTTGCAGTGCATGATGAACACGTAGTGTCCGGGGCCGGCATAGTTCCGGATGTCGATGCCCGGTGTGCGCTTGACAAGGTCGACGATCTTCGGCTCGACGCGGTTGATCATGTGGACCTGGCCACTCTGCAGGGCAGATGTGCGCGCGGTGGCGTCGTTGATGACGAGGATTTCGACCTGATCGGCGTGACCGATCTTGTCGCCTTGCCAATAATTGGCGAAACGCTCTCCGACGTGGCGCACGCCGGGCTCGTTGACGGCGACCTTGTAGGGGCCGGCCCCGATGCCGGCGTCTGCGGCGTCCTTGCCGCCATTCGGCTGGACGATCAGGTGATAGTCGGTGAGCAGATAGGGCAGATCGGCGTTGCCCTCCTTCAGAGTGATGATGACTTCCTTGCCGTTTGCCTTGATGCTCTCGAACCCTTTCATGTAACCGAGCGCGCCGGACTTGGACTTCTCGTCCGAATGGCGCTGGAGCGTGGCCAGAACGTCATCGGCCGTGACGGTCTTGCCGTTGTGGAACTCGATGCCGTCACGAATTTTCAGCGTCCAGGTTTTGGCATCTTCCGAAGAGCCGATCTCCTCGGCAATCCTGTACTCGATGCCTCCGTCGGGAGCGAGTTCGACGATCATCTCGCCCCACATCTTGCCGAAAGTGAACGGCACCTGCGTCATGAACAGCGCGGGGTCGAGATTGTTGGTTGCCTCGCCGCCGACGAGGCCGGCCTTGATGATGCCGCCCTTGACCGGCGTCTCGGCAAAGCCGGCGGTTGCGAGAAGCGAATTGGCGAAAGCCGCCGACACGCCGAGCGCCGTAGCGCGGCCGAGAAAGGCGCGCCGGTCGAGTTTTCCCTTGCAGACCAGTTGGCTAAGATATTCAAGTTCGCTGGACATTCTCGTTCTCCCTGATGGCGCCTGTGAGTGTTGTGTTTGGCATTCGGCGCCAGTTATCACGTTCCCTCTGCAGATTTTTGAACCCATCCGCCGCATTAGGCAAGCGCGGGCAAGAGAGGCTGCTGCGCCCGGCGAGCACCAATTCCCGCAAACGCGAGCCTAGTTGCGTTCAGCGGCGTGCAACCGGCGCGGAAACGACAATCGCGGTCGCATAATCGCCATAGCCGGAGCGCTGGGGCTGCGGGCTTTAGACGAACTGGCGTCGAATCTGGCTCGTAAAGTCACGGTTGAAGACGAGTGCATCGTTCTCGAAGGCGCGCAGTTTCGCTTCAACGAGAAACGCATCGCGCGTTGCGCGCATGTTCGCGCGCACCTCGGTGCGCCAACGCCAGTCGCCGCGACCGCCCGTCTGCTCCCATTCGATTTCGGCGCTGGCGCATAGCGGATCATCCGGATGAACGATCCATTTTTCTGTCACCTGACTTCCCGATATCAGCCTGTGTTCGAGATCCTGATATTCGCCAAAATCATTTTCGACCGAAGTCTCGACCATGCCGGAATCCTTGTCATGGCCGGTCTTGCGCAGCGAACGCGGTGGTCGCAATTCGCTCGCGCGCCAAGGCGCTGCCGCTTCAGGCTGCTCGAAATGCCATTCTTCGCCTTCGGCGATCATGCCGCGAACCGGCAGCACCAGTTCGCCAGCATGAATCGTCACCATCGCCGCCTGCGGCGACGGCCACAGGAATGGCCAATAGGCAGTCGAGATCGCCACCCGCAGGTAATGGCCTTTCGGCAAGCTGTAAGCGATCTGGTCAAGGGCGAATTCGACAGCGTATTTCTTCCCCGGCTCCAACAGTTCCGGACTTTCGTGCGATGCGTGATGGGCGAGGTTCAATACGCCGATAGTGATCAGCGCGCTGGTTCCGTCCGGGAACAGGTCGCACAATCGCACCGCGATCAGGGCGAGCGGCCGGTCTGACGAAAGCGTCAGCTTCACGACCGGCGCACCGACGATGTCGCGCGGCGCTTCAGCCGGAGCCGCGTCGAAGCAGAGAGAACGGGCATGGTCGCCCGACTGCTCGTCCGGCAATTCCGGCCCGAAGGTGAAGGGGAAATATTCGCCGGTCGCCGCGCCGCAGTCCTGCGGCGAACAGATCGCCAAGCCTTGCGTGATCGGCTCTGCGCCAAGGGTTGCATTGCCGAGCGCCATGACCGTCGTCTCGATTTGCGGCGATGGCCATTCTGTTTCCACGATCCACCTTCCGGGGCGAACATCGAGCCAGCGCGCCGGCGCGACGCTGTCCATCAGCCACATCCGCATTGCAGGATCGTTCTCGACGCCGGTGTCGATTCCCTTCAGCCAGCGATCCCACCAGCGCAGTGCTTCTTGCAGAAAACCGATCGCCGGTTCTGGTTTGGCAACGTGCGGATATTTGTGAATCCACGGGCCGACGATACCCTTGACCGGGCATTTCAGGTTCGAAACCAGATGCGAGATCGTGTTGCGGTAGCCGTCATGCCAACCGCCGATCGTCAGAACTGCTGCTTCGATTGCAGCATAGTCCTCGCAGACCGAACCGTGCTTCCAGTAGGCGTCGCGGGTCTGGCGGCCCAACCAATTCGCGGCAAGGAACGGCATGTCCTCCAGCCGATCAAGCCACATGCGCCGCCACTGGTCACCGACCAGGGCAGGATCGGGCGGACGCGAGGAATAGGACAACATGTTCGCCGCCCAGCCGAAATTCTCGCCGAGAAGGCAACCGCCCTTGAAATGGATGTCGTCGGCAAAACGGTCGACTGTCGAGCAAAGGGTGATGATCGCCTTCAGCGAAGCCGGACGCTTCGCGGCGACCTGCAGCGCGTTGAAGCCGCCCCAGGAAATCCCCATCATTCCGGCCTTGCCGGTCGACCATTCCTGTTTCGCGGCCCAGGCCAACACGTCGCAGGCGTCCTGCAATTCCTGGGGCGTGTATTCGTCAGTCATCAAACCTTCGGAATCGCCGGTGCCGCGCATGTCGATGCGGATGCAGGCATAGCCGTGGCCGGCGAGATAGGCGTGGGTGAGGCTGTCACGCGCGACCGTGCCGTGGCGCTTGAAATAGGGCAGGTGCTCGAGAATGACCGGGACCGGGTCCTGCGTGGCGTCTTCCGGCATCCAGATGCGCGCCGACAAGCGGCAGCCGTCCGGCATGACAATTGCGACGTCCGGCTGTTCGACGACGCGCCGGGGAAATGTCGTCACAGTTCGCGGTTGATGCGGTTCGCCCAATTCGAAAACCCGTTACCTTCAGACACGATCATGCCGGCTTGCCCGTATTTCGCAAGCGGCGCGATGTCCAGGGTACCGCGCGCTCGCCGGCTATGCCTGCGGGCATCTGGGCGCATTTGACCTGTTCAGCTTTCTGTTGAGATTCCGGCGTCTTTGTTGGTAAGTAGCGCCTTTGGAGTAGCAGACAGTTCACATGTCAGAGTCTCGGGTATTGATAGCCGGTGGTGGCATTGCGGGAATGGCAATGGCACTCACCCTTCATCAGATCGGCGTGCCCTGCGTGGTTTTCGAGTCGGTCAGGCAACTACTGCCTCTGGGCGTGGGCATCAACCTGCAGCCCAATGCAGTACGCGAGTTCTACGATCTGGGGATCGAAGCCAGCGATCTTGACAAGGTCGGACTACCGGCCAGGGAATGGGCGCTGGTCGGGCTCAACGGCAACGATATCTATTCGGAGCCGCGCGGCGTGCTGGCGGGCTACAAATGGCCGCAATACGCAGTGCATCGCGGCCGGCTTCATTTGCTGATGCTCGACCTGGTGCGCGAACGAATTGGTCCGGACGCGGTGCGGCTCGGCCGTCGCGTAACCGGCTACGAGAATAATCCGGACGGCACGGTGACGGCGATCATCCGCACCGCGGATGGCGCGACCATCCGCGAGACCGGAACACTGCTGGTCGGCGCCGACGGCATTCATTCGGCCGTGCGCGCCCAGATGCATCCCGACCAGCCGCCAATTCACTGGGGCGGAGCCATCATGTGGCGCGGCACCAGCAGCGGCGCGCCAATTCGCTCCGGCGCGTCTTTCGTTGGCCTCGGCACGCACAAGCACAAAATCGTCTTCTACCCGATTTCGCATCCCGATCCGGGCACGGGGCTCGCCACGATCAACTGGATTGCGGAACTGACGGTTGATCGTTCGCAAGGCTGGAAGGACACCGGCTGGTTCCGGCCGGTGGCGATCGACGAATTCGCTCATCATTTCGAAGGATGGCAGTACGACTGGCTGGATGTGCCGGACCTGCTTCGCCGGGCGGATGTCGCTTACGAGAACCCGATGATCGACCGCGACCCCGTGACGACGTGGCAAGACGGCAGGGTCATACTCATCGGCGATGCGGCGCACCCGATGTATCCGACCGGATCGAACGGGGCGAGCCAGGCGGTGATGGATACGCGAATACTCGGAGCCTTGCTGGTCGAGCATGGTCTCACGCCGGAGGCACTGCGGCTTTACGACCAGAAGCTCTGCGGGCCGATCTCGCAGCTCGTGCTCCGCAATCGCGGCGCCGGCCCGTTTGGGTTACTGAATATGGTCGATGAACGCTGTGGGGGCGAATTCGACAACATCGATGATGTGATCCCACAGGAAGAGCGCTCCGAGTTCATGTCGGTCTACAAGTCCGCCGCCGGTCTTGCGATCGAGAACCTCAATCGTGCGCCACCGACCATCGCGCCCCGGCGTCAGCGTTCGGCTTACGGTGGAAGCGTGAGACGCTTGCACGGAGGGGATGATCCAGCCCGTCCTGCGACGCCGTCAGCTTCCGGCCGCCTCAGCGGCTGAGCGTTCGGACAACTGCGTCGCGCCATCCGACAAGCTTGCGGGCGCGTTCGGCGTCTTTCATTTTCGGCGCGAACCGGCAGTCGCGCGCCCAGGTGGCGGCAAAGCCTTTCTGCCCCGGCCATAACCCGGCCTTGGAAGCAGCCAGCCAGGCAGCGCCGAGCGCCGTGGTCTCCAGTACGGTCGGCCGGTCGACGGGCGCGTTCAGAATGTCGGCCAGGAATTGCATCGTCCAGTTCGAGGCGACCATGCCTCCGTCGACGCGCAACACGGTTCTCCGACCGGTTGCGCCCTTCCAGTCCTTGCGCATGGCGCCGAGCAGGTCGGCGGTCTGGTAGCAGACGGCTTCGAGCGTGGCGCGCACGATCTCTTCGCGGCCGGTGCCGCGCGTCAGGCCGAACATTGCGCCGCGTGCGTTCGCGTCCCAATGGGGCGCGCCTAGGCCGACAAAGGCCGGCACCAGATAGACCTCCTGCTGTGCATCGGCCGCCGTCGCCATGGCGTCGCTGTCGGAAGCCTTCTCGATGATCTTCAGCCCGTCGCGCAGCCATTGCACCGAGGCGCCGGCCATGAAGATCGAGCCTTCCAGCGCATAGGTCGTCTCGCCGCCGAGGCGGTAGGCGATCGTCGTCAGCAGCCGGTTGCGCGAACGAACCATGTCCTTGCCGGTATTGAGCAAGGCAAAACAGCCGGTGCCGTAGGTCGACTTCATCATGCCAGGCGCAAAGCAGGCATTGCCGATGGTCGCCGCCTGCTGGTCGCCGGCGACGCCCAGGATCGGAATCGCCGCGCCGAAATGGCCGGCCTCGGCGACGCCGAATTCGGCCGAACTGTCCATGACCTCCGGCAGCACCGCCGCCGGCACGTCGAGGACGCCGAGCAGGTCGCGGTCCCAGCGATGGGTCGCGATATTGTAGAGGAGCGTGCGCGACGCATTGGTCGCGTCGGTGGCGTGTACGGCGCCGCCCGTCAGCCGCCAGATCAGGAACGCATCGATCGTCCCGATGGCGATGGCGCCGGCCTCGGCCTTGCGCCGCAATCCCTTCACGTTGTCGAGCAGCCAGGCGATCTTGGTGCCCGAAAAATACGGGTCGAGCAAAAGCCCGGTCTTGCGCGTGAATGCCGGCTCGTGGCCGGCTTTTTTCAGTTGCGCGCACAGCGGCGCGGTGCGCCGGTCCTGCCAGACGATGGCGCGGTGGACGGGCTTCCCGCTTCTGCGGTCCCAGGCGACAACGGTCTCGCGCTGGTTGGTGATGCCGATGGCGGCGATGTCGGCGGGTGCAATGCCCGCCATTTCGATGGCCTGACGGCCGGTCAGGAGCACCGATTGCCAGATGTCCTCGGCGTCGTGCTCGACCCAGCCGGGCTTCGGAAAATGCTGGGCGAATTCGCGCTGCGCCACGGCCACAATTCGCTGTTCGCCGTCGAACAGGATCGCCCGCGACGATGTGGTTCCCTGATCGATCGCGAGAACATGCTTTGCCATCGAACTCCTCCTCCCGATCTTGCGAGCTTCGGTTTTGGCGTATTCCTACGGCGCCCGCGCCAGTTGCCGCTCGAGCAGCAGTTTTTCGCGTTCGGCCAGGCGCAGGTCCTTGTCGGCCATTTCCGCGACCAGTTCGCGGAAGGTGACGGTTGGCCGCCAGCCAAGTTTTTTTCGCGCCTTGTCCGCGTTGCCGAGCAGCGTTTCCACTTCCGCCGGGCGCAGATAGCGCGGATCGATGCGCACGATGCATTCGCCGCTGCGCGCATCGTGCCCGGTTTCGCCGGCGCCTTCGCCGCGCCACGCGATGGCTATGCCGATCGCAGCCGCCGCTGCTTCGACGAATTCGCGCACCGAATGCTGCTCGCCGCTGGCGATGACGAAATCCTCTGGCTCCTTCTGCTGCAGCATCATCCACTGCATGCGCACATAGTCGCGCGCATGGCCCCAGTCGCGCCGCGATTCGAGATTGCCGAGGTAAAGGCACGACTGCAAGCCGAGCTTGATGCGGCCAAGCGCGCGCGTGATCTTGCGGGTGACGAAGGTTTCTCCGCGCAGCGGCGATTCATGGTTGAATAGGATGCCGTTGCAGGCATAGAGCCCGTAAGCCTCGCGATAGTTGATCGTGATCCAATGGGCGTAGAGCTTGGCGACGCCATAGGGCGAACGCGGATGAAACGGCGTTGCCTCCGATTGCGGCGATTGCGCCACCGCGCCGAACAGTTCCGAGGTCGAGGCCTGGTAGAAACGGGTCTTGGCGACAAGGTCGAGCGAGCGGATCGCCTCGAGAATGCGCAGCGTGCCGAGCGCGTCGGAATTGGCGGTATATTCCGGCTCCTCGAACGACACGCCGACGTGGCTCTGGGCGGCGAGGTTGTAGATTTCGTCCGGGACGACCTTGTGGATGACGCGCGTCAGGCTCGAGGAATCGGTCATGTCGCCATGATGCAAGAGCAGGCGCACGTCTGCTTCATGCGGGTCGCGGTAGAGATGATCGATGCGGCCGGTGTTGAACAGCGAGGTTCGGCGCAGCAGGCCGTGCACCTCGTAGCCTTTTTCGAGCAGGAATTCGGCGAGATAGGCCCCGTCCTGGCCGGTAATACCGGTGATCAACGCCTTTTTCATGCCGCCGCGCCCCAGGGGCCCACTTTGGGTTCGCTTTCGGCGTCCGTTGCACCGGCTCGCGATTCGGTCAAGGGCCGGCTTATGCGGCGGGGCCGGTCGACCTTCTCACGATCAGTTCCACCGGCAGGCGGCGGTCGGCGATGTCGCTTGCCAATTCGTCGCCGGAAATCCGCCGCAGCAGGATTTCGGCGGCAATGGCGCCGATCTCGATGCGCGGCTGGCGGATCGTCGTCAAGGCCGGGATGAAGCGGCTGGCGATCTCGATGTCGTCGAAGCCGACGACCGAAACCGCTTCCGGCACATGCACGCGGTTGGTGTGCAATTCGGAGATGAACCCGAACGCCATCTGGTCGGAAGCGCAGAACACCGCGCTTGGCCGGTCCTCGAGCGCCATCCATTGGCGCGCCGCGCGGCCGCCGGACTCGATGGAAAAATCGCCGGGCAAAAACCATTCCTTGCGCACGGCAAGTCCGAGCGCATTCAATTCGGCAATCGTCCCCTCGCGGCGCGCTACCGTCAGCACATTGCCGGGCGGACCGCACACGTGTCCGATCCGGCGATGGCCGAGGCCGTGAAGATGACGCACCGCCAGGGCGGCGCCAAGCCGATTGTCAACGGTGACCGAGATCAACTGCTTGCCGGAGTTCGGCCGCTCGCAGGCAAAGATCACCGGCGGCGCGGCGTTTGTGGCGTTGCTTGCCATCATCCGGTCGAGCGGCAGCGAGGCATCGAGAACGATCAGGCCATCGGCGGCGTGATTGTGCAGATATTCGATCGCCAGTTCAGCCTTGACCTCGGTCTGGCCACTGTCGACGATGAGCACGCTGAAGCCGCTCGCCGAGGTGACCGCTTCGATGCCGGCGAGAATTTGCGAAAAGAACGGATTGCCGAGATTGGGAACCAGCACGACGATGGCGCCGGTCATGCGCCGGCGCAGATTTTGCGCGATGCGGTTGATCCGGTATCCGGTGCTGGCGACCGCCTCCAGGACTGCCTTTCGCGTGCCGTCGGCGACGACATTGGGATTGGACAGCGCGCGACTGACGGTCGCCGTGGACACGCCCGCGGCGCGGGCAACGTCCTGGATTTTCGGCGAGCGCAAGGTCATTGGTGTTCCATCGGCGCGAGTGACCGGCACGGATTTGACGACGAATTCCGGCTTAACTCGACGGCAATTGCCGATCATGCTTTGTAATCGATTACATCTGTGCACGTGTCAAGATGTAATCGATTACACTGGTGACATGTACTCGCCCCCAGTTGAGGTTCATGCGTAGCGCGACACGTGCATGCAAGGGAGGGAAATGATGAAATTCTTGAAGGCGATGCTGGCATCCGCCACGCTGCTTGGCAGTGCGGCGTTTGCCGGAGCAACGGATCTTGAAGTCACGCATTGGTGGACGTCGGGCGGCGAAGCTGCGGCGGTCGCGGAATTCGCCAAGGCGTTCGATGCCACCGGCAATCATTGGGTCGACGGCGCAATCGCCGGCGGCGGCAACACCGCGCGGCCGTCATTATCAGCCGCATCACCGGCGGCGATCCGATGGGCGCCACGCAGTTCAACCACGGCCGCCAGGCCGAGGAACTGGTCAAGGCCGGCCTGATGCGCGACCTCACCGAACTCGCCGCCAAGGAACATTGGGCCGATGTCGTTCGCCCCAAGGACCTGCTCGATGGCTGCACGATCGACGGCAAGGTCTATTGCGTGCCGGTCAACATCCACTCCTGGCAGTGGCTGTGGCTTTCCAACAAGGCATTCGCAGACGCCGGCGTGCCGGTGCCGAAGAACTGGGACGAGTTCGTGGCGGCCGCGCCCGCGCTGGAAAAGGCCGGCAAGATCCCGCTCGCCATCGGCGGCCAGCCCTGGCAGAATTCCGGCCTGTTCAACGTCCTGATGCCCGGCGATCGCCGGCAAGGACATCTACCTCAAGGTCTACCAGGACAAGGACGCCGAGGTCGCGGCCGGGCCCGAGATGGCCAAGGTCTTCAAGGCGGCGGACGACGCCCGCAAGATGGCGGCCAAACTCCAACGTCCAGGACTGGAACCAGGCCACCAATCTGGTGATCACCGGCAAGGCCGGCGGCCAGATCATGGGCGACTGGGCGCAGGGCGAATTCCAGGTCGCCAGCCAGGTCGCCGGCAAGGACTACACCTGCCTGCCGGGCCTCGGCGTCAACGCGCTGATCTCGACCGGCGGCGACGCCTTCTACTTCCCGAAGCTCGAGGATCCCGAAAAGACCAAGGCGCAGGAGGTGCTCGCCTCGACGATGCTCAGTCCCAAGACGCAGGTCGCCTTCAACCTCAAGAAGGGCTCGATGCCGGTGCGCGGCGACGTCGATCTCGCCGCCGCCAACGACTGCATGAAGAAGGGCCTCGAGATCCTGGCAGACGGGCAACATCGTTCCCGATCCGACCACGGCTGATCACCGAGACACCAATAACCAGATCAACGACCTGTTCGTCCAGTTCTTCAGACGCCGTCATGTACGCCGGAGGAAGCGCAGAAGCGCTACGCCGAAATCATCGCCAAGGCCGACTGAGGCTAGAGCAACCGGTTTCCGCCGCCGGGCCTTCGCTGGCGCCGGCGGCGGGTCTCGCTACGTTGAGGCTGGACGACGACAACAATGGCGACTGAAGCCACGCGGACGGCCGAACCAGCTGTTCCGCAATCTCAACGCCAAGATCGCCTCGATCCCGATGATCCTCACCGCGCTGGTGGTGTTCGTCGGCGGCACGATCTGGACGGTCGTCTATTCCTTCACCAATTCCAAGCTGCTGCCGCGCCTCGAATTTCGTCGGCCTCGACCAGTACGAGCGGCTGTGGACCACCGACGCGCTGGCTCATCTCGATCGAGAACCTGCTGATCTACGGCATCCTGTCGCTGATCTTCTCGCTTCGTCATCGGCTTCCTCCTGGCCGCGCTGCTCGACCAGAAGATCCGCTTCGAGAACACCTTCCGCACGATCTTCCTCTATCCGTTCGCGCTGTCCTTCATCGTCACCGGCCTGGTCTGGCAGTGGATGCTCAACCCGGATTTCGGCATCCAGCACATCGTCCGCGGCCTCGGCTGGACGAGCTTCACCTTCAACCCGCTCTACGATCAGAGCATCGTCATCTACGGCGTGCTGATCGCCGGGCTGTGGCAGGGCACCGGCCTGGTCATGTGCCTGATGCTGGCGGGCCTGCGCGGCATCGACGAGGAGATCTGGAAGGCCGCGCGCGTCGACGGCATCCCGATGTGGAAGACCTACCTGTTCATCGTCATCCCGATGATGCGGCCGGTCTTCATCACCACCCTCGTGCATCGATCGCTTCCGGCATCGTGCGCGTCTACGACCTGGTCGTCGCGCAGACCAGCGGCGGTCCCGGCATCGCCTCCGAGGTGCCGGCAAAATATGTCTACGACATAGATGTTCCTGGGCCAGAATCTCGGCCAGGGCTTCGCCGCCTCGACGATGATGCTGCTGACCGTGCTGATCGTCATCGTCCCGTGGGCCTATCTCGAATTCGGCGGGAGAGCAGCCGTGGCTAATCCCGGCACGCTCGCCACCGCCGCGTCGCCGCCGACGCCGCGTCGCCGCGAATTGTCGGGCCCGCGCGGCGCCCGGCCGCGCCGCATGCTTCTCGCGGCGCAACATCTTCCTCTACGGCACGCTGATCGTCGTCGCGCTCTACTACCTGCTGCCGCTCTACGTGATGATCGTGACGTCGCTGAAGGGCATGCCGGAAATCCGGCTCGGCAACATCTTCTCGCCGCCGGTCGAGATCACCTTCGAGCCCTGGGTCAAGGCGTGGGCGACGGCCTGCACCGGCCTCAACTGCGACGGGCTCAGCCGCGGTTTCTGGAACTCGGTGCGGATCACCGTGCCCTCGGTGCATCATCTCGATCGCCATCGCCTCGGTCAACGGCTACGCGCTCGCCAACTGGCGCTTCAAGGGCGCCAACCTCTTCTTCACCATCCTGATCTTCGGCGCCTTCATCCCCTATCAGGTGATGCTCTACCCGATCGTCATCATCCTGCGCGACATCGGGCCTCTACGGCACGCTCACGGGCCTGGTCATCGTGCACTCGATCTTCGGCATGCCGATCCTGACGCTGCTGTTCCGCAACTATTTCGCCTCGCTGCCGGAGGAGCTGTTCAAGGCGGCGCGCGTCGACGGCGCCGGCTTCTGGGGCATCTACTTCAAGATCATGCTGCCGATGTGCGCTGCCGATCTTCGTCGTCGCCATCATCCTGCAGGTGACCGGCATCTGGAACGACTTCCTGTTCGGCGTCGTCTACACCAAGCCCGACACCTATCCGATGACCGTGCAGCTCAACAACATCGTCAATTCCGTGCAGGGCGTGAAGGAATACAACGTCAACATGGCGGCGACCATCATCACCGGGCTGGTGCCGCTGATCGATCTATTTCATTTCCGGCAAGCTGTTCGTGCGCGGCATCGCCGCCGGCGCGGTGAAGGGATAGCGCCATGGCGAAATGTATCGGTGCGATCCGGAGCCTCGATCTTGAATTTCGGCGAGGTCAAGGTGCTGCGCGACCTCAACATCGATGTCGAGGAGGGCGAGTTCCTCGTCCTGCTCGGACCTTCCGGCTGCGGCAAGTCGACCCTGCTCAACTGCATCGCCGGCCTGCTCGACAGTCACCGACGGCCAGATCTTCATCAAGGGCAAGAACGTCACCTGGGACGAGCCCAAGGACCGCGGCATCGGCATGGTGTTCCAGTCCTACGCGCTCTATCCGCAGATGACGGTCGAGGGCAACCTGCCTTCGGGCTGAAGAACGCCCGGCGTGCCCGCGGACGAGATCGAAAAGCGCATCAAGCGCGCCGCCGACATCCTGCAGATCGAGCCGCTGCTGAAGCGCAAGCCGGCGCAGCTGTCCGGCGGCCAGCGCCAGCGCGTCGCCATCGGCCGGGCGCTGGTGCGCGATGTCGACGTGTTCCTGTTCGACGAGCCGCTGTCCAATCTCGACGCCAAGCTGCGCACCGAACTGCGCGTCGAGATCAAGCGGCTGCACCGCCAGCTCGAGAACACGACATGATCTACGTCACCCACGACCAGATCGAGGCGATGACGCTGGCCGACCGCATCGCCATCATGCGCGGCGGCATGCATCCAGCAGCTTTCCGATCCGCAGACGATCTACAACCGCCCGGTCAACCGATTTGTCGCCGGTTTCATCGGCTCGCCGGGCATGAATTTTCTCGACGGCAAGATCGCCAAAGGCCGGGGCAAGGTGCAGTTCCAATCTGCAGAAACTCGCCATTCCGCTCGACCGCTACGAATTCGCCAATTCCGGCCCGGCCGACGGACCGGCGGTGTTCGGCATCCGGCCCGAACACGTCGTCGTCGGACGCCTGGCGGCAAAGCAGCCGTTCAAGGCGCGAAGCCGAAGTCGAGATGGTCGAGCCGATGGGCTCCGACTCGCAGGTCTGGTGCCGCCTCGGCGGCCAGGAATTCCGTTTCCGCGTCGAAGGCATCAGCAAGCTCAAGCGCGGCGAAAAGAGCGCCGTCGGCTTCGATCCCGGCCGCGCCTCGATTTTCGACGCCCAAAGCGAGGACCGCATCTGAGGCGGCGCCGCCGAACCAAATCCCTTCTAAATCCAGACATCCGGCGGCCTTGTGGCCACGCGTAGCGAGGAGACATGCACCAATGACCGACAAACTGGTCATTCCAACTTTACAGCGCCCGCAATTTCCAGCCTTGGGACAAGGTCGTTCAGCCGGCTCGCCGAGCTCGGCTACGCGCAGGTCGAGGGCTTCGGCGGCGTCTATGACGATCCGCCAGGCTTCCGCGCCAATTGCTGACAGGCAGCGGGCTTGACCATGCCGACCGGCCATTTCAGCCTCGATGCGCTGGAGAAGGAATTGCTGAAGACGCATCGAAACGGCCGACACGCTCGGCATCAAGACGATCTTCTGTCCGCACATCGCGCCGCCCGACCGGCCGAAGGACGCCGCCGGCTGGCGCGAGCTTCGGCGAGCGCCTCGCCGCGATCGGCAAAAAGGCGAAGGCGGCCGGCTTCGGGTTCGGCTGGCACAACCACGATTTCGAATTCGAGAAGCTCGCCGACGGCTCGGTGCCGATGCAGGCCATTCTCGACGCCGCGCCCGACATCTCCTGGGAGATGCGACATCGCCTGGATCGTGCGCGGCGGCGGCGATCCCTTCGACTGGATCAAGCGCTACGCCAGCCGCATCACCGCCGTCCACGTCAAGGACATCGCGCCGCCGGGCAAGAATGCCGACGAGGACGGCTGGGCCGATGTCGGCCACGGCACCATCGACTGGGCCAAGCTGATCGCCGAGCTGCGCAAGTCCGGCGACGACGAAATGTTCATCATGGAACACGACAATCCGAACGACTATCGAGCGCTTCGCCTCGCGTTCGATCGCCGCGGTCAGGAACTACTGAGGACATCACATGGCAAGGAAACTGGGCGTCGGCGTCATCGGCTGCGGCAACATCTCGGCAGCCTATTTGACGCTGGCGCCGCTGTTCAAGGGCATCGAGATGCGCGCCTGCGCCGACATCAATACCGGCGGCGGCCGCGGCGCGGGCCAAGGAATTCGGCCTGCGCGCCATGACGGTCGACGACCTGCTCGCGCGCCGACGACATCGACATCGTCGTCAACCTGACGATTCCGGCGGCGCACTACGAAATCTCGGCAGCGGTCTCGACTGCCGGCAAGCACGTCTATTCGGAAAAGCCGTTCGTGCTGTCGGTGCCGAAGGCAAGGCTCTGGCCTAAGGCAGCGGCGCGCGAAGAAGGGGCTGCGCGTCGGCTCGGCGCCCGACACCTTCCTCGGCGGCGCGCACCAGTTGGCGCGCCACCTCATCGATGCGGCAAGCCGTCGGCAAGATCACCATCGGGCACCGCCTTCGTCATGAGCCATGGCATGGAGCACTGGCATCCCAACCCGGACTTCTTCTTCCAGCCGGGCGCCGGCCCGGTGCTCGACATCGGACCCTACTACGTCACCAACCTGATCCAGCTGATCGGGCCGGTGAGGCGAGGTGTTCGGCCTACGCGTCGACGCCGGCGAAGGAGCGCACGATCACCTCCAAGCCGCGCTCACGGCGAGAAGATCACGGTCGAGACGCCGACGACCTCCACGCCCTGCTGCGAATTCGATTCCGGCGCGCATGATCACCATGGCAACAAGCTGGGACGTCTGGCAGCAACGACCACACGAACATGGAGCTCTACGGCGAGACAGGCACGCTGCACGTGCCCGACCCGAACTTCTTCGGCGGCGAGGTGCGGATGACGCAAGGACGCGACTTCGGTCAAGAAACTGCCGAGATGGAAGCATCCGTTCGCGGTCGCCAACCAGAAGCAGCTCGACGGGGCACGGTCGCCAACTACCGCACCGCCGGGCTGGCCGACATGGCGCTGGCGATCCTCGAAGGCCGGCCGCACCGCTGCTCGCTGGAACTGGCGCTGCATGCCGTCGACGTCATGACCGGCGATCCTGAAATCCGGCGAGACCGGCAAGTTCGTCGCGATGCACGACGACCTGCGACCGTCCGGCGCCGCTCGGCATGGAGGCCAGGCGCTGATGGCCAGAGGCGCTGGTGCGTGGCCGATACGACGGCTGCCGTCGCAAATGGAACTGCGCATGCCCTAGTCCCGCCGAAACCGCTATGACGCAATGGTCTACCGCCGCTGCGGCCGCTCCGGCCTGAAGCTGCCGGCGATCTCGCTCGGGCTGTGGCACAATTTCGGCGGCGACACGCCGCACGAGACCAAGCGGCCATCGTGCGCAAGCGCCTTCGATCTCGGCATCACCCATTTCGACCTCGCCAACAATTACGGCCCGCCGCCGGGTTCGGCCGAGGAAGCCTTCGGCGAGATCCTGCGCACCGATCTTCGCCGGCTATCGCGACGAACTGATCATCTCGACCAAGGCCGGCTACGGGATGTGGCCGGGACCCTACGGCGAATGGGGCAGCCGCAAATATCTCGCTCGCCAGCCTGCGACCAGAGCCTGAAGCGCATGGGGCTCGACTATGTCGACATCTTCTATTCGCACCGCTTCGATCCCGATACGCCGCTGGAAGAGACCATGGGCGCGCTCGACTCATCGTGCGCTCGGGCAGGGCGCTCTATGCCGGCATCTCGTCCTACAATTCGCAGCGCACGCGCGAGGCGGCCGGCGATCCTGAAGAGCCTCGGCACGCCCTGCCTGATCCATCAGCCGAGCTATTCGATGATCAACCGCTGGGTCGAGGACGACGGGCTGCTCGATACGCTGGACGAGCTCGGCATCGGCTCGATCGCGTTCTCGCCGCTGGCGCAGGGCATGCTGACCGACAAATATCTCAAGGGCATTCCCGAAGGCAGCCGCGCCACCCAGGGCAAGTCGCTGCAACCCGGCTTTCCTCAACGACAAGAACGTCGCCAACATCAGCGCGCTTGAACGCAGATCGCCAGAAAACGCGGCCAGACGCTGGCGCAGATGGCGCTCGCCTGGGTGCTGCGCGCCGGCCGGGTCACCACGGCGCTGATCGGCGCCAGCCGGCCGGAGCAGGTCGAGGACTGCGTCGGCGCGCTGGCAAACCTCGAATTCTCGAACGCGCGAACTCGCCGAGATCGACACCTACGCGCGCGAGGCCGACATCAATCTGTGGGCGGCCTCGGCCGAGCGCAAGGGACCGTCGCGGCAACAAGCGGCGGGCGAAGAAATGATCCGCAATCCGATCCTGCCGGGCTTCAACCCCGACCCGTCGATCTGCCGGGTCGGCGAGGACTATTACATCGCCACCTCGACCTTCGAATGGTATCCCGGCGTCCAGATCCATCATTCGCGCGATCTGGTGAACTGGCGCCTGGTCAAGCGCCCGCTCGACCGCGCCAGCCAGCTCGACATGCGCGGCGATCCCGATTCCTGCGGCATCTGGGCGCCGTGCCTGTCGTTCGCCGACGGCAAGTTCTGGCTGGTCTATACCGACGTCAAGCGCTACGACGGCAATTTCAAGGACGCCCATAACTACATCGTCACTGCGCCGGCGATCGAAGGGCCGTGGTCGGACCCGGTCTATGCCAACTCGTCGGGCTTCGATCCGTCGCTGTTCCACGACGACGACGGCCGCAAGTGGTTCCTCAACATGCACTGGAACCACCGCACACAGTCGGTCGGCGGCAAGCCCAAGCACCCGGCCTTTGCCGGCATCGTGCTGCAGGAATTCGATGCGAAGGCGGGCAGACTGGTTGGCCCGGCGCGCAACATCTTTGCCGGCAGTGCGCACGGGCTGGTCGAAGGCCCGCATCTCTACAAGCGCAACGGCTGGTACTACATGACCGTCGCCGAGGGCGGCACCGGCTATGACCATGCGGTGACGATGGCGCGCTCGCGCAACATCGAGGGTCCCTATGAATTGCATCCAAACACGTTTCTGATCACGTCGAAGGATGCGCCCGAGGCGCCCCTGCAACGCGCCGGCCACGGCCAGATCGTCGAGACGGCCGGCGGTCTTGTCTACCATACGCATCTTGTGCTCGCGGCCGCTGCCAGGCACGCGCCTCTCGCCGCTCGGCCGCGAAACCGGCCTGCAAAAATGCGTCTGGAAGGACGACGACTGGCTCTATCTCGAACAGGGCGGCGCTCGTACCCGCCGTCGACGTGCCGGCGCCCGATGCGAAGGCGAAACCGGAAGCGCCGAACCCGATACGACGCAAATTCGACGGCAAGACGCTGCCCGACGAATTCCAATGGCTGCGCACGCCATATCCCGACCGTATCTTCACGCTCGACCGGAAAATCGCTGCGCTTGCACGCCCGCGAATTGGTCGGCTCCTGGTTCGAGCAGGCGCTGGTTGGCCGCCGCCAGGAGCACTGGTCGTTCCGGGCCGAGACCAGGCTCGATTTCGCGCCCCAGACCTTGCAGCAGGTCGCGGGCCTCGCCCACTACTACAACCGCTACAAGTTCCACTTCCTTGGCATCACCTGGCACGAAAAACACCCGCGCTGCCTGACGATCCTGTCCTGCCCGGGCGAATGGCCGGACGGGCGCCTGCAGTTCCCGCTGGCCGAGCCGGTGCCGCTGCCGCCACAAGGCCCGGTCGAACTCGCCATGGCGGTCGACAAGGCGAACCTGCAATTCTTCTGGCGAGCCGGAGGCGAGTGGAAGCCGATCGGCCCGGTGCTCGACGCCAGCGTCGTCTCCGATGAAGGCGGCACCCGCGGCGAGCACGGCTCGTTCACCGGCGCGTTTGCGGCGATGATCGCCTTCGACATCGGCGGCACGGCCCGGCCAGCCGATTTCTTCTCCTTTGACTATTCTCCCGGCTGAGGCGAAACGCGAATGGAACTTGCAACGAACCAGTTCAAGGCGGCGCTGCGAGCCGGAAAACGCCAGATCGGCCTGTGGAGCTCGCTTTCCAGCAACCTCGTCGCCGAGGCGATCTCGCGCAGCGGCTTCGACTGGATCGTGCTCGACATGGAGCACGCCCCCAACGAGATCCCGGGCCTGATCGGTCAGCTGCAGGCCATGCAGGGAGGCACGGCGACGCCGGTGGTGCGCGTACCATGGAACGATTTCGTCACGATCAAGCGTGTCCTCGACGCCGGCGCCCAGTCGGTGCTCGTGCCCTACGTCCAGAATCGCGCCGAGGCGGAGGCCGCCGCCCGCGCCGTGCGTTACCCGCCCGACGGCATCCGCGGCGTCGCAACCGCTACGCGGGCCGGCGGCTTCGGCCGGGTTCGCGATTATGCGCGGCGCGCGGCCGGTGAAATTTGTCTGATCCTTCAGGTCGAAACCCGCGAGGCGATGGAGCGGCTGGAGGAAATCGCCGGCGTCGACGGCGTCGACGGCGTGTTCGTCGGCCCCTCCGATCTCGCCGCCTCCTTCGGCCATCTCGCCAATCCCGGCGCCGCGCCGGTTCAGGATGCGATCAAATCGGCTGCCGAGCGACTGCGCAAAATCGGCAAGCCGTCGGGCATCCTCTCGGCCAACGAGGACGACGTCCGCCGCTACGCCGCCTGGGGCTACCAGTTCGTCGCGGTCGGTAGCGACATCAACGCACTGGTCCGTTCGACCGACGCGTTGGCGCAAAAATTCCGGGACTTGTAGCGCGGCTAAACCCGGATCTTATGCCGAGCGAGGTATTCGTGGTCGTCCCGCACTTCCTCGGCGATTCGGCCCAGGGCATCCGGCAAGACCGGTTCGCCGGTCTCCGGCGGAGCAAATCCGGTCGATTTCCAGATTGCGTCATACCAGTGGCGCGCCCACACTCCGTCGGCCGGGTGCGGGCCCTTCGGCCACGAAAGCATCGCCGGGTCGAAATCGAGGCCCAGGGCGGCACACAGGCTGGTAAGCGCTTCGCGCGGCCGCGCTCGGATATCGGCGGAATCGATCACCGGCGGCGCCGTTCCAGTGCGGTCGGCGGCGCGGTCGAACAATTGGCGTTGACGCGCAAAGCCGATTTCGCCTGCCGTCACCGCCTCGCGTTTTTTCACATAGCTCGCCAGCACCCGCTCCGGCGCCCGGAGCAGGAAGGCGTTGACGACACGGTCGGTCCATTCGAGCGGAAAGCCGTCGATCATGTGATGCGTCATGTGCTTCTGGTAGAAGACATTTTTTCCTGCCGGCGGCAGCACGCATCGGCGTGCCACTTCCGCCGGATCGACGATTCCCGCGGCGATGACCTCGGCGCGCATCGGATGGTCGATACCGGTCGCCTTGAGATAGGCGGCATAGAAGGGTTCGTCCCAGGCGAAGGTGTCGGCGCGCTGGGCAAAGCTGCGCATCAGCGCCGTCGACAGGTTGCGAGGGCCCGACCACATGGCGACGATCCGGGTTTGCGTCACGGCCCCTCTCATCGCTCGTGTGCCTTCGCTGGCGTACCATCGCCAAGGCGCAGAAAGCCGATGACAGCAAAGAGACCGATGATCGCCGGTATCGCCGACAGGCACGATAGACGCGCAATGCCGTCGTGGTGGCGATTTCGGGCGAAGCGTTTTCGCCGAAGCCGCCGGCATTGGCGATGATGCCGATCATCGCCGCGCCGAGCGCGAAACCAAGCGCTGCACCGTCGGGATTGCCGACACGGCGCGATCACGTTCTTCCGCCGCCGTCAGCACCGTCGTGCGCCGGACCATGAATGCCCATGCCGCGCCCATGCCGCCGCCCTGCGCCAAAGCGCAGATCGCGATCAGCGCCACAGGACCGAGCGGCATCGCCACGGCGAGCAGGCCGACGCCGGCTGTCACGGCGACAAATCCGCCGAATACCGCGCCGCCTCGTGCCGGCGCGCCAGGCCAGCAATCGCCACCGCAACGACCGACCAGCCCGGCCGATTCGAGCAGCAGGATCAGGCCGATGGCAAGCGCATCGAGGCCATGCAGGCGGTTCATCAGCAGCGGGCCGTAGGTGATGAGCGCCACGGTTGCGATCGAAAACAGCAACACCACCGCAAGAACTGCACCCTGCGGCGTGCGCATATCGTAAGGCCGCGACGGCAACAGGCGCGCTGGACCCGCCCGCCCGTCGAGCATCAGGAAACGCTGCGAGCATGGCCAGCCCCGATCGCCAGCAGGGCCCCGCGAGCAGCGGACTGGCGACATTGCCGGCTGCCGCGATCGCGACGACGCCGACGGAAAGCGCGCCAACGCGGATCGCAATGCCGGCGACTTCGCCGCTGACGGAAGGAGGACGAACTTCGCCTGGCGGTTCGCGAATCAGGCGGAAACTCACCACGGCAAAAATTGCCGCCTGGACGGCAAAAAAAAGGAAAGCGCCGCGCCACCAGCCGAAATCGGCAAATGCCGCTCCGATGATCGGGCCGGTGAACGCTGCCACGCCCCAGATGAGCGAGATCAGCGCGTAGACCCGCGCCGTGAATCGCTGGTCGACCAGGCGGTGGACGCCGACAAAAGCAATGGCGATCATCGCGCCTCCGCCGACCCCTTGCACCAGCCGTCCGGCGAGCATTACCGCCATGTCGGGCGCCATCGCATCGATCAGGCAGCCGCCGAGATAGATCAGGCCGGCGCAGGCCAGCGCGGTCCGCAGGCCGATGCGCAGAACCGCGAACGCGGCGAGCGCGCCGGCAACGATCGAGCCGATCTCGTAGAGCGCGATCAGCCAGGCGACGAAAGCGGTGCCGCCGATGTCGCCGATCATCGCCGGCGAGATGGTCGAGACCATCAGTTCATCGGCAGCATGCAGCCACACGCCGAAAGACAGCACGGTAATGCGGCCGATATCCGCAGAGGCCAAAAGCGCGCCCCAGCCGGGAACCTCGACGGCGCGGCCGGAATTATGCGGAGTATCGGGGATCGGCAACGCTCAGGCCGCGGCCTTGGGCTGTGCTGTCTGCAGCAGCCCTTTTGCGGTCAGGATGCGCTGGCGAAACACGCCGATGATCGCGTCGTACAACGCCTCGCCGGCCTTGCGGTCCTCGGTGCCGGCATCAATATTGGGATTGTCGTTGACCTCGATGACATAGGCCGTGGTGCCGATTTCCTTGAGGTCGACACCGTAGAGGCCGCGGCCCATTTGCAGCGAAGCCCGCACTGCCGCCTTGACGATGTTGGTCGGCGCCAGTTCGATCGGAATTGTTTCGCTGCGGCCGTAATTGATCTTGCGCTTCAGTGCGTGGTTGTAGACCTGCCAGTGTCCCTTGACCATGTGATACTTGCAGGCAAACAGCGGCTTGCCGTCGAGCACGCCGATGCGCCAGTCGAATTCGGTCGGCAGGAACTCCTGCGCCAGGATGATCGAACTGTCTTCCAGCAACTCGGCCGCTTTGGCGGTGAATTCGCGCGCGTCGGCGACCTTGAAAACGCCGCGCGAAAAAGAGCCGTCGGGGATCTTGAGGACGCAGGGATAGTCGATCTGGCGCGCGATCTCGCGGAAATTCGCCTTGGTCAGCAACTGCGTCGCCGGCGTGGCGATGCGCGCCCGCGCCATCGCCTCGCTGAGGAAAACCTTGTTGGAGCAGCGCAGGATCGAAACCGAATCGTCGATCACCGGCATGTCGTTGGCCTCCGCCCGGCGTGCAAAGGTGAAGGTGTGGTTGTCGATATTGGTAGTCTCGCGGATGAACAGGGCGTCGAACCGCGTCATCTTGTCGAGGTCTTTCGGACCGACGATTTCGGCGCGCAGGTTCTGGCGGTCGGCAGCCTTGACGAACATGCGCAATGCCGGCTCGTCGGATGGCGGCAGCGCCTCCTTCGGATTGACCAGGATCGCGAGGTCGAATTGCACATGCTTGCGCCGCAGCACCGGGTTCCTGCGATTGGTGCAATATTCGCTCAGCGCCCGGACGAAGCGCGGCATCGACGATTTTGGCACCGAGGCAATCGACAGCGGCCAGATATAGTCGGTGCGCCAGGCGCGCGAGCGCCGCGTCAACATGATTTCCAGGATTGGCGCCGGAAACAGCCGGTAGGCGCGCGCCGCCATGCGCCGCGCCCATTCCAGATCGGTCTGGCCGAAATAGACCTGGATTGCCAGTTCGTTGGCCTCGCCGTCGCGGATCGCGTCGGGAATCCGCTTCTTGACCAGATCGGTCAGTTCGCCGAGGAAATTGCGGTAGAGGTATTTCCAGATCAACCCGGTGACGGTGTCGATATTCGGCATCGAGCGCTGCGCGCGGGCCCGCGCCAGAAGCGAGACGTAGTAGCCCTGGCTCAGATATTCATCGACCGGGCATAGGTTGACGATCTGGCGCACGCCTTCGGAAGTCTTCGGCTGCGACAGATACTCGCTGGCACTGAGCAGGCGCACGTTCAGGGTTTCGACCGCTTCGGCTAATGGCTTCTTGTCCTGAGGACGGCCGACGACAATGGCGACCACCGGCTGGCCGCGTTTCGATGGCGCAAACGCGGCGCCGTTCGACAACGTCTTTTCCATCCTGACCGCGTCGGCGCCGTCGGCATAGTAGTTGGTCAGGACGCGGTTGGCGGCATAGCCGTCGCGCAAATAGAAATTGATCGCCGGAGCGTCTTCACGCCGCACTTCCAGGCGCAAGCGGTGCTGCCCGCGCTTGAGCGCTTCGGCATCGACGGCGGCGAGGAGATCGCGGCCGATGCCGGTGCCACGGCGTTCGCGCGCCACCGCGATCGAATAGAGCCGTGCATGACCGGCGTCCTTGCGAAAATGGATAAGCGCATAGCCAAGCGCGACTATCCTGCTCGTCCACGGCAACCAGCAGCATCTGCCGGTCCGAACGGACTCGCCTGGCGCAACGATCGCATCGACAGGCGGTCGTGCAAGAAACTATCCGCTTCGATGGATTCCAGGATGTGCAAATCCGCCGCTCGGGCAGATCGTATGGTGGCCATTGGCGACAGAAATCCGATTGCGCTCGCCGTTGCGAATCCGAAGCAAGGGCAGGAATGTGGCGCGAAAGTGTGCCACAGACAAGTTTTCCGGCCGCTTTCACCCTTCCCAGGCAGCCGAGCGCGGCATTTTCCCCTGAAATATTTTCCGCAACCACCGCGACACGATATCAAGCGCGGCAGTCCGTCGGCCGCGATCTCCGCCGATCGTATCCCGCAAGCCGGTGCTGGCCGGCGATTTCGGCGACAACGGCCTTAAAACCGAAAGAATTTTCCGCCTGCGGCCGGCGTGATGGCAATCCAGTCTACCGCTCGACCGCCGATTTCGCGTATATGCCGGGCAAAATCCGATGAAGAAGCCAACGATATCCGTACCATGCTGACCCATCTCCAGCGTCTCGAGGCCGAGAGCATCCATATTTTTCGCGAGGTCGTCGCCGAGTGCGAACAGCCGGTCATGCTCTATTCGATCGGCAAGGACAGCGCGGTCATGCTGCACTTGGCGCTGAAGGCATTCCGCCCTGCGCCATTGCCGTTCCCGCTGCTGCATGTCGATACCACCTGGAAATTCCGCGAGATGATCGCGTTTCGCGACGAAACCGCGAAGCGCCTCGGGCTGAAACTGCTGGTTCACGTCAACGAGGAGGGCGTCGCCAGGGGCATTGGCCCTTTCAGCCACGGTTCGACCGTGCATACCGACGTGATGAAGACGCAAGCGCTGAAACAGGCGCTCGACAAATATGGCTTCGACGCAGCTTTCGGCGGCGCCCGGCGCGACGAGGAAAAATCGCGCGCCAAGGAACGCATTTTCTCGTTCCGCACCCGCGACCACCGCTGGGACCCCAAGAACCAGCGCCCGGAACTGTGGAAGACCTACAACGCGCGCCACGCGCCGGGGGAGTCACTTCGCGTGTTCCCGCTGTCGAACTGGACCGAACTCGACATCTGGCAATACATCTATCTCGAGAAGATCCCGATCGTGCCGCTCTATTTCGCCGCCGAACGCCCGATCGTCGAGCGCGACGGCGCGCTGATCATGGTCGACGACGAGCGCATGCCGCTCGACGACGGCGAGACGCCGCAGATGCGCAGGGTGCGCTTCCGCACGCTCGGCTGTTATCCCCTGACCGGCGCCATCGATAGCGATGCCGACAACCTGCCCGCAATCCTCGGCGAGATGTTCCTGGCGCGCACCTCCGAACGCCAGGGCCGCGTCATCGATCATGACCAGACCGCGTCGATGGAGAAGAAAAAGCAGGAGGGCTATTTCTGAGATGGGGGCGGCAGCGAAAATCATCCCGCTTTACGAACGTCACGCTCGCACCTGGTTCGATTTGCGTCGGGCTAAAACTTTCGTCGAGCGCGGATGGCTGAATCGGTTTGTTTCCGCGCTTCCCCGAAAGCCGGGCCATGTACTCGATCTCGGCTGCGGCGGCGGTACGCCCATAGCCGACCATCTGATCGCCGCCGGCCACGAGGTGACGGGTGTCGATTCCTCGTCGCCGACTATGCTTTCGATTTGCCGAGGGCGCCATCCGCATCAAGCATGGATCGAAGCCGATATGCGCGCACTTTCGCTCGGCCGCCGCTTCGACGGCATTCTCGCTTGGGACAGCTTCTTCCACCTGACGCACGACGACCAGCGCGCGATGTTCGCGGTCTTCGCGGCACATGCGGAGCCCGGAGCCACGCTGATGTTCACCAGCGGCCCCGGCCACGGCATCGCCGTCGGCCGCCTCGAGGGCGAAGAGCTCTTCCATTCGAGCCTTTCGCCAAAGGAGTACCGAAAGCTCCTGAGGCTAAGCGGTTTCGCAGTCGTGCGGCACATCGCCGAGGATCCCGAATGCGGCGGCCATACCGTCTGGTTCTGCCGTCGCGGGGAGGCGGGCACCTCAAGTTCGGAAGCACGCATATGAGCCACGTCTCCACCCTGATCGAGAGCGACATCCTATCTTATGTCGAGGCGCAGGCGAACAAGACGCTATTGCGGTTCCTGACCTGCGGCAGCGTCGACGACGGCAAATCGACGCTGATCGGCCGCATGCTCTATGAATCGAAGACGATCTTCGAGGACCAGCTTTCGGCGCTGGAAAAGGATTCGGTAAAATTCGGCACGCAAGGCGCCGAAATCGATTTTGCCCTGCTGGTCGACGGACTTGCCGCCGAGCGCGAGCAGGGCATCACCATCGATGTCGCCTACCGGTTCTTCGCCACCGACAAGCGCAAGTTCATCGTCGCCGACACGCCCGGCCACGAACAATATACCCGCAACATGGCGACCGGCGCCTCGACCGCCGATCTTGCCGTCATTCTCATCGACGCGCGCAAGGGTGTGCTGACCCAGACCCGGCGCCACTCCTTCATCGTCTCGCTGCTCGGCATCCGCCGTATCGTCGCTGCCGTCAACAAGATGGACCTGGTCGGCTATTCGCAGGACCGCTTCGAGGAAATCGACCGGCAATATCGCGAATTCGCCGCCGGATTGTTCGGCGGCTCCGCTGATATCGTAGCGATTCCGGTTTCGGCCCTGCGCGGCGACAATATCGTCGCGGCAGAGCGCCAACATGGGCTGGCATGCCGGGCCGACCTTGCTGTCGCATCTGGAAACGGTGGAAATCGATGACCGCGCTGCCGCCGCGCCGATGCGCTACCCGGTGCAATGGGTCAACCGGCCGAATTCGGAGTTCCGCGGCTATGCCGGCCAGCTTTCGTCGGGGACCGTGCGCGTCGGCGATGCCGTGCGTGTGCTGCCGTCGGCGATCCAGGCCAAGGTCTCGCGCATCGTTGGCGGCGACGGCGACATGGCTGCCGCCGAGGCGGGCCAGTCGGTAACGCTGGTGCTCGACCGTGAGGTCGATGTCTCGCGCGGCGATGTCATCTGCGCCGCCGACGCGCCGTGCCAGGCCGCCAACCAGTTCGAGACGACGATCCTGTGGATGGCCGAGGAGGCGATGCTGCCCGGCCGTCCCTATCTGCTCAAATGCGGACCGCAGACCGTGCAGGCGACGATCACGACGCCGAAATACCGTGTCAACGTCAATAGCTTCGAGCATGTCGCCGCGACCAAACTGGAACTGAACGAGATCGGCGTCTGCAACATCGCGCTCGACCGCCGCATTGCCTTCGACCCCTATGCCGAAAACCGCGATACCGGCGGCTTCATCCTGATCGACCGTGCGACCAATGCGACGGTCGCCATGGGCCTGATCCATTTCGCCCTGCGCCGTTCGCAGAATATCCACTGGCAGGCAACCGAGGTCAGCGCCGCCGCGCGCGCCCGGCTGAAGAACCAGAAGCCGGCGGTTCTGTGGTTCACCGGCCTGTCGGGCGCTGGCAAATCGACGATCGCCAATATCCTCGAAAAGAAGCTCGCCACCCTCGGCCGCCACACCTATCTGCTCGACGGCGACAACATCCGCCACGGCCTCAACAAGGACCTCGGCTTTACCGACGCCGATCGCGTCGAGAATATCCGCCGCGTCGCCGAGGTCGCACGCCTGATGGCCGATGCCGGGCTGATCACGCTAGTGTCGTTCATCTCGCCGTTTCGTTCCGAGCGCCGACTGGCGCGCGAATTGCTCGGTCCCGAAAAATTCGTCGAAATCTTTGTCGACACCCCGCTGGCGGTGGCCGAGGGGCGCGACGTCAAGGGACTCTACAAGAAGGCGCGGGCCGGCCTGATCCAGCATTTCACCGGCATCGACTCGCCGTATGAGCCGCCGGAACATGCCGAAATCCGGCTGCATTCGGCCGATCAAAGCGCTGAAGATTCGGCCGCCGAAGTACTGCACTATCTCGAAGACCACGGATATCTTGGCTGACGGCGTCCGAAGTCTTGCCCAGACACAGCTCGGAGTCGATCGCTTTTGCAGTTTCTCCAGCGCCGCCAGCACTGAACGGCGGCTGCGCCCCAGCCGCGAAAGCCATTCGCGCTCGCTCGCCGCCGCCACCGCCGCGATTGCGGCAAATCCGCGCCGGCCCTTTGGCGTGAAATCCATGATGGCACGGCGGCCGTCGGCATCGTCCTCGTGAAACTCGATCCAGTCCTGCTCGTGCAGCGCCGCCACGGCACGGCTGACGGTCGATTTGTGCATGCCGCTGACGCGGACGATGTCCTGGGCGGCGCACGGGCCGCTGTCGCCGAGCGCGGCGACGACGCGCAATTGCGGCAGGTCGAGTTCGAAGCGCTGCGCGATTGCCGCGTGCAGCCGGTTCGCGGTCTCGACCGCCAGCCGTCGAGAATGAACGGCAGGAAGATCGCCGGTTTGAGCGTTGCCGGTCTGCGGCCCATCGCGGTTCTCATCCGCCCGACTGCCAGCGCAGCACCGAATTGAGCGGCCACAGCAGCATCAAGACGTTGAGCGACGAGGTTGTCACGAATTTGCCAGGCAAGAAACAGCTCGGCGGCAATGGCGATCACGAGTGTCAGCCATGCCGGCAGGCGCGAAGCGATCACGAAACCGACGATCATCGCGCCGATGTCGCCCATCGAATTGACGATGCTGTCGCCGAAATAGTCGAGCGAGACTGTTGTCTCGCGGTAGCGCTCGATCACCCAGTCGGTGTTCTCGACGATCTCCCAGGCGCATTCGGTGAGCGTCGCAGCTGCCAGTCGCCAGGGCAGCGAAAACCGGCGCAACAACAGCCAGGCGAGGAAATAGAACAGGAAGCCATGCACGACATGGGTGAGCGTGTACCAGTCGGTCAGATGCTGGGAGTTCTCCGGACTGACGACGACGCCATGCCACAATTTGACATAGCCGCATTTGCAAATCGGCAAACGCCCCATCGACCATTCGGTCGCCGCAGTAGCGGCGACATAGTTAGCGACGATTGCAACGATCGCCGGGAGCCTGGCGGGACGGGTTTCGGGCAAAACCTGGTGCATGTTTCGGCGATCCAGTTGCTTCGAGCGCAATACTGATCGCGCGCGACGCCTCTTGCAACAAGACCTCTCGGCATCCCGAGTTGCCGCGGCGCATTTCGCCACACATTTGTCGCGATTGCTGGACATTGCCGCCGCATTCCCCGATAGGTTCGCCGCGTTGTAGGGGACTGAGCATTGAGCCAGGAGCGCGGACGTGGCGGCAAAATAATTTCGGGCAAGGAAGTGGCCCAGGCCGTGATTGGCAAGGTCAAGGCGGCGATGCTCGCGGTCGCGAGACCGGCCTGCAGCCCGGGATTGCCGTCGTTATCGTCGGCGAAGACCCCGCTAGCCAGGTCTATGTCCGTTCCAAGGGCCGCATGGCCGAGGAATGCGGCTTCAAATCGGTCACGCATCAGCTGGCGGCGGAGACGACCGAAGCCGAACTGCTGGCGTGATCGGCGCGCTCAACGCCGACGCCTCGATCCATGCCATTCTCGTGCAACTGCCGCTGCCCGATCACGTCGACGAAGGCGCGGTGATCCAGGCGGTCGATCCGGCCAAGGATGTCGATGGTTTTCATTTCATCAATGTCGGCAAATTGACTACCGGACAAACGTCCGACGCCTTCGTGCCATGCACGCCGGCCGGTTCGATGGTGCTGGTCCGCCACGCGCTGGCAAAATCCGATTTTTCAGGGCTCAACGCGGTCGTCATCGGCCGCTCCAATATCGTCGGCAAGCCGATGGCGAGCCTGCTGCTCGCCGCCAACGCCACCGTCACCATCGCCCATTCGCGCACGAAGGATTTGCAGGCGCTCGCCCGCGGCGCCGACATCCTCGTTGCCGCCGTCGGCCGGCCCGAAATGGTCAGGGGCGACTGGGTCAAGCCTGGCGCCTGCATCATCGATGTAGGCATCAACCGTGTCGACGCCGGCGACGGCAAGACGCGGCTGGTTGGCGATGCCGCCTATGACGAATGCGCCGAAATCGCCGGTTCGATCACGCCGGTTCCCGGCGGCGTCGGCCCGATGACCATCGCCATGCTAATGGCCAGCACGCTTGCCGGCGCCTGCCGCGCGCCAGGAATTGCCGCGCCGGCGTTTCTGAGGCGTCATTCCCTCGTCGGCGCGAAGGTGCCGAGTTCCGCGATTTTGTAGCTACCGCGATAGGTCGGCAGGTTGCGGCTTGTCTGCAGGCGCAGTCGTTTGTTGTCGGGCAACAGGCCGGCGACGAACTTGCGCGCCGCCATGGCCGCGTCGACGGCGGCGAGAACTGCGCGGTTCGGCCTGGGATAGCCGAACGCTTCGACGACGCGCGGCTCCATCACCGCCACCAGCACCGTCCGTGCCGCCCCGCGCAGGAAAGCGGGAACCCTGAGCAGGTCGAGCAGGACCTTGACGGTCGCATCGGCGACGACCCGGTTGGTCGGCGAGAACCGCAATTCGCGGGCGCTCGAACGATTCGCGCCAGGCCCCGAAGCTCTCGAGATCGGCGGGCAGGTCCGCAATTTTCATGTTGCGGCCAAGCCGCATGTAGGCGTGGAACCACGCCCGCTGTTCGCCCTGCGTCATCGGCCGCGGACCGTAGAGTTGCAGCGCCCGGATCGGTTCGAAAACGAAGGTCGACAGCGTATAGAGGAAATCCTCGTTGCGGATGCGGAAACGCCCGTGCATGGCGTTGACGCGCTTGAGCGCGGCGGTCGCGTTCGGATGGTCCTGGCCGTTCTCGCTGATTTCGGCGAGCAGAAGGACGGTATCGTCATAGCGCTTCTGCGCCCGCGCGGTGAATTCGCCGGTGTTGACCAGCAGGCGCGAAATTGACGGCACCGCATAGGTCTTGAACAGCGCGTATTCCAGCGACTTTTCGATCGTGTAGGGAAAGAGCTGATAGGCGAGCAGGAACGCGATCCGTTCGTAGTCCCTGTCGGGATCGAGCGCGGCGATCTCGGCGGTCGGATCGGGCGAAGGTCGGGTGTCGAGCGTCACGGCCAACTATCGCCCAACCGCAATTGCGTGGCAACGCGTCCCTCACGGCGGGATCGTCGGAGACCGCCAGCTCGCCTTTCATGGCGGGATGGAAGCGGCAGAAATATTCGCCCGACATCTCCGACGTGACCGCTAGGGTGGCGCTTTTTGCCTTTTCGATTTTGCCACTGTCCCATTTGCCGTTGCGTCCGGTCGCCGTGTGCGCCACGAGATCGTGGTTGATCCATGTGACCGTGTCGCCGATCCTCGCGCTCGAGGCGTTGCCGGCACGAAGCGCAATTTGTCGATCTCGACGACGAGTTCGCGCGGTTTGTTTTCGCTGGCACGAGCGAAACGCGACAGGACGCCGGCGGCGGCGATTGCCGCCGCCAGCTTCAGAAGACGGCGCCGGGCGGCCCTCATTTCAGGCCATCCACCATCATGGCAGCGTGCTGCTGATGCGCCTTGAAGATTTCGAGTCCGGCCTTGAACAGGTCGCGGACTTCGCCGTTCTCGATATTCGGAATGAAGGAGTTAGCGACAAGGTCGTTGACCGCCTTGTGGTAATCGAGTTCGTTCTGCGCATAGCGCCGGTCGAAATCGGCGCCGCGCAATTTGCTCATCTCGTCGATCAGCTTTTGCGAATTCGCGCTCAGCGTCTTGCTGAGGAAATTGTCGACCGGCTGCGCCTTCAATTTCGCCAGCAGCGCCAGCGCCTGGTCGTTCACCGCGGTATGGTCGCGGATCATCGTCTCGGCGAATTCCCGCACGGCGGGATTGTCCGAAATCGCCAGCGCCAGATGGGCATAGCGGATGTCGATGTTGTCGGCGACATAGGCGACGTGGGCGATCTCCAGGTCATTGAGTTCGGCCGGCGATTCGGCTCGTGCGGAAGTGCTGGCAAAGGCAGCGGCGAAGGCAAACGCGAGAATGGCTTTGTGCATCGAAGTCTCCTTTTTTCGGCTCAGCGTATGAGCATGCTGCCGCATTAAAGAAGCCTCCAGCTGGATGTTTAATGATCAGATTTCGAAATTTATTGACCAATCGTATAATTAATGCGACTCTTGGTCAATGGACCTGTTAAGCGATATCCTGTCTCGCCTTCGGCTTTCCGGCACGCTCTATTTCCGCACCTCGTTCACGTCGCCGTGGAGCGTGCGCGTGCCGCCGTTCGCCGGCGTGGCGCGATTCCATTTCGCCCATCGCGGCCGCTGCCTGGTGCGTATCGCGGGGATCGCCAATCCGGTGCAGATCGAGCAGGGCGATCTCATCATCGTTACGCGCGGCGCGGGGCATACGCTCTATTGCGATCCGAAGACGGAAGCAGGCGCGATCCTGCTCGATGAAGTGGTGCGCGAATCCGGCTTCACCGGTTCGGGAATCCTGGTGCACGGCGGCAGTCAAACCGACCAGGAGACGCAGCTCATCTGCGGCCACTTCGCCTTCGATCCCAACGCCAGCCATCCCATTCTCGCGGCGCTGCCGGCATTCCTCCACATCCGCAACTACGGCGAACGCGCCGGGGCGTGGATGGAGAGCACGCTCCGACTGATCGGTGCCGAGGCCGGTCGCGCGGAACTCGGAAGCGACATCATCGCACTGAAACTTTCGGAAATCCTGTTTGCCCAGGCGCTGCGCAGCTTCCTCGCCGGCGAAGGCGCCCGCCTGACGGTGTGGTCGGCGCTGGCCGAGCCGCGCATCGCCCGGGCGTTGCAGGCGTTTCACGCCGATCCCGCCGGCGGCTGGACGCTCAACGCGTTGGCGCAGAGCGCCGGCATGTCGCGGGCCGCCTTCGCCGGCGAATTTGGCCGGCGCATGGGCATGACGGTGTTGGCCTACGTGACGCAATGGCGCATGCAGATTGCCCGCCAGCTATTGGCCGATACCGGTCTGGCGATGATCGAGATCGCCGAGCGCGCCGGTTATGGCTCGGAGGCGGCCTTCGGCCGGGTGTTCAAGAAACATTGCGGCCAGTCCCCGGCGGCGTTCCGACGCCTGACGCAGCAACACCAACTGCCGCCGCAACTCGCGGCAGCAGAGTAGGCAGAGTTGGCCAGCCAGCGATCACACCAGGTCAAAACGATCTGCGTTCATCACCTTGTTCCAGGCTGCCACGAAGTCCTTGACGAACTTCTCCTTCGAGTCGGCGCAGGCATAGACTTCCGCGAAAGCGCGCAGCTGCGAGTGCGAGCCGAAGATCAGGTCGACGCGGGTGGCAGTCCACTTCAGCTCTTTCGTCTTGCGGTCGCGGCCCTCATATGTGCCGTCGGAAGCGGGCACCCATTGAGTGCTCATGTTGAGCAGATTGACGAAGAAGTCGTTGGTCAGCTTACCCCGCTGCCTGGTGAAGACGCCGTGCCTGGAGCCGCCGGAATTTGCGCCGAGTACGCGCAGGCCGCCGACGAGAGCTGTCATCTGCGGCCCGGTCAACCGCAGCAGTTGCGCCCGGTCCACCATTGCCTCCTCAGGCGCCATGAACTGGTGCTTGCTGCTGATGTAGTTGCGGAAGGCATCGGCGCGCGGCTCGAGCGGCGCGAAGGATTCAACGTCGGTCTGATCCTGTGACGCGTCCATGCGGCCCGGCGTGAAGGGTACCTTCACATTAACGCCGGCCGCTTTCGCGGCTTTTTCAATCGCGGCGCAACCGCCGAGAACGATCAGGTCGGCGAGCGAGACTTTCTTGCCGCTCTTGCCGGCGTTGAACGCCTGCTGGATCGCTTCGAGCTTCTTGAGCACCTTCGCAATCTCAGCCGGATTGTTCACTTCCCAGTCCTTCTGCGGGCTGAGGCGAATCCGCGCACCGTTGGCGCCGCCGCGCTTGTCCGAACCGCGAAACGTCGAGGCCGATGCCCAGGCGGTCGAGACGAGCTGCGGCACCGATAAACCGCTCGCAAGGATCTTTTTCTTGAGGGCCGCGATGTCCTTGTCTCCGATCAGCCTCTTGCGGTCGGTTGCCGGGATCGGATCCTGCCAGATCAGCGCTTCTTTGGGCACGAGGGGGCCGAGGTAACGTGCACGCGGACCCATGTCGCGATGCGTAAGCTTAAACCAGGCGCGAGCGAAGGCATCCGCGAACTCGTCCGGATTTTCACGAAAACGCCGCGAAATCTTCTCGTAGGTCGGATCGAAGCGTAACGACAGGTCGGTCGTCAGCATCGTCGGCAAATGTTTCTGTGACTTGTCGTGCGCGTCTGGCACGTCAGCCCTGGCGTTTTTCGCAACCCATTGCTTCGCGCCGGCCGGGCTCTTCGTCAGTTCCCATTCGTTTTCGAACAGGTTCTTGAAAAAGAGATTGCTCCACTGGGTCGGGGTCTGCGTCCAAGTGACTTCCGGCCCTCCGGTGATGGCATCACCGCCGACCCCGGTGCCGTGCTTGCTCTTCCACCCAAGGCCCTGATCCTCGACGGCCGCGCCTTCCGGTGCGGGACCGAGCAGCGACGGATCGCCGGCGCCGTGGGTCTTGCCGAAGCTGTGGCCGCCCGCGATCAGCGCCACCGTTTCTTCGTCATTCATCGCCATGCGGAAGAAGGTCTCACGAATGTCCTTGGCCGCTGCGACGGGATCGGGATTGCCGTTTGGGCCTTCCGGGTTGACGTAGATAAGTCCCATCTGCACCGCGCCGAGCGGCTCGGCAAGTTGGCGTTCGCCGCTGTAGCGTTCGTCGCCCAGCCACGTGCCTTCCGGACCCCAGTACAGCTCTTCCGGCTCCCACGCATCGACGCGGCCGCCGGCAAAGCCGAAGGTCGTAAATCCCATCGACTCCAGCGCGACATTGCCGGCGAGAACCATCAGGTCGGCCCAGGAGATTTTGCGGCCATATTTTTGCTTGATCGGCCACAACAGGCGGCGCGCCTTGTCGAGGTTGGCGTTGTCCGGCCATGAATTGAGTGGCGCGAAGCGCTGCTGGCCGGCGCCGGCGCCACCGCGGCCGTCGGTGATGCGGTAGGTGCCGGCAGAGTGCCAAGCCATGCGGATCATCAGCCCGCCATAGTGGCCGAAGTCGGCCGGCCACCATTCCTGCGAGTTCGTCATCAGCGCCCGCAGATCCTTGATCACCGCGTTGAGGCTCAGGCTCTTGAATTCCTTGGCGTAGTCGAAAGCCTCGCCCATCGGATCGGATAATTTGGAGTTGGCGTGGAGAACCTGGATGTCCAGTTGGTCCGGCCACCAGTCGCGGTTCCTGGGCCCATGTCCCATGACCGGGCATTTGCCCGCGTTTTCGTCGGCTTTTGCGTCCATGTCTGTCTCCTGTGTCCCGTAATTGTATCTCGGTATTGGCGGACCAATCGTGGCCTCTTCCTAACGCTTTCGTTTTGTAATTATCAATCGCGACCACGCGCCGCTGCGCATGGCTTGCCGGGTCTGGCCACGCAGGCTCGCATACGAATTGGGCAAGATCAGCGGATCTGGATCGTGTGCGCCAGGTCGCGCCCGTTGCTGAGCGTCACCTGCGTAAAACCGGCAAGTTTCAGTAGATCGAGAAAGGACAGGTATTCCGGCGCGCCGGATGCCTGGAACAGCGGCGAAAAGCGTGCTTCCGAGTCGAGCGCGGCGACCAATGCCCGCAGCCGGTAGATCGTGTCGAAGCGGCCGTCCTGGGTGGCGACGATGATCATCTTTTCGGCATCGCCGCCCTTGGCGATGATGACGTAGCCGGGGTCGTACTGGCGTTCGAGCTGGCGCTTGATCAATCCGGCGACCAGACCGACGCGGGATTTGCGGTTGACGCCGGGAAGCGTCGATACCTTGCTTTCGAACACTTCCTCAGTGCCTCCGGCCGGGTAGTAATAACCGGCATGCGGCGGCTTGCTGTCATCCTCGGCGAGCGCCGGCAGGCACAAAAAAAGGCCGATTGCGACGGCCGCAAGCAATAACCTCGACATCGGATCCCTCCGCCGACGATTGATGGCCCTGATTGACCGGTGTTGCAAGGGGACGGGCATGTCGCAATCGCGACACTAGGCAAAGACACTTGCGCCCGCATCGGCCCGACCGACATGCGCGCGCATGCCGGTAAACAATTCGCGGCCGACGCCGTGGCCGCGTGCGGAAAGATCGGCCGTTGCCGGCGCGCGGGCGGAAAGTTCGTTTGCCGCCAAGTTGACATCGAGCTTCCCGGCGACGGCATCGACGCGGACGATGTCGCCGTCGCGCAATTGCGCGATCGGGCCGCCGTCGAGCGCTTCCGGCGTGACATGGATGGCCGAGGGCACCTTGCCGGAGGCTCCCGACATGCGCCCGTCGGTGACCAGCGCCACCTTGAAGCCGCGGTCCTGCAGCACGCCGAGCACTGGTGTCAGCTTGTGCAGTTCCGGCATGCCGTTGGCCTTCGGTCCCTGGAAACGGACGACGGCGATGAAATCGCGGTCGAGTTCGCCAGCCTTGAAAGCGGTAACGAGCTCGTCCTGCTCGGAAAATATCGCGGCCGGCGCCTCGATGACGTAGCGCTCGGGAGAAACGGCCGAGACCTTCGAGATGGCGCTGCCGAGATTGCCGCGCAACACCTTGAGGCCGCCGTTGGCGCGAAATGGCTTGGCGACCGGCGCCAGCACCTTTTCGTCGCCGGATTTTTGCGGCGCCTCGATCCATTGGACTTCTCCGTCCTCGCCAAGCCGAGGCTCTCGTGTGTGCGCGCCCAGACCCTTGCCGAGGATAGTGTCAACATCCTCGTGCAGCAGTCCGGCATCGAGCAACTGCCGGATCAGGAACGCCATGCCGCCGGCGGCGTGGAAATGGTTCACATCGGCAAGCCCGTTCGGATAAATGCGGGCGAGTAGCGGTACGGCGTCCGACAGTTCGCCGATATCTTGCCAGGTTAGGCGGATTCCCGCTGCCCGCGCCATCGCCACCAGATGCATGGTGTGATTGGTCGAGCCGCCAGTGGCGTTGAGGCCGACGACGGCGTTGACGATCGACTTCTCGTCGATCATGCGCCCGGCCGGCGTGAACTCGTTGCCGAGCGCGGTGATCGCAAGCGCCCGTTTCGTCGCTTCCCGCGTCAGCGCCTCGCGCAACGGCGTGCCCGGATTGACGAAAGCGGCGCCGGGCAAGTGCAGGCCCAGGATTTCCATCAGCATCTGGTTGGAATTGGCCGTACCGTAGAAGGTGCAGGTACCGGGCGCGTGATAGGATTTCGAATTCGGCTTCGAGCAGCTCGGCACGGCTCGCCTTGCCCTCCATGTAGCGCTGGCGCACCGCCGATTTTTCCGCGTTCGGCAGGCCTGATGGCATCGGGCCGGCCGGGATGAATACCGCCGGCAGATGGCCGAAGGTCAACGCCGCGATTGCCAGGCCCGGCACGATCTTGTCGCAGATGCCGAGATAGACGGCGGCGTCGAACATGTCGTGCGACAACCCGATAGCCGCCGCCATGGCGATGACATCGCGCGAGAACAGGCTGAGCTCCATGCCGGCGCGGCCCTGGGTGACGCCATCGCACATCGCCGGCACGCCGCCGGCGACTTGGGCGGTGCCGCCGGCCTGGCGGGCCGCTTGGCGGATCAGCTCGGGATAGCTCTGGTAGGGCTGGTGCGCCGACAGCATGTCGTTATAGGCGGTAATGATGCCGAGATTGGGCGTCACTTCTTCGGCGAGCGCCTGCTTGTCATGCGCGCCGCAGGCGGCAAATCCGTGCGCAAGATTGCCGCACGAAAGGGTGGCGCGGCGCGGCCCCTTGCGCGCCTGTTCGTCGAGGCGTTCAAGATAGATTTCGCGTGCGCCGCGGCTGCGTTCGACAATTCGTTCGGTCACGGCGGCGATACGGCGGTCGACCTGCATGTCGGAACCTCCAAATTTATTTGCGGGCGCGGCTTGCTTACGGTGCCCAGACTTAGGGGGCCCAGAATACCTGCAAGCGTTCGCCGGCCCCGTCGAGCACGGCGCGGACTGGCATTTCGGCGACCGGGCCGGGTTCGAGGGCACGCTCCAGGGTCTGGCGCTTCTCCCGTCCCTCGATATGGAGCGCCAGGAAGCGCGCGGCGAGCAGGCGGCGCAGAGTCAGCGTCACCCGCGCTTCGCTTGCCCCCGGCGCCCGCATGGTTTCGAGCCAGCGCGGATTGTCGGCATCGAGCGCTTGCCCCAGACAGTCGCCGCCGGCAAACAACGACGCCGTGTGGCCGTCATTGCCCATGCCGAGCACGGCCGCGTCGATCTGACCGAGCGGCGCAATCGCCGCCTCGGCCCGTTCGACCGCCGGGGCGAATTCGCCTTCCACCGGCACGAATAGCGGCAGCAATTGCGCTGCGGCGGCGGCGTTGACGCACAGAGTTCTGCGGATCAGCCCGAAATTCGATCGTGGGTGATCTTGCCCGACCATGCGTTCGTCGACCGGCAGGATGGTCACTTGCTCCCAGGCAAGTTCGGCCTGCGACAACCGGGCAAAGAACCTCGCCGGCGTCGAGCCGCCCGAAACCGCCAGGACAGCCGCCCCGCGCGTCGCGATGCCGCCGGCCAGGATCGCCGCGACGCCGGTCGCCAACGCTTCGGCCAGTTGCTCGCGCGTGCGGTACTCATGCCACTTCATGCCGGCCACTTTTTTCGAAGCTTCCGCGACGGCTCATTCGTCCGCGTTTTCCTCGTGCCAGGTTCTGCCGTCGCGCTCGACCAGCGCAATCGCCGCCGAAGGCCCCCAGGTTCCCGCCGTGTAGCGCTTGCAGGTGACATTGGCATCCTTCCAGCCGGCGATGATCGGGTCGATCCACGACCACGCCGCCTCGACCTCGTCGCGGCGCATGAACAGCGTCTGGTTGCCGCGAATGACATCGAGCAGCAAGCGCTCGTAGGCGTCCGGCGCGTGCGTGTCGAAGGCATCGGCAAAGCTCATGTCCAGCGCCACTTCGCGCAAGCGGATGCCGCCCGGCCCGGGATCCTTGATCATGATGAACTGGCGCACCGCTTCGCCCGGCTGCAACCGCAGTACCAGCCGATTGGCGCTGACGCGGCCGGCCTCCGGCGCGAAAATCGAATGCGGCACCGGCTTGAACTGGATGACGATCTCCGACACGTGGCTGGCCAGACGCTTTCCGGTGCGCAGATAGAACGGCACGCCAGCCCAGCGCCAGTTTTCGATCTCGGCCTTGATCGCAACGAAAGTCTCGGTGTCGGAAGGCCGGCCGAGTTCGTCGAGATAGCCGGCCACCGCGCCACCGTTCGAGGCGCCCGAAACATATTGGCCGCGCACCGTCAGGGCCTGGACATTGCCGGCGTCGATGCGCCGCAGCGAGCGCAGCACCTTGAGCTTCTCGTCGCGCACCGCATTGGCATCGATCGAGCCGGGCGGTTCCATCGCCACCAGGCACAGCAATTGCAGCATGTGGTTCTGCACCATGTCGCGGATGGCGCCGGACTTGTCATAGTAGTCTTCGCGGCCGCTGACACCGAGCGTCTCGGCAACGGTGATCTGCACATGATCGATATGGGCCGAGCTCCACAGCGGCTCGTAGAGCGAATTGGCAAAGCGCAGCGCCATCAGGTTCTGCACGGTCTCCTTGCCGAGATAGTGGTCAATGCGGAAAACCTGGCTTTCGTCGAAATGCGCGCCGATCGTCGCGTTCAGTTGCCGGGCGCTGGCAAGGTCGCGGCCAATCGGTTTTTCGATGACCAGGCGCGAGCGCTGCCGCACCAGGCCGGTCGTGTGCAGGCGCTCGGCGATGGCGCCGAAGATGGTCGGTCCGACGGCGAGATAGAAGGCACGCACCTTGTCGTCGCCACCGAGCGTCGCCTTCATGTCCGCCCAGCCGCGCTCGGAGGTGGCGTCGACCGAAACATAGGAAAATCGCGACAGGAACACGTCGATTTTGTTGGCGTCCAGTTCCTCGGCGCGCACGTACTTTTGCAGCGCCGCCCGGGCAAAATTGCGGAAATCGTCCGTCGACATTTCGGCCCGCGCCGCCGCGATCACGCGCGAATTGCCGACCACCTGGTTGTCGGCGGCGCGGCGATAAAGCGCCGGGATCAACTTGCGCTCGGCAAGATCGCCGGTGCCGCCAAACACGACATAGTCGAACGGGTCGACCGGGATGAACTGGCTGATCATGCGCGAGTCTGTTCCTCCTTTATGCTGCAGCGCAGCATGGTCATATTCTAATCGATTGAAACGGGCAAGCCGCAGACAGTCTCGCTGTGCTTTTGGCAAGGCAACAGTTGCAATAGTGTGACAAGGCGCGGTTCGGCAAGCGCAGTTCGGCAAGGGTAGGAATCCGGTGATGGCGATGAAGCCTGCAAAGAAGGGTCGCTGGCACGCGGAAACCGTTGCCGCGCAGGCGGCCGGCTTCCTCGAACCCGCAACCGGCGCGCTGGTGCCGGCGATCCAACCGTCAACGACGTTTGCGCGCCGGCCCGACTATCAATTGACGGCGCCGGGTTACCTCTACGGCCGCGACGACTCGAGCATCGTGCGCGCCGCCGAAGCGGTGCTGGCGCAGCTCGAAGGCGCCGAGGCGTCGCTGCTGTTTCCCTCGGGTATGGCGGCGATCGCGGCGCTGTTTCGTACCGTGGCCAATGGCAGCGCGGTCGTTGCCCAGTCCGGCATCTATTGGGGCACGACCAAGTGGCTGCGTGAATTCTGCGCGCGGCGCGCCATCCTCCTCGTCGAGGTCGATGCCTCCGACGCCGGCCTGCTTGCCGCCGCCATTGCCGAAGCACATCCGCAAATCGTCTTTATCGAAACGCCGTCCAATCCGTGGCTAAAGACGGTCGACGTTAAAGGGGCGGCAAAGCTGGCGCACGAGGGCGGCGCGCTGCTGGCGGTGGATGCGACTGCCGCGACGCCGATCCTCACCCGTCCGCTCGAGTGGGGCGCCGACATCGTCATGCATGCGGCGACCAAGGCGCTCAACGGCCATTCCGACATCGTCGCTGGCGTCCTTTCGACCGCCGATCCGGCTTCGGCGACATGGCAGGCGGTCGCCGCCGACCGCCATGATGCCGGCGCCATTCTCGGCCCGTTCGAGGCATGGCTGCTGTTGCGCGGCATGCGCACGCTGGCGCTGCGGGTCGAGCGCATGAGCGCCAACGGGTTGGCGATCGCGGAATTCCTTTCGCACCACCGGGCGGTAGAGACAGTCCTCTATCCCGGCCTTGCCTCCCATCCGGGCCACGAGATCGCCAAACGGCAGATGCGCGGCGGCTTCGGTGGGTTGATGTCGTTCCTGGTGCACGGCGGAGCCAAGGAAGCGCTCGCAGCTTGCGGCAAGCTGCAACTGATCCACCGCGCCACTTCGCTCGGCGGCGTCGAGAGCCTGATCGAGCATCGCCACTCGATCGAGCCGGCAGCCAATGGCATTCCGCCAAACTTGTTGCGGCTGTCGGTCGGCATCGAACATGTCGACGACCTGATCGCCGACCTGGAGCGGGCCTTTGAGGCAATCTGAGCGTCAGGGAACTTTGAGCTGGCGGATGAAATTGGCCGACCGGTCCGGCCCGATTTCGGAAACCCGGATGAGCTGGTCGAAACGTGCCGCCAGTTCGCGGATCTGGCCGACCGAGTTGATCACCAGATACATGTCGCCGAGATAGATGGCGGCCCGTTTCGGGCCGAATACCGTGAACGGCGCCGAATAGGCACGCAGGCCATCGAAAAGGAACAGCCGCAGGGTCGGATAGAGTTCGTCGAGCAATTCGGCCATGTGCAGGAGTTGCACCGTGCGCGCGCCCGGCTGCAGGCCCGACCAGATGCCTGCCCCGGCGGCAAACGAATAGAGGCGCTGGAACGGCATTGCGATTTCCATGTCGGTTTCGGGCCGGCGCGAATAGGCGAGCTGGTGGCGCGCCTGCCCGGTCTTGGCGTCGATGCGCTCCTGTTCCTCGCGACGGAATTCGTATTTTAGCACCGCCTCGGTGCGCAGCAGGTCGGGCAGGCTCGCTGGCACGTAGCGCACCTTGTAGCCGAGTGCTTCGCGATGCCATTCGGCGATGCGCGGTTCGCCGGTGGCGCCGATGGCCATTTCGATGCTGGTTGCGTTGGCGACCTCGCCGACGGTGCGCTCGCTTTGCGACAGGCCGAGCAGCCAGTCGACGCTGACCGATTTGCTCTGCGCCAGCCGCCCCAGTGTTTCGGCCCGCGGCAGCCGGTCGTTATCTGTGTCGAGGAACTGGCTCAACGCCGAGCGGTCGAAACCGCAGCGGCGCGAGAACTGTGTCAGGTTCTCGTCGCGCCGGGCGATCAGCTGTTTCAGTCGCGCGCGGAAGGTGATCGCCATTTCTCGCCGGTCGGACATGGTCGGGTTCCCTTGGCCGACTTCCATTGGCAGAAAAATCCGCAATAAAATCAGCGCCGTTTCGTTACTATTGTGGCATACTGCTGTACATTATCACGCTTCATGCGTTTTCGTGCGAGTTGTTTCGTTGCGCACCTGCCGGTTCAGGTTCACGATTGCGTGAATTTGGAGCTTGCGGGCATGTCGCGGGGCTGGTTGCGACGGATCGAGTGGCCGACGGTCGCGTTGGCCGTGGCCTGTTACGGGGCCTGGTTCTGGCTCGCCATCGCCGGCGGCGCCCTTTCTCCCTTGCTGTGGATCGCGCTCGCCGCCATAGTCACGGCGCTCTACTGGTCGCTCGTCCATGAAGTTGTCCACGGTCACCCGACGCCGAACAAGTGGCTGAACTACGCGCTCGTCTATCTGCCGCTCGGCTGGATCTATGCCATCGGCCGGTTCCGCGACGGCCATCTCGAACATCATGCCTCCGGCGCGCTGACCGATCCGTTCGACGACACCGAGAGCTGGTATCTGGCGCAGCGCGACTGGAAAAACTTGCCGGCGCCGACACGGGCGCTGCTGACGGTCAACAACACGCTCGCCGGCCGGCTCACCATCGGAGTTGCCATCACATGCTGGCGCATGCTCGCAACCGACATCGGCGTGATGCTTCGGCCGGGACCGCAGCGCCGCACAGTCGCGGCTGCCTGGCTCGCGCACTTGCCTGCTGTCGCGGTGCTGGCGCTGTTCCTGGCGGAATATTCGCCGATCCCCTGGTGGCAATTTGCCGTCGCGGCCTATGCCGGCGCGGCGATCATCCTGATCCGTACCTTCCTCGAACATCAGGCGTCCGAGAGCGAGGGTGAACGCACCGTCATCATCGAGGACAAGGGGCTGCTGGCCTTCCTGTTCCTGTTCAACAACCTGCACTGCGTGCATCACACCCGGCCGGGCCTCGCCTGGTACCGCTTGCCCGGCTTTTATCGTCGCCATCGCGCGCAGTTCATCCGCCGCAATAACGGCTATGTCTATTCTTCCTATTGGCAGGTGTTCCGGCGGCATTTTTTTATTCCGAAAGAGCCGGTGGCGCATCCCTACGTCGCCTGATGCGCGTTGGCGGGGCGCGATTTGGCGCCACAGGGTAGCCGTGCGACAAGCTTCGCTATGAACGGACACTTGGCGGCCTTCGCCAGCCTGCCGATGTACGAATTGCCGCCGCTGGCGCCGGCCTGGGACCGATTCTGGGCCTTGACGCGGGCCGAGCTTGCAACGCGCGGCATCGACTCCGCCGAAATCCTGCGCCGTGACGAGCCCTATTCGCATCTGTGGCGCAATCCGGATCTGCTGATCGGCCAGACCTGCGGCTGGCCGCTGGTCTCGCAGCTGGGCGATGCGGTGGTGCCGTTCGCCCGCTTCGATTTCGGGCTCAATACGAAACGGCCGGGCGATTATTTCTCGGTTCTTGTCGGCCCGCGCGGGGCGGTGCCCCACGTCGCGCTCGGGCCGCTTGATCTCGCGCCGCTCATCGCCGACCCCGAAATGCGCATCGCGGTTAATTCCTTCGAGTTGCAAAGCGGCTTTCGCGTCCTCGGCGAATGCCTGCCGGCGCCAACGACCGTCAGCCGCGACCGCCTCGTCATGACCTGCAGCCACATCGCCTCCATCGGCGCCGTCGCGGCCGGCAAGGCCGATCTCGCCGCAATTGACGCGGCGACCTGGCAGTTGGCGCTCGAGCACGAACCGGCCGCGCGCCAGCTGACAGTCGTCGCCCGCTCGGCCGACGCCCCGGGCCTGCCGCTGATCACCTCGACAAGGCATGCCGGCAAGGCGCCGATGCTGCTCGAATGCCTCGCGCTTGCGGCAAAGAAACTCGACGCCGCCGACCGCGCTGCGCTGCATCTGCGCGGGATCGTGCCGGCCCGGCGCGAGGATTACGAGGTGCTGAAACGCGAGCCGTTCGGCAATTTCGCGACTGCCTGATCAAGCCCAGTCCAGCACCACCTTGCCGGCATTGCCGGAAGCCATCGCCTCGAAGCCCCTCTGGAAATCGGCGACAGGCAGCCGATGGGTGATGATCGGGCGAAACGTCGAGGCCGCCCTGGACGAAGGCGATCATCTTGTACCAGGTCTCGAACATCTCGCGGCCGTAGATGCCCTTGAGCGTCAGCATCTTGAAGATGACCTGGTTCCAGTCGATCGAGAAATCAGCCGGGCGGAATGCCGAGGATGGCGACGCTTGCCGCCATTGTTCATCGCCGTCGATCATGTCGCGGAAGGCCGGCGCCGCCCCCGACATTTCGAGGCCGACATCGAAGCCCTCCTTCATGCCGATGCGGGCCATGACGTGCTGCAGGGTTTCGGCCGCCGGATCGACGACATATTGCACGCCGAGCTGTCTGCGCCAAGTTGCGGCCGATACGGGTTGATGTCGGTGATGACGACCTTGCGCGCGCCGGACGTGCTGGGCGACCAGCGCGCCCATGATGCCGATCGGCCCGGCGCCGGTGACCAGCACGTCCTCGCCGACGAGGTCGAAGCGAAAGCGCGGTGTGCACCGCATTGCCGAACGGATCGAAGATCGCGGCGATCTCGTCCGGCACGTCGTCGGGGATCGGCACGACGTTCGATTCGCGGAATGCACAGATATTCGGCGAAGGCGCCGGGCCGGTTGACGCCGACGCCGAGCGGTGTTGCGGCACAGATTGCCCGCGCCCGGCGCGGCAGTTGCGGCACTTGCCGCAGACGATGTGGCCCTCGCCCGAAACCCGCTGGCCGCTTGGCGTAGCGGTGTGCCGACGAGCCGGTATCGGCGATCTCGCCCAGAACTCGTGGCCGGTCACCATCGGCACCGGAATGGTCTTCTGCCGCCCACTCGTCCCATTTGTAGATGTGCACGTCGGTGCCGCAGATCGCCGTCTTCTTGACGCGGATCAGCACGTCGTTCGGCCCCGGTCTCCGGCACCGGCACCTGCTCCATCCAGATGCCGGGCTCGGCCTTCGCCTTCACCAGCGCCTTCATCATGTTCGCTCATCTGTCCTGAATCCTGATCTCAGAATCACGCCGAGCTTCGTTGCCGCCGATTCCTCGAATGCCGCAACCGCGCGGTCGATATCCTCGAGCGAATGCGCCGCCGACATCTGCGTGCGGATGCGCGCCTGGCCCTTCGGCACCACCGGAAACGAAAAGCCGATGACGTAGATGCCGCTCTTCCAGCATCGCGCCGCCATCTCCTGCGCCAGCCGCGCATCGCCGAGCATCACCGGAATGATCGGATGGTCGGCGCCGGCAAGCGTGAAGCCGAGCTTCGTCATTGCCCTGCGAAACCGGGCGGCATTGGCGACCAGTCTTGCGCGCAACTCGCCGCCATGCTCGATCAGGTCGAACACCTTGAGCGACGCCGCCGGCGATCACCGGCGGCGAGCGTGTTGGAGAACAGATAGGGCCGCGAGCGCTGGCGCAGCCAGTCGACCACTTCCTTGCTCGCCGCCGTATAGCCGCCGGAGGCGCCGCCGAGCGCCTTGCCGAGCGTGCCGGTGACGATGTCGACCCGGCCCTCGACGCCGCAATGTTCGGGCGAGCCGCGGCCGTGCTGCCCGACGAAGTCCGACCGCATGGCTGTCGTCGACCATGACCAGTCGCATCGTGGCGCTCGGCCAGATCGCAGACGCCCTTCAGGTTGGCGATGATGCCGTCCATCGAGAAGACGCCGTCGGTGGCGATCAGCCTGAAGCGGGCGTCGGCGGCCTCCTTCAGCCGCGCTTCCAGATCGGCCATGTCGTTGTTGGCGTAGCGGTAGCGCTGCGCCTTGGACAGCCGCACGCCGTCGATGATCGAGGCGTGGTTGAGCGCATCCGAGATGATGGCGTCGTCTTCGCCGAGCAGCGTCTCGAACAGGCCGCCATTGGCGTCGAAGCAGGAGGAATAGAGGATCGCGTCCTCCATGCCGAGAAAATCGGCGATGCGCTTCTCGAGCTGCTTGTGCTCTTCCTGCGTGCCGCAGATGAAGCGCACCGAGGCCATGCCGTAGCCGTAGCGGTCGAGCGCCGCCTTCGCCGCCACAGCAATCTCCGCGTCGTCGGCGAGACCGAGATAGTTGTTGGCGCAGAAGTTCAGGACTTCGCGGCCCGCGGCGGTGCGGATATGGGCCGACTGCTTCGACGAAATCACGCGCTCGGCCTTGTAGAGGCCGGCGTCCTTCAAGCCTTGCAGTTCGCCGTGCAGGTGGCGGGAAAGCCTTTCGTCCATGGCTCAGCGCGAGACGCCCTTGCCGTAGTGCTTTTCGATGCGCGACTGGATCAGTTCGAAGGCCATCGACATCAGCCAGTAGATGATCGCGGCAGTAATCAGCATTTCGACATGCTTGAATTCACTCTTGCCCTGGGTTCGGGCGAGGAACGTCAATTCCCACACTCCGACGACGGAGACCAGCGAAGAATCCTTCAGCATGGCGATGAACTGGTTGCCGGTTGGCGGAATGATCAGGCGCATCGCCTGCGGGAAGACGATCTTGCGGAAGGTCAGTCCGGGCGACAGGCCGAGCGCGGCGGCGGCCTCATGCTGGCCGCGGCCGACGCCGAGGATGCCGGCGCGGAAGATCTCGGCCATATAGGCGCCGTAACACAATGACAGTGCCGTGATGCCGGCCGGCACCGCGTCGATGACGAAGCCGATCTGCGGCAGGCCGAGATAGATCAGGTAAATCTGCATGAGCAGCGGCAGGCCGCGGAAAAACGAGATGTAGAAGCTCGAAACGCCGTAGATCACCGGGTCGCCGGACAATTTTCCGAGCGCCGCAAACAGCGCGATTACCGAGGCGAGCGCGATCGAGACGAGCGAGATGAAGATGGTGGTCACCGCGCCTTGCGCCAGCAGGAACGGCAGCTTGCGCTCGATGAAGCCGTAGTCGAGACCGAAGCTCGCGAAGAAATACAAAAACAGCACGGCAAGCGCCAGCCACACCGCCGGCGTGCGCAGGAAGGCCGGAAGTCTGCGCACCGCCACGACATACAGCGCCACGATGGCGATCGCCAGGAACGAGCACGCGGCGCGGCCGAACCAGCCGGATTCTCCCGGCACCCCGATCGCCGGCGCCAGCAGGGCGCCGAGCAGCGACTGGCGCAGATCGAGCCAGAAGAGGACGACAAAGCCGGCGAACATCAGCAGCGCCGGCGTTTGCCATCCCGTCGATGGTCCGGTTTTCGGCAACTCGATTTCGCGCAGGCTCATCAGCCCGCGCCGCCGCCCGCGCCGTCGATCGTTGCGCTGCCAGACGTTATGCCGCCGCGTTCCGGCTCGCCGGTCATGATCCGGGCTTGGTGTAGTCGACCCCGTACCATTTCTGCGACAGTTTGCCGAGCGTGCCGTCGGCATGCATCGTGGCCGACGATCTCGGCGATCTTGGCGTCGAATTCCGCGTCGCCCTTGTCGGTCGCCACAGACAGCGGCTCGTAGAAGGCCGGCTGGCCGACGATCTTCATCGGATAACCGTTCTTGATCGCCTCCATGATCGTCGGCATTGCCGACATGACGCCGTCGAGGCGCTTGCCGTCGCCGATCTTCAGATCGTCGAACGCGCTGGTGTCGGTGTCGTAGGTTTTGACCTCTCCGGCCTTGACCTTGTATTCGAACGGTGGCGCGCCTTGCGCGTCGATCACCAGATTGCCGTGCAGATAGGCATCGTAGGTGCAGCCGCCACACACCCCGATCTTCTTGCCGTTGAGATCGGCGCTGTCGGCCGCCTTGGAATCGGCATGCACCGCAAACGCGGCCGGCACGTAATAGTAGACCGCCGGAAAGTCGAGAACCTGGGCGCGCTCCTTGGTCGGCGTCATCGAACCGACAGAAATGTCCCAGCGGCCATTCCAGTTGCCGGCGGTGATGATTTCCCAGGCCGGCGTGATGATTTCGAGCGTCGCGCCCATGCGCTTGGCGATCTCCTTGCCGACCTCGACGTCGAATCCGTCCATCTCGTTCTTGTCGTTGAGGAAGGATTGCGGCGGATATTCCGGATCGCTCGACATCACCAGTTTCTTGTTGGCCATCACCCGGTCGAGCGTGGCGCCGGCATTGGCGGCCCCGGCCGACAGGGCAAACGCCAGCGCGGCAAACGTACAAAGGGCGGTTCTGATTGCGAATCTCATGGTGAAATCCCTGTTTCGCGAGCGCGGCTGTCAACCTTCCGCGTCCAATAGGATTGGTATCCAAAACCGAAATCGGGTTCGTTGCAAGGCTTTGCCGCTACGGCTATTCCCGATTTCCGCCAGATATGCCACGATGCCGGCTTGGGAAAGCTGCCATGGCGCTCGTCACTTTCACGTCCAATCTGCAGCGTCACGTTGCCTGCCCGGCGGTGGAAGCGCCGGGGGCGACGGTGCGCGAGGTTCTCGATAAGGTATTCGCCGACAACGACGTGCTGCGCGGCTATGTGCTCGATGAACAAGGTTCGTTACGCAAGCACATGGGCATCATCGTGGACGGCGGCGTCCTTGCCGATCGCAGCGGGCTGACCGACAAGGTCGACCCGGCAAGCCGGATTTTCGTCTTGCAGGCGCTCTCCGGCGGCTGACCGCCGCATCGGCGCCGAAAATTCATCAACGACCATCGATCGGGAGAAGTACATGGCGAGGGAATTGCTGGTTTCGACGCGCAAGGGGCTGTTCACGATCGCAAAGAAACGCGGCGACTGGAAAATCGCCGGCACCGATTTCCTCGGCGACAATGTCAGCATGGCGATGCGCGACCCGCGCTCGGGCAACACCTATGCCGCTCTCGACCATGGCCATTTCGGCGTCAAGATGCAGCGCCGCAAGAATGGCGGCAAATGGAGCGAAATCGCCGCGCCGGCCTATCCGCCCAAGCCGGAGGGGCTCGTCGAAAAGGACGGCTGGGGCAAGGAACTACCGTGGACGGTGATGCGCGTCTGGGCGCTCGAGCCGGGCGGCCAGAAGCAGAAGGGCCTGATCTGGTGCGGCACCATTCCCGGCGCGCTGTTTATGTCGCGCGACCACGGCAAAAGCTGGGAATGGGTCAAGACCCTGTGGGACGAGCCGCAGCGCAAGCGCTGGTTCGGCGGCGGCGCCGACTGGCCCGGCCTGCATTCGGTCTGCGTCGATCCGCGCGACGCCGACACGGTGCGCATCGGCGTCTCCTGCGGCGGCGTGTGGCGCACCACCGATTGCGGCAAGACCTGGAAACTGACCGCCAACGGCATGCGCGCCGAATTCATGCCGCCCGAACAGGCCGGCGATCCGGAAATCCAGGACGCCCATTCGCTGGTGCAAAGCCCGTCGGCGCCCGACCGGATGTGGGTGCAGCACCACAACGGCATTTTCCGCTCCGACGATGCCGGGCTCAACTGGAAGGAAATCCACGCTAAACCGTCGTCGTTCGGCTTCGCCGTCGCCGTTCATCCGAAAGACCCCGACACCGCCTGGTTCGTGCCCGGCGTCAAGGACGAGAAGCGTTACCCGGTCGATGGCCGGCTCGTCGTCACCCGCACGACGCAATGGCGGCAAGAGCTTCGATGTCCTGAAAAAGGGCCTGCCGAAGGAGCACGCCTATGACGTCGTGTTCCGCCACGCGCTGACCGTCGACGACACCGGCAAGCGACTGGCCTTCGGCTCAACCACCGGCGGACTTTGGGTCAGCGAGGACAGCGGCGATTCCTGGCAGGAAGTTTCCCACACGCTGCCGCCTGATCCACGCCGTGAGGTGGGGCTGACAAACACCGGACTTCTAGTGCTGGCCTGGCTTGACATGCGTCCGTGACAGTCTTAGTTATGCCAATCGGATAATTAACTGACTGGATTAATTATGCAACCCGCGGTGCTCGATACGACCTTTCGCCGCGCTTGCCGATCCGACAAGGCGCGCGGTGCTGGCGCGACTGGCGCTAGGCGAGGCGACGGTCAACGAACTTGCCGAGCCGTTTTCCATGACGCTGCCGGCATTCACCAAGCATCTGAAAGTGCTGGAAAAGGCCGGGCTGATCGAGAAGCGGCGCGACGCGCAATTCCGCCGCTGCCAGCCTGAAGGCCTCGCCATTGCGCGAGGCGCGCGACTGGCTCGACGAATATCGCGCCAACTGGGAAGCGCGGCTCGACCGGCTGGAAGCGCATGTGCGAAACCTGATGGAAAAAGACAATGGCGAGCCCAATGGCAAGAATTGAAACCGGCGATGCGGCAGGTGGGCGCTCAAGCTCTACTTTCATCCACTCGCATCGTTCTGCTGGAAGCCGCTGATCGCGCTCTACGAAAACGCCATCGAATTCGAGCCGGTGGTCGTCGACCTTGCCGATCCCGCCTCAGCCGCCGCGTTCCGCGCCGTGTGGCCGGTCGGCAAATTTCCGGTGCTGCGCGACGACAGGCGCGGTCACACCGTGGCGGAATCCACGATCATAATCGAGTATCTCGACACCTGCTTCGCCGGTCCGCGTCCGCTTCGTTCCCGGCCGATGCCGATCTCGCATGGCAGGCGCGCATGTGGGACCGCTTCCACGACTTCTATGTGCACGAGCCGATGCAGAAGATCGTCGGCGACAGCCTCAGGCCCGAGGGCGGCAAGGATGCCACGGGGGTGGCGCAGGCAAGGGAGCAGCTGCGGCGCTCCTGCGATATTCTCGAGGCGCGGATGTCGGGACGCGAGTGGATGGTCGGCGATGCTTTCGGGCTTGCCGATTGCGCCGCCGCGCCGGCCCTGTTTTACGCCAATACCGTCGAGCCGTTTGCCGATACTCATCCGCTCTTGGTCGCCTATCTGGCAAGGCTGATGCGCCGGCCTTCCTTCGCGCGCGTTCTGGAGGAGGCTGAGCCGTGGTTCGCCATGTTCCCGTAGCCGCCAACAAGGAGTGATCGCCATGCCGGCAACCGCGAGAAAGCAAACCGCCCCCAACCGCGAAATCGTCATCGAAAGATGGATCCGGGCGCCGCGCCATCTGGTCTGGAAGGCATTCATGCAGCCCGGCCATATCGAGGAGTGGTGGGGACCCGGACGGTTTTACCACGACGACCCATGAGCGCGATTTCCGGCCCGGCGGCACATGGCGCTTCACCATGCACGGGCCCGACGGTCGCGACTACGAGAACCGGATCGAGTTCATCGAAATCGTCGAGCCGGAACGAATCGTCCACAGTCATGGTGGCGAAGGCGCCACCGCGGCGGTGCGTTTCGAGGCGACGATGACCTTCGAGGAAAAGGACGGTGGCACCTTGGTGACGCTGCACTCGGTCTTCCCGACGGCCGAAATGCGCGAAATGGTCGTGCGCGACTACGGCGCCATCGAAGGCGGCAAGCAGACGCTGGCGCGGCTCGCCGCCCATGTCACAAAAATGACCGATCGCTGAACCTAAATGGCCAACGTCGGGTCATGCAGTGCCCGCAGGAAAGCGCGGACCGCGGCCGGCGATCTGGACTGTCAATCGAGGCCGTGAAATGACCACAACCGCCCAATGCCTGTGCGGCGCTGTCCGCATCTCCGCCGCTGCCGAGCCGGTGGCGCAATTCTATTGCCATTGCGACGACTGCAAGGCGATCAGCGGCGGCGCCTATATCGGCGTCTCGCTGTATCCGGCCGAGGCAGTAACCGTAGAAAAGGGCGAGCTCGATTCGTGGACATTGCGCACCATGGAGCGGCGGCGCTGCGCGGTGTGCGGCGTCCACATGATGGGGCTCCCGTCGCCCGAACTGACCGGCATCAAGGGCGACCGGCTGGCACCGAGTTCCTTCAAACCGCAGTTCCACATCAATTGCCAGCGCGCAGTGGCGCCGGTCGTCGACAGCCTGCCGCATTATGCCGACCTGCCGGAAGCCTTCGGCGGGAGCGGCAAAATGGTCGACTGGTAGCTGCGGCAAAGATGCCACAGTCTCGGCCATTTCTCGCCGGATTGGCGCACTAGCGTTGCGTCGTGCGTTGGAAACCGCTAACGGCACGGGCGCAACGCGTCCCGAACAATTCAGGAGCCGGGCCGATGAACATTGTGATGTTTCCCATCCAATAGGCGCCTGTTCGCAGGCAGCCTCGGCGTTGCCTGCACATTCTCCTGAACCTCCACTCCTTCGGGTCTGAATTTCCGCAAGTTGCAATGTCGCGGCTGCTTCGGCGGCCAGGACTTTTCGCTTTCACGCAATTCTCCAACCGGCAACTGCGGCCGATCGGCCGCGCCGGGGACGCAAGAGGTTTTCATGCACTACGGTTTCATACGTACCGCCATCATCCTCGGCCTGCTCTGCATGGTCGGGCCGATCGCCATCGACATGTATCTGCCGGCGCTGCCGGCGATCGCTGCCGATCTCGACGTCGGCATCGCCTCGGTGCAGACGACGCTGACCGTCTATTTCGCCGCCTTCGGCATCGCACAGCTCGCCTATGGTCCGCTCGCCGACATGTTCGGCCGCAAGCCGCCGTTGTTTTTCGGCCTGGCTATCTATCTCGCCGGTTCGCTCGGCTGCGCGCTGGCGCCATCGATCGAGTGGCTGATCGCGGCGCGCTTTGTCCAGGCGCTCGGCGGTGCCGCCGCCATGGTCATTCCGCGGGCGATCATCCGCGATCTCTACACCGGCCCGCGCGCCACGCGTCTGATGTCGACGATCATGCTGGTCATCAGCCATTTCGCCGATGCTGGCGCCGCTCGCCGGCAGCGGACTGATCGCGCTCGACGGCTGGCGTCTGGTTTTCCTGGCGATGGTCGCAGCTGCCGTGGCAAGCCTGCTGCTGACCGTCTTCGTCCAGCCCGAGACGCTGGCGCCGCGAACTGCGGGTGCCGGTCGATGCCCGCCAGCTGGCGCGCGACGCGCTGACGCTACTGCGCGATCCGGCGTTTCATGGGGCTGACCTTCATCGGCGGCTTCTCGATTTCGAGCTTTTTCGTCTTCATCGCCAGCGCGTCGTTCGTCTATACCGGTCATTACGGCTTGACGCCGACGCAGTTCAGCCTCGCCTTCGCCGTCAACGCGCTCGGCTTCTTCTCGGCGCTTCGCAGTTCGCCGCCACGCTCGGCGAGCGGTTGGCATGGCGAGGACGGTTGGCGCCGCCTCGAGCGGATTTGCGGTGCTGACGCTGGCGCTTCTCGGCCTGCAGCTCGCAGGTGTCGACCAGCTTGCGGTGCTGATCGGCGTGCTGGTTGCGGCCAATGCCTGCCTCGGCCTCGTCATTCCCTCGACCATGGTCATGGCGCTCGACGATCACGGCGACCACGCCGGGCTCGCATCCTCGCTCGGCGGCACGCTGCAGATGGTGACTGGCGCGGCCATCATCGCGCGTCGGCGCCGTTCTTCGACGGAACGCCGCTGCCGATGGTAGCGACGATCGCCGCTTGCGGCTTTGCCGCATGGCTGTTTCGCGGCTCGCGCTGCGCGGTCGGGTCGAAGCCGGTCAATTGGCCGCCGAGGCTGACTAACGCTTCGCGCGGCTTGTCGGCCGAGCTTTGCTGGGCCGCGCCCTGGCCGGTTTCGCCGCCTGCCTTGTCCGCCGACCCACATGTCGACCGGAGAATTTCGGCCACGCAGGCGAACCCGGCGCCGCAAGCGGAAATTTTCCAGTACCGAACGGTCGCGGTCGGGCTCGCGGCCAATTTCGGCAACCAGTTCGGCGCTGGCGATCATCCGGCAGCCGAGTTGGCGGGTGGCGCTTTCGAGCCGGCTCGCGACATTGACGGTATCGCCGACGACGGCGAATTCGAGCCGGCGGGACGGCCCGATGTCGCCGATGATCGCCGGCCCGTAGTGAATGCCGACGGAGACCTGGAATTCCGGGTCGCCGCGCGCCTCGCATTCGCGGTTGCACTGCTGCATGTCCTCGACGATCTGCCAGCCGGCGCGAAACGCGTTGAGCGCATCGTTCGGCCCGGTTTCCGGCGTGCCGAAAGTCGCCATCGCGCCGTCGCCGAGATATTTGTCGAGCGTGCCGCCGTTCTCGAAGATCGCCTTTTCGATCACGCCATGATAGCGCCGCAGCAATTCCATCACCTTTTCCGGCGGATTGCCTTCGGCGATCGGCGTGAAGCCGACGATGTCGGCAAACAGCACCGCCACCTTCTGGCTGCGCACGGCGCCGATATCGTGCGAACTCGAAGCCAGTAGATTGACCAGATTGTTGGGAAAGTAGCGCGACAGGTTGGCGCGCTCGGCGGCGACTTCCGCCTGGCGCATCAGCAACTGGTTGGAGCGCCAGCCCTTCAGGCCGAGGATCGCTGCGACGATGAAGAAGATGACTATCTCCTGGACGCGGTGTGGCACGATGGCGGAATTGGGATCGAGGAAGGTGATGAGCGTTTCGTTGCTGCCGAATGCGGCATTCGCTGCCGCCGACAGTTCCGGGATCTGGTTGCCGAAATAGATCACGCCGGCAAGCCCGGCCGCCCAGATGACGCCGACCCAAGTGCCTATCGACCATACCGTACGCCACGAATAGGCGAGCGTGCCGGTGGCGAGCAGCACGAAAAAATAGATGAAATTGTCGAAGCGGTAGACGAAGGCGCTCGGCGCGTCGAAGGCGACGAACGGATTGGGCACCAGGCAGATGAAGGTTAGCAGCAACAGATCGAGCAGGATCAGCGCCAGTTCTTGGCGCGACACGCCGACCCTGGCGACGCTCAGTTGCAGCCAGCCGATGGCGATGAAGGCGATGAGGATCGCCTCGTAATAGAGCACGCCCCAGGTGCGGTTGAGATAGGGCAGCAGGAAGCCGATCAGCACCAGGGCGATGGTGCGGGCCACCGCCGCGATGCGGTGGCCCTCGCGCTTTTCTTCCGCCAGCGCCTGTAGCAGGAACGGGTTGTTGCGCGCCATTTCGTCCTGGACGCGCCGGCTGCCGATCAGCGGCGGCAGCGCCGGCAGCTTTGTCGTTGCCTCGAATGTCACCATGGAATTTTCGCTTTCCCTGCGCCCAATGGCGCCCCGGGCGCACAGCCCGGCGGTGCAATTGATAGCCTGCGGGCTTTGCACAACCAAGCCGGCTTCGAAACCGGGTTGACACATGCATATCCAGGCGGTTATAGATCAATCAATAACCATAGAGTTATCGATTCAAATGCCCCAGGCCCATGATGTGCTCTTCAGAACGCTCGCCGATCCGACCCGGCGGGCCCTTTTCGAACGACTGTGCCGCGAAGGCGAACAGACGGTTACGGCGTTGACCGCGCGCGCCGGCGTCTCGCAGCCTGCCGTCTCCAAGCACCTTGGCGTACTCAAGCGGGCAGGGCTGGTACGCGATCGCCACGAAGGTCGCCAGACCCACTATGGCGCCCAGCTTGGCGCGCTGGCCGCGCTGATCGATTGGACCAGCCAGATGGCAGGCTTCTGGCAGAACCGGTTCGACCAGCTCGAAGATCTGCTCCAGAGGATGGACCAATGAGCGATGCAGCAATGAAAAAGCCCGAGACCGGTACGCGCTCCGTCATTGTCGAGCGCGAGATACCGCATCCGCCGGAAAAAATCTGGCGTGCGTTGACCCAACCGCATCTGCTGCAGGAGTGGCTGATGAAGAACGACTTCAAGCCCGTTGAGGGCCACCGCTTCAACCTCAGCGCCAATTGGGGAGGCGTCGACTGCGAAGTCCTCAGTGTCGAGCTGAACAAGGCGCTGTCCTACTCCTGGGAGACCAAGGGCCTCGAGAGCGTCGTCACCTGGACGCTGACGCGCACCGGCAGCGGCACGATCCTGCGCATGGAGCAGGTGGGTTTCCGAGCGGACCAGCAGCCCTACTACCGGGGCGCCGTCGCCGGCTGGCAGCGGTTCTTCGAAACGCTGGAGCAGGTCCTGGCGCGGACAGACTGAAATTGCTGGCGTGCCCCACGCCCAGCGCGAACGGAAGGAATGGCCCCGTGAAGGCTCGAATGAAAAACTCCGCCCTGCTGCTTGAGGCGAATCCGCCGATCCAGGCGCTCGTCGGCCAAATCTTCGCCAGCGGCATCGACAGCAAAGTTCTCGACCTCGTCGCCTTGCGCGTCGGGCAGATGAACGAATGCGAACTCTGCGTCGGGCAGTCCCTGTCGCAAGGCACCGATGAGCGGCTGCACAAGGTGCTGGATTGGCGTGTGCACGATTGCTTCAGCCCGGCGGAGCAGGTGGCGCTCGAACTTGCCGAAGCCGTGACCAGGCTCGGCTCGCGGTACAACTCGGTGAGCGACGGGCTCTGGCGGAAGGTCGAGCTCGAATTCGACGAGAAGCAGCGCGCGGGGTTGGTGACGATGATCGCGGTCATGAACATGTTCACGCGGATAAATGTATCGACCCGCCAGATCACCGCCGACTGGGCTGCTTGATCCGTTTCGCCGCTATCCTCAGGAGGTCCCGTTGAACTGGAGCGTGTGGATTCGTCAAGTTCACCGTTGGCTGTCGATCGTCTTCACGCTGACGGTTGCCGCCAACTTCGTCGCCATGTCGCTGGGGGAACCGCCACCATGGGTGGTTTACTCCCCGTTGCCGCCGCTTTTTCTGCAATTGTTCACCGGGCTCTACCTGTTCGCCCTGCCATATGCCGCCCGCTGGCGCGGCGCGCGAGGTAGTGTCGGATAGGATCAAACACAATGGTCGGCAAGGACGCGCAGTTGCGTGGTATTTGATCGGGGGCTGAAAACCGACCCGGGCGGCCGCTACCTATTCTTCACGATGACCGGCGTCAGCAAATCGCCCCAGTTGCCGTCGCCGCCGTGATGGCGGGCCGAGCGGATCAGTTCCACCGACACGCCGGCCTCGACCGCCTTCATCACCGACTGGTTGAGGCGATGCAGGTCGTTGGCGACCATGCGGATCGCCGCCTGCTCGTCGGCGTTCATGGTCGAAGCCATTTCCTCGGAGCGTTCCTTGACCGGCGGCTTGGCGTTCATCGTCGTGGTTCCTTCGGCATCTTTCGCTGGTGTAGCGCCGGGATTTGGAATTCGCCAGCCCCGGCACGACGTTGGTCCGCCTATTCCGCCGCCGGCCGGAACTGGGCGTGTTCGGTCGATTCCTTCATCGCCGTGGTCGAGGAGCTGGCCGCCGGTGATCGCCATCGACACCGCGTCGAAATAGCCGGTGCCGACCTCGCGCTGGTGCTTGGTCGCGGTGTAGCCGTCGGCTTCGGCGGCGAACTCGGCCTGCTGCAGTTCCGAATAGGCCGCCATCTGGCGATCCTTGTAGCCGCGGGCGAGTTCGAACATGCCGAAGTTGAGCTGGTGGAAACCGGCGAGCGTGATGAACTGGAACTTGTAGCCCATGGCGCCGAGTTCGCGCTGGAACTTGGCGATCGTCGCGTCGTCGAGGTTCTTCTTCCAGTTGAACGACGGCGAGCAGTTGTAGGCGAGCATCTTGCCGGGATGCTCGCGTGCGCACGCCTTCGGCGAATTTCTTCGCCTGGCCCAGATCCGGCTTCGACGTCTCCATCCAGATCAGGTCGGCATGCGGCGCGTAGGCGATGGCGCGGGCGATGCACGGCTCGATGCCGTTGCGGACATGGTAGAAGCCTTCCACCGTGCGGCCCGGCGTCATGGTCGACGAACGGCTGCGTCGCTGCTCGTCGATGTCGGAGGTCAGCAGCTTTGCCGCTTCCGCATCGGTGCGCGCGACGATCAGCGTCGGCGACGCCCATGACGTCGGCGGCAAGTCGCGCCGCGTTGAGGTTGCGGATATGCGCGCCGGTCGGGATCAGCACCTTGCCGCCGAGATGGCCGCATTTCTTTTCCGAAGCGAGCTGGTCCTCGAAGTGGACGCCGGCGGCGCCCGCCTCGATATAGGCCTTCATGATCTCGAAGGCGTTGAGCGGCCCGCCGAAGCCGGCTTCGGCATCGGCAAGGATCGGCGCGAACCAGGTATCGACCGAAAGGCCCTTGCCTTCGGACGTCTCGATCTGGTCGGCGCGCTGCAGCGTTCGGTTGATGCGCCGCGCGAGTTCCGGGCCGGCATTGGCGGGATAAAGCGACTGGTCGGGATACATCGCCGCCGGCGGTGTTGGCGTCGGCGGCGACCTGCCAGCCGGAGAGATAGATTGCCTTCAGGCCGGCGCGGACCTGCTGCATCGCCTGATTGCCTGTCATCGCGCCGAGCGCGTTGACGAAATCCTCCTCGTGCAACAGCTGCCACAGCCGGTTGGCGCCCATTTCCGCCAGCGAATGGCGGATCTGGACCGAGCCGCGCAGGCGCTGCACATCGGCCGGCGCATAAGGCCGTCGATCCCGTCGAAACGGCCTTGCGGCGCCGAGGGGACAGATTGTAAAAATCGGTCATGGCCGTCTCCTGCATTTTGCGTTCACCTGCCGCGAGGGCGGCCAGTGGGTAACTTTTGCTCGACCTTATTTACATTGCGCCGCACAGCATTCGCCAGAAAATAAGAGATAGCTTGTGCAGGTGATTGACATCCGACAGCCATGCATCTAGTAAATTTTGTAAATATCAGCGGCCCGTTGAGATTTGCCGGGCAGTTTTGTAAAGATTGTAACTCATGGCAGAGAACAAGATTTTCGCCGGGCCGCGCATCCGCCGCATCCGCCGCTCGCTCGACCTGACGCAGGCGGCCATGGCTGGCGAGCTCGGCATCTCGCCGTCCTATCTCAACCTGATCGAGCGCAACCAGCGCCCGCTGACCGTGCAGCTGCTGCTGAAACTCGCCTCCACCTACAAGATCGACCTCGATGAATTGCGTGCCGAGATCGGCGCCGGCGCGGCGGCGCTGAAGGAAGTCTTCGCCGATCCGCTTCTCGCCGACGAAATTCCGGGCCCTCAGGAGATTCTCGAAGTCGCCGACGCGGCGCCCAATGTCGCCGCCGCCGTCGCCAAGCTCTACCGCGCCTATCGCGAACAGCAGCAGCGCCTGTCCGACCTTTCGAGCTTGCTCGCGCAGCGACGGGCGGACAGCGGCGACCGCCGCTGCAGCGCCTGCCCTTCGACGAGGTCCGCGACGCGTTCGAAAGCCGGCCGAATTTCTTCGCATCGATCGAGGATGCCGCCGAGCAATTCGCCGAGCAACTCGATGGCGCGCTCGTTAGCGACGGCGTTCTTTTCTCGTCACTGAAGGCCTGGCTCAAGTCCGAGCACGGCACCTCGGTACGCCTCCTGCCGGTGCAGACGATGCCATACTGGCGGCGCAAATTCGACCGCCATTCGCATGCGCCTGATGATTTCGGAGCGGCTGTCGCCGCACGACCAGTTGCGCGAGATCGCGGCGGAAGCCTGCCAACTGCACATGCGGCCGCTCATCGATGCCGAAATTGCCAGACTGAAACTGTCGAGCGACGAGGCGCGACGGCTTGCCCGTTTCGAGTTCGGCCGTTACGCCGCCCATGCGCTGATGCTGCCGTATGGGGCGTTTCACGCCGCCGCCGTGCGGGCACGCTACGATCTTGACGTCCTGCGCTCGCGCTTCGGCGTCTCCTTCGAACAGGTCGCCAACCGCCTGACCATGCTCGCCCGCCCGGGACAATCGGGCATCCCGTTCTTCATGATCGAGATCGACCAGGCGGCAAACCGCTTCCGCCGCGCCGGCAGCGCAGGGTTTTCCGCAGGCCCGCTTCGGCGGCCAATGCCCGAAACTGCCGGTTCACGCCGCCTTCGCCCGACCCGGACAATTGCTGTTCGAAAGGACGATCCATGCCGGACGGCGCCGAATTCCTTGTCCTCGCCCGCACGCTGGAATCGCCGGTTGCGGTTTTTGGCGAGAGATTGCGCCAGACCGCGATCCTGCTCGGATGCGATGCCGGCTTTGCCGGCGAAACCGTCTACGGCCAGCCCTTGGGCCAGCACGCCAGCGCGACCGAGACCGGACCTGCTTGCCGCATATGCGAGCGTTCGGGCTGCCTGTCGCGCGCCGAACCGGCAATAACCCGGCCGCTCGGCCTCGACGACATGATCAGCAGCCTGAGCGCATTCGATCATCGTTAGTGTGGCTCGTGCCTCAGCCGCGCGGCGGACGGAACAGGTAGATCAGCAGCCACACCGGCAACACGACGACCGAGCCGAGCACGATATTGGGGATCGCCCAGCGTGTGCCCTGTTCGAGATAGCCCATCACCTTTTCCGGCGTCAGGCCGATATCGAGCAGGATCTGTTCGGCCGAAAGGTTGAGTTTCGCCAGCACCACGCCGGTAATCAGCGAAGCGATCGCGATCTTGATGATGGTGGAAAACAGCTTCAGCATGAACGGTTTCGCATGGCCGCCTGTTGCACAAAAACGCGATCGAACGCCGCCCGATTATAGGGCAAGCTCGATCGGGAATGAACCCGGCATATCTTGCGGCAAATGCCTGCCCACTGCCGTCGCCTCATCTTGCCCGGATGCCGTCTATTGCGGAAAGCTCGGATAGCGCGAGGCCAGCGGTTCGCCCAACACACCGCCGATGAACATGTTGGCCGAAGCGCCCGGTGTCGCCGTGCCGCGGCTCGATACCTGCAGTGCCAGTCCGCCAGAAGAAAAATCGGTGCGGCCCGAAACCAGCGCCGAGGCTTTCGGGCCGTTCAGGCGAAGTTCGGAAAGCCACAGATGGCTGCGGTCGAAGAACAGCGACGCGGTCAGGTTGGCGTAGTCGGTGGCGCCGCCGAGCGTGATGGCATCGCTCGGCTTTGCTTTCGCCGACGCTGCGGCAATCGCCGCGAGATCGATGCCGCTCAACGCGCCGGGGCCGGTCTTGAGACTGATTTCGCCGGCGAAGCGTTCCATCAGCTCGCTGATCGTCTTGCCGGACGATAACGCCTGCAGCGACGAGCGTGTCGTGCCGGTCAACCGGAAGGCGCCGCTCGGCACCAGTTTCATCGCTTCGGCCAGGGCATAGCCGTCGAGCGAGGCCTTGGTTTGCATGGTGACGAGGCCGCCTTTGCGCACGATGGAAAATTTGCCCATCAGCGTGCCGCCAAACAACGTCGCGTTGCCGACATCGAAGGACAATTCCGAATTGCGCAGCACGATCGAGGCGGCGAGATCGGCAATCGAAAGCGCGCCGAGCTTGCCGGACGGCACAGAGATGCGCAGGTCGGATTCCATCAGATCGAGCATGTCGAACGCGCCAAGATCGCCGCTCGGGTTCAGTGTTTCCTGGCGCGCCGCATTCCAGTAGGGCGTCAGGTCGAGCACTGAGAATGCGAGCGTGCCGTTGATCTGCGGCCGCTGATTGGCGCCGACGGACAACAGCACCACGCCGCGCGCCTTGTTTCCGTCGAGGCCGACATTGGCATCCTGCAATTCGTATTTCGCCGGCGTCGCGCTGAGATTGCCGCTGGCGGCGAACTCGCCGAAGGTGGCGCCGGGCTCGACCGGAAATTGCAGGAAGCTCAGCAGGCGGCGCAGCGACGCCGAGCTCAGCGAAGCCTTGCCGCTGGCGTGAAGGCCGGAAATCATGTTGGCGGCGCCGGCAAACGAAAACGCGAATGCCCCGCAGTTCAGTTTCAGTTCGCCGGTGCTGGCGGCGCCGGCGGCAAAGGCCAGCGGATTTTCCGAGCGCAGCGAAAAATCGAGCTTCTCGTTGCGGAATATGACGTTGCCGGACACCGACAGCGGCGCGGCGAAATTATCCCAGAAAATCGACGCGCCGAGATTGGTTGCCGATTCGACCTTGGCGCTGTCGAGCGACTGGAATTCCAACGTCCCGTCGACGATCGTGAATTGCCCGACCGGAATTCGGGCGAGCCCGGAAAAATCGACTTTCTCGTTCGGTGCCGTCGCTTCGCGCAGGCTCTTGGCCTGGCGCAGAACGCCGGCCAGTGCGCTTTCCGCCCCCGGCCAGGTCAGGTTGCCGCCGCCATCGATGAAGACCCGCAGTTTCGGCCGGATGAGTTCGTATTCGGCGATCTCGAGCTTGCCGCGCAGCAGCGCGCCGAGCGAGACCCGCCCGATCAGCTGGCTGATCTGCAGCACCGCCTTCTCCGGCTGCTGGCCGGTTCCGGCCACCGACAGGTTGCGCACGACGATGTGCGGCAACGGCGTCAGCAGGAATTTCGGCTCTTCGGAAAAGGTTACCTCGCGCCCGGTCAGCGCCAGGAAGCGTTGCTCGATCTGGGCGCGGATCGCGCCATGCGAGACCAGCCGTGGCGCCACCAGCACAGTTGCGGCCAGTATCGCGGCGAGAATCGCGATTGCGACGAGAATCCGCGGTTGGTTCAACTGGCGCACACCGGCTCCCGCTCGTCGACGCGATGACAATCAGCGGGCCGACGCGCCCCCCCGGGCGCCGGCCCCCGCCGTCGGTCGTCGTTGTCGCAAACCGGCGACGCCAGAGCAATAGCGGCGGCCAAATCGCCAGGATCCGGCCGGTTTTGGCAAATCCGCAAGGTTAACGAATTCGTCACCACGAAATTAACCCTGCGCCCCGAATGCAAACGGAACGTTAGGATTTCGCATGCGCGTTAAGGAACTGGAAAGGCTCTCCGCGCGATTGTGCGGGTAACGGTTGGTTGCTGCCCTTGTGCACAGGTCGGACCGTTTCCGCCGCAAGCGGACACGGCAGGTGCGAGACCAAATTCCTCATAAAGCGGGTCGTTGACCCGCTTTTTCTTTTTCAGGAACGGATCGCCGATCCCAGCGCCGCGAGCGCTGCCGCTCAATCGGCGAGCACTCGCTGGCTCGGGAAATGGATATGGGCGATGGTGCCCTCACCGGGTGTGCTCTCCAGGTCGAAATAGGCGCGGTTGGCTTCGACCAGTGCCTTGGTCAACGGCAGGCCGAGCCCGGTGCCCTTGCCCCTGCGGTCGGAAATCGCTCCGACCTGCTGGAACGGTTTCATTGCCCGGTCGATCTCTTCGGCGCTCATGCCGCGGCCGGTATCGCGAATGCGCAGTGCCACCTCGCCGTTGCCTTCATAAACGGTCGAGACGATGACCTGGCCGTTTTCCGGCGTAAACTTGATGGCGTTGGAAACGAGATTGAGGATGATCTGGCGGATCGAGCGCATGTCGGCGACCACTTTCGGCACCGCCCGCGAGAACGAGGTGCGGATGATGATGCGCTCGCGGTTGGCCTGCGGCTGCAATAGCGCCACAGTCTCGGCCGCAATCTGGTTGAGGTCGACCGCCTCGTAGTGGAGATCGAGCTTGCCGGCCTCGATTTTCGAGATGTCGAGCAAGTCGTTGATAAGATCGAGCACATGGACGCCGGAGCGGTGGATGTCGCGCAGATATTCGCGATAGCGGTCGTTGCCGACCGGCCCGAACCGTTCCTCGATCATGACGTCGGAAAAGCCGATAATGGCGTTGAGCGGCGTACGGATTTCATGGCTGACGCGCGCCAGGAACTCGGATTTCTGTTCGCTTGCCGCTTCCGCCGCCCGGCGCGCCTTGACCAGTTCTTCCTCGGTCTTCTTCCACTGCGTCATGTCGCGCAGCACGATGCAGTATTTTCCGGTGCTGCCCATGCGGCCGACGGTCAGGAACAGCGGGATGAGGCCGCCCTGGGCCTCCTTGCCGATCACCTCGCGGCCGTCGTTGATCAGTCCGGGCACGCCCGGCTGGCCGACTTCGGCCATGTAATCGCGCAGCGCGCGATGGCTCTCGACAGCAAACAGGTCGAACAGGTTGACACGGCCGGAAATGTCGCCGCCGCGCCCGAACAGCGCCTCGCCCGAGGCATTGATCGATTCGATCGTGCCGTCGGCGGCAACGACGATAATGCCGTCGGAGGCGGTGTCGAGGATATGCTGCAATTCGCTGGCGCGTGTCAGTTCCAGCGCCGGGGGTTCCTTGCGCGCGCCGGCGGGCGGCGGCTCGGCGAACGCAAACAGCAAAGCCTTGCCGCCCTCCCAAGGCACCGATTTCAGGATCGGCGCGATCTCGAACTTGCTGCCGTCGCGGCAATGCAGCGTCGCGCGCAAGTCGCTGTCCGGATCCGGCCGTCCGTCGGAGAGCAGCGCATTGATGCCGCCGGCGGCCGAAAGCGCCTCGATGGTGTCGTAGCCGGAAAGCCGCAGCAGCGCCGCGTTGGCATAGAGCGTCTCGCCGTTGCGATAGATCAGCACTGGCACCGGCACTTGCGACAGGATCGCAGTCGTCGCCAACGGCGGTGACTTGTGTCGGCTGGCAAAGTTGCGCTTGGCGTCGGCCCTGGCCGGTTGGCCTGCTGCACCGGCCGCGTTGTCGTTGCTGAGCGTGCGGGCGATTTCGGAAAACGCCTGGCTTTCGTTGCGGTTCAGCGCGTCGCCATTCTCACCCCGCTTTCGCGCCGCCAGGCTGACGACCTTGGCCGATCCGCCGGCACCTCCCTGCGGCTCGTCCGTGCCCGCCAGGCGGCGCTGCTCGATCGCCTCGCTCTCGCGGTGTTGCGCTTGCGCCGTCCCGGTTCCGCCCGCCAGCGCCAGGCCGATGCGGTTGGGATCGCCGACGGCGTCGCCGGCGCGGATGATGCCGAAGCCACGAAACCCCGCGAACTGGCGGCTCGCGTCGAAAGACGGCAACGCCGCCAGGTCGACCGGTGCCACGAGTTCTTCGCCCTGGATCGGCCACATCACCGATTTGCCGGACCAGGTGTCGCGCTTGGTGAGCAGTTTGGCGATGTCGCCATAAAGATCGAAGCCGAAAACCCGGGCGACCTCGCTCCAGCTTCGCCCGACGACGTCGGCGGCATTCGGCCCGACCGTCGCGGCGAGTTCGGGCGAAACCGAACGGAATACCTGGTCGCGGTCGATGACAAAAGCGAAGCGAACTGGCGTGGCCGGTGCGGCAAAGCGAAACTTGTCGCCGCGCGCCGCCGGCGCCGGGTCGGCCGTCACGATGGGGGCGGCCGGTGCGCCTTCGCGATCGGGCCCGGCTTGCCGGCTCGCGGTCTGGCCGATGTCCGGTTCCGCGGTCTCGGCCATGTCAGAAGCATCGGAATGTTCTTGCGCTGCGGCTGCGGCCGCTTTGGACTCTACGACGCTCGCAACAGAAGCGACGGTATCCGGATGCGATACCGCTTCGAAATTTCGGCAGCGGTTTCGACCGCCTCGGCCTCCTCCGCGAAATAGCTGCGTGTCATCGTCCGCCTCGGTCGAAAAATCCGGGCCGTCCTCGGCCGCCGCGGATGAGCCGACGCCGAATTCCTCGGGATCGATCCGCAGGCTGACGAACAGGAATCGCGGTGGGCGATCCTGCAGCCGGGCGATGCCGACGGCGCTGAGCACGCCGGAGAATTCGAAGGCGCGCTTGACCAGCCGGTGCGGTTGGCTCGCCGCCTCGGCGATGAGGCTGTCCATTTCGGCCTGACCGAGTTCCAGTTCGGCAAAGCCTTCGCTGGCGGCAATTGCCAGGCCGTACCCATCGATGACCGCCACCGCATCGGCGAAATCGGCAAGCGAGGCAACCGCTAATTCGGCCCGCTCAGTTTCGCCCATCAATTCGATGAAGCGCTTGTCGTCGGTTTCGAGCTGGATAGCGCTGGCGCCGTCGCCAAGATCGAGCATGTCGAGCCGGCATCGGATCAGGTCCGTGTGGAGGCCGCGAGCGATCTTCAGGCCGCGCACCAACGGTTCGCCATTGTGCAATTGGCGGACGGCGGCATGGAGCTGCCGCACCAGGGGCTGGCCGGGTGACAGCGGCTGCGAAATCGCCTGCGCCACGGTTGCCCCGGCAATCAGGCGGGCGCCGGCGGCATTGGCCCAGAGCACTTGGCGCAGGTCGTCCGACAGCAACAGCGCCGCCTGCGGGCTCAGGAACTTCCTGCGCAGCGGCGGCAATACCGCGTAATCGAGGTAGGAGCGGGCGGTTCCTGTCATTTCGGGCTTCGCTACACAAACGCTGCCGGGCTCGGTGCCCGATGTCCATAACCTTAACCAATCGTTAATAGCCCGCCTCTGACCCTCGCGCCACCTCGCGGCCGACCGGCCCGCGGTGAATCTCGGGGTTCAGTTAACACCGCCGCCGGCGACTTCGGGCGATTTTCAAGCGATTTCCTGCCTGCGAAACGCGCATTTTCGTTGTGCGGTGCAAAAAAATGTTGCAATGCACAAAAACTGCCATTATATTGGCAATATCGGATTGTAGGGAACCGCTACGAGGAGCCAGCCGAGCCGCCAGCCGCACAGCAGGTCGAGCCAGGTTGTCCGATTGCCTTCCCCGCCAGTAAGCCAAGGCATGTCCGATTGCCAAAGGCACGTGATTGACCGCAAGAACCCCTTGGAGACCCAGCCATGACCCCGAAGAAAAACGAATTTTTCCCGTTCGCCCAGTTCGACTTCTCCCAATACGGTTCCCAGTATGGCGAGAACTATCGCGCCTTCGTCGAGAAGGCGATTGCCCAGAGCACCGACGCCTATGACAAGTTCAAGGCCGTTGCCGAGGAAGCGACCGCCGGCGCCCAGACCTCGTTCAATTCGATGCGCGAGAGCTTTGCCTCGCTGACCGCCAAGGCCATCGACAACACCCGCGTCAATACCGAAGCCGGCGTTGCCTTCCTCGAAAAGCTTGCCTCCGCAAAGAGCTTGTCGGAAGTCATCGACCTGCAGAGCGCCTATTTCCGCTCGGCCTTCGAGACCCTGACCAGCCAGGCCAAGGAAGCCCAGGAAATGGCCGTCAAGGCCAGCGACAAGGCGTCGGCCCCGGTCAAGTCCGTCGCCCAGAAGATGGAGAAGGTGGTCAAGACCGCCGCCTGAGCCATCCCCATCGCCGTATTTTCGGCCGGAGACGCGAGTCTCCGGCCGTTTTCATTTTATCTTCGGTTTTGCCGCGCTCTTGAAAAAGCCGCCACGTCGCCGTATGGCCATCTCGCTTTCGATTGCGGGTCAGGCGGGCGATACGCGCGCCGACCCGCCGGATGGACAGTCGTGCGGTTGTAGCTCAGCTGGTTAGAGCGCTGGATTGTGGATCCAGAGGTCGGTGGTTCGATCCCACCCAACCGTACCATCCGCCAAATCAGATCACGCCAAACTCATGAACGTCCCGGCCGGAAGCGCCAGGCCGACAACAGCTTGCCGTCGAGCACCGCCAGTCCGGCAAAGATCAGCGCCACTCCGCCGTAGTGGCGCGGCGCCAGTCGTTCGCCGAGGAATATCGCGCCCAGCAGGATTGCGCTGACCGGCACCAGAAACGTCACCAACGAAAGATTGGTGGCTCCAGCGCGCGCCAGCAATCGAAAATACATGACGTAGGCCAGCGCCGTGCAAACAAGTGCCAGCCCCAGGACACTGAGCATCACGTCAGCACTAGGAGCCGGCAGCGTCCATGGCCGGTCGACGATCAGACAGATCGGCGCAAGGATCAGCGAGGAGGCGGCGAGTTGTCCCGCCGCTGTCGCCATCGGCGCAACACCCATTTTGGCAAAGCGCCGCCCGAACACGGCGGCGATCCCGTATGACAGCGCCGCCCCGAGGATCGCTAGCTCGGCAAGGACGCTTTCGTGCGCCCCGCCAATTGGTATGCCGGTCCCTATGTCCGTCCCGGCGCCAATCGCGGGGCTGAACATCACGGCAATGCCGACGAATCCGGCCGCGATCCCGGCCAGTTTCACGCCGCTCATTCTTTCGTCGGCGGTGGCAAAATGCGCCACGAGAACGGTGAACAGCGGCGTCGTCGCGTTGAGGATCGAGGCGAGCCCGCTGGCTATCTGCGTCTGGCCCCAGACGATCAGGCTGAACGGGATGACATTGTTGAAGAGGCCGATGGCAAGGAAAGCCGCCGCCAATTCGCGGTTAAACGGTGCCGCGACGCCGATCACCCGGCAAACGCCCCAAAGCGCCAGCGCGGCAAGCCCGACCCGCAGGAACACGATCGTCAGCGGCGGCAACTCCTTGACCGCCACCGCGATGAAGAAAAACGACCCGCCCCAGATCAGGCCGAGAATGGCGAGCGTCGCCCAGTCTGAAGGCGACATGGCGGCTCGAAAAGCTGGCTGGCTCGGCATCGGCTGGCGGCTCCGGTTCCCGCGTCCATAGACGCGGGGCAACGAAGCCGCCACCCGAATCCCGACACTTGCTATCGGGGGTCCAGCACCATGTGCGGCACGCCGTTGGAGGTTTTCTCCGCCGTCCTGCCGTCGCCGTCGAGGTTGACCGTGACGCGGCTGCGGAAAGCCGAGAAGCTGTCGAAGGTAACGACATCGACCGGCTTGTCGAATTGCAGGCTCACACGCCAGCGCTCGCCGGAAGTGAAGGCTTCGACGCCGATGACCCTGGCCGTGAACGGCTGGCCGAGATAGCGGCCGCAAACCTCGTCGCCGAGATTGGCCGGCGGCCCCGCCGGGCGGTTGCCGGATGCTGCATGCGCGGTGTTCCAGTCGCGATAGCCGTGCTGGCGGGCAACGAGTTCCAGCGCCTGGCCGTGGCTGACGGCATTGCCGGCGTCTGCCAGCGAAGAGCGCAGCCGCTTGGCCTGCTGCTTCAGCGATTCGATCGAAGAGCTCATGGATAGCACCTGTGCGCCATGCCGTCGCGGCATGGCCTCCGCGGGGCGCGGATCAATTGATCCCGGCCGGTGCCCGCGTTGCAGCCCTGCCCGTTGCCGAAACAGGTCGCAATTCAAAAAGATTCGAGGCTTCACCATCGACGGGATGTCGTGCGGGCGGCGGGCGCCTCGAGCCCGGCGGCTCAAATAGGAATGGCCGGATGCCGAGTCAATGGCGAGGGCGGCCCCAGTGGCGCCATGGCCGGGCTGCCGGCCGGCGCCATCTGACAATGTGCAGACTATCAATCTTGATGGTTGAACTATGATAATCCATCGGCTAAACGTGCATATTGATGCTTTTTTGCCTTGATTCATGATCACCGCTGCACAGATGCGCGCCGCCCGGGCCCTGCTCGGCATCGACCAGAAATCGCTGGCCAGGACTGCCGGCGTTTCGGTGCAAACGATCCAGCGTATGGAATCGAGCACCGGCACGGTCCGCGGTGTGGTCGAAAGCCTGACCAAAGTCGTCGGCGCGCTCGCCGACGCCGGCATCGAGTTGATCGGCGAAAACGCGGTCTCTAGCCAAGGCGGTCGCGGCGTACGGCTGCGGGCTGCCGCGACGACCGCCAACGACAACGCCGTCAGCGGCCAAAGCGGCCGGGAGCGCTAGGCGGCGATGCTTGAGCTGGCGCTGATCTGTGCGGCCGCGCTGATGGTCCTGTCGGCAACTTGCATCGCGCTCAAGGATTGGCCGGCCGCTTCGACCGCCGTCTATGGCGCCACGATTGTTCCCTGCATGGCGATCGCCGCGATCGGCCTGATCGAATTGCTCGCCGGAGGCGAAGCGAGCCAATCCGTTTTGCCCATCGGCCTGCCCTGGCTCGGCGCGCATATGCGCCTCGACGCCCTTTCCGCCTTCTTCCTCTTTGTCATCGGAACGGGCGCCGGCATCACCAGCCTCTATGCAATCGGCTATGGCCGCCACGAGCACGAGCCGTGGCGCGTCCTGCCGTTCTACCCGGCCTTTATCGGCGCGATGATCGTGGTCGTGCTCGCCGCAGACGCATTCACTTTCCTGCTGTCGTGGGAAGGAATGTCGCTGCTGTCGTGGGCGCTGGTGCTGGCGCACCATCGCGAGGCGGCATCACGACATGCCGGTTATGTCTACCTGGTGATGGCCGGCTTCGGCACCATGGCGTTCCTGCTCGCCTTCGGCCTGCTTGCCGGCGGCGAGGGCGGCTACGCCTTCGAGGCGATCCGCCAGGCGCAGCGTTCGCCCGTCGTTGCGACCGTGATACTCGCCCTCATTGTCATCGGCGCCGGTTCCAAGGCTGGATTGGCGCCGCTGCATGTGTGGCTTCCGCTCGCCCACCCGGCGGCGCCAAGCCATGTCTCGGCACTGATGAGCGGCGTCATGACAAAGGTGGCGCTCTATGCCTTTATCCGGGTCGTCTTCGACCTGCTCGGCCCGCTGCCGTGGTGGGCCTGCCTGCCGGTCATCGTGCTCGGCGCGTCGACCGCTGTGCTAGGCATTCTCAACGCCGTCCTCGATAGCGACATCAAGCGCTTGCTTGCCTACTCAACGATCGAGAATATCGGCGTGATCTTCGCCGCACTCGGCCTTGCCATGGCATTCCGCGCCAGCACCATGAACGCTGCCGCCGCGCTCGCCGTGACCGCCGCACTGTTCCATGTCTTCAACCACATGGCGTTCAAGAGCCTGCTGTTCATGGGCGCCGGCGCGGTGTTGAACGCCACCGGCGTGCGCCAGCTCGACGGCCTCGGCGGCCTCATCCACCGCATGCCGGCGACGAGCCTGTTCGTGCTGGTGGCGACAACGGCGATTTCGGCGCTGCCGCCGCTCAACGGTTTTGCCTCCGAATGGCTGGTCTTCCAGGCGATCCTGAAGAGCCCGGACCTGCCGCAGATCGGCCTGCAAATCATCATTCCGGCCGCCGGCGGGCTGCTGGCGCTGGCGGCGGCGCTCGCGGCAGCCGCATTCGTCCGCCTCTACGGCGTCGGTTTTCTCGGCCGCGGGCGCAGCCTTGCCGCAACGCGGGCGAACGAAACCGACCGGTGGTCGCTGACGGCGATGGCGGTGCTGGCGGCGATCTGCATTTTCGCCGGCATATTCCCGGGTCTTATCATCGACCTGATGGCGCCGGCGGCACGTTTCGTCGCCGGCAACAGCCTTCCGGTGCAGACCTTGCAGCCGTGGCTGACGCTGGTGCCGATCGCCGAATCGCGCAGCACCTATAACGGGCTGCTGGTGTTTGTCTTCATCACGTTTTCGGCTTCGATCGCGGCCTGGGCCGTGCACCGCTTTGCTTCGAGGGCGCTGCGCCGCGGGCCTGCCTGGGATTGCGGCTACCCGCTTGCCGTCACCGATACGCAATATGGCGCCGGCAGCTTTGCCCAGCCGGTGCGCCGGGTGCTGGCTTCTGTTCTCATGCAAGCGCGCGAACAGGTGACGATGCCTGAGCCCGGCGACATGGCGGCGGCGCGCCACACCGTCATTGTCCGCGACCTGGTCTGGGAAAAACTCTATGCGCCGATAGCCAATGGCGTCGCCGCCGGCGCCGGGGTGCTCAACAAGCTGCAATTTCTGACCATCCGCCAATATCTGAGCCTCGTCGTGGCTTCGCTGGTCGCTCTCCTGCTGGCACTGACCATATGGAACTGATCGCCAATCTTTTCGTCCAGGGCGTGCAGATGCTGCTGGTGGTGGCGCTGGCGCCGGCTCTGGTCGGGCTGGTGCGCAAGATCAAGGCAAGGCTGCTGCGCCGGCGCGGCGCGCCGATCATCCAGCCCTATCGCGACATCCTGCGACTGATGCGCAAGGAAGTCGTGCTGGCGACGAACGCGTCGTGGCTGTTCCGTGTTGTGCCCTATATCGTCTTCGCCGGCACCTGGGTTGCCGCGGCGCTGGTTCCGACCTTTGCCACCGGCCTGCAATTCAGCTGGACCGCCGATCTCATCGCCATCGTCGCGTTGCTCGCCAGCGCCCGGTTTTTCCTGGCGCTTGCGGGCATGGATGTCGGCACCAGCTTCGGTGGCATCGGTTCGAGCCGCGAAATGATGATTGCGTCGATGGCCGAGCCGGCGATGCTGCTGACGGTTTTTGCCGTCGCTTTGATCGCAGGTTCGACGCAACTGTCGACGGTTGCCCAATACATGGCGTCGCCGCAGGTCGGGCTGCGCGTCTCGCTCGGGCTTGCCATGGTGGCGCTGATCATCGTCGCGCTCGCCGAGAATGCCCGCATCCCGGTCGACAATCCCGCCACCCATCTCGAACTGACCATGGTACACGAGGCGATGGTGCTGGAATATTCCGGCCGCCACCTGGCGATGATCGAGATCGCCGCCGCGCTCAAGCTGCTGCTTTATGTTTCGCTGATCGCCTGCGTGTTCCTGCCGTGGGGTATTGCCACCAGGGACCCCGGCTTCGCCAATTACGCGATCGGCATGCTCGCCTATTTCGCCAAGCTCGCCGTCGGCGGGGCGGCGCTGGCTCTCTTCGAAACCGCGATTGCCAAGATGCGCGTCTTCCGCGTGCCGGACCTGTTGAGCGCGGCGCTGATGATGGGCCTGCTCGGCACCCTGCTACTGTTCGTCTCACGGAGCCTGTAGATGGGCCGCATCGAATTCGATCTCGCGCATCTGCTCGCCGGTGGCCTGGTCATCATCAGTTTCATGATGATCTATCAGGACCGCCTCTATGCGCTGCTCAACGTCTTTGCCATGCATGCGGTGGTGCTGTCGGCGGCCGTTGCCTGGCAGGCGTTGGTCCAGGGCGCGCCGCATCTTTATGTCACCGCGGCAATTGCCCTGGTTTTCAAGGCGATCGTGATCCCGAGCGCGCTGCACCGGATCATCCAGCGCCTCGGCATTCACCGCGAGGTCGAACAGGTCGTCGGCGTCGGCACCACGATGCTGGCGGGAATGGGCCTCGTCGCGCTGTCGATCGTGCTGATGCTGAACCTGACGGAAAACGCCAGCAGCTATGCCCGCGAAGATCTGGCGTTCGCGCTGTCGGTGATCCTGCTCGGCCTGCTGATGATGGTAACGCGACGCAACGCGGTCAGCCAGGTGGTCGGTTTCATGTCGCTGGAAAACGGCCTGATCCTCGCCGCGACCGGCGCCAAGGGCATGCCGCTGGTGGTCGAGATCAGCGTCGCCTTCTCGGTGCTGATCGCCTTCATCGTCATCGGCGTCTTCCTGTTCCGCATCCGCGAGCGCTTCGATTCGGTCGATGATCGCGCGCTCGATCGCTTCCGCGGGGACCGGTGATGAACTGGCCCGACATCGACCCGGTCGCAATGGTCCTGGTCGTTCCGGCGGTTTCCGCCGCGATCCTGGCTCTGCTGCCGGGCTATCGGCTGACGGCGCGGCTCAACGTGCTGGCGAGCCTGGCGACGTTTGTCGCCGCGGCCTCGCTGTTCTTCGTCGAGCGGCCGCTGCCTGGCGACTATCTCCTGATCGACGACCTCAACATCGCACTGATCGTGCTCAATACCTTTGTCGGCTTCACCGCTGCCAGTTTCTCGGCGAGCTATATCGACCACGAGATCGAGGGCGGGCGCCTGACGCCGGTCTATGTCCGATTCTACCACGCCATGTACCAGCTGATGATGTTCGGCATGAACCTGGCGCTGGTTTCCAACAATCTCGGCCTGATGTGGGTGGCGATCGAGCTGGCGACTCTGACGACGGTATTGATGGTCGGTATCTACCGCACCCATGAAGCGCTCGAGGCGGCGTGGAAATATTTCATCCTCGGCTCGGTCGGTATCGCGCTGGCGCTGTTCGGCACGATCCTGATCTACATCGCCGCGCAGCCGCTGCTTGGCGAAGGCACCAACGCCATGGTGTGGACCAAGTTGATGGCACAGGCCAGCGGCTTCGACCCGCGACTGCTCAATCTCGCCTTCGTCTTCCTGCTGCTCGGTTACGGCACCAAGGTCGGCCTGGCGCCGCTGCATGCGTGGCTGCCCGACGCGCATGCCGAGGGCCCAACGCCGATTTCGGCGGTGCTGTCGGGGCTGCTGCTCAACGTCGCGCTCTATGCCGTGCTGCGCTACAAAATGCTGATGGCGGCGCAGCCGCTGGCAATCTCGCCCGGACCGCTGATGATCGGCATGGGCCTGCTGTCGTTGATTTTCGCCGCGTTCATGTTGTATCGGCGCCGCGACATCAAGCGGCTGTTTGCCTATTCCTCCATCGAGCACATGGGTATCATCGTGTTTGCCTTCGGCATGGGCGGGCCGCTCGCCAACTTCGCCGGCCTGCTGCACATGGTGATGCACAGCCTGACGAAATCGGCGATCTTCTTTTCCGTCGGCCACATCTCCCAGATCAAGGGCACGCAGCAGATCTCTGAAATCCGCGGCCTGACGCAGAGCCACCCGGTACTCGGCCTCGGGCTCGGTCTCGGCGTGATGGCGATCGCCGGCATGCCGCCATTCGGGGTGTTCATGAGCGAGTTCCTGGTGGTCACATCGACCTTTGCCCGTTCGCCGTTGCTGGCATTGGCGCTGGTCTTCGGTCTTCTGATCGCGCTTGGCGCGCTGCTGCTGCGCATGACCGGCTTCCTGTTCGGCGAGCCCGGCAACCACAACGCACAGACGCACGCTTCCTATCTGCCGCTCTACGCGCATCTGGCGATCGTGCTGATCGTCGGCGTGCATATGCCCTTGCCGATGGTCGCCTGGTTCCAGGCCGTCGCGCGGCTGCTCGGATAGGGAGGGCCGGGCCATGGAAATCGACGCACTTGTCAGCGTTGCCGCCGCCGACTTCCGCCGCCGGCCGATGCCGCGCGCCAGGGTCAATGCCACCCAATGGCAACAGGCGATTGAGGAACTGGCCGCCGGCAAGTTGACGCTGATGGGTCTGTGGGCGCATCGAAGCACCGTCTTCATGGCGTTGCTGGCGCCGCAGACGCACCGCCTTGGCGTGATCGGCGTGCGGTGCCGCGACAATGCTTTTGCCTCGGTCGGCAGGGCGCACGCGCCGGCCCAGCGGCTCGAACGCACCATCCGCGATCTCAACGGCCTTGAACCCGAAGGCGCACCCGACAGCCGGCCTTGGCTCGATCACGGTCGCTGGGGGGTAGCGCAGCCACTCGGCCGCGGCACCGCGGTCAAAGCCGAACCTGTTGCCTACTCCTTCCTGCCGGTCGAAGGCGAAAGCTTGCACCAGGTGCCGGTCGGCCCGGTGCATGCAGGCATCATCGAACCCGGCCATTTCCGCTTCACGGCGCAGGGCGAGACGATCGTGCGGCTCGAAGAGCGGCTCGGCTATGTCCACAAGGGGGTCGAGACGCTGATGCGCGGGGCCACGCTCGCGCGCGGCGCCGAAATCGCCGCTCGCACATCTGGCGACAGCACAGTTGCCTATGGCTGGGCGTTTGCCCAGGCGGCGGAAGCCGCGCTCGGCATCACGGTGCCGACGCGCGCGCTTTACCTGCGGGCGATCATGGCGGAGATGGAACGGCTCGCCAATCATCTCGGCGATATCGGCGCGATCTGCAACGACGCCTCGTTCGCCATCATGCTCGCGCACATGGCGGTGCTGCGCGAAAAGGTGCTGCGCACGGCCGACAGCTGTTTCGGCCATCGCCTGATGCGCGACCGCATCGTGCCCGGCGGCGTCAGCCACGACCCTGGCGACGCCGGCCTCGCCGCCATCGGCACGCTCATCGCTGAAATCGGCGAGCGCTTCGAACCCCTTGTCGAACTTTACGACAATACCGCCTCGCTGCTCGACCGCACCGTCTCCACCGGCCATCTGAAGGCGGAGCTCGCGGCGCGCTTTGGCGCCGGCGGCTTCATCGGGCGGGCGTCCGGGCGCGATTTCGACGCGCGCCGCGACCTGCCCTATGCGCCCTACGACCGGTTCGATTTCGCCGTGCCGGTGCGCCGCGACGGCGATGTCAATGCGCGGGTGTGGATCCGCATCGAGGAGGTGCGCCAGAGCCTGGCAATCGTCAAGCAATGCCTGGCAGGCCTGCCCGGCGGGGCGTTCCTCGCCGAATTGCCGGCCATGAAAAAGCCCTGCGAGGGCCTCGGCCTGGTCGAAGGATTTCGCGGCGACATTCTGGTTTGGCTGGCGCTCGACGCGCGCGGCCGCATCGAGCGCTGCCATTTGCGCGATCCGTCGTGGTTTCAGTGGCCGCTGCTCGAAGCGGTGGTCGAAGGCAACATCGTGGCCGATTTCCCGCTGTGCAACAAATCCTTCAACTGCTCCTACTCCGGCCATGACCTGTAGGATCTGACAATGCATCGACTGCTGCTCGACGCGCTGCTGCGCAAACCGCTGACCGAAGACCTGCCGACCGAAGATTTGGCGCCGGCCGGCGACGCAAAAATCGAACAACTCGGCCATGCGGTGGCGCGCAAGGCGTTTCGACGGCTCGGCCGCAGCCTATCCATCCGCCAGGTCGATGCCGGTTCTTGCAACGGCTGCGAGCTGGAAATCCACGCGCTCAACAATGCCTTCTACGATCTCGAGCGCTTCGGCCTGCATTTCGTCGCCTCGCCGCGCCATGCCGACGTGCTGCTCGTCACTGGCCCGGTGACGAAAAACATGGCCGAGGCATTGCAGCGCACCTACGACGCGACGCCGGAGCCGAAATGGGTGATTGCCGCCGGCGACTGCGCCTGCGACGGCGGCTGCTTTGCCGGCAGCTATGCGGTGGCCGGCGGGGTTTCGGCGGTGCTGCCGGTCGATGTCCGCATCCCCGGCTGCCCGCCGACGCCGACGGCATTGCTCCGGGGATTGCTGGTCGCGCTCGAGGAGTTGGCCGCACGTGGGTCGAAGAAGTAGCCGGACCGCCAAACGTCAACGCGGACCGGGAAACACCATCCCGTCGAACAATTTGCGGGCCGTGCGCAAGGTGCCGGCGCTGGTGACATTGCCGGCGGCATCGGTCTCGAGCAGCACTTCGGCGCTACCGCTCGGATGCTCGATGACGTAGCGGCCGTCGTCTGGGAGCCTGGCGATCTTGCCCGCCGGGCTATCGGCGATGCGACAGGCGGTCGCCACGCTGACCGCCGCCAGAACGCCGATCGAGGCGTGGCAGCGATGCGGAATGAAGCTGCGGGTCGAGATCGCGCCGCCGTGCAGGGGCGGCGAAACCAGCGTCATTTTCGGCACCGACTTGTCGGCGACATCGCCGAGGTTCATCATCGGACCGGCCTTGAGGCGGATCGCTTCGAGACGCGCCCTCAGTGCGCGAATTCGCCTCCAGTTCCTCGCGGCTCTCGGTGCCGGCAATGCCGAAATCGGCGGCGCGCAGGATGACGCACGGCATGCCGTTGTCGATCAGCGTGCATTCGACGCCGTCGATGACATCGACAGCGTTGCCGCTCGGCAGCAGCGCGCCGCACATGGCGCCGGCAATGTTCTGAAACATCAGCGGCACGGCGGCGTGCGTCCCCGGCACGCCGGCAATCGCGGTGTCGCCGGCATAGCTGACCCGGCGATCCGGCGTCGCGACGCGCGCGACGGCGATTTCGCCGGTGTTTTCCATGAAAATCCGCACCGGCGTCACGCCGTCCTCGGCGGCGACCAGCCCGCGTTCGATGGCGAAGGGACCGACGCCGGCGAGGATGTTGCCGCAGCCCTGCGCGTCGGTGACGACCGGCCGGTCGACGAAGACCTGCAGGAACAGATAGTCGACGTCGGCGACGTCACGTTGCGACGGCGGACGACGGCGACCTTCGAAGTCAGCGGATCGGCGCCGCCGATGCCGTCGATCTGGCGCGGATCGGGCGAACCCATGATCGCGAGCAACAGGGCGTCGCGCGCCGCCGGATCAGCCGGCAGATCCTCGGCAAGGAAATAGGCGCCCTTCGAAGTGCCGCCGCGCATCCACATGCAGCGAATGCCGTTTTCATCACATTCGGCTTACCACCTGGCGAGTGGGATGGGGCAGTCAGGGCAATGAAGGCATTAGGGCAGTATGCGAGCAGGCTGAACTGCCCTACTGCCCTATTCCCTCAGACATATTTCAGCCCCTTCTCCGCCAGCCGCTCTCGCATCTCGTAAATGTCGAGCCCCAGTTCTCCGGCGGCGAGCCGCGTGCGCTTGTCCTCCTCGGCGGCGAGCCGCTTTTTGGCTGCGGCAAGCACCTTGGCGGCGTCGGCGCGGCGAACGACGCATACGCCGTCGTCGTCGGCGACGATGACATCGCCGGCCTCGATCAAGGCCCCGGCGCAAACGATGGCGACATTGACCGATCCGAGCGTCTCCTTGACGGTGCCCTGCGCCGAGATCGCCTTCGACCACACCGGAAATCCCATCGCCGTCAGATCGCGGACATCGCGAACGCCGGCGTCGATGACCAGGCCGCTGCAGCCGCGCGCCATCGCCGAAGTCGCCAGCAGATCGCCGAAATAGCCATTGTCGCAGGGCGAGGTCGGCGCCAGCACGAGAATGTCGCCTTGCTTGAGCTGCTCGATTGCGACGTGCAGCATCCAGTTGTCGCCGGGCGGGACCGAGATGGTGATCGCCGAGCCGGCGATCTGCGCCCCGGCATAGATCGGGCGCAGGTAGCTCGCCAGCATTCCGATGCGGCCCTGCGCCTCGTGCACGGTGGCGACGCCGGCCTTTGCGAGACCTTCGATCACCGCCGGCGCGGCGCGCTCGATGTGCTGGACGACGACGTGGCCATTGGCTTCAGCCCTTCTTCGCAATCGGCGGAGTGCCGTGGGTGTGGAAGGTCTCGATCGTCTTCAGGCCCCAGGCCTGGCCCTTCTTGCGGTCGGCCTCGGTCCACGCCACCGGCTCCCAGTCGGGGGCCAGCATCAGCCGGGCGCCGGCATTGGCGAGTTCGATGCGATTTCCCGCCGGCTCCCAGACATAGAGGAAGAACGAACCCTGGATGGCATGCTTGTGCGGCCCGGTCTCGATATGGACGCCGTTTTCGAGGAAGATGTCGGCGGCGCGCAGGATGTCCTCGCGCTGGTCGGTGGCATAGGTGACATGGTGCAGGCGCCCCATGCCGCCGCCGCGCTCCTCGGTGCAGACGAGATCGTAGGTCTTGTTGTTGACCGAGGTCCACACGCCGCCGAGGCGGCCGTTGTCGAGCTGGATATATTCGGTCACGCGGGTGCCGAGGCAGGTTTCGGCGAACTCGCGGAATTCCTTCACGTCCTCGCCGAGGAGATTGACGTGGTCGATGCGGCGCGGACAGGCGCCTTGCGCGTGGAAGCGACTGGCATAATTCTTCAGCGCCGAGCCGATCGCCCGGCGGCGCCAGATAGCGGTTGGTGTCCCAGTAGATCTCGAAGACATGGCCGAACGGGTCCTCGAAGCGGTAGGCGCGGCCGTGACCGAGATCGCCGTCGACCCAGCCGATTTTCTTGAACCGGCTCGCCTCGATCGCCGCGACGCGCCGCTCCAGCGCTTCGGGCGACGAAGCGCGATAGGCGATGTGGCCGACGCCAGTGGTGGCGTGCGCGGTCAGTTTCAGCGAATGGAATTCGTATTCGTCCCAGCCGCGCAGATAGGCCGACTTGTCGTCCCGGCCGGAAAGCTTGAGCCCGTAGACGCGGGTGAAGAAATCGAGGCTTTCGTCGAACTTGTCGGAAAAGATTTCGACATGCGCCAGATGCGCCAGATCGTGAGAAGGTTCCATCACAGCTCATCCACGGTGCGCGGGAAGACCGACTGGAAGCCCTCGGCATATTTGCAGTCGCGGCCACCGGACTGGCCGCCGGAATTGCGCTTGAAGTGGTTGGCGCGGTTCTCGGCGACGCGGGTATAGTATTCCCACAGGTGCTCCTGGCCTTCCATGCATTCGATCGCCGCGCGCTTCTTGTCCCACACCGGTGTGATGTCGAGGAAGGTATCCGGTTTCCATCCCATCTGCTCGGTCTGGTGCGGCTCGAACAAATAGAGTTGCGGCGCGCCGAGAACCTTCTGGCCGGGATTGTGGCCCCAGGCCTGGGCGATCATGCGGCATTCGAGCGCCACCTGCGTCGCATACATGTGGTCGGTGTTGTAGGGGTCATATTGCGAATGGCTCAGCATGAAGCGCGGCTGCACCTCGCGGATCACCTCGACAAGATGGCTCTTGTCGTCACGCGTCAATTCGAGCGGGTAGTCGCCGAGGTCCATGCAGACGAGTTCATGGACACCCAACGCCTCCGCCGCTTTTTCGGCCTCGGCACGGCGCGCCGCCTTGACCTTGTCGAGTGTCATGCCCGGCTGCTTCCACAATTTGGCGCTCTCGCCGCGCTCGCCGAAGGACAGGCAGACGACGGAGACGGCGTATCCCAGTTCGGCATGCAGCGCGATCGCGCCGCCGCAGCGCCAGACGAAATCGGCGGCATGAGCGCTGATTATTAGCGCGGACTTCTTATCGGCCATCAATGCCCTCGGTCATTTGCCCTGCATGCTCGCCGCATTCTTGCATCCTGCCAAATGGAATTCCATTCCGCCGGCGCAAGTTATTGCTATAAAAGGCGTTACGGCGTATTTGGCCGCGCGGCTGGAGACAGGGCATGGGCGACGGCAGCGTTCACGAGGCAACCCGGGCCGGCCCGGCAGAGCCTGTCGGCGACACCGGCACCATTGCGCTGATCGGGTTCGGCGAAGCGGCGCAAGCGCTGGCCGCCGGCTGGGGGACCAGCCGCGCCGTTCGCCTTGCGGCTTACGACATCAAGACCGAGCGCCCGGCAACTCACGACGCGATGGTCGAACGGATGACGCAGGCCGGCGTGGCCGGCAGTACCACGCCCCGCGACGCGGTCGCGGGGGCGGCGATCGTCTTCAGCCTGGTGACCGCAGATCAGGCGCTGGCCGCGGCCCGCGCCGCGGCGCCGCATCTCGCCGCCGGCGCATTGTGGCTCGACTGCAATTCCTGCGCGCCGGGAACCAAGCGCCAGGCCGCGCAGGCGGTTGAGGAAGCAGGCGGGCATTATGTCGATGTCGCCGTCATGGCCCCGATCCATCCGAAACTGCACCGCACGCCGATGCTTGTCTCGGGTCCGGCTGCCGCTGTCGCCAAGGCCCGCATGGACGCACTCGGCATGGATGTGCGCCTCGTCGGCGACGAAGTCGGCCGAGCCTCCGCGATCAAGATGCTGCGCTCGGTCATGGTCAAGGGGATCGAGGCGATCTCCGCCGAGTGCCTGCTGGCGGCGCGGCGGGCCGGCGTCGAAGGCGAAGTGCTTGCTTCGCTGCAGGCGAGCGATCCGCAATGGGACTGGCGCGCCCGCTCCGCCTATCAGCTGGAGCGCATGATGGTGCATGGCGAACGCCGCGCCGCCGAAATGCGCGAAGTCGCCAAGACCTTGCACGACCTCGGCCTGCCGGCGCGCCTGAGCGAGGCGGTGGCCGACTGGCAACAGGAGATCGGCGAGCTGCACCTGACCGGCGCGGCCGGCGACCTGGAGGCGCAAATCGATCGCATCGATGCCGCCATCAACGCTGCCTCGGGCAAGTCCGGCCAATGAATAATCCGCCGGACGGGCAGGCGCCACGCGCGTTCGTGATCGGCCATCCGATCGCGCATTCGCGTTCGCCGATGCTGCATGGCTATTGGCTGAAGCACTACGGCATTGCCGGCAGCTATGTGCGCCTCGATACTAGCCCGGAGGCGCTGGCGGATTTCTTCGCCGACTATCGCAAGAACGGTTGGGTCGGCGGCAATGTGACCGTGCCGCACAAGACCGCCGTGATCGGCTTCCTCGATCGCATCGATGAGGCGGCAAAAGATATCGGCGCGGTCAACACCTTGTGGTGGGATCAGGGCGAGCTGGTCGGCGGCAACACCGATGCGATCGGCTTCCTAGGCAATCTCGACGAACGGGTGCCCGGCTGGGACCGCCTGGCGCGCAATGCGGTCATCATCGGCGCCGGTGGCGCCACGCGGGCAGCCGCGCACGGGCTGAAATCGCGCGGATTATCGGTCGCCGTGGCGAACCGGACCGAGTTGAAGGCGAAGGAAATCGCCGACCGTTTCGGCGCCATGAGCAGCCACGGTTTGGACGCCCTGACGGAGTTGCTGCGCGGGGCAGACCTGCTCGTCAACACCACCTCTCTCGGGATGCACGGCCAGCCGCCACTCGAACTCGACCTGTCGCCGCTGAAGGCCGAAGCCATTGTCTGCGATGCGGTCTACGTACCGCTCGAGACCCGGCTGTTGCAGGATGCAAAGGCGCGAGGACACCGGACCGCCGACGGGTTGGGCATGCTGCTGCACCAAGCGGTGCCTGGCTTTGCCCGCTGGTTCGGCAGAACTCCCGAGGTTACCGCCGAACTGCGGTCCTTGCTGGAGAGCGACATCGGCAAGACGATTTCTGCAGCTTAAATCGGTCGCCTATTCGGCGGGATGGACGTGGCCGGTGCGATGCGAAAATATCGCGCGGCCGAGTTTGCCGATATCGGCGCCGATGCCGACGAGCGCCGGAACGAGGAACAGCACCAGCAGCGTCGCAAGACCGAGACCGAAGACCAGCGTAATGGCCATCGGCAGGACGAACTGCGCCTGGATGGAGCGCTCGAACATCAGCGGCGCCAGGCCGCCGATGGTCGTCAGCGACGTCAGCAGCACTGCGCGCAGCCGGTCGCGGCTGGCGCCGACGACGGCCTCGCGCAGGTCTTCGCCTTCGGCCAGTCGCTCGTCCATGCGGCTGATGAGGACAATCGAATCGTTGACGAGAATGCCCGACAGCCCGAGCAGGCTGATCATCGACATGATCGTCAGGCTGTAGCCGAGCAGCCAGTGCCCGAAAACGGCGCCGACCAGACCGAACGGAATGATCGCCATGATCGCCAGCGGCCGCCAGTAGCTCGAAAATACCCAGGCGAGGTTGATGTAGATCACCGCCAGCGCCAGCATCAAGCCGAGATAAAGATCGTCGAAGGCCTTGGCGCGTTCCTCGGCGCGGCCTCCAAATTTCCATTGCAATCCGTATTTTAGGGCAATGGCCGGCAGCTGGCCGTCGGTCAGCAGCTTGATTGCCGCCTCGGTGGTGGTGACGTTGGTGTCGAGATCGCCGGTGATGCCGATGACGCCGCGCCCGTCGACACGCTGGATCGCCGAAAATCCCTGCTTCTCGGTCAGTTCGACGACCTCAGTCAGCGGCACGAACTGGCCGGCCGGGCTCCACAGCTCGAAATTGCGCAGCGCACCGGCGCCGGCATGGTTGGCGACCATGCTGACCCGGATCGCCACGTCGTCGTCGCCGTGGGCGAAGCGGCGGGCGATAGCGCCTTCGAAGGCGTCGCGCACCTGCCGGCCAACTTCTTCGATGGTAAAGCCAAGGGCGCTGCCTCGCGGGGTCAGCCGCATCACCAGTTCCGGTTTGCCCCACGGCAGGTCGTCGGCGACGCCGCTGAGACCCGGCACCGCGCCCATCTGCTCGATAATCTCGCCGGCCGCCGCCTTGAGCGTTGCGGCATCGCCGCCGGAAAGCTCAAGATCGACATCGCGGCCGGGCGGGCCGCCGCGGCGCTCGTAGATCGAAAACCGGCGGAATGTATCGAGTTTCGGCGCGTTGCGCCGCCAGGCGGAAACGAAATCGGCCGTGCGGACATCGCGAAATTCGGAGGCAAGGAGCTGGACATCGAATTCGACCAGATTGTCGCCCGTACTGCGCCCGGTCTGCCCGAGCGTGACAAAAACGGCGCTGATGACCTTTGCCGGGTCGCCGGCAAGGTCGCTCGCCGTCCTGGCGATCGAGGCTTCGATCGCGTCGATCGCCGCCTTGGCCTTGGCTTCCGGCGTGCCGGGATGCAGCACCAGTTGGCCGCGGACATTCTCGGCCTCGGGCGAATCGAAGAAGACAAAGCGAACATAGCCGCCGGCGAGCAGGCCGACCGCCAGCACCATCATCATGCCAACCGCGATGGAAAGCGTCACATAGCGCCAGTCGTAGGAAAGGCGCGCCAGGGCGCCGAAGGCCCCGACGCGGAAGCGTTCGAAGCCGCGGTCGATCGCAAGCCGCAGCCGCGATTCGCTTTCGAGAACCGGCGCCTCTCCGGCAGGAATGCGGCGCAATCGCACGATCAGCCACTCGATGGCCGCTCCGGCCAGGAAAGAGGCGCAAGCGAGCACCAGCAGGAACAGCGCCAGCGGCATCTGCGCCCGCGCTTCGGCGAGCGCGGCAACGGCGGGACCGATCGCCGGATCGAGCCTTTCGCCAACGGCCAGCACGAGCGCGCCGATCGCAAATGAAATCGCCAGATGGCGCACATGCGACCAGCCGGTGCGATAACGCGGCTTCAGCGCGTGGGCGAGATGCGCCGGCAAGACGAAAAAGCATTCGATCAGGCTCGCCGTCAGAACCGCAATGACGATAATTGGCAACACCGCCATGATCTGGCCGAGCGTGTCGCGGATCAACAGGATCGGGGCAAAGGCTGCGACCGTCGTGGTCATCGCGGCGACAACCGGCACGACCATGCGGCCAGCGCCTTCTTCGGCCGCCTCGAAGGGCGGATCGCCCATCGAATGGCGGGTGGCGGTGTGCTCGCCGACAACGATCGCATCATCGACGATGATGCCGAGCATCATGATCAACCCGAACAGCGAGATCATGTTGATCGACTGGCCGAGCGCATACATGACGCCGAGGGTTGCCAGCGTTGCCACCGGGATTCCGGCTGCGACCCAGAAGGCGATGCGGGCATTGAGAAACAGGAACAGGATGGCGACGACGACGACAAGGCCGCTCAAGCCGTTGCGGACCAGCAGCATCAGGCGCGCCATCAGCGCATCGGAGGCAACCTCGTATTTGTGAACCTCGATGTTGGTCGGCAGCACCGGACGCAGTTCGGCGAGATAATCGTCGAGGATGCGGGCCGTCTGCAGGGTATCGGCCGTCGGCGCGCGGCGCACGCCGATCTCGATGGCTCGCTTGCCGTCGACAAATCCCTGGATCTGCCCCTTCTCGAAACCGTAGCGAATGGTGGCGATGTCGCTCAAGCGGATTTTTTCGCCGGTTCCGAACGACTTGACTTCGATCTGGCCGAGCGCGCGCGGGCTGTCGAAATCGGCCAATGCGCGCAATTGCTGTTCGACGCGGCCTTCGATCTGACCGGACGGCATGTCGCGCGAACTTCTGGCGACCCGTGCAGACACATCGCCGACCGACATCTGCAGGCGGCGCAGTTCGCGCTCGGGAACATCTACCTGCAATTCCTCGTCGCGAAGGCCCTTGAATTCGATCTTGTCAATGCCGCGCGAAATCAGGTCGTCGCGGATTTTCTTGGCGTAGTAGCGCAAGGTCGTTTCGGGAACGTCGCCGGAGATCGACAGGTTGGCGACGCGGTCGAAAAAGCTGACATTGGCGATCTTCGGCGCCTCGGCGTCCTCCGGCAACGTCGTGACCGCCTTGACGGCGGCATCGACATCGGCGGTCGCTTTCTGCATGTCGGAACTGCGCCCGAATTCGAGCGCGATCGTGGCCGAGCCTTCGCGGGCATAGGACCGCATCTTTTCGACGCCGTCGACGAAGCGGACCTGCGGTTCGATGACCCGGAGGATATTGGCCTCGACGTCTTCGGCACTGGCGCCCGGCCATTTGACCGAGATGTTTACCTGTCGGATGTCGAGGGTCGGGAAAAACTGCGTGTTGATCCGCGCCATGGCGAAGATGCCGAACAACACCAACAGCAGCATGACGAGATTGGCCGCCGTCGGGTGGCGCGCGATGTACGAAACGAACCCGCGCCGGCGGGCTGGATCGATGAGGTTCATTTGCGTTGGCGCCTGCCCGCGGCGACATCGCCGGATGCGCCGTCGGCGGCCTCGCCGGAGCGCGAAACCCGAAGGCCCTCGCCGATTTCGGTGATCCGGGTGGTCAGGATTTCGTCGCCGTCCTTGAGGTCGCCGGTCACCAGCGCATTTTCCCCGTCATAGGCGCTGACGGCAATCTTGCGCGCCTTGAGGCGGCCGTCGATGACCGCATAGACGGTGTTGCCCGAATAGATCGCCGATTTCGGGGATGCGGTAGTGGTCGGCGAACAGCTGGTCGGGAATGCGAACCTCGACAAACGCACCGGGGCGGATCGGTATGTTCGACTGGCCGGCATCGAGGGTCGCGAAGATTTCCACACCGCCGCGCTCTGCTGCGACATCGGCCCCGAGGCGGTCGATGCGCCCGGGCAGAGTTGCCGCAGCATTGCGGGTTGCCCAAACCACTTCGATGCTGCGGCCGACCAGACCGGTCGCATCTGACTGAAGACGGGCAAAACGCTCGTCGGTGAGCGTGAAGCGGACCTCGAGATTGCCGCCTTCGTAAAGCGAGACCGCAATATCGTTGGCATTCAGCATCTTGCCCTTTTCGACGGCGGCGCTGCGGACAATACCGGAAAACGGCGCAAGCAGCGTGGTATTGGCGAGATTGCGCTCGGCCTGTTCCACCTTCCAGCGCAAGCGGTCGGCGACGGCCTGCTGCTGGGCAAGCTTTGCCTTTTGCGCGCTGATGCTGATGCGCGATTGCTCGACGGCGGAACGGCGCTGACTGAGGATCAGTTCGCGATCTTCGACCTCCTTGTCGGTCGTGGTGCCGCTGCTCTTGAGCGCCGTCATGCGCTGCAGATCGCGCTCGGCGAGGGTCAGTTGCTCTTCGGCGCGAGCCAGCATTTTTTGCTCGGTATCGATGCCGGCGTTCAGTTCATCGATGCGCGCCATCGCCTCTGCGAGGTTGGCCTGCGATTCGCGCACTGCGCCCTGGTAGTCGAAGCGGTCGATCTCAACCAGGGCCTCGCCTTTTTCGACGCGGGCGCCAGCCTTGAGGCTATCGCTGATCGCAACGACTTCGCCGGCAACAAGCGAGCGCAAGTCGACGGTGCGCCCGGCCACGACCTCGCCATAGACCGAAAATGACGGCCGGTAGTCGCCGGCGGCGATGCGCGCGGTTTCGACCGCGTACACAGTCGGGATTGGCGGGCGTTTCGGCGCGACCGGCCGCGACGCGATCAGCGCGTTCATGGCGGTGAGCGCGCCGGCCAGAATCGCCAAGACCAGCACGGCCTGCAGCGCCGAGCGAGCCCATGGATGACGCTGTGCCAATTTCGTCGGACGGGCGGATTCCGCTTTTGTATCAATCCGATTCAGCATTCATGAGCTTTCACGATGCGAACGGACGATTCCTACAGCAATTTGAAATTGCGGCAAATTACGGTTTCGTCACTCAATCTGGCGTGCCCGCGCCGGTTCGACCGCCATCGTCGATTTCGGCCGCGGAAATCTCGTAGGCGGTCGAGCAGAATTCGCAGGTCACGGTTGCCGTTTTGGTCGACGCATCGATGCCGCGGTCAGCTTCGTTGAGCCCGCGCAGCAGGCCGATGACGCGCTGGCGCGAGCACGAACACTCGGCTCGCACCGGCTGCGGATTAAAGACGCGCACGCCGCGCTCATGGAACAGGCGGAACAGCAGCCGCTCGCAGCCGACGGCGGGATCGGTCAATTCGTCGTCCGCCGCCGAAGCGGCCAGCGCCTGGGCTTCGAGCCAGGCGTCCTCGATTTCGATGGGTTCGACCGGCGCCATTGGGGCATCGCCACCGGGTAAGTCGGCGACCCGGCGCGGGCGGGCCGGAAGGAACTGCGCCAGCAGGCCGCCGGCGCGCCAAGTGGCGCTCGGCGTGCCCGGCAGCAGCAATTCGGCGACCGACAGGCGGACCCGCGTCGGGATCTGCTCCGACTGCATCAGATAGCGGTGGGCAGCGTCCTCAAGCGGACCTTCTTCGAGCGAGACGATGCCCTGGTAGCGGCTGGTGTTCGGCCCCTGGTCGACCGTCATCGCCAGAGTGCCGCGTCCGCGCAACTGCGCCGGCGAGTGGCCGGCAGCTACGGCGTCGGCCAACTTTGCGGCGTCGAAGCGGGCATAGGCACGCAAGGCGCCGCCGCTGCGGTAATCGGCAACCATCAGCGAGACCGGACCGTCGGTCTGGGTCTGGAGGATGAATTTGCCGTCGAATTTCAGCGAGCTGGCAAGCAGGACGGTCAGCACGGCGACTTCGCCAAGTAAACGCGCCACCGCCGGTGGATAGCCATGGCCGGCGATGACTCGGTCGAGCGCCGGGCCGAGCTGGACCACGCGTCCGCGCGTCTCCAGCGCCGGCACCGCAAACGGCAGGATCATGTCGTCGCCAACCGGCGCGCGGCGGATCGTTTCGTTCATTTCCTCAGGAATTCCCGGTCACGGAATATCGAAGCACCAGGCAAGGATGGCCTTTTGCGCATGCAGGCGGTTTTCGGCCTCGTCGAAAACGACGGAGGCGTTGCCATCCATCACTGCGTCGGTGACCTCCTCGCCGCGATGGGCGGGCAGGCAGTGCATGAATATGGCGTCCGGCGCCGCTTTGGCCATCAGCGCGCCGTTGACCTGATAAGGCTTGAAGACATTGTGGCCGCGGGCGCGATGTTCCTGGTTCATCGACACCCAGGCGTCCGTGATGACTGCGTCGGCGCCGGCGACGGCAGCCTGCGGATCGGTGCCGAGGCGAACCTTGCCGCCGTGCTCGCGGGCCCAGTCCAGATACTTGTCCTGCGGCTCCGAACCTTGCGGCGTGGCGATATCGAGCGAAAAGCCGAACCGGGCGGAAGCTTCGACCAACGAATGCAACACGTTGTTGCCGTCGCCGGTCCAGGCAATCTTTTTGCCGGCAATCGGTCCGCGCTTTTCCTCGTAGGTCATCACGTCGGCCATGATCTGGCAGGGATGGGTGTCGTCGGTCAGCGCGTTGATGACGGGGATCGTGGCATGCTCGGCCATTTCGAGAAGGCGCTGGTGTTCGGTGGTGCGCATGACGATGGCATCGACATAGCGCGACAGCACGCGAGCCGTGTCGGCGATGGTTTCGTCGCGCCCGAGCTGCATCTCGGCGCCGGACAAGAACAGCGTCTCGCCGCCAAGCTGGCGCATGCCGACATCGAAGGAGACGCGGGTGCGGGTAGATGGCTTTTCGAATACCATGGCCAGTATCTTGCCGGCGAGCGGGCGCTCGCCGTCGCCGGCCTTCAGGTGGCGCTTGAGGACCTGGGCGCGATCGATTATCGCCGAAAGGCTTTTCGAATCGACTGCGGCGATGTCGAGGAAATGGCGCATGTCGGACGCACGCTAGCTTTTGGCGCCGTTGGCAAGGCCGGCAAATGCGCGCTGCATACGGTCGCGCATTTCGCGCAGATCGGCATCGGTGACGATCAGCGGCGGCATGACGCGGATGACATTGTCGCCGGCGGCAATCGTGAGAAGGCGCTCCTTGCGCATGGCGGCGACCGCATCCGAACTCGGCGATTTCATCTTGATGCCCTGCATCAGGCCCTCGCCGCGAATGGCCTCGACATGGCGCGGAAACGCGTCGGCGATCTCGGCCAATTGCTGGCGCAGCAATTTGCCCATCTCGGCGACATGGTCGAGGAAACCGTCGCTAAGAACGACGTCGAGGACCGCATTGGCGACCGCCATAGCGAGCGGATTGCCGCCGAAGGTCGTGCCGTGCGTGCCGAGCGTCATGCCGGCGGCGGCCGCCTCGGTTGCGAGACAGGCGCCGACCGGAAAGCCGCCGCCGAGGCCCTTGGCAAGCGCCATGATGTCGGGCGCGGCGCCCGACCACTCATAGGCGAAAAGCTTTCCGGTGCGGCCGATGCCGCACTGGACCTCGTCATAGATAAGCAGGATGCCCCGCTCGTCGCACAGCTGGCGCAACCGGCGCAGCCATTGCGGTGGCGCGGCGCGGATGCCGCCCTCGCCCTGGATCGGCTCGACCATGATGGCCGCAGTATCGTCGCCAATCAGTTTCAGCAGCGCGTCGTGATCGGCAAACGGCGCCTGGAGGAAGCCCGGCATGCGCGGCGCGAAGCCCTCGAGATATTTCTCCTGTCCGCCGGCCGAGATCGCAGCCAGAGAGCGGCCGTGGAAGGCACCTTCGAAGGTGATGATCTGGTTGCGCTGCGGCGCGCCGTTGACAAAATGATAGCGACGCGCCGTCTTGATAGCGCATTCGATCGCCTCGGTACCAGAATTGGTGAAAAACACGCTGTCGGCAAAGCTTGCGGCGCACAGGCGCTGCACCAGCCGTTCCTGACCGGGAATCTCGTAGACATTCGACAGATGCCACAGCCGCCCAGCCTGTTCGCTCAACGCCGCAACGAGATGCGGATGGGCATGGCCCAGCGAATTGACGGCAATGCCGGCCATGCAGTCGAGGTATTCGGTGCCGTCCTCGGCATAAAGGTGCACGCCTTCGCCACGCACGAAACGGGTCTCGGCGCGAGCGAAGGTGGAAAAGATATGTCCGTTGGCACCCATGGCACGTTTCCAGGCGATGCCGGCCCCAGCAGTTCTGCGTAAGAGGGTCGGCCGAAACAAAAAGGCCGCCCAGCGGCGGCCTCCCACGTATATCATCGAAGCCGGCGGTGATGTCAATGAAACCGACATTGGCGCGGATTGCCCCAGACCTGTTGCAGTTTTCCACCGCTCGAAGGGAAAAACGATTCAACTATCCACAGTCGGCGGGAATGAGATTCCGCAAGTTGGGGAAAATCTGAAAAAATGAATCGTTATCCCGGCGCGAACTCTTGCCAGCGAGTTGGCCGATTATTAGGGTCGCTCTATTGAAGCACTGGCCCGGCGGCGGGCTCCGGGCTGACAATCAAGAATGGCGGTACGCAGGATACGTGCACGAGTCCTTGTGCGCGACGGGCGGAGTATTGCGCCCGATCTGCAAAATGCGGCGGGAATTTTGATGTCTTTGTCTTGGACCGAGGATCGTGTCGACTGCCTGCGAAAATTATGGGGCGACGGACTGAGCGCCAGTCAGATTGCCAAGGAACTTGGCGGGGTCACCCGCAATGCGGTGATCGGAAAGGTTCATCGTCTCGGCCTGTCCGGCCGCGCCAAGGGACCATCGCAGGCCCGGATGCCGGGACAAAAGCGCGCCGCCCGCAGCGGCAACTACGTTCCGCGCGCTCCGCGCGTCAATGGCCGCCTCAACGGCGACGGGCGCATGCGCGGGCAAAGCGGAACGTCGCGGGCGATCTACGCGGCCCAGGAAATCATCGCGGCGCCAGAGCCGCTGCGCATCGAATTGACGCAGTTGAGCGAGCGCACCTGCAAATGGCCCTATGGCGACCCGGTGCTGCCGGATTTCTATTTCTGCGGGCACGAGATTCAGGAAAATTCGCCCTATTGCCGCTATCATTCGCGGCTGGCGTTCCAGCCGATCCTCGACCGGCGTCGCGCCGCGCAGCAATAGAGACTCCGCAATCGCGACGATTGCCGCTCAATCCGGCCCGTTAACCTCGAAGGAATAGCCCGAACCGCGCACGGTGCGGATCGGATCGCGCTCGCGGCCGCGGTTGATCGCCTTGCGCAAACGGCCGATGTGGACATCGACGGTGCGCTCATCGACATAGTTGTCGCGCCCCCATACCGCGTCGAGCAGCTGGTTGCGGGAAAATACCCGGCCTTGCGTGCGCATGAAGAATTCGAGCAGGCGGAACTCGGTCGGCCCGAGGCGCAGGCTGCGGCCGTTGCGGAAGGCGCGCACGGCGGCACGATCGATCTCGATCTCGCCGGCCTTGAGCACTGCAGCGGCTGCAGCCGGATCGGCGCGGCGCAGCATGGCCCTGATGCGGGCGACCAGTTCGCTGACCGAGAACGGCTTGACGACAAAATCGTCGGCGCCGGTCGACAGTCCGCGAACGCGCTCGCTTTCCTCGCCGCGCGCCGTCAGCATGATGATCGGCAGGCGCGCGGTATCCTCGCGGATGCGCAGCCGCCGGCACAGCTCGATGCCTGACAGTCCGGGCAGCATCCAGTCGAGCAGGAGCAGATCGGGAATCTGCTCGCGCAGCCGCAATTCGGCTTCGTCGCCACGGGTTATGGTTTCGACCTCGTAGCCCTCGGCTTCGAGGTTGTAGCGCAGCAGGATCGAGATGGCGTCGTCGTCTTCGACCACCATCACCTTTGCGTTCGTCGGCTGCATTCCCATCGCCACGTGCAATCCTCAGGCCCGCGAGCCGTGCTTGGAGACCGTGGCTCGGCCGGTGACCATGTAGCCCACCGTCTCGGCAATGTTGGTGGCGTGATCGCCGATGCGCTCCATGTTCTTGGCGCAAAACAGCAGATGCGTGCAGATCGTGATATTGCGCGGGTCTTCCATCATGTAGGTCAGCAATTCGCGGAACAGCGAGGTATAAAGGCTGTCGATCTCGTCGTCTTTGTCGAGCACCTGCTGGGCCTTTTCGGCATCGCGGGCGACGAGAGCGTCGAGCACGTCCTTGACCTGTCCGAGCGCCAGCGTTGTCAGGTGCTGCAGGCCTCCGGCGAGCTTGCGCGAGGAAATCTGATCGTTGATCAGCCCAGCTCGCTTGGCGATGTTCTTGCCGAGGTCGCCGATGCGCTCAAGATCGGCCGCAATGCGCATCGCACCGATGACTTCGCGCAGGTCGGACGCCATCGGCTGGCGCTTGGCGATGACGAGAATGGCACGCTCGTCGAGTTCGAATTGCAGATTGTCGAGGATGATATCGTCGGCGATGACCGCCTGGGCCATAACGCGATCGCCCTTGAGCAGCGCCTTGACGGCGCGCGAGACGATCGCCTCGGCATGCCCGCCCATTTCGATGACCTTGCCGGTGATCGCTCTCAAGTCTTCGTCGAAGGCGGTTACGGTGTGTTCGGACATGTGCTGCAATCCTCTTATGCGTGCGCCGATCAGCCGAAGCGGCCCGTGATGTAGTCCTGGGTGCGGGAATCACGCGGGGCAGTAAATATCTGCCCGGTCACGTCGAATTCGATGAGCTTGCCGAGATACATGAAGGCGGTGAAGTCGGAGACGCGGGCCGCCTGCTGCATGTTGTGGGTGACGATGACGATCGTGTAGTCGTTCTTCAATTCGTCGATCAGCTCCTCGATCTTGGCCGTCGAGATCGGATCGAGCGCCGAAGCCGGCTCATCGAGCAGGATGACCTGCGGCTTCACCGCTACTGTCCTGGCGATGCAGAGCCGTTGCTGCTGGCCTCCGGACAGGCTGAGACCGTTGGTCGCGAGCTTGTCCTTGACCTCTTCCCACAGCGCGGCACGGCGCAATGCTGATTCCACCCGTGCGTCCAGTTCCTGGCGCGAAAGGCGTTCGTACAGGCGGATGCCGAATGCGATATTTTCGTAGATCGACATCGGAAACGGCGTCGGTTTCTGGAAGACCATACCGATGCGCGAGCGCAGCAGGTTGAGATCCTGCTTCGGCGACAGGATATTGGTTTCCGCGAAAATAACCTCCCCGGTCGCCCGCTGGCCAGGATACAAGTCGTAAATGCGATTGAGCACGCGCAACAGCGTGGACTTGCCGCAGCCCGAGGGGCCGATGAATGCGGTCACCTTGTTGCGGAAAAGCGAAAGGTTGATGTCGGTCAGCGCCTGGCTGTCGCCGTAGAAAAAGTTGAGATGCTTGATCGACACCATTTTTTCGAGGTCCTCGGCGACCACCTCCTTGGGCGTGTGGCCGACATCCAGGCTTATGGCGGACGTGTGGTTCATGATGTCTTCCTCGATCCGGCGAGAGCACGCGCGCCGATGCTGAGCGCGAGCACGGCGATGGTGATGATGAGCGCTCCGGTCCATGCCAGCTTTTGCCAATCCGCATAGGGGCTGAGCGCAAACTGGAAGATGACGGTCGGCAGGCTGGCAATCGGGGCGTTGAGATTGGTGCTCCAGAACTGGTTGTTGAGCGCCGTGAACAGGAGCGGTGCGGTCTCGCCGCTGACGCGCGCGACCGAAAGCAGGACGCCGGTCAGCATGCCAGCCCGCGCCGCCCGGTAGCAGACATGGCGGATGACATAGGCGCGCGGCAGACCAATTGCCGAGGCGGCCTCGCGCAGCGGATCGGGCACCAGCGAAAGCATGTCTTCGGTGGTTCGCACCACCACCGGAATGACAATCAGCGCCAGCGCCACGGCGCCGGCCCAGCCGGAGAAATGGCCCATGGGATAGACCATGATCTCGTAAACAAACAGGCCGATGACGATCGAAGGAGCGCTGAGGAGAATGTCGTTGATGAAGCGCACGACGCTGGTGAGCCAATCGTGGCGGCCGTATTCGGCCATGTAGGTACCGGCGAGAATGCCGATCGGCGTTCCGATCGCGACCGCGATGCTGGTGATCAGGAGGCTGCCGACAATCGGATTGAGCAGGCCGCCATCGGAACCGGGAGGCGGCGTCATTTCGGTGAATACGGCGATCGACAATCCGCTGAACCCGTTCCACAGCAGCACGCCCAGAATCATCACTAGCCAGCCGAGGCCGAACAGTGTTGCGGCCAACGAAAGAATCATGGCGATGGCGTTGCGACGGCGGCGGGAGGCATAGATGCTGTTCATCGCGCTACCCGATCTTGCGTTCGACGCGCATCAGCATGTAGCGGGCGGCGGCGAGCACGATGAAGGTGATGACGAAGAGGATGAGGCCAAGGGCGATCAAGGCCGAGGTATAGAGATCGCCGACCGCCTCGGTGAATTCGTTGGCGATAGTGGCCGAGATCGTCGTGCCCGGCGCCAGGATCGATCCGGAAATGCGATGCGCATTGCCGATAACGAAGGTGACGGCCATCGTCTCGCCGAGCGCGCGCCCGAGACCCAGCATGACGCCGCCGATGATGCCGACCCGCGTATACGGCACGACGACGAAGCGAAAGACTTCCCAGGTCGTGCAGCCGACGCCATGGGCGGCTTCCTTTAGCACCGGCGGCACGGCGTCGAATACGTCACGGGAGATCGACGTCACGAAGGGCAGCACCATGACGGCGAGGATGAGCCCGGCGGTGAGGATGCCGATGCCGTAGGGCGGGCCGGCAAAGAGGATGGACAGGATCGGAATGTGGCCGAACAGGCCGATCAGGAAGGGTTGCAACGTCTGCTGCAGGAACGGGGCAAACACGAACAGGCCCCAGATGCCATAGATGATGCTGGGAATGCCGGCCAGCAATTCGATGGCAATGCCGATCGGCCGCCGCAGGATCGGCGGGCACAGCTCCGTCAGGAACATCGCGATCATCAGCCCGATCGGGACGGCGATCAGCATCGCCACGAACGAGGTGACGATGGTGCCGTAGATCGGCGCAATCGCGCCGAATTTCTCGGTGACCGGATTCCACTTTTCCGTGTAGAGGAAGCTGAAGCCGAATTCGCGGAAGGCCGGTATCGAGCCGTCGATCAGCGCGACGATGACGGCGCCGAGAATGGCGAGCACGAGGATGGCTGCCGAGCGGGTCAGCAGGCGAAATCCCGCGTCGCGCATGCGCAGGCGGCCAAACAGCCTGGCCCGTTCCCGGAGATCGGAGGCCACGCTGTCTTGAAATGTCAAATCAACCAAAACGCGTTCCTCGGAGCGGGCGGCAGGGAAGGCGCCCAGATGGTTGTCAAGCGGGCGCCTTCCTAGATCGTCAGTGACCTTGTTTTCAGTTGGTCATCATGTAGACCGGCTTGCCGTTGCCATCCTTGATTTCCTCGGCCCAGGTCTTTTCGATCTGGCCAACCACTTTCTCAGGCATCGGAACGTAATCGAGCTCCTCGGCCATCTTGCCGCCGTTCTTGTAGGACCACTCGAAGAACTTCAGCGCCGCTTCCGTGGCTGCCGTGTCAGCGGGCACCTTGTAGACCAGGATCCAGGTTGCGGCGGTCATCGGCCAGGAGGCATCCCCCGGCTGATTGGCGAGGATCACGCCATATCCCGGCTGCGAGCTCCAGTCGGCGTTGGCGGCGGCCGCGGCAAACGCATCCGCCGTCGGCGCAACCGTCTTGCCCGCCTTGTTCATCATCTTGGAGTAGGTCAGCTTGTTCTGCAGGGCATAGGCATATTCGACATAACCGATCGAGCCCTTGGTGTTGGCGACATTGTTGGCAACACCCTCATTGCCCTTGGCGCCGATGCCGACCGGCCATTCGACCGAGGTTGCGCTGCCGACTTTCGACTTCCAGTCCGGGCTCACGTCGGACAGGTAATAGGTGAAGTTGAAGGTGGTGCCGGAGCCGTCCGAACGGTGGACGACGGCGATGGCATCGCCCGGAAGCTTGGCGTTCGGATTGAGCGCCTTGATCGCCGCATCGTCCCACTTGGTGATCTCGCCCATGAAGATCTTGGCGACCGTCGCGCCGTCGAGGACGAGATCGCCGGGCTTGACGCCTTCGAGATTTACTACCGGCACGATGCCGCCCATGACCATCGGGAACTGGACGAGGCCGGTCTGCTCCAGGTCTTCACCCTTGAGCGGCGCGTCGGAAGCGCCGAAGGTTACGGTCTTGGCCTTGATCTGCTTGATGCCGCCGCCGGAGCCGATCGACTGGTAGTTCAGGCCGATGCCGGTTTCCTTTTTGTAGGCGTCGGCCCACTTGGCATAGATCGGATAGGGGAAGGTCGCGCCGGCGCCGGAGATGTCGGCCGCCGCGGCCGGGGTGGTCGAAGCCATGAGTGCAAAGCCCGCCGCCACAAGGGCGCCGGTCGCTGCGCTGGTCAGTTTGGTGAATTTCACGGGGATTCTCCCTGTTCGCGTGAACGGAAAGTTCTGTTCGCCATGTCGGGGGGCCCGAAAACAAAAAAGAGTGCCTAAGCGCCCGCCCATGACCAGGGCACCCTATTGCACGCGCATAATCTTTATATGACAGAAGCGTATCACGATTGTGACAGCCCAAGCCATTGTATTTAAACTATAATAATCACTTATCCAGTTTCGTTTCGGCGAGCATCGGCAGACGAAAGCCGAATTCGGCGCCTTGTCCCGGCGTCGAAGCGATGGTGAGCCTTGTGCCGTGCCGGTTGAGGATGTGCTTGACAATGGCGAGGCCCAGTCCGGTGCCCTGCTTTTCGCGGCTTGAGGCAACGTCAACTCGATAAAACCGCTCGGTCAGCCGCGGCAAATGTTCCTGCGCAATTCCAGGCCCGTGGTCGCGGACATAGACATCGGCGGTAGCCTGCGGATTAGTGGCCTCGGCGCCGATACGAACGCCAATTTCGACCTTGCCACCCGATTGGCCGTATTTGCAAGCGTTCTCGACCAGGTTCTGGCAGACCTGAAACAGTTCGTCGGCCTCGCCGCGCACCATGACTGCCGCTTGTGGCAAATCGACGGTGAGCGCAACATTCAGTTGCTCAGCCAGCGGCGTCATCGCGCTGGCGACCGAGCCGATCACGGCGGCCAGGTCGGCGGTATGCTCCGGCGGCAGATGCGCCTTCATCTCGATGCGGCTCAGCGACAGCAGGTCGTCGATCAGCCGCGACATGCGCTCGGCTTGTTCCTGCATGACGCCGAGGAAGCGATCGATCGATTTGCGGTCTTTTGCGGCTGGGCCGCGGATGGTTTCGATGAACCCGCGCAGCGACGCCAGCGGAGTGCGCAATTCGTGGCTGGCATTGGCGACAAAATCGGAGCGCATCTGTTCGGCCAGCCGCTCGCCGGTTAGATCGTTGAAACTCAGGAGGAAAAACTTCGGCGGTTGCGGCCCGATCGGCGAAATCACCGCTTTCAGCCAGCGTTGCGGCGGGACAGCCTCCTGATATTCGAGCGATTGCGCCGCCGTCGTCGCCAGCGCATTTTCACACATGCGGCCAAATTCGGGAGCGCGGAAATGATACGTCGCAGGCTCACTCAGCCTGACCTTGCCGAAAGTCGAAACCGCCTTGGCGTTGGCATAACGCATGCGGCCGGTGCGATCGAGGATATAGGCTGGAAAGGCGAGTGCGTCGGCAAGCTGGCGCATCGAATTGTCGGGCCACACCGTCGGCTGCGGTCCCGTCAGCGCCGAATGGGCACCGGCGAGCGTCCGGCGCGGTGCCCAACCGGCAATGACGACCAGCGCTAACGCGGCCAGCGCAAGAACGCGAGGCGCTGCGGCTCAAGCCAGGCGAGCAGCGCCAGGATCGCCATAGCTGCAGCCAGCAAATAGCGGGCCGCATAAAGGCGCTGCCTGATGTCGCTGCAGGTGGATTGTCGGCGGATGTTTCCATGGTTTGCGCGCCGCGTTGAGCCACCAGCGCGATAGCGGCGCCGGCAGGCGCTTTTCAAGCGCGAATCCAGCCTATAGCGTGACGGCCAACCTTCCAACCGCGTGGCGAGATACATGACATGAGGCCTGCCTTTTGAAATCGAAATCCCGGACGCTCCGGCTGTCGAAATCATGGTTTCCGGCACCAAGCGGAAATTCGACCTCGACGAGCCCGACTTGCCCGACTGGATCAAGAAAAATGCGCTGGCCAGCGGCGGCTTTCCCTATGCCAAGAAACTCGACAACGATACCTACAAGGACGAACTCGAGGCGCTACAGGCCGAACTGGTAAAGCTGCAGTTCCACCTGCAAAAGACCGGCGGACGCGTCGTTGCGCTGTTCGAAGGCCGCGACGCGGCGGGCAAGGGCGGGAACATCGCGGCAATTCGCGAGAACCTCAATCCGCGCCTGTGCCGCAATGTCGCGCTGGCCAAGCCCTCCGATGTCGAGCAAGGCCAGTGGTATTTCCAGCGCTATGCCGAGCAATTGCCGACCGCTGGCGAAATCGTGCTGTTCGACCGCTCCTGGTACAATCGCGCCGGGGTCGAGCCGGTGATGGGCTTTTGCACGCCGGAACAGCACCAGGCGTTCCTGCGCGATGCGCCGGAATTCGAGAACCTGATCGTGAGCACCGGCATCCGGCTGTTCAAGTTCTGGATCGAGATCGGCCAGGAAATGCAATTGAAACGTTTCCACGACCGGCGCCACAGCCCGCTCAGGGTATGGAAGCTTTCGCCGATCGACATCAAGGCGCTGCAGAAGTGGGACGAATACACCGCCGCGCGCGACCTCAACTGGTCGCGCACCGACAGCGCCCATGCGCCATGGACGATCATCCGCGGCAACGACAAGCGCCGGGCCCGCCTCAATGCGATGCGGACGATCCTGAGCGCGCTCGACTATGCCGGCAAGAACGCGAAGCGAATCGGCGAAATCGATCCTCTGATCGTTCGCAACAGCGGAAACTTCGGCAAGTAAGGTCAGAACCCGGTATCAGGCCGGCTGCAGCGTTTCAACCAGGCGGGCGAAATAGGAGGCGCCGTGCGGTATCGCCTCGTCGTTGAAATCGTATTGCGGCGTGTGCAGGTTGGCGGTGTCGCCATTGCCCATGAAAATGAACGCGCCCGGCCGCGCCAGCAGCATATAGGAAAAATCCTCGCCGCCCATCAATGGCGAGGTGTTGTCGTCGACGGCGCGTTCGCCCGCGACCTCGCGGGCAACCGCAGCCGCCTTTTGTGTCTGCTCGGCATGATTGAAGGTGACCGGATAGCCGCGCTGATAGTCGACGCGGATGGCGACGCCGTTGGCCTTGCCGATCCCCTCGGCAATCTCGCGCATGCGCCGTTCGGCCAGATCGTGCAATTCCGGCTTCAGACAGCGCACGGTGCCGTTCAATGTCACCGATTCCGCGATGATGTTGTGGGCGTCACCGGCGTGGAACTTGGTGACCGACACGACCATGGAATTGAGCGGATTGGCGGAACGCGCAACAATGGTCTGCAGCGCCAGCACGAGTTGGGCGCCGGCAACCAGCGCATCGGCGGTCTGGTGCGGCATCGCCGCATGGCCGCCGCGGCCCTTGATCACGATGTCGAATTCGGACGTCGCCGCCAGCAGCGGGCCGGGGCGGATTGCGAAATGCCCGATCGGCAAGCCCGGCATGTTGTGCAAGCCAGTAGACCTCGCCGATGCCGAAGCGGTCCATCATGCCGTCATCGACCATCGCCTTGCCGCCGGCGCCGCCTTCTTCGGCCGGCTGGAAGATGACCGCAACGGTGCCGGAAAAATTGCGGGTTTCGGCGAGATAGCGGGCCGCGCCGAGCAGCATGGCGGTATGGCCGTCATGGCCACAGGCATGCATCTTGCCGGCAGTCTTGGAGGCCCACGGCTTGCCGCTTGCCTCCAGGATCGGCAGGGCATCCATGTCGGCGCGCAGGCCAATGACCGCGCCTTGCGGTGATTTGCCGCGAATGATGCCGACGACGCCGGTCTTGCCGATGCCTTCGACGACCTCGTCGCAGCCGAACTCGCGCAGGCGCTCGGAGACCCGGCGGGCGGTATTGTGGACATCGTAGAGCAGTTCGGGATCGGAGTGAATTTCGCGACGCCATCCGGCGATGTCGTCGTGCAACTCAGCCATGCGATTGATTACCGGCATTTTTTCTCCATCGCCAAATCCTGCCGGCGGCAGTCGCCGCCGAGTGGCTGGACGCGCTTCAAGATTTCTGACATCAGCCCCATGATGGAGCCAATGGCCATGTGTAACCGATCGAGGCGGTCCTGCAAAGCAACCGCCAAAGTAATCCGGCGTCGGCTCGCGATCTTCAATTCGCGCATGGTAGCCGGGCTCGCCTTGGCGGTGCTGGCGTCGGGCCTGCCGGCGGCGGCCAAGGATGCCGACCTTCCCTATATCGTCATTGAGGAAGCGAGCGGCGACATTCTCTTGCAGAACCGGCCTTTCGACCGCTGGTATCCGGCGTCGCTCTCCAAGTTGATGACAGAATATGTGGCGCTACGGGCCAAGGCGGCCGGCGAGATCAGCGACGGCTCTCCGGTGACGATTTCGAAATACGCCGCAAGCCAGCCGCCATCCGCACTCGGAGTGAAGCCCGGCGGCAGCCTGCGATTCGATTCGGCGCTGAAGATATTGGTGGTCAAGAGCGCCAACGACATTGCCGTCGCAATTGCGAAATCGGTGGCCGGATCGGTGCCGGCATTTGTCGAGCGCATGAATGCCGAGGCGAAGCGGCTCGGCATGAACCAGACGCACTTTGCCAATCCCAATGGTCTGCATTCGCCCGACCAGTACACCAGCGCCCGCGACATTGCGGTGCTGGCGCGGCGCATTTTCGAGGAATTTCCAAAGGACGCGCAGATATTTTCGGTTCCCGCGATCCGCGTCGCCGGCGAGGTGCACTACAGCTACAACCTGCTGCTCGAGCGCTTTGCCGGGGCCGACGGCATGAAGACCGGATTTGTCTGCGCTTCGGGCTACAATATCATTGCGAGCGCCACGCGTAACGGCCGCCATCTCATCGCCGTCGTCGCCGGCGCCTTTTCGCAGGCGGACCGGGCAACCACGGCGGCGAAGCTGCTGCTCGACGGATTTGCCGATGCGAACAGCGGCCCGTCGGTCGAGGCAGCCGTGCCGGCCAATCCGCCGGCGCCGGCCCGCAGCCTGCGCGCAACGATGTGCAGCGAAAAGGCTCGCAAGGAGCGCTACGATCCCGGCGCTGGCGAGGCGGTAATCGAATTCGCCCTACCTGGAGGCTCGCCACATCAGCCGCGAACCGCTGGAAGTGCCGCTCGGCGGCGTCGATGCCGAGCCGTCGGCGGCTGCGATATCGGCCAGGACGCAGCCGAAATCGAAAATACCGGTACCGACCCGGCGGCCGGTACTGGCGACCGATCCGGCCTGATCGCCAATCACTGTCTGCCCGTGCGCCGTTCAGGCCCGTTCGATCAGGAAGCGCTGGCAATCGCGCCCAAAACTGGTTTCGATCAGTCGGTTGCCGGATTCGGCGCAATAGTTCGGCAAGTCGATCGCTGCCAGCGGATCGGTCACCTCCACCCAGACGCGTGCGCCCGGCGCCATTGCCGCCATCGCCTTGCGCGTCTTCAGGACCGGCAGCGGGCAGATCAGGCCGCGCAGATCGAGAACCGCGGTTTCGTCGCGAATTTGATCGCTCATCGGTTGCCGTTTGCCCGCAAATTGGGTTTCATCGGCAAATGACCGCGAAAAACGCCAAAGCGCAAGAAGTCCTCGCCCACTGGAAATCCCTCGGCCGGCAAGGCTGGTTTCGACGCGACGAAGCCGTCGACGCCGAAATCCGCCGTGCCTTTGGCGAAACCCACGAGCTGGCGGCAGATGGAAAGTTCGACGACTGGCGCAAAGAGCCCGACGATTGTCTGGCGCTGGTCATCGTGCTCGATCAGTTCTCGCGCAACATGTTTCGTAGCGATGCCCACGCCTTCGCCAGCGACCGGCTGGCGCGCGAAGCTGCTGATATGCCGTCCGCTCCGGCTTCGACCAGAAGGTCGATGCGAGCCTGCGCGATTTTTTCTACATGCCGTTCATGCACAGCGAGGAAATCGCCGACCAGCATCGCTGCGTCACCTTGTTTCATGCGACCGGCAGCGCCAACTCGTTGAAATACGCCATCCTGCACCGCGACATCATCCGGCGTTTCGGCCGGTTTCCGCACCGCAACGCGGCACTCGGGCGGGTGCCGACTGCGGCCGAAACCGCCTATCTGGCGGCCGGTGGCTTTGCCGCCTGAGTGCGGCAAAACAGCGGTTCTGCGGCCAATTCCACGCTTTCTTAAGTCCTTTATGCCAAGCCGAAGACGAGTTTCGGGAGTTGGCGGAGTGCGTAGCGCGCCAAGACCATTTGCCAACAGCGCCTTGTTACGGGCAGCGGGCTTGCGCTGGCAGTCCGGATTTGCGCTGGCGGGATCGGTACTGTCTGGAGGCGACGACCGCTCGGTGTCGCAGCGCACCGCGTTGCTCGCCTTTTCGATCCGGGTTTTCAGCGCTGCAATCGCCTACATCTCGCAGGTATTGATGGCGCGGTGGATGGGCGAATTCGAATACGGCATCTTCGTCGCCGTATGGGTCGCCTTCGTTATTCTCGGCGGCATTGCCTGCCTCGGTTTCCAGACCTCCATCGTCCGCTTCATTTCGGAATACCGCACCGCCGGCGACCAGCGCCCATCTGCGCGGAGCCATCCGTGGCGCGCTCGGCTGGTCGTTTGGCGCCGCGACGCTGATCGCCGGCGTCGGCGCACTGCTGCTGTGGGGCTTTTCGGCAGTCGTCACCGACTACTACGTGATGCCAATTTTCCTTGCAGCCGTCTGCCTGCCGATGCTGGCATTGCAGGAGGTTCAGGATGGCGTGGCGCGCGCCTTCAGCTGGCCGGGCACGGCACTGGGGCCGACGTTCCTCGCCCGACCGGTGCTATTGCTGGCAGCGATGGCAGCCATGCTCGGCGCTGGATTTTCCGCCAACGCCACCACCGCCATGGCCGCTGCGATCGCGGCAACCTGGATCGCCAGCCTGGCGCAGTTTCTCATCCTGCTGGTCAATTGCGCGGCGTCGTGCCGCCGGGGCCGAGTGCCTATCTGCCCAGGCAATGGATGGCGATCGCAACGCCGATCTTCCTGGTCGAGTCGTTCTACAACCTGCTGACCAATGTCGACATCCTGTTCGTCAGCTATTACCTGGCGCCCGAGGATACCGCGGTCTATTTCGCCACGGTCAAGACGCTGGCGCTTGCCCATTTCGTCTATTTCTCTGTGAAGGCGGCCGCCGCACACCGTTTTGCCGCCTATCGCAAGGCCGGCGACCGTGAACGCTACGAAGCGTTCATACGCGAGACGGTGAAATGGACCTTCTGGCCGTCGCTGGGTCTCGCGGCATTGATGGTTATCTTCGGGAAGTATTTCCTGATGCTGTTCGGCCCGGCCTTCGCGTCGGGACAAAACCTGATCTGGATTCTTGCCATCGGCATCGTCATCCGCTCGACCGTCGGCGCCGCCGAAAGCGTGCTGACGATGTCGGGAGAGCAGAAGACCTGCGCATATGTCTATGCTGCGAGCCTGTTTGTTGCCCTCATGCTCAACTTCGCCCTGGTGCCGGTCTTCGGTCTCACCGGCGCCGCTGTCGCAACGCTGTGTACCCTGGCGTTCGAGGCGGCGAGCCTCTATGCGGCGGCGCATCGCCGGCTCGGGCTGCACATCTTCATTCTGGCGCCGCATAGTCATGCGAGGCCGGCGCAATGAGCGAAGCACGGACCCTGTTTCGACGACATGGTGTCGGGGCGGCCGTTCGGAACCCATCCCGACCGCGTGGCCAAGCGCCAGGTCAGCGAGGCGACGCTGGGCTCCAGCCACTGGGTGCTGGAACTTTGCGACTACCGCCATAATCCAAGCTGATCGCGGCGCTGCAATCGCTGGCCGAGCGCGCCGGCGGGCTCAATCCGTTCTTCCGCTGGGAAAGCCTGTCGGCTTGCGTCGACCGGCTCGGGCCGCGCAAACTGATGATGATCCTGTGGGAGCGCATCGGCGACACCTCGACGGCGCGCCTGGCGATGCCGGTGACCGAGGAAGGCGGCGGCATCGGCCGGCCGTTTCACTTGCGCGCCTGGAGCCATCCCTATGCGCCGCTCGGCATGCCGCTGATCGACCTCGAAGAATTCGAGGAAAGCGCCAGCCGCTTCGCGCAATTGCTGGCACGATTGCTCGCGGCAAACCGCGCTGTGCTGCTGGTCGAGGAATTTCCGGCCAATCGCGAGTACGGCGTGCGCCTGCTCGAAACGCTGGAGCGCGACGGCCTCGTTCTTGCGAAGGGTTGTCGTTCGACCCGCGCGGCACTGCAGGCGCGGCGCGGACAGTAGCCGCAGGATTTCCTGCCGATCTTGGCGCGGCGCAAGCGCCACCACGAAATCTCAAGGCAACTGCGACGGCTCGGCGAATTCGGCCGTCTCGAGTTTCACCGTTCCGGCAATTTCGAAGACCTTGCCCTGCGCCTCGAGGAATTCCTGCTGATCGAAGCGCGCAGCTGGAAGGGCGGCGCCGGCACGTCGTTCCTGACGATCAAGCGCGGCGCCGCTTATGCCCGCCAGATGGTCGGCGCGCTCGGCGCCCGCGGCGATGCGCGCATCCATTCGCTGCGCCTCGACGGCAAGACCATCGCCGCGCTGATCCTGCTGCGCAGCGGCGGCACCTATTATCCCTGGAAGATCTGCTACGACGAAAGCTGGCGTGCCTATTCGCCCGGCATGCAATTGATGCTGCAGGTGACGGTCGACCTGCTGGCCAGCGACGATTTCGAATTTGCCGATTTGCTCGGCGGCGAACATTCGATGCTCGACGCGATCTGGCCCGATCGCCTCGAACTGGCGAGCGTCGCCATCGCGCCGCCCGAGGGGCGCCACAAGGCCGAAGCTTTGATGAGGCGGCTGGACCGGCGCCACCGTCTGAAGCGCTGGGCCAAGCGGCTATTGCGGCGCTAGCTCAGTCCTTCAGTTCCGCCTCGGCGCGGGCCCTTTCGCGGAAGCTGCGGCGAATGACCTTTCCGGTCGTCGTCAGCGGGATTTCGTCGACGAAATCGATCTCGCGCGGATAGATGTTAGCGGCAACCCGCGCCTTGACATGCGCCTTGATCTCCTCTGCCAGCGCGGTCGAGGCGACGTAGCCGGGCTTCAGCGCGACATAGGCCTTGACGATCTCGCCGCGCAACCGATCGGGCTTGCCGACCGCAACCGCCATGCGCACCGCCGGATGGGTGGCGAGGCTGTCCTCGATCTCGCCCGGGCCGACGCGATAGCCGGCCGAGTTGATAATGTCGTCGTCGCGGCCGACGAAATGGAAATAGCCGTCGGCGTCGACGGTGCACTGGTCGCCGGTCATCATCCAGTCGCCGACGAATTTCTTGTTGGTTGCCGCTTCGTCGTCCCAATAGCCGAGGAACATCACCGGGTCGGGCCGGGCGACCGCGACCTCGCCGCGCTCGCCGGCAGCACACGGCGAACCGTCCTTGTGGACGACGGCAACCGTGTGACCCGGCACCGGCTTGCCGATGGCACCGGGCCGGGTGACGCCGAGCCGGCCGCACGACGACAGCACGAGATTGCACTCGGTCTGGCCGTAGAATTCGTTGACGGCGATGCCGAGCTCGCGCTTGGCCCATTCGAAGGTATCGCGTCCGAGACTTTCGCCGCCGGAGCCGATGGTGCGCAACTTCAGGCGGTGGCGCGAGCCGGGCGACGGCACCTGGCGCATCAGCCGCAGCGCTGTCGGCGGAATGAAGGCGTTGGCAACCTGCATTTCGGCCATCAGTTTGAACGCCTTCTCGGCGTCGAATTTGTCGAGCCCGCCATAGACGACCGGCACGCCGTAGTAGAGGCTCGGCAGCAGGATGTTGAGCAATCCGCCGGCCCAGGCCCAATCGGCCGGCGTCCAGGTGCGGTCGCCCGGCTGCGGCAGGAATTCGTGGTGGAACTGCACGCCGGGCAGGTGACCGATGAGGACGCGATGGGCATGCAGCGCACCCTTGGGCTGGCCGGTGGTGCCGGAAGTGAAGATAATGAGCGCCGCGGCGTCAGCAGCAGTATCGACCGCGGCGAAGCTGTCGGGCTCAGCCGCCAATGCCGGCCCGAGCGCGATTTCGCCGGACTTGAGCTCCGCCTCTCCGGTGACCAGCACATGACGGAGCTGCGGCAGACGCCGCCGGATGAACCGGATTTTCGCGGCGCCGTCGGGATAGGTGATGACGGCGGCGACGCCGGCCCGCGCCACCCGATATTCGAGCGCATCGGCGGCGAAGAGCCGCGCCAGCGGCACGGCGATCATCCCGGCCTTGTAGATGGCGACATGGGCAGCGGCAGCCTCGAGGCTCTGCGGTAGCACGATGCCGACGCGATCGCCCGGCTTCAGGCCAAGCGAAACCAGCAGGTTGGCAAAGCGGTCAGCCAGCGCGCGCAGTTCGCCGAACCTAGTGACGACCGGCGCCTCGCCCTCGCGCCAGCGCATCAGCGCCGGGGCATCCGGAGTGCGTTCGGCGTGAACGTCGCAGACGGCAACGCCGATGTTGAAACGCTCTGGCAAATGCCAGGCGAAATTGCGTTCGACTTCTTCCAGCGTGTGCGCCGGTGTCAGCCGGGCGATTTCTTGCATTCAAAACCCAGAACCGGCGTTGCCCCAGCGACTTGCGTCGGCATGTCCCGCGCCGAATGGGATCATGCAGAATTCGAAATAGCTGCATTAACTCGCCACGGCAAATTCGGCTGTGACGGTCTGTCCCCTTCGCATCAGTATCTATGCCCGGCATTCGCGGCCAGATATGATGGCTCGGGCAAGATAACCTTCAACAGCCCAAGTTGGCCCGATGAACCGAAACGTCCCGGTGTTGCCGGAAATACCATACCCTCCATGGAGCGGTACCTGTGCCGCGCTCCATCTCTACACCCAGATCATCGGGAAATATCGGCTTGCCCGTACGCCGTGGTTGAACCATTCGTGGCATGCGACCCTTTATCCCTATGGTCGCGGCTTCACCACTGGGCTCGTGCCAGACGTGCCGGGTGGGATCGAATTACGCCTTGACTTGATCGATCATCAAATCGTCGGGGAGGCGACCAACGGACGCACGGCGCGATTTTCCCTTGGACCGACAACCGTCGCTTCGTTCCACGAGTCGATTTTGGACCTTATTGACGGCCTCGGCGGGACACCCGTGTTTCATGGCAAACCGAACGAAATCCCGGACGCCATTCCGTTTGTCGATGACCGGATCGAGCGGCCTTATGATGCCGACGCCGTGGCTCGATTTTTCAGTGCGTGCGTGTTTGCCACAAACGTGTTCCAGGCCTTCCGGGCCGGCTATCTCGGCAAAGTCAGCCCCGTACATCTTTTCTGGGGAAGCTTCGATCTGGCGGTGACGCGTTTTTCCGGCCGGCGCGCACCACAGCATCCAGGAGGCATTCCAGGCTTGCCGGACGAAATTACTCGCGAGGCCTACAGTCACGAAGTTTCGTCGGCGGGATTTTGGCCGGGTGCCGGGATTGGATTTCCGGCTTTCTATTCCTATGCCTATCCAAGTCCGGCTGGCTTCGCGGCAGCGAAGGTCCTTCCCGACGGCGCCTACCATGATGAACGCCTTGGAGAGTTTCTGCTGCCTTACGATGCGATCCGCGGGCTGGCCGATCCGGGAGCGGCCCTCATGACTTTTCTCCAAACCACGTATCGCGCCGCCGCCGACCTCGCAAACTGGGATGCGGCCAATCTTGAGCGCGCAATCGGCGCACCGCGACGACCCCGCTCTCTGTAGGTCTCATCGCAACAAAGGTTGTTGCCGTGTCGACGCTAACCAACTCGGAGCAAACGGGGAAATTTGATGGTGCCCCTGGCCGGACTCGAACCAGCACGCCCGTGAAGGCAACAGATTTTGAGTCTGCCGCGTCTACCAATTCCGCCACAGGGGCACGGGGTTCGCGAACTAGCCGGAATTGCCCGCCGCCGTCAATTGCTGCGGCGCAGTAGACGACCGCCCGGCCGGCGGCTAGAAGGGCGCGCCGCCAGTTCCCCCATGCGCCCGCGCTGCCGCGGGCAAATTCAAGGATGCCGATGATCCGCCGACTCTATGACTGGGTGCTGTCGCTGGCCGGGCGCAAATCGGCCGAGGCGTGGCTCGCGGTCATCGCTTTCATCGAAAGCTCGGTTTTCCTGGTCCCCGCCGACGTATTGTTCCTGCCGATGGCGCTGGCGCGGCCGGAGCGCGCCTATCGCTACGCATTCGTCGCCACCGCTGCATCCGTCGCTGGCGGCGTGCTCGGCTGGCTGATCGGCTATTACGCCTATGAGGCAATCGCCCGGCCGATCCTGGAATTCTACGGCAATCTCGATTCGTTCGAGGCGATGCGCGGCACAGCTTCGGCCGACTTCATTCTGCTGCTGCTGGTGACCTCCGGGCTGGCGCATCTGCCCCCGATCAAGGTGGTCACCATCCTTTCGGGGGCCGCCAATGTCAGCCTCGGCCTGTTTATCGCCTCGGCGATTGTCGCGCGCGGGGCCCGCTTCCTGGCGCTGGCCTGGCTGCTGCGCAGATTTGGCGCGCCGATCCGCGAATTCATCGAAAAGCGGCTCGAATGGCTGGCGGCGGCCGCGGCCGCCGTAATCCTGCTGCTGTATTTCGGCTATCGCTATCTGACTTGAAAAAAGGAAACGGTTCGTGAGCGATTTTGGCGTTTTGGGAAATCCTGCAAGAAGCCCTGCTGACCGTGTCGCGGTGGCGGCGATCCTGCTGGTGATGATCGGCATGGCGGCGGTCGTCGGCACGGCGCTCGGCTACGAGTACATCGGCGGATATGTGCCGTGCAAGCTTTGCTTGGCGGAGCGCCAGTCCTATTACCTCGGCGTCCCGATCGCTGCGGTCGCGGCGATTTCGGCCTGGCGCGGCGGCCCGGCATTCCTGACGCGCGGGCTTATGGCGGTCGTCGGCCTGGCGATGCTCTACACCATGGCGCTCGGCATATATCACTCGGGCGTCGAATGGGCCTGGTGGGCCGGGCCGACCGATTGCGGCGCGGTCGCCGACGGCGTGTCCAAGAATGCCGGCGACCTGTTCGCCGATCTCGCGCATCAGAAGGCGCCGGCCTGCGACGTCGCCGCGGGCCGCTTCCTCGGCATCTCGTTTGCCGGCTGGAACGTCGTCGCCAGCGCCGGTTTGGCGGCCATCGCCTTCTGGTCGGCGCTCCGGCGGCCGCAGGCCTGATCGCAAAGACCGGCCCAAAAAGGCTGGTAAAGCGCAGGCTGGGGCGGTATATGCCGCCACGAATTTCCACCTTTTTAGCCCTTCCGGCGCCTACGACGCCCGAAGCGCCAATCGCGGAGCTTTTCTGATGGCCGTACCGAAACGAAAAACCTCGCCGTCCAAGCGCGGCATGCGCCGTTCGGCCGATGCCCTCAAGGCGCCAACCTATGTCGAAGACAAGGATTCGGGCGAATTGCGCCGCCCGCATCATATCGACCTGAAGACCGGCATGTATCGCGGCCGCCAGATTCTCGAGCCGAAATCCTCCACCTGACGAGCAAACCGGGCATTGCTATTTGGGCGTTGCCGACACCGTTTCCGGCGGCGCCTGTTTGCCGTTGGACACCAGTCGGCCGGCGCCCTATCTGAAGCGGCTGTGCCGGGTGCCGTTCCTGGGCCTGACTGGGGGCGCGCGGAATGCCGCGGCTTTGCAAATGCGAAACCCGTGAGCGGATGGGGCGATGGCGCGCGATACCACTGACCTGACCCCGGTGGCGGGAACGCGCGAGCTGGTCGAGTGGCTCGAGGCCGGGGCCAAGCCCGCGGCGCAATGGCGCATCGGCACCGAGCACGAGAAATTCGCCTTCCGCCTCACTCGTAATGGCGTTGGCAATGGGGCTCGACACGCCCCCATCGGTTATGACGGGCCAAACGGCATCCGTGCCCTGCTCGAAGGCATGCAGGCCGAGACCGGCTGGGAGCCGATCCTCGATGAAGGTCGCATCATCGGGCTAGCGGGCGGGCCGGGCGAGGGTGCCATCTCGCTGGAGCCGGGCGGCCAGTTCGAACTCTCCGGCGGCGCGCTCGAAAACCTGCACCAGACCTGTCGCGAGACCAACCAGCATTTGAACACCGCCAAGAAGGTCGCGCTGCCGCTCGGCATCGGCTTCCTCGGCGTCGGCGCTAGCCCGTTGTGGACCTTGGCCGAAACGCCGCAAATGCCGAAGAGCCGCTACGCCATCATGCGCCGCTACATGCCCAAGGTCGGCACGCGCGGCCTCGACATGATGTATCGCACCGCGACGATCCAGGTGAACCTCGATTTTTCCAGCGAAGCCGACATGCGACGCAAATTGCAGGTCAGCCTGAAATTGCAGCCGATCGCATCGGCGTTGTTTGCGCGTTCGCCGTTCACCGAGGGGGTGCCTAACGGGCTGCTGTCGTGGCGTAGCGACATCTGGCGCGACACCGACAACCAGCGCGCCGGCCTTCACGCGTTCATGCTCGAAGAAGGGTTCGGCTTCGAAAAATATGTCGACTGGGCGCTCGACCTGCCGATGTATTTTGTCATCCGCGACGGCCATTATCACGACTGCACCGATGTCACGTTTCGCCAGTTTCTCGAAGGCGCGCTGCAGAACCGCATCCCGAACGGGCGACCCAATCTCGGCGACTGGAACAATCACCTGACGACGCTTTTCCCGGATGTACGGCTGAAGCGCTACCTGGAGATGCGCGGCGCCGACGGCGGGCCGTGGCGCGACATCTGCGCGCTGCCGGCATTGTGGACCGGCTTGCTCTACGATTCGCAGGCGCTCGGCGAAGCCGAAGCGCTCACCCGCGGCTGGACGGCGCCGATGGTGTGCCAATTGCGCGACCAGGTGCCGGCAGCCGGCCTTGCCGCCGAAATCTATGGGCGAACGGCCGGAGAAGTTGCCGCCGACCTGCTGGCGCTTTCGCGTGCCGGCCTTGCGCGGCGGTATCGGCGCAACTCTGACGGGATGGACGAAGGGGTATTCCTGGCGCCGCTCGAAACGACGGTGGCGAGCGGCTTCACGCCGGCCGAACTGCTGCTGCAGCGCTATCACGGCGCCTGGGCCGGCGACATTCACCGGCTGTTCGACGAAGAGGCGTTCTAGCCGTCACATCACACACGTTTGCCGAAGACCGGCTTTTTTGCCGCCGGCGACGGGTTGGCCGGTTCGGCGTGATCCGCAACTGGCGCCGCGACGAAGGTGATGTAGGCCTCGCGCCGGGCCATGTCTCTTACGATGTTTTCGCCCAGTGCGTTCTGCGACGACTTCAGCACTTGCGTGCGCATGACGCGGATCGGTTTTCGCTCGCCGATGAAACGGACTCCGCAATCGTGGCCGTGTTGCCAGACGCGTTCGCACTCGACCTTGAAGCCGTCGAGTTCGACATGCAAGACGAAGCTTGACGGTACCTGCGTCGGATCGGCGAATTCGAGCTTGGCGCCCGTATCGCTGATATTGCGCACGATGCAGGGATAAGTGCTGAACTCCTGGTTGAAGGCCGCAACGGCCGCTTTCAGCACACGTTGACGACGCGCGGAGCGTCTGTCGACGGCTTCGCCCGGGATACCGGCACTGGCCAAATCCACGGTTGCCATGGCCTTGGAATCGAAGGCCCGTTTTGTACCCCCCAAGTGATTGGGCCGATCGGTCTCCGCATTTGGTTGTTACAGCTGCCGGCATGCTAAACGAAATTCGTGAACGCCGCGTTGACGCCGCGCGTCAGGCATTGTGTCGAACCGGCACACTTCGTCCAGGCCATGGCGGCGCGACCCGGATTGCATTTCCGTTCGCCCGGCGCATGGGCTAAGGTTCCCGGCACGCGACGAGAAAACCGGAACCCGGCGATTATGCGCACCATCATGGACATGCTGAACGACAGTACCTCGGGCAATCTGGCCGCCAATATGGCGCGGCAATACGGCTTGGCGCAGGAACAAATGGTGGCCGTCATGGCCTCGCTGATGCCGGCATTCGCCGAAGGAATGCGCCGCTCGGCCTCCGACCCGGCCGGTTTCCTGAAGCTGATGCAGGCCTATGCCGCGATGCACCAGGCGGGCATGGCCAGCCAGGCATTCAACCAGGCGGCTGTCGAGCAGGGCAATGCCATCCTCGGGCAATTGTTCGGCTCCAAGGATCTGAGCCGGGCGGTCGCGGCGCAAGCGGCGCAGGCGACCGGCCTTTCCGCCAGCATTCTCAAGGCGATGCTGCCGGCGCTGGCGCCGGCGGTGATCGACGGAATGTTCAAGCAAATGGCGGGCGGCGGAGCGCAAAACCCGTTCGGCAAGATGATGGAGCAGATGGCCGGCGGTCAGAATCCGTGGGGCAAGATGCTGGAACAGATGATGGGCCAGGCTTCGGGCGGCCAGGCTTCGATCAATCCGTGGGGCAAGATGCTCGAAGGCATGCTCGGCGGCGGCGCACAGGGCGCCGGTAGCACGACCGACAGCCCGCTCGGGCGCATGGAGGAAATGTTCGGCGGCGCCTCGAAAACCGCTTCCTCCGGCCGTGCGCGGGGCGAAGACGAAGATTCCGGCAGCCGCAAGCGTGGCCCGCTCGAAGAGATGATCGGCGACATGTTCGACACCGGACGGACCGTGCAACGCGACTATCAAAAGGGAATCGAATCGATTTTCGACGAATTTCTCGGCGGAATGAAAAAGAAGTGAATTGCACCGCGGTTTACCGAACCGAAACCCCGTTTGCTTAGTCTCGCCAGCCGCGGGCTGGATTGGCGAACGGGAAACGCAATGGCGTCAAACGCACTGGAAATCCGCAACCTGTCGAAGGTCTTCGACAAGCCGGCCGTGGCCGGCCTCGACCTGACGGTCAAAAGCGGCGAATTTTATGCCCTGCTCGGCCCCAATGGCGCCGGCAAGACAACCACCTTGCGCATGGTCGCCGGATTGCTGCGTCCCGACAGCGGCTCGATCCGGGTATTCGACATCGACGTTGCCGCCGACCCGATCGCGGCCAAGCGCCAGATCGCCTGGGTTCCCGACGAGCCGATGATCTATGACCGGCTTTCGCCGCTCGAATATCTCGAATTCGTCGCCGGGTTGTGGAACCTCGACGCCGGCCTCGGCGAGCGTAATGCCCGCGCGCTGCTCGATTTGCTCGGCTTGGCCGAGCACCGCAACCAGCGCTGCGACGGCTTCTCCAAGGGCATGCGCCAGAAGGTGGCGCTCGCCGGCGCGCTCGTCCACGATCCGCAGCTCATCATTCTCGACGAGCCTCTGACCGGCCTCGATGCGGCATCGTCGCGCCTGGTCAAGGCGGCACTGGTTGAGCGTGTCGCCAACGGCGCCACCGTGATCATGACGACGCATATCCTCGAGGTCGCCGAGCGCATGGCCGAGCGGATCGGCGTCATTTCGGCCGGACGCCTGCTCGCCGAAGGCACGCTGGCGCAACTGACCCAGGCCGCCAGCGGCCGTTCGACGCTCGAAGACGCGTTTCTTGCCATCGTCGCCGATGGCGATGCCATCGCTCGCGCCGCATGAGCCCGGTCACCTCGATTCTGCAGCTGGCGCGTCACGAAACCCGCCTTGCCTGGCGCGACATCGTCGCGGTGGCGACGGGCAATCGCCCAGGACGCGGGCGGGTCGTGCTCGGCGTCTGCGTCGTCGTCGCGGTAGTCCTGCACGCGATCGCCTATGCGCTGATTGCGGCGCCGGACCGCATCAACGCCGAAGGTGACGTCACCGCGCTAGGCGCGGATCATCTTTTCGTATCGGCCTGCCTGCTGCTACCACTGGCGCTGATGGCCTCGCAGGCGATGGAATCGGTGACGCGGCTATTCTATTCGCGCTCCGACCTCGATTTGATGCTCGCCTCGCCAGTGCCGGTGCAGCGCATCTTCGCGACGCGGATCGCGACAATCGCGCTGACGACTTGCGCCACGGCGCTGCTGCTCGGGGCTCCGGTCATTAACGTGCTGGCGTTGACCGATCATGTCGGCTGGCTCGCGGTCTACCCGCTGCTCGGCGCGCTTGCCCTGATCGGCACGACCTTTTCGCTGTGGCTGACGCTGGCGATGTTCCGCCTGGTCGGCGCCCAGCGCACGCGCCTGGTGGCGCAGGTCATCGCCGCTTTCGTCGGCGCGGCGTTCGTGATCGGCATCCAGGTCGCGGCGATCGCCTCGATGGGCTCGACCTCGCGGATCGCCTTTCTCACCTCGGCGCGCGTGCGTGCGCTCGGCCCGGGACCGGATGCGCTGCTGTGGCTGCCGGCGCGCGCGGCAACCGGGGAATTCTGGCCGCTCATCGCCGTCGTCGCAACGGCCGGCCTATTGTTCTGGCTGACCACGATTTTCCTGGCCGACCGGTTCGCCGAAGAAGTCCTGGCGGCATCCGGCGCCTCGTCGGCACGGCGACGGGATCCGGTCAACCGACGCTTCCGCAAGCGTTCGACCGCGCAGGCGCTGCGGCAGAAGGAATGGAAGCTGTTGGCACGCGATCCGTGGCTATTATCGCAGACGCTGATGCAGGTGTTTTACCTGGTGCCGCCGGCGTTCATGTTGTGGCAGGGCTTCGGCGGCAGCGGCGCGGTTGCCGCGATCGTCACGCCGGTGGTCGTCATGGCCACGGGCCAACTCGCCGGCGGGCTCGCATGGCTCGCGATCTCGGGCGAGGACGCACCGCAGCTGGTGACCACCGCGCCGGTTTCGGCCACGGCCATTCTTGCGGCCAAAGTGCAGGCAGTGCTTGGAGCAGTATTACTGCTGGCGGCGCCGATCCTTCTCGGAATGGCTTTTTTCGATGCCGGTGCCGCGCTCATTTGCGGCCTCGGGATCGCCGCTGCGGCGTTCTCGGCGGTGATGATCCAGATGTGGTTCCGCTCGCAATCGCGGCGCTCGAATTTCCGCCGCCGCCAGACCTCGTCGCGGATCGCCACCTTTGCCGAGGCCTTCTCGTCGATCTTCTGGGCCGGCACTGCCGGCCTGCTCGCGGCCGGTTCCAGCTACTGGATCATCCTCGCCGTCGCCGCCTGCGGCGTGCTGGCGAGCGTGCGGGCGCTGGCGCCACGCCCCGTTGAGTTTGCCGCCTGAGAACCCCGACGACAAGTTCGACGGTGCTTGACGCGCCGAGCCCGCAGCGTGTCTGATGGCTGACAAACGAATCCGCAGTGCGAACCTTTCCATGGTCGAAACCCAAGCCGGCTTGCCCCTCGCCGGTAACCTCGTCGAATATTCGGTCTCCGAGATTTCGGGCAAGCTGAAGCGGCTGGTCGAGGACAGTTTCGGCCAGGTGCGCGTGCGCGGCGAAATCTCGGGCTTTCGCGGCGCGCATTCGTCCGGCCATTGCTATTTCACGCTGAAGGACGAGCGGGCGCGACTTGAGGCGGTGATCTGGCGCACCACCTTGCAGCGGATCAAGCAGCGCCCCGAGGAGGGCCTCGAGGTCATCGCCACCGGCCGGTTGACGACGTTTCCCGGTTCGTCGAAATACCAGATCGTCGTCGAGGCGCTGGAACCTGCCGGCGCCGGCGCGCTGATGGTGCTGCTGGAAGAGCGCAAGCGCAAGCTTGCCGCCGAAGGCCTGTTCGAGGCGACCCGCAAGAAGAAGCTGCCGCACATGCCGGGGGTGATCGGCGTCATCACCTCGCCGACCGGTGCCGTCATCCGCGACGTGCTGCACCGGATCGCGGCGCGGTTTCCCCTGCACGTGCTGGTATGGCCCGTGCGTGTCCAGGGCGACACCTGCGCGGCCGAGGTCGCCGCTGCGATTGCCGGCTTCAACGCGCTTTCGCCCGGCGGCGCGATGCCGCGGCCCGATCTGCTGATCGTGGCGCGCGGCGGCGGCTCGATCGAGGATCTGTGGGGTTTCAACGAAGAAATCGTCGTGCGCGCCGTGGCGGCGTCAACGATACCGCTGATCTCGGCGATCGGGCATGAAACCGACTGGACGCTGATCGACCTTGTGGCCGACCTGCGCGCGCCGACGCCGACGGGCGCCGCCGAAATCGCCGTGCCGGTCAGGGCAGAACTCGAAGCGCGCCGGGCCAGCCTCGCTGCCCGACTGTCGGGCTCGACCTTGCGGCAGTTGCAGCGCGCCCGCGCCGGACTGGATGCGGCAATTCGCGGCCTCGGCCGGCCCGATACATTGTTGCAAATGCCGGCGCAAAAACTCAATTCGCTGGCCAATCGCCTGCGCGCCGGATTTGCCGCGTCCTTGCAGGGCCGCCAGGCGCGCTTCGTCAGGGCGCAATCGCGGCTCAATCCGTCCGTGCTTGAATCGCGCGTCGTGCGGACACGGGCGCGTCTCAGCGACTTGCACCATCGCGCCCGCTCTGCACAGCGCGCTCGCCTCGCCGATCACCGCCACCGGCTCGCGACGATCTCCTCGGCACTGACGCCGCGGCGGCTGGATGCGGTCGTCGATCGCGGCCGGACGCGGCTCGAAGCGGCATGGCGGCTGGCAACCGGTCTTGGTCCGCAGAGCGTGCTGCAGCGTGGCTATGCGCTGGTGCGGCGCGCCAGCGGCGAGCCGGTGACAGAGACGGCAATGCTCGCCGCCGGCGAGCGCTTTGTCCTCCAGATGCGCGACGGCGCCATCGACGCGCTGGCGCTGAAGGACGGCGCCGCGTCCAAGCCTGCGGAACGGCCGCAGAAAGCGCAGGCAACGATTCGCCCGGGGGATCGCCAGGGCGATTTATTCTGAGATTACCAATCGGCTTGCGCCGCCCGCACCAGCACCAGCGCCGCGAGGATGGCGGTTTCGGCGCGCAGGATGCGCGGCCCGAGCGAAATCGCCAGCGCGTTTTGTTGGGCCAACAGCGCCTGGCGCTCGCCCGGGCTGAAGCCGCCCTCCGGCCCGGTCAGGATATCAAGCGGTCCCGCTGCAACCGGACGCAAGGCGGCGAGCGGATTGGCCAGCTCGGCCTCCTCGTCGCAGAAGACCAGCGGCCGGGCGCCGTCGCGTTGCGCCAGAAAATCGTCGAGGCGGACCGCTTCGCCGATTTCGGGCACGCCGAGAGCGCCGCATTGCTCGGCCGCCGCGACTGCAATGGCGCACAGGCGATCGCTACGCAAGCGCGGCACCTGCGCGAATTCGGTTATGACCGGCAGAAGGGCGGACGCACCGAGCTCGGTTGCCTTCTCGACGGCATAATCGAGGCGGGCCGGACGGATCGGGGCAAAGCACAATCGCAGGTCGGCCGGCGCGGCCTGCGCTCGGGTTTGCGGACCGACCTCCAGCAAGGCTGCGCGCTTGCCTTGTCGACGCAGCGTCGCGAGCCACTCGCCGTGGCGGCCGTTGAAGGCGAGCAGGCGATCGCCATCGCCGAGGCGCAGGACATTGCAAAGGTGATGGACTTGCGCTGGTTCGAGCGCAATCTCGGCCGCCTGGGCCAGATCGGCGGCAACGAACAACCTGGGCAGCAAGCGATGCGGGCGCATGCGCTGGCGATGGCCGAGGCCAGCGACGCCGTCAAGGGTTTCTGGTGAACGTTTCAGGTCAGGCGGCGCTGACGTGCCAGGCCGGGCGATAGCCGGCCGCATAAGCCGCGACCACCGTCGGCGGCGTTACCAGCACGAGCGCGCGGCCAGCGAGGCTGTCGATGGCCACCGGCGCGCCAAAACTGCGATGCGACCATGGCAGTGCAACGCCGCGACGCAGGGCAAAGAAGTCGCCGTCGGCGGCAAACATCGTTGCGTCCGGGTGTTTCAGCAGTTGCGTCAAGGCGACACGGCGCGGCGCCGATGTCGTCGATGCCAGGCGCTCGCCATGCAACCGAGTGTCGACGTCGGGCGCCCGCATGTGCGCGACGCCGAGGCCGCGGCAGGCGCAGGCAAGGAAATTTGCCGCCTCTGGCCGCCGGCAAAAGAAGCATGGCCGATGGCCGGCGGCGAGCGCCGTGACCTCGTCGAGGAAGAACAGTTCGCTCCAGCCCGGCCGCTTGCCGCCAATCTGGCGCCCCCAGACCGCACGGCGGACATTTTTCCATTCGAGGCGGCAGGCGATCCACGCCTTGGTCGTCCAGCGCCGGCCGGTGAGCTTGCGCGTCGTCGGGTCGTGCAGGATGCCGCGATTTCCAGTCAGCGTACCGCGCGCCGCCACGGCATGCAGGCTGCCGTCGGGAGCGACGCGGTTTTGCAGCTCCATCGCTTCAGTTTTTGACCACGATGATGTGCAGGCGAACCGGCCCGTGCGCGCCGAGGATCAGGGTCTGCTCGATATCGGCCGAGCGCGAAGGTCCGGTCACCAGGTTGACAGTGCGCGGCATGCGCGTCTCGCCGTATTTTTTTCGCAGCCGCGCCCACACCGTCTCATAGTGGGTCTCGATGTCGCGCGAATCGACGATGACGATGTGATTTTCCGGCAGGAAATTGATCGTCGTTGGGCTTTCCGGGCCGGAAACCAGGAACAGAGTGCCGGTTTCGCTTGCCCCGGCGAAGGCGTAGCTGAGGCCGACCAGATCGCTTGCCTGCGCCGCTCCGGGCAAAAGCTCGGGCCTGCCGGGCTCCGGCCACTTGATCCGCGCCAGGCGCTTGTCGTCGCCGACGCGCAATTGCTGCGGAAGATTGTGCTGGCGCAGAAAACTTTGCACCGTGCTGGCGACATTGCGGCGGGCGGTGACTGTCACGGTGGCAAATGCCGCCTCGGCCTTGCGGCGAAAGCGGGTGATCGAATTGATCTGCGGATCGGTCGGCTCGGGCAGGACCCCTGTCGGATGGGTGCGCAGATATTTGGCGACGACGACGGCGCGGCCGGGATCGTCGGCCTCGACCTTCAGGCTGGCGCGGATGCGCGCCAGGATGTCCGCGCGCGAACTCATTTTGCCTTCCGCAACCGGCGCCGCCGCCGGCGGCGCGCATGGGCCGGCCAGAGCCCGATAAACGTGCGCCCCTGCGGCGCCGGCATGTCGCGATATTTCGTCCATTGGCCGGCAAACGGCAACGAACTGAAACGGCGACGGAAACCGCCGAACAGCGCCAGGAAGAACACGCCGGGGTTGGCAAACAGGCGATACCAGCCGGGATGACGGGCAAACCATGCCCACAGGCGTATCGCCTGGCGCTGGCGCAAAGGTGACAGGTGACGCTCGAATTCCTTTTCGCGCCAGTGGCGCATCATCTTCGGTAGCGGGATCTGCATCGGACAGACCGATTCGCAGCGCCCGCAAAAGGTCGAGGCGTTCGGCAGGTCGGCGGATTTCTCGATGCCGACGAAGGCCGGCGTCAGCACCGCGCCCATCGGTCCGGGATAGACCCAGCCATAAGCATGGCCGCCGATGGCATGATAGACCGGGCAGTGGTTCATGCAGGCGCCGCAACGGATGCAGCGCAGCATGTCCTGGAACTCGGTGCCGAGCATTTTCGAGCGGCCGTTGTCGAGCAGCACGACGTGGAATTCCTCCGGCCCGTCGGGATCGTCGTCGCGCCGCGGCCCGGTCGAAAAGGTCGTATAGACCGCACATCTCCTGGCCGGTCGCCGAGCGCGCCAGAACCCGCAGGATCTGGCTGGCGTCCTCCAGCGTCGGCACGATCTTCTCGATCGAGGCGAGCACGATGTGGACGCGCGGCAGCGTCTGCGTCAGGTCGCCATTGCCCTCGTTGGTGACGATGACCGTAGTGCCGGTCTCGGCGATGAGGAAATTGGCGCCGGTGATGCCGACATCGGCGGAAAGGAATTTCTCGCCGCAATATGCCGCGCGCTTCGAGCAGCAGGCTCTCCGGGCCTCCGAGCGTCGCGGTCGCGGGGCAGATTCTTGTGGGCGCGGCGGAAATCCTGGCGTACCTGGTCCATGTTCAGGTGCACGGCCGGAGCGATGATGTGGCTCGGATGCTCGCCGCGCAACTGGATGATATATTCGCCGAGATCGGTCTCCACCGGCTCCATGCGCGCCGGCCTGAAGGAATTCGTTGAGCGCGATCTCTTCCGAGATCATCGACTTGCCCTTGGTGACGATATCGGCCCGCGCCTTGCGGCAGATGTCCATGACGAGCCCGCGCGCCTCGACCGCGTCCGAGGCCCAGTGAACGTGGCCACCGCTGTTCACGCACCTTTGTCTCGAATGCCTCCAGATAAAGATCGAGATGGGCGAGCACATGATCCTTGATGGTTCGGGCGCTCTCCGCAATTGCTCGAACTCGGGCAGGCCGTCGACCGCCTTGGCGCGCTTGGCGATGAAGTTCTGGCGAACGTGGGTGAGCGCGCTTTGCAGCGATGGCGTCGGCCAGCGCAGCGGCCGCATTCGTCTTGAATTGGCTCGACGTTACCGCGACCATCGGCGACGCTCCCCGATCGGCCCGGGCTTCGTCATGCCGGCAAGTACCTCGGCAACGTGGCGCGACGCGATCTTGGCTGCTGTTGCGCTTCAGCTTGCCCGCCATGTTCATCAGGCAGCCGAGATCGCCCGCCAGCAGAACTTCGGCCTTCGCCGCCTCGATGTTTTGCGTCTTCTCGGTGACAATGGCGTCCGACAGATTGGCGTATTTGACCGCGAACGTGCCGCCGAAGCCGCAGCAGGTTTCGCAATCCTTCATCTCGACCAGTTTGAGGCCCTTGACGGTGGAAAGCAGTCGACGCGGTTGGTCACTTCACTCCGAGTTCGCGCAGGCCCGAGCAGGAATCGTGATAGGTCGCCTTGGCATTGAAGGTCGCATCGACCGATTCGACTCCGGCGACATCGACGAGAAAGCTGACAAGTTCGTGAACCTTGTCGGCGAAGGCCTTGGCCCGCGACAACCAGGCTTCGTCACCACGAAACAGTTCCGGATAATGCAGCTTCAGCATTCCCGCGCACGAACCCGACGGCGCGACGACATAGTCGAAACCCTCGAACGCGGCGATCACCTGTTCGGCGATGGCGCGGGCGTCAGCCCGGTCGCCGGAATTGTAGGCGGGCTGGCCGCAACAGGTCTGCGTCAGTGGCGCATCGACCTCCATGCCGGCGTCTTCGAGCAGCTTCACCGCGGCAAACCCGACGCTCGGCCGAAACAGGTCGACCAGGCAGGTGACGAACAAGCCGACTCGCGGCGCCGGTTTTTCGGCTTCCGGCTTGGCCGATCGAGACTTTGGCGGTTTCATGGGGTTCTCGGGAGATTTCGTATCGAAATATCGTCACGCGGCCGGCAATCCGGTAGTTCGGAATGCGCCGATATGCAAGGGACGCTGGGGCAAAGGCGGTTTCCACTTTTACCGGATTTGCTCTAGTTTGCGGGCTTGGTCGGAATTGCCGGCATTGACGCCGCGAACCGCGATTTGTCACGCCGGAGACACGCGCCATGGCCATTATCGAAATGCCGAAGCCGGACCCGGAAATCCTGCGGCTTGCCGGCGATATCGTCATCGCGCTGAAGCGGGCCGTCGGCGAAGCGGCGGTGATTTCGGAGCCGGGCGAGACCATCGCCTATGAATGCGACGCGTTTCTCCGCCTATCGCTGCGCGCCTCTGGCGGTGGTGCTGCCGACCTCGACCGCGGCGGTTGCGGCGGCGCTGCGGGTCTGCTCGCATTACGGCGTGCCGGTGGTGGCGCGCGGATCGGGCACCTCGCTGTCGGGCGGCGCGCTGCCGACGCCGGATTCGGTCGTCATCGGCGTCGCCCGCATGAACCGGGTGCTGGAGACGACTACGAAGACCGCTTCATCCGGGTCGAGGCCGGCATCACCAATCTCGGCGTCAGCGATGCCGATCGCGGCCGCCGGTTTCTTCTACGCGCCCGACCCGTCGAGCCAGCTCGCCTGCGCGATCGCCGGCAACATCGCGATGAATTCCGGCGGCGCCCATTGCCTGAAATACGGCGTCACCACCAACAATCTGCTCGGCGTGCGCATGGTGCGCATGGACGGCGAGATCGTCGATATCGGCGGGCCGCATCTCGATGCCGCCGACCTCGACCTGCTCGGCGTCGTCTGCGGCTCGGAAGGCCAGTTCGGCATCGTTACCGAGGCGCGTGCTGAAAATCATCGCCAAGCCGGAAGGAGCGCGGCCGATCCTGCTCGGTTTCGATTCCAGCGAGGTCGCCGGCGCCTGCGTCGCCGACATCGTCAAGTCCGGCATCCTGCCGGTGGCGATGGAATTCATGGACCGGCCGGCGATCATCGCCTGCGAGACTTTCGCCCATGCCGGCTATCCGACCGACGTCGAGGCGATGCTGATCATCGAGGTCGAAGGCTCGCCCGGCGAGATCGACGAACAGCTCGCGCGGATCAAGGCGATCGCCGAACGCCACGAGCCGAAAGTCGTGCGCGAAAGCGGCTCGGCGGTGCAGTCGGAGCTGATCTGGAAGGGTCGCAAGGCGGCTTTCGGCGCGATGGGCCAGATCGCCGACTACATCTGCATGGACGGCACCATCCCGACCGCGCAGCTGCCGCTCGTGCTGCGGTCGCATCGACGAGATGTCGCGGGCCTACGGCCTCGGCGTCGCCAATGTCTTCCATGCCGGCGACGGCAACCTGCACCCGCTGATCCTCTACAATGCCAACCGGCCGGGCGAACAGGAAAAGTGCGAGGCCTTCGGCGCCGACATCCTGAGGCTCTGCGTCGAGGTCGGCGGCTGCCTGACCGGCGAGCACGGCGTCGGCATCGAGAAGCGCGACCTGATGGTGCACCAGTTCAGCGACAGCCGACATGGAGGCGCAGATGCGGGTCAAGGATGTGTTCGATCCGGCCTGGCTGCTCAATCCGGCCAAGGTGTTTCCGATGCATGTCAGCCATGGCCGGCGCATGCGCAACCGCGCCCGCGGCCTGATCGGCGTGAGCCGCAGTCCGACTTCGGCAGCAGCCGATTATCATCCGGCCAGCGAAGCCGAATTGGCGAAGGTCATCGATTCCTGCGCGCTTCAACGCGCGCTCGCTGAACATTGCCGGCGGCGGCACGCGAGCGGTCGGCGATGCCGACGCCGGCGCGCGCGGACGTTGGCGACGGACGCCTTGACCGGCATCCGGCTCTACGAGCCGGCGGCGCAAACGCTCGTGGTCAGGGCCGGCACGCCGCTCGCGAGTGTCGAGGCGGCGCTCGCCAGGGAAGATCAGTATGCTCGCCTTCGAACCGGCCGACTGGAGCGCGCTGCTCGGCACGACGGCGCGCTCGACCATCGGCGGCGTCGCCGCGGCCAACGCATCGGGCCCGCGGCGCATCCAGGCCGGCGCGGCGCGCGACGCCGCATCGGCCTGCGCTTCGTCAACGGCGGCGGCGAGATCGTCAACAGCGGCGGCCGGGTGATGAAGAACGTCACCGGCTACGATCTGGTGAAGTTGCTGTGCGGCTCGTGGGGCACGCTCGGCGTCATCACCGAACTGTCGTTCAAGGTGATGCCGATCCCCGAGGCGATCGGCAACGGTGCGCGTGTCACGGCTGCAGCGAAGCCGAGGCGATCGGACTTGCTCGCCGCAGGCAATCGAAATCGCCGTTCGACGTCAGCGGCGCGGCGCACTGCCAGCGACGGCAAGGCGCCGGCAACCGCTCGTGCGGTCGAGGGCCTCGAAAATTCGGTCCGCTATCGCGCGCGGCAGCTGCAAGGATTTGCTCGGCGCCCATGCGCCGCAAGAAGCCGCGGTCGATATCCTCGTCGGCAAGGCGGCCAACCGGGCGCTGTGGAAAAAAATCCGCGATGTGCGCTCGTTCGCCGGCCAGCCCGGATCGGTCTGGCGATTGTCGGTCGCGGCCGTCGAAGGCGGCGGCGATCGTCGCCGCGCTTCGCGCCGAGTATCAGCTCGAGGTACTCTACGACTGGGCCGGCGGCCTGGTCTGGATCTTGCTGTCGCGAATCCGGCGCCGGTCGGCGTGACGCTGATCCGCGGCCTCGTCGACCGCGCCGGCGGCCACGCGACGCTGATGCGCGGCGACGGCAATTTTTCATCGGTTGCCGCGTTCCATCCGCAGCCTGCGGCCAATGCCGCGCTCGCCCAGCAGCTGCGTGCCAAATTCGATCCTTCCGGCATCCTCAATCCGGGGCGGATGCATCCGATCGCGACCGCGCGCATGGCGGGCTAATGCAGCACCTGGCGATGCAGACCTTCTTCACCCCTGAGCAGCTCGCCGACCCGCGAGCGTCGCGTCTTCGGAAAAGATCCTGCGCAAATGCGTCCATTGCGGCTTCTGCACGGCGACCTGCCCGACCTATGTGACGCTCGGCGACGAGCTCGATTGCGCCGCGCGGCCGCATCTACCTGATCAAGGACATGCTCGAGAACGACCGGCCGGCGGACGCCCGCTTCGTGCGCCATATCGACCGCTGCCTGTCGTGCCTGGCCTGCATGACGACCTGTCCCTCCAACGTCCACTACATGCATCTGGTCGATCATGCCCGCGTCCATATCGAAAAGACCTGGCGCCGGCCGCGCGCCGAGCGTTTCTATCGCGCCCTGATTGCCGGCGTGCTGCCGTATCCGGCGCGCTTCCGCCTGGCGCTGTTCGGCGCCGCTTTCGCCCGGCCGTTCGGCTGGCTCTGGCACGCTCCTCCTGGGGCAAGCCATTGGCGGCGATGCTGGCGCTCTCGCGCCGTCGCCGGCGCCGGTCGCGCGGATTGGCGGGCAAGGGCGTGCACAAGGCGGCCGGCGAAAGGCGCGCGCGTGTGGCGCTGCTTGCCGGTTGCGCCCAGCAGGTGCTCGATCCCGACGATCAACGACGCGGCGGTCGAACTGCTGACCAGGTTCGGCGTCGAGGTGGTCGTGGCGCGCGGCGAAGGCTGCTGCGGCGCGCTCGTCCATCACATGGGCCGCGACAAACGAACGCGTTGGCGGCGGCGCGGCGCAATATCGACGCCTGGCAGCGCGTCATCGACAGCAGCATCGACGAGGCGGGCTCGATGCGATCGTCATCACCACGTCGGGCTGCGGCACGACGATCAAGGACTACGGCCACATGCTGCGCCGCGATGCGCAAATACGCCGAGAAGGCAGCGCGGATTTCCGCGCTCGCCATGGACATCAGCGAATTCCTGCGGCGATCTGAACCTGCCCGACAGCGGCGCCGGCAACGGCCTGCGCCTCGCCTATCATTCGGCCTGTTCGCTGCAGCACGGCCAGCGCGTGCGCGAACAGCCGAAGCGCCTGCTGGCCAAGGCCGGCTTCACCGTGCTGGACGTGCCGGAAGGGCATTTGTGCTGCGGCTCGGCCGGAACCTACAACATCCTGCAATCGGAAATCGCGGCGAAGCTGAAGCGCGCGCAAGATCGCCAACCTGCAGAGCCTGAAGCCCGACCTGATCGCCGCCGGCAATATCGGCTGCATTGCCCAGATCGGTTCGGGCACGAAAATCCCGATCCTGCACACCGTGCAACTGCTCAACTGGGCCTATGGCGGACACCGGCCGGCAGGATTGCCGCGCTACGGAATCGCCAGCCGCGCAAGCCGCGCCGGCAAATTGAATAGCCCACCGCAGGCGGGCTTTCCACTGCGCTTGCGAGGAATTTTCCTGGCCTCAGCCGCCGAAGAGAATATCCAGCGGGTTGCCGGGCCAGGTAACGTCCCGGGTTGTCGCCGGGGCCGATGACGATCACCTTGGTGCCGATGCTGACGCGGTTGTAGAGATCCTCGACGTCGCGGTTCATCATGCGGAAACAGCCCGACGACAGGTTGAGGCCGATCGACCACGGCTGATTGGTGCCGTGGATGCGGTACATCGTGTCCTGGTTGCCGCGGAACAGATACATGGCGCGGGCGCCGAGCGGATTGTCAACATTGTTCTCGCGTCCCGGGCATGCTCACCGGCAGGATGTGGCCGTTGGCGGCCTCTCGCGCGCGCATTTCCGGCGGCGGCGTCCAGGTTGGCCACTCTTCCTTGCGGCCGATCTTGACGATGCCGCCCCAGCCGAAGCCGTCGCGGCCGACGCCGAGGCCGTAGCGGATCGCCCGGTTCGGCGACTGAATGAGATAGAGATATTTGGCGTCGCTGTGGATGATGATCGTGCCCGGCTCTTCCTTGGTCGAGATGAACACCGAGCGGCGCTGGAAACGCGCCGGAGGCTCCTTGCGCAGATACTGGCGCCGCTTCAGATCGATATCTTCCCATTTGCGCTCGGCAACATTGTAATATTGTTCGGCCATCGCCGCGCTCGGAAGGGCGGCCGCGGCAGCTAACGGCGCCCAGGCCGCGAATCACGGATCGGCGTGAAAACATTGAAAGTCCCCGCGTTCTTGTTCGAAATCTGGCGCGATCGCGCCATTCCAGCGACGCCAAACTAGGTGAGCATGCTTTCAAGTCAAGCGCGGCGTGGCGCCGGAGCGATCACAACAGCGCTATGCAGCCGCCGCAGCGGGAATTTTGCGGGAAAGTGTGGAATTCCTGCAACAGTCAGCGCCGGATCCGGCACTTTTCGGGCTCGGGCGTCCGATTGCTGCCGATTAGGTCAACTGACGACCACCCTGGCGCCGACATTGACGCGCTCGTAGAGGTCGATGACATCCTCGTTGCGCATGCGGATGCAGCCGGACGACACCGCCTTGCCGATCGACCACGGCTGGTTGGTGCCGTGAATGCGATAGAGCGAACTGCCCAGATACATGGCGCGAGCGCCGAGCGGATTTTCCGGCCCGCCTTCCATGTGATCGGGGATGATCTTGCCGTGGCTGGCTTCGCGCGCGATCATTTCCTTCGGCGGGTTCCAGTCCGGCCACTCGCGCTTCGACGAAACCTTGTGCGTGCCGGCCCATTCGAACCCCGGCCGCCCGACGCCGATGCCATAGCGGCGCGCCATGCCGTCATCCTCGACCAGATAGAGAAATCTCGCCTCGGTATCGATGATGATCGTGCCGGCCGGCTTCGGCTGCCGTCATAGGCGACGACGTGCATCTCGTATTGCGGATCGAATTTCGGCTCGCTTCGTGACGATTTTGCGCGGTTCGACGGCGCTGCGGCTTTCCAGTTCGATGCCGGCGCGAATCTGGCGGAACTCCGGTTCACGCATGACCGGCACCGCCACATATTGCGGCCGGGCAAGCTCGACACGGTAACAGCCATCGGCGGAAGGCTTGTTGCGCAGCTGCAAAAGCCACGGGGAAGCCAGATCCGCCGAAACAGCCGCCGCTGGCGGAATCGAATAACGGGTCGGGGCAAGTTCTGCGCCAAAGCCGAACCGGCGGCAAATGAAAGCGCAACGGCTGGCAACCATGCCGATGATCTTCATGACGGACACCTTACCAAACGTCATTTCGGGACGCGTGACACCGGAATGCGGCATCAATGCGGCGTCAACCATAATCGGCGGCAAGGCGAAAAATGGTGAACGGCAAGCATTTGCCGACCATTCGATCAATTCATGGTAAGCAATCGGTTGCGCGCCACGGTTAGCGGGCGGTTAATGCTTTCAGCGGCGCTTGGCGTCGGCCAGCACCTTGGGCAAGATCGCTTGCACGGCCTCCTTGGAAGCGCCGTTTTGTATGCGCGGATCGTAGAGCATGTTGAGGATCAGCCGGTCGAAGCGGGTAAAGTGCGTGTGGCGCGTGCGGTCGTTGAACATGCTTTCCATGAGCGAGGGATGCTCGTTGAGCGGCCCGAGCCCCTGGAGGATTTCCTCCGCCTTGCAGCGGGCGAACAGCGACTCGCCGTCGTCGGCAACGATGACGGCATCGGAATGGCGGATGCCGGAAGGCGAAAACACCGAGCGCACCAGGCATTTGCCCGGCGTGCTCGCGTCGGCGCTATTGTAGACCTTGTCGCGCACGGTCGCGACATAGTCCTTGCGGTCGATGACATAGACGTTGAAATTGGCCTCCTCCGGCGATCGCGCCATGCGCGTCGTCAGGCCGCGGATGAGGCGGTTGAGCGACAGGATGAAGGACTGCACCTCGGCGCTGCGGTTTCGCCGCGACTGGCTGTGGATGTAGAAGCGGACCGGGCCGGAAAACTTGCGGATATAGTCCGCCTGGTAGCCGAGCGGCGAATATTCGGAGCCGAAAACCGTAAGGTTGAAGCCGCGGATGACCTCGGCGTCGCTTGCAGCCTGCGCTGGCAGAATCGCGCCGAAAAGCCCAAGGGCAAGCGCCGCTGCAACTACCATTCGGCGCAGGCGCCCCGGCAAAAACTTTGCTGAACCCATCCTTGCCGCCATCCAAATCCGTCGGTCGTGGAACATGCTGCCAACCGCTGTCAGGAGACGCCGCCCAAAACCGTTTTGGCCGGAGCTCGCCGGCTTGCAAATCCGCGCTCCGTCGGCAGGATGCGCCTTCTTGCAATCAAGACGGCCATATGCACCGTGAGCGCCGGACAAGACAAGCCACCGTTTTCGAGGCCACCGTTTTTGAAGCTCGGCAACGGGCTGGCGACGAACGCCGCCGGGCTTTGCACCTGTTCGTGGCATGGCGGGCTTGAAGACTACGAGGCCTACCACGATCGCGAATGGGGACGGCCTGTCGCAGACGACCTGCGGCTGTTTGAAAAAATCTGCCTCGAAGGATTTCAATCCGGGCTGTCGTGGCTGACGATCCTGCGGAAACGCGAGAATTTTCGAAAGGGCTTTGCCGATTTCGACTTCGCCAAAGTGGCGCGCTTCGGCAAGGCCGATGTCGCAAGGCTGGTCGAAGATGCCGGGATCGTGCGCCATCGCGGCAAGATCGAATCGACCATCAACAATGCCGCTCGCGCCCTTGAACTGCGCGCCGAATTTGGTTCGCTTGCAGCGTACTTCTGGTCGTTCGAGCCGGATCTTGGCGAGCGGCCGGCGCAAGTCTCCTGGGAATGGCTGCTTGCCAATCCGGCGACGGCGGTGTCCAAGACGATCTCGAAGGATTTGAAGAAACGCGGCTGGAGCTTCGTCGGCCCGACCACCGTCTACGCCTTCATGCAGGCGATGGGCCTGGTCAACGATCACGTCCATGGCTGCCACCTGCGCCAAAAGGTCGAAGCGGAGCGCCATGCGTTCAAGCGCCCTGTCTGAAGCGCTGCTGCGGCGGCTGATTGCCGAGGCCGGCGCGGCGAGCGGCGCCGGCAAGATCGTCGAAAGCGTTAAATGGGGACAACCGAGTTTCGCGCCGGCGCGACCGCGCGTCGGCAGTTCGGTGCGGATCGAGCATCGGGCCAATGGCGACATGGCGCTGATGTTCATCTGCCATACCGGTCTGGTCGACCGCTTCCGCGAAATCTACGGCGACCGGCTGCGCTTCGAAGGCAATCGCGCGATTGTTCTGGAAGTGAGCGGTGCCATGCCGCAGGAGGAACTCCGCCACTGCATCGCGATGGCGTTTACCTATCATCGGGAAAAACGTCGGGGCGGCTGATTGCAACGCCGCGCTCACGGCACGGTCGGAACCGTGCGGCTTTGCCGCCGGTGCTCGCGCAATTGCCAGACGAGATAGGCAACGAGCGCGGCGAGCACGATGCCGCCGCCGAGCAGCGTGCGCGCCTGCGGCACCTCCGAAAGGATCAGCCATGCCCAGATCGGGCCGAGCACGGTTTCGGCGGTGCCGAGCAGCGCGGCGAAGGCCGACGGGATCAGCCGCACGCCCATGGTGAAGATCGCCAGGCCAAGGCCGAGCGAGATGCCGAAGACGGCGAGAATGGCGAACTGGCGGCCGCTGACGGCAAAGTCCGAGCCGCCGGCCAGGCCAACCGCAGTCGCCACCACGAAGGCCGCCGCCGTCGCGATCAGCACGGCCGGCGTCATGCGGACATTGGCATGGCGGCGCGACACCACGGTTGCGACCGCGAAGACCAGCGTGATCCACAGCGCCAGGCCGTTGCCGATCAGCGACACATCGCCACCGAGCGAATCGGAGACCATGACGCCGACGCCGAAAATGACGGCGCCAATCGCGATCCAGGTCGGCAGCCGGACCGCTTCGCCGAATGCAAGTCGGGAAATCAAAGCCGCGATCAGAGGCACGCCGGCCTGCATCAACAGGATGTTGGCGATCGTCGTATAGTTGAGGGCGATGATGAAGGAACTCATCGCGCTGCCGAAACAGGCGGCGACGACAAGGCCGGGCACGCCCATCTCGCGGGTCAATTGCAGCGCGCCGCGCGGGCCGTCGCGCACCAGCAGGAAAGCGAGGATGAACAGCGAGGCGGCAAGGGTTCGCCAGAAGACGATGACCCATGGGTCAGAGACTTGCGCCAGGCGTGCCAGCACGCCGCCGAAGCTCCAGATGATGGCCGAGCCCAAGACGAGCCAGGCACCGGCGCTGGCTTCGCCGTGCGGGACGGCCGGGGATGCGGCTGTTTGTGTTGTCGGCACGGTGCACCGTGGGGTTTGCGAGGTTCGCCTCTAGCCGGACTTGGCAGGCCGCGCAATCGGCCGACCAGAAGCCAACCACGTTGATTCGTCCGCGCGGCACGGATGCCCGCGGATTTCAAAGAACTGCGAGGCGCGGGGCTGCAAGGGCAGTCTCTATGCGCGAAATCCTAGTCGTGGCTGCCTTGCAGCCCCGCGTCGGCGTCTGACACAGCGACACTTCGTTTCGCTCCAGCCCGCCGCCACAGCGACAAGTCCGGTGTGGCGGACCTGTCGCAACCGGTATCCTTCGGCGACCGCACCCTTGCCGGGGCGCGGTCAGGCTAAACGGGCCTTACGGCCAGCCGTCCTGGCAGCCGGATCGTAGTGCCCGGCGGGAAACCTTGGGTCGCCGGCCCGGGCTTGCTCCGTCCGTAACGGAACAATCGCGGGCGCCGGCCGCTGCCCCGAATGAACCCGGCGGTACCCCCGGCCTCGCGTGACAGCGACGGCGGAAGGATAAGGGCGCGCGGGAGAGTGGGGATAGATTTTTTCGAGCAAGTAGCGAATAGCGAATGGAAAGAGGAGGGTGGCGGCAAACGTGCGGCGCGCTTCTCCCCGGCCTGGCGCGAGTTTGTTTCTGAGAATCCCCACCCCTAACCCCTCCCCACAAGGGGGAGGGGGATTCGGGCGCCAGGCGCCGCGCTACTTGCCGTTCTTGGCCAGCCATTCCTGCATGAAGGCGATTTCCGTTTCCTGCGCCGCGACGATGTTCTCGGCGAGTTTGCGCAGTTCGGGGTCCTTGCCATTTTCGAGCAGGATTTTCGCCATGGCGACCGCGCCCTGATGGTGCGGGATCATGCCCTTGACGAAATCGACATCGGCATTGCCCGAGAACTCGATGTCCATGCCCTCGTGCATGTCGGCGTTGGCCTTGGCGAAGGCCTGGCTCACCGGCCCCTGATCGCCCTTCGGCTGGCCCATGTTCATGGCCTGGGCGGCCATGCCGCCGGCCTCCATGCCTTTCATCATCTCACTCATGTGCGCCATCATCTGGCTCATGTTGGCCATCATGCCCGACATGGCATTGCCGGAGTTGCCTTGGCCCATCATGCCCGGCATGCCCATTCCAGGCGTGCCCTGGCCCATCATCTGACCCATCATGCCGTGGCCCATCATACCCTGGTCCATCTGGTGGCCGGGCTGGCCCGATTGCTGGGCGATTGCCGCGGTGGCGAGGAGCGCGGCAAGGCCGGCTCCGAGCAATACGTTTCCGATTTTCATTTGTCTGATCCTTCCAATTGCAATTGACGACGCGGCGCATTGGCGCCGGCCGGCGAAGTTTGACGATTTGGAGAAGGATCAGGCGCGCGGCGGCGGGCTGGCCGGCGGCGCCAGGAACGCGACCAGTGGCGACAGCGGCACGAAATCCGGAGCACCGTCGGCCGCCAATCCGGTTGGCGGTGCCCAGATAGCCGGCAGGCCGACGCAGGCGGCGCAAACTGCCGGGTGGATCGGTGCGGCTTTTCCGCTCTGGTCTTGGCGGCCGGCGCCGGCCAGGTGATCGTGATGATGGAGCGGCACGATGGCAGGCGTGCCGGCAATCGCAAGCGCGGGCGCAACCGCCGCATGGACGGTTTGCGCCACCGGCGCCCAGCCGACGGTCAGTGCCGCGACAAACAGCAGAATACGGATGGCTCTGTCCACGATGCCAAGATAGGAACCCGCGCAACCGCGCGCCAGTGACAGTTTCGTAAGGTTTGGCGCGGATTGCGCGATACAACTCAGGCCGCGGTTCGGACGATGGACGCGATCGCCTTTCGGTCGACCAACGCCAGATCGTGATTGGCTTGCAGGTTCAGCCAGAACTGCGGCGTCGTTCCGAAATACCGTGCCAGCCGGGCGGCGGTGTCAGCCGTGATTGCTCGCTTGCCGCGCACGATTCTTTCGACCCGATCGCGCGGCACGTGCAACGCCGCCGCGAGCGAACCGGCGGTGAGGCCGTAGTCCGGCAAGAAATCCTCGCGCAGGATTTCACCAGGGTGGATCGGACGAGGCGCCGGCATTGTTTTCTTCCTGGCGGGTTTGGACATTTCTGCTCGCACCGGATTTGTGCCACCTATCGCCGTTGCAACGTGAAACGTCCAGCGCTTGCCCCACCACCAGCCTTGCTTTACGAACCCGCCAACCGAATTTCCCAGCATTTCCGGCCGTCCCTATGTCCGAAAAACCGAAGAAAACGCCGCGCCCGAAGGCGCGACTTCCCCGTGGTTTCGCTGACCGTTCGGCCGCCGACATCCGCGCGACCGAGGAGATGATCGGCAAGATTCGCGAAGTCTACGAGCGCTACGGCTTCGATCCGGTCGAGACGCCGATGTTCGAATATACCGACGCGCTCGGCAAATTCCTGCCCGATGCCGACCGACCGAACGAGGGCGTGTTCTCGCTGCAGGACGACGACGAGCAGTGGCTCTCCCTGCGCTACGACCTGACCGCGCCGCTCGCCCGCCATGTCGCCGAGAACATCAACACGATTCAAATGCCCTACCGCACCTGGCGGGCGGGCTGGGTGTTCCGCAACGAGAAGCCGGGGCCGGGACGCTATCGCCAGTTCATGCAACTCGACGCCGATACGGTCGGCGCGGCCGGAGTGGCGGCCGACGCCGAGATGGCGATGATGCTCGCCGACGCGATGGAGGCTGTGGGGATTGCGCGCGGCGATTATGTCGTCCGCGTCAACAACCGCAAGGTCCTCGACGGCGTGATGGAGGCGATCGGGGTTACCGACGAAGGCCAGAAGCTCGCCGTGCTGCGCGCCATCGACAAGCTCGACAAGTTCGGCATCGAGGGCGTGCGGCTATTGCTCGGCCCGGGCCGCAAGGACGAGAGCGGGGATTTCACCAAGGGCGCGGGGCTGGAGGAGAAGCAGACTAAAAAAATAGAATTTCTCTTGGAGGTTGAGGAATTTGCCAAGTTCAATGTCTATGCATACGCAGGCAAAATTCCAGTCGGTCAGCCAAGAGTCGACAACCAACGCATAGTTACTGTGGCCTACTCTGCGATAACTGGAAGCTCCAAAGGCGTCGAGGGCTTGCAGGAATTGTCAGCAATAGCGGAGCTTGTCGAAACCGCCGGCTACGACCGAGACCGCATCCGTATCGACCCCTCCGTCGTCCGCGGGCTCGAATATTACACCGGCCCGGTGTTCGAGTGCGAACTGACCTTCCCGGTGGTCAACGAAAAGGGCGAGACGGTGGTGTTCGGCTCGGTAGCCGGCGGTGGGCGCTATGACGGGCTGGTCAAGCGCTTCACCGGCCAAGACGTGCCGGCGACGGGGTTTTCCATCGGCGTCTCGCGATTGATGACGGCGCTGAAGAACCTCGGCAAGCTCGACGACGTCGGCTTGGCCGCGCCGGTATTGGTCACCGTCATGGACCGCGACACCGAGGCGCTCGGCCGCTACCAGAAGCTGACGCAGCAGTTGCGCGAAGCGGGCATCCGCGCCGAGATGTATCAGGGCAATCCGAAGAATTTCGGCAACCAGTTGAAATATGCCGACCGGCGGGGATGTCCGATTGCGGTGATCCAGGGCTCGCAGGAACGCGCGGCCGGCAAGGTCCAGTTGAAGGACCTGATCGAGGGCCGCAAGCAGGCGGAAGCCATTGCCTCGAACGCCGAATACCGCGCTGCTCGCGTCGGCCAGTTCGAAATCGCCGAGGCCGATCTCGTCGCCGAAGTGCGCAAATTGCTGAAGGCGCAGGGCGGTGGCTGAGGCGGCGGGCCGCGCCCGATGACATCCCTCCTCCCCTTCCTTGTTGCACGCGGCTGCGTCGTGCCGGCCATCGACCTGCTGCAGCCGGCCGATCCGTTCCTCGATACCGCCGGCGAGGACCTGGCGCGGCGGATTTTCATGACCGCCGACGGCACCGGCGCGGCGCTGGCATTGCGCCCGGAATTCACCATTCCGGTCTGCCGCCATCACATCGCCGCCGGCAAGGGGCCGGCACGCTATGCCTACGAGGGTATCGTCTTCCGCCAGCGCCGCGACGAGCCGGCGGAATTCCGCCAGGCCGGAATCGAGGACCTCGGCAACGACGATGCGGCGGTGGCCGACGCCGCCTGCCTCGGCGATTGTCTCGGCGCGCTCGGCGAACTCGGCGTTGCGCGGCCGCAGGTGGTGATCGGCGATCAGGCGGTGTTCGAGGCGGTGCTCGCCGGCCTCGATTTGCCACCGGCCTGGCGCCAGCGCCTGACGCGCGCCTTCGGCGACACGGCGAAATTGCAGGCTGATGTCGCGCGCTTGTCGGGCGAAGTCGGCGACGGCGACGTACTGCCTGGTGGGGCGCGCCGGTTCCTCGCGGCGGGCGACTTCGCCGGGCTCGAAAAATGGATCGCGGGCGAGTTCGCGCAGGCCGGACTGCCGGCCGGCTCCGGACGCACGCCCGCCGAAATCGCCGCCCGCCTCGCCGAGAAGGCCGAACTCGCCGCCGTGCGGCTCGATGCCGCGCATCGCCGGGCGCTCGAAAATTTCCTCGCCATAGAGGTCGATTTCGCCGATGCGCCGGCAGCGCTGCAGCGGTTTGCCGCCGATTGCGGGCTTGCCGGCAACGATGCGCTGAAATCGGCGCTGGCCGATTTTTCGGCGCGAACCGTGGCGATCGGCGAGCGTGCCAAAACCACGTCGTTGCGCTTCCGCGCCCGCTTCGGCCGCAGCCTCGATTATTATTCCGGGCTGGTGTTCGAGGTCACTGCGCCCAATTCCGCGGGCAGGGGCGTCGCCAAGCCGCTGGCCGGCGGCGGCCGCTACGACCGGCTGCTGCGGTTCCTCGGCGCGCCGGCGCCGGTACCGGCGGTCGGCTTCTCGATCTGGCTCGACCGCGCCGAAGCAACGGGGAGGGCAGGCGCATGAGTATCACTCTCGCGCTGCCGTCGAAGGGCCGCCTCAAGGACCAGGCGCTGGCGCGCTTTGCCGCCGCCGGCCTGCCGGCCGAATTGCCGGGCGATGCGCGTTCCTATCGCGGCAAGCTTGCCGGCATCGGCGGCGTCGAATTGGCCTTCCTTTCGGCAAGCGAGATCGCCCGCGAACTTGCCGCCGGCAACCTGCAACTCGGCGTGACCGGCGCCGACGTGGCGCGCGAGGCGGCGCCGGATGCCAGTGATGGCGCCGACGACCGGCTCGAATTCCTGTTGCCGCTCGGCTTCGGCTTCGCCGATGTCGTCGTTGCGGTGCCGCAGGCCTGGTACGATGTCGCGACCATGGCCGATCTCGACGATGTCGCCGCCGAGTTCCGTCAGCGTCACGGCCGGCAATTGCGCATCGCGACGAAATACTGGCAACTGACGCGCGCCTTCTTCGCCGGTCACGGCATCGCCATGTACCGCATCGTCGAGAGCCTCGGCGCCACCGAAGGCGCGCCGGCGGCGGGGGCGGCCGACGCCATCGTCGACATCACCACCACCGGTTCGACGCTGCGCGCCAATCACCTCAAGGTGCTGGCCGACGGCGTCATCCTCAAGTCGCAGGCCAATTTGATCCGCTCGCGCAAGGCGGCGTTCACCCCCGGGGACGAGGCGGCGTGTCGGCAACTGGTGGCGAAGCTGAAGACTGGCGCGACGCCTACTTGAAGTGAAAGTCCGGCAGCGAGGTGAACGCCTTGCGCAGGGCCGCGCCCCAGCCTTCCGATATCGTCAGATAGTACTGGTCGTCGCGCTCGATCCTGAGGCTGCGGCCGGGTTCGAGCTTGCCGGTTTCGTGGATCTGGATATCGATCGGCAGGCCGACCGACAGGTTGGCCTTGATGGTCGAATCGAACGACACCAGCATCAGTTTGATGGCATCCTCGAAACTCATCTTGGCGTCGTAGGCGCGCACCAGGATCGGCTTGCCGTACTTGGTCTCGCCGATCTGCAGGTAGGGCGTGTCGGGGCCGGCCTCGATGAAATTGCCTTCCGGGTAGATCATGAACAGTCGCGGGTCGCCGGTCGAAATCTGGCCGCCGACGATCATGGTGGCATGGAAGCTCGAATCGGCCTCCTGACCGGTTCCGGCATTGGAGCGGATCACCTCTTTCAAGGTCTCGCCGACGAGGCGCGCCACCTGGAACATCGACGGCTGTTCGAGGATCGAGGGCTTGCGGTCCTCGCGCGCCTTGGTGCGCTCGTCGAGCAGGCTGATGACCGACTGCGTCGTCGCCAGGTTGCCGGCAGTCATGACCGTGATGACCGAATGGCCCGGCTTCGACCATGTGAACAGCTTGCGATAGATGGAAATGTTGTCGAGGCCGGCATTGGTGCGGGTATCGGCCATGAACACCAGTCCGCGATCGAGGCGCAGGCCGACGCAATATGTCATGCGAGTTACGCCCCCAATTTCCGATTCAGGACACCTGAATCGAAGCGCCGACAGTTCTACTGTTCCACGGCGAGCGAGACAATCATCTGTTCGGCGCCGAGGCCGAAGCGGAACCCGGAAATCGGGGCGGCTTCGTTATAGTCGAGCCCGGTTGCAATGCGGATATGACGCTCGTCCGGCGACACGCCGTTGGAGATGTCGAAGCCGATCCAGCCGAGATCGGCGACATGGGCTTCCGCCCAGGCATGCGTCGCGTCCTGCTCGACCCGGTCGGTGAGCATGAAATAGCCGCTGACATAGCGGGCCGGATAGCCCATCAGGCGGGCGGCGGCGACGAAGATATGGGCATGGTCCTGGCAGACGCCATGGCCGGCTTCGATCGCCTGCTCGGCGGTGGTATCGGCCGCGGTGCGGCCGGTTTCGTAGCGCACCAGTTCGCCGATACGCCGAGACAGGACGTGCAGGCGGTCAAGTTCGCTGCCGCCGCCGGCAGATGTTTCCCTGGCGAGCTTGCGCAGACTCGCGCCCGGCCTGGTCAGCGGCGTCGCCCGGCGAAAATACCACAGCGGCGCATAGCCGCCATGGGCGCCGACAATTCCCGTGGCGTTGGTGTTTTCGATTTCGCCCACGCACGAGATTTCCAGGCGGGTTGCGCCGGCGCGCATGCTGGTCAGCATGACGACATTGTTGTGCTGGTCCTCGAACTCGCACTGGCGGTCGGCGCCGTCGAGGCGGATCGACCAGTTGAGGACGTTCTGGCCGGCGCGCGATTTCGGCGTCAGGCGCACCTGCTGCAACGCATATTCGACCGGACGGTCGAATTCGTAGGTGGTGACGTGGGAAATACGAAGTTGCATTGCTTTTCCGTGCCTATCCGTGGAAGCGGTAGTCCTGCTCGATCTGCTTGCCGAGCGCGTTCGCGTCGCGCAGGAAATCGACGATGAATTCGTGCAGGCCGGATTCGATGATGCGCTGGATCGAGGTGGTTTTGAGCCGCGCCAGCAGGTCCTGCGCCTGGTCGTGGCAGGCGTGGCGCTCGCCGTAGTCTGTCGCCAGATAGCCGAGATTGTCGACGATCTTGGCGCAGCAGAACGCCAGCGAACGCGGCATGCGGCCGTCGAGCACCAGCAGGTCGGCGATGCTCGCCGGATTGGCCTCGCCCTCGTTGAGCCAGCGATAGGCGCGCTGGGCCGAAACCGAGCGCAGCACCGTCTCCCACTGGACGTTGTCGACCGAGGTGCCGACATGCATGGCCGACGGCAGCAGCACGTAATATTTGACGTCGAGAATGCGGGCGGTGGAATCGGCGCGCTCGATAAACGTGCCGATACGGGCGAAGTCGAAAATGTCGTTGCGCAGCATGGTGCCGTGCAAGGCGCCGCGCACCAGCGCGCTCTGCTGGCGGATGGCGCCGAGCACTGCGGGCAGGTCGCGTTCGCGCACCGGCCGCGACAGCGTCTCCTTGAGCACCATCCAGCACTCGTTGGTGGCTTCCCAGACCTCGCGGGTCAGCGCCGTGCGCACCATGCGGGCATTGGTGCGCGCCGCCGCGATGACCGACACAACACTGGCGCCGCCGTTGGCATCGCGCAGCAGGAATTCGATGACGTTGGAGGCATCGAAACGATCGTGGCGGGCGAGGAAGCCGGAGCGCACGCCGGCAGTATCGATGACGGAAGCCCATTCGTCGGTCGCCGCCCCGGCGCTGGTCATGGCAATGCGGAAGCCGGCTTCGACCAGGCGCGCGATATTCTCGCTGCGCTCGAGATAGCGAAACATCCAGTACAAGCCGCCGGCGGTGCGCCCCAACATCCCGCTACTCCGCCAGCACCCAGGTGTCCTTGGTGCCGCCGCCCTGGCTGGAATTGACGACCAGCGATCCGGGACGCAGCGCAACGCGCGTCAGACCGCCGGGCGTGATGCGCACGCCCGCCGGCGACACCAACACGAACGGGCGCAGATCGACATGGCGCGGCGCCAGGCCCTTGGCCGCCAGGATCGGCACGGTCGACAGCGCCAGCGTCGGCTGGGCAATGTAGTTGGCCGGCCGCGCCTTGAGCTTGTCGGCAAATTCGTCGCGCTCGCGCTTGTTGGCAGCCGGTCCGATCAGCATGCCGTAGCCGCCCGAACCGTGCACCTCCTTGACGACGAGGTCGGCGAGATGCTCGATCACATAGGCGAGCGCGTCGGCCTCGGCGCAGCGCCAGGTCGGCACATTGCCGAGGATCGCCTTTTCCCCGGTATAGAATTCGATGATTTCGGGCATGTAGGAATAGATCGCCTTGTCGTCGGCGATGCCGGTGCCGGGCGCGTTGGCGATGGTGATGGCGCCGGCGCGGTAGACGTCGAAAATGCCCGGCACGCCGAGCAGCGAATCCGGCCTGAAATTCAGCGGGTCGAGGTAATCGTCGTCGATGCGGCGATAGATCACGTCGATCGGCTTGTAGCCGCGGGTGGTGCGCATGGCGATGCGCCCGTCGATGACGCGCAGGTCGGTGCCTTCGACCAGTTCGGCGCCCATCTGGTCGGCAAGAAAGGCGTGCTCGAAATAGGCCGAGTTGTGAATGCCGGGGGTCAGCACGGCGACAACCGGCTTGCCGGAACAGGCGGGCGGGGCACAGGCGCCGAGCGACTTCCTCAGGTTGCGCGGATAGTCGCTGACCGGCTGGACCGGAGTGCGCGTGAACAATTCCGGGAACATCTGCAGCATGGTTTCCCGGTTTTCCAGCATGTAGGAGACGCCGGAAGGCGTGCGGGCATTGTCCTCCAGCACGAAGAATTCGTTCTCGCCGGTCCGGACAATGTCGATGCCGACGATGTGGGTGTAGACATTGCCCGGCGGGGTGACTCCGATCATCGGCGACAGAAATGCCTCGTTGTTGGCGATGAGATCGACCGGAACGCGCCTGGCCCGCAGGATTTCCTGGCGATGGTAGATGTCGTGCAGGAAGGCGTTGATGGCGCGCACGCGCTGCTCGATACCGCGCGACAGGCGCGTCCATTCACGCGCCGAGAGAATCCGCGGAACGATATCGAACGGGATCAGCCGCTCGTTGGCCTCATTGGAACCGTAGACGTTGAAAGTGATGCCAGTGCGGCGGAACAGCGCCTCGGCCTCGGCCGACTTGCGGCGCAGGCCGGCAAGGTCCTCGGCGCCGATCCAGGCCTGGTATTGCTGATAGGGTTCGCGCACAACGCCAGCGGCGTCGTGCATCTCGTCAAAACATCGGCTTTCGCCCGCCATGAGGTCCACAGTAGCGAAAGTTTTGCAGTGCGCAATATTTTGAGCTGCCGCAAAAATAGGCAGTTTTGGCGGGCCGGAGAGAGACCGGGACAGGCTGGGTGACCGCAACGGAATGAGCTACACGCATGCGATGATTGGGCGTCTGCGAAGCTATGCAAATGCGATGTCGCAACTGTCGCTGGCATTTGTCGCGGCGGCTGCGGTGCTGTTGCTTGCGTCGTCACGCATAGAAACCGCGCGGCTGTGGTACGGCGTCCGTGGCATCGACGTCTCCAATCATCAGGGCGACATCGATTGGCAGAAGGTCTCGGGCAGCGACGTAAGGTTCGCCTACATCAAGGCGAGCGAAGGCGGTGATTTCGTCGACAAGCGCTTCCAGCAGAACTGGCGCGAGGCAAAGCGCGCCGGGCTCCCCGTCGGGGCGTACCACTATTTCACGCAGTGCAAATCCGGCGCCGAGCAGGCGCGCAATTTCATCGCGGTGGTGCCGCGAGAGAAGGGAAGCCTGCCGCCGGTGCTCGACGCCGAGCAGCTGGCCCCTTGCGAGACGGCATCGCCGGCGTTCGATCTGCGGACCGAGCTCGGCGCATTTCTTGACGCGGTGGAGACGCATTTTGGCTGCCGGCCGCTGATCTATACGACATGGCAATTCGAACGGACTTACCTGCGCGATGCGTTTTCAGCGGAGGCCTTCTGGGTCAGCAGCCCTTTCCTTCCTCCCCAATTCAAGCGCGACGCCTGGAAGTTCTGGCAGTACCATCACAATGGCCGGCGGCCAGGCATCGACGGGGCGGTCGACCTCAATGCGTTTCGCGGAACACCGGAGGATTTCGCGGCGTTCTTGCGCCGCAATCCGTGCACGGGTCCGCTGTAATTCGGCCAGTAGAACGCAAGCCTGCGCTCGTCAGGCGGCAGCCCGCGGCGGCTCCTTGGCGCCGGTCATGAAGGCAACTGCGTCCGACATCGTGTAGTCCTTCGGATCGATGACGCAGAGCCGCTTGCCGAGCCGGTGGATATGGATGCGGTCGGCGACCTCGAACACATGCGGCATGTTGTGGCTGATCAGCACGATCGGCATGCCGCGGCGCTTGCACGTCGAGGATCAGTTCGAGCACCCGGCGCGATTCCTTCACGCCGAGAGCGGCCGTCGGCTCGTCCATGATGACCACCTTGGAGCCGAACGCGGCGGCGCGCGCCACCGCGACGCCCTGGCGCTGGCCGCCCGACAGCGTTTCGACCGCCTGGCGGATGTTCTGGATCGTCATCAGCCCGAGCTCGGTGAGTTTCTCGCGGCGCGATCTTCTCCATCGCCGGCCGGTCGAGCATCCGCAGCCACTGGCCGAGCAAGCCCGGGCGCCGGATTTCGCGGCCGAGGAACATGTTGTCGGCGATCGACAGCGCCGGCGACAGCGCCAGGTTCTGGTAGACCGTCTCGATGCCGGCCTCGCGCGCCTCCATCGGCGAGGTGAAATTGACCGGCTTGCCTTCGAGGCGAGATCTCGCCCTCGTCGGGCGACGACGGCGCCCGAAATCGCCTTGATCAGCGACGACTTGCCGGCGCCGTTGTCGCCGATGACGGCGAGGATCTCGCCGGGATAGAGGTCGAAATCGGCATGGTCGAGCGCGGTGACGCGGCCGTAGCGCTTGACCAGACCGCGGGCCTGTGAGGATCGGCTTCGTGCGACCTCATGCCATGCCGACCTTTCTGATCCACTGGTCGATCGCGACGGCGGCGATGATCAGCGCGCCGATCAGCAGATAGGTCCATTGCGGGTCGGTGCCGATCATCCTGAGGCCGAGCTGAGAAGACGCCGACGATCAGCGCGCCGAAGAGCATGCCGAGGATCGAGCCGCGGCCGCCGAACAGCGAGATGCCGCCGATCACCACGGCGGTGATCGATTCGATATTGGCGAGCTGGCCGGAGGTCGGCGACACCGAGCCGATGCGGCCGATCAGGACCCAGCCGGCCGAGCGCGCAGATCAAGCCGGAAAGAACGTAGACCGAGACCAGCATGCGCTTGTGCGCACGCCGGAGAGCTCGCGCCGCCTCCGGATCGTCGCCGATGGCATAGACGTGGCGGCCCCAGGCGGTGTGGTTGAGCACGTACCACAGCACAGGACAGACCAGCAGGAACGATCACGCCAAGGTGAACATCGACGTTGCCGACCGAGTATGCCGAAGAACTGCAGCATCGGCGCCTGCTCGGCGATGTCCTGGCTGCGGATGGTCTCGTTGGCCGAATAGAGGAAATTGGTGGCGAGAAAGATCTGCCAGGTGCCGAGCGTGACGATGAAGGGCGGCAGCTTCACATGGGCGACCAGCGCGCCGTTGATCCAGCCGCACAGCGCGCCGACGCCAAAGCCGCAGAGAATCGACATCGGCGCCGGGAGGCCGTAGCGGAATGTGAACTGGCCCATGACCACCGACGACAGCACCATGATGGCGCCGACCGACAGATCGATGCCGGCGGTCAGGATCACCAGCGTCTGCGCGGCGCCGACGATGCCGGAGATCGCCACCTGCTGGAGGATCAGCGCAGCGGAAGGCGTAGAAGAACTTCGTTCCGATCACCGCGCCGAACAACGCCACCGAAAGGACCAGCACGATCAGCGGCACCGCCGCCGGGTTGGAATGCAGGAAGTGCTGCGCCCGCTCGATCGGCGCCGTGACGTGCGTTCGAAGGCAGCGACCGCGGTGTCGCTCTTGCGAGGACATTCTCGAATTCCTGTGCCGAAGCCATGGTTCCGTTGCCTCCCCGCCGGGCGCTTGTCCGCGCCTCTTTAGTCGCAAGGGCAGCCTATCGGCTGCCCTTGCGCTTGTCAGCAGCGATTCCGCTCGACGCATCAGCCCCAGCAGTTGCGCCAGGCCCTTCTTGGTGTCGATCGACTCGACGCCATTGGCCGGCTTGTCGGTGATCAGCGTGACGCCGGTGTTGAAGAACTCGAGGCCTGCGCTCGGTCTTCGGCTTGGTGCCGTCCTTGGCGAAGCGGCGATCGCCTCGATGCCCATCGAGGCCATCAGCAGCGGATATTGCTGCGAGGTGGCGCCGATGATGCCGCCGGCGACGTTCTTGACGCCCGGGCAGCCGCCGTCGACCGAGACGACCAGCACCGCCTTTTCCTTGCCGACCGCCTTCAGCGCCTCGATAGGCGCCGGCCGCGGCCGGCTCGTTGATGGTGTAGACGACGTTGATGTCCGGCTCCTTGGCAGGCAGTTCTCCATCGCCTTGCGGCCGCCTTCCTCGTTGCCGTTGGTGACGTCATGGCAGACGATTGCGCGGATCCTTCTCGTCGCCGATCTTGTCGGGATTGCCGAGATCGATGCCGAAGCCCTTCATGAAGCCCTGGTCGCGCAGGACGTCGACGGTCGGCTGGCTCGGGTTGAGGTCGAGATAGGCGATCTTGGCGGCCGCCGCCTTGTCGCCGAGTTGGGCTTTGGCCCAGGCGCCGATCAGTTCGCCGGCCTTGAAATTGTCGGTGGCGAAGGTCGCGTCGGCAGCGTCGATCGGATCGAGCGGCGTGTCGAGCGCGATCACCAGGATGCCGGCGTCGCGCGCCTTCTTGACCGAATCGACGATCGCCTTGGTGTCGGAGGGCACGAGCAGGATGCCCTTGGCGCCGTCGGCGATGCAGGATTTCGATGGCAGCGACCTGGCTTTCGTTGTCGCCGTCGATCTTGCCGGCATAGGCCTTGAGCGTGACGCCAAGCTCCTTCGCCTTGGCGCTGGCGCCTTCCTTCATCTTGACGAAAAACGGATTGGTGTCGGTCTTGGTGATCAGGCAGGCGCTGGTTTCGGCCGATGCCGGGCTGGCGAATGCTACTCCGAGCGCAAGGGCGCCGAAGGTCGAGGCAATGATGGATGTCTTCACAGTTGGTCCTCCCGTTGACCATGAAACGCGGGAGGCCGCTCCGGCTGCTGCCGGCGTTCTCCTCCCCTTCTCAAGCCGCCAGCGCGAAGAACGCGGTGCCGGCTTGCGACGAAATCAAAGCTGAAAAGAAATCGCCTGTCAATAAATAAATCACTATGATTTAATAATTGACAGCGCGCGGTGGCACGCCCATGATCGACGATTGCGGACCGCGGGCGAGCTACGGTATCGCGGCAGGGCCGATTTTGCCGGCGGGGGATGTCCGGCGGTGGCGGCAATGGGCGCGGGGAGGAAGTGACGTGAACGAGCGCGAGCTCGAACAGATCGCCGAGCAGATCGCGGGGGTCCGCCTCGCGCAGCCGGCGCCGGCGCATCGCGGCACCAATCAGGCCGGCATGCGCGCGTTCAACGAGCGCCTGGTGTTGTCGCTGGTGCGTCGCCATGGCAGCATCGCCAAAAGCGAGATCGCCCGCATGATCGGCCTGTCGGCACAAACCGTGTCGGTAATCATGCGATCGCTGGAGCGCGACGAATTGGTCATCCGCGGCGAACCGATCCGCGGCAAGGTCGGCCAGCCACTCATGCCGCTGTCGATCAATCCGCAGGGCGCCTATTTCCTCGGCCTCAAGGTCGGCCGGCGCAGCGCCGATTTCGTCCTCGTCGATTTCCTCGGCGCGATCCGGTTTTCGGCGCACGAGACCTATGCCTGGCCGGTCCCCGAAGCGATCCTCGCCTTCGCCGAGGCCAATATCGAGCGCGCGGCGAAGGCGCTCGGCTCGCGCGCGCAGCGCATCGCCGGGCTCGGCATCGCCATGCCGTTCGAATTGTGGAACTGGGCCGACGAGGTCGACGCACCGCGCCGGCGCCATGGACCGCTGGCGCAGCTTCGACATTCGAGCCGAGCTCCGCTGCGCAGTGCGCCTGGCCGGTCTATGTGCAGAACGACGCCACCGCCGCCTGCGGCGCCGAACTGGCGTTCGGCAAGGCCGAAGGCGGCCAGCGATTTCGTCTATTTCTATATCGGCGCCTTTGCCGGCGGCGGCATCGTGCTCAACGGCAGCCTCTATCGCCGGCCGACTTCGGCAATGCCGGCGCGCTCGGCTCGATGCCGGTGACCGACGGCGCCGGCAAGCACAGTGCAATTGATCGACGTCGCCTCGATCGTCGTGCTCGAACAGGCAATTGAAATGCGCAGGACATCGACGCGTCGAGCCTGTGGGCGATCGCCGGCCGACTGGTCGGCTTTCCCGCGCCAGGCGGAAGCTTGGATCGAGCAAACGGCGCGCGGCCTTGCCCAGGCGATCGTCGCGGCGGTGTCGGTGATCGATTTCGAGGCCGTTGTCGTCGACGGCGGATTTCCGCCCGACATCCGCGACCGGCTTTGCGAGGCGACGCGGCGCGAAGTGCTGCGCCTCGACCTGCAGGGGGTGGTGGCGTCCCGCAATTGCGCGCCGGGTCGATCGGGCCGATCCTGCGCGAGCGCTCGGCGGCGCCAGCCTGCCGCTGTCCGACCGCTTCCTGATCGACCAGCACATGCTGATGCGGGAAAGCTGATGCTGATCGGCGTGCCGCCTTGTCTTGGTCCGCAACTGCTCGCCGGCCTTCGCGCCATGGGCCACGGCGACGAGATCGCCGTCGTCGACGGCAATTACCCGGCACAGGCACATTGCGGGGCCGGCTCGACGGTCATCCGCAGCGACGGGCTCGGCCTGGTGCCGCTGCTCGACGCGATCCTGACGGTGTTGCCGCTCGACGACGATGTCGAAGCGCCAATCGCACATGCCACCGTCGGCGGCGACGGCCGTACGCTCGACGCGGTCCATCGCGAAATCACCGAGGTCTGCCGAGCGCGCGCCCCGCGCCACCGGGTCCGGGCAATGCCAGGTCGCGAATTCTATGAGCGGGTAAAGCAAGCCCAGATCATCGTTGCGACCGGCGAACCGCGTCTGTATGCCAATGTCATTCTGCGCAAGGGCGTGATCCGCCCAAGCTAGTTTGGGGAAACCGGGATTTCCGCCAAGATGATCGTCTGCTGCGGCGAGGCGCTGATCGACATGCTGCCGCGCCAGCTGGCGAGCGGCGAAACCGCATTCCTGCCGGCAAGCGGCGGCGCGGTCTTCAACACCGCGATCGCGCTCGGCCGCCTCGGCGTGCCGGTCGAGTTCTTCACCGGACTTTCCACCGATCTGTTCGGGCGAGCAGCTCGCCGCGACGCTCGGCAGGTCGAAGGTCGGTGTCAGCTTACTCCAGGCTCAGCGACCGGCCGACGACGCTGGCCTTCGTCAAACTCACCGACGGCCAGGCGAGCTACGCTTTCTACGATGAAAACACTGCCGGACGCATGCTGGCGGCGAGCGATCTGCCGGAATTTCCCGACACCGTCGCGACCATGCATTTCGGCGCCATCAGCCTGGTGTCGGAACCATGCGGCACGACCTACGAAACGCTGATGGCGCGCGAGGCGGGCAAGCGCGCTATCGATGCTCGATCCGAACATCCGGCCGGGCTTCATCAAGGACCGGCAACGCCACCTTGAGCGCATTGAGCGGATGATCGCGATGGCCGACATCGTCAAGGTTTCCGACGAAGACCTCGAATGGCTCGGCATCGACGGCAACGCCGAACAGACCCTGCGAAACTGGCTCGAACGCGGGCCGAAGCTGGCGATCGTGACTGCCGGTTCGAAAGGCGCGCTGGCGGTCACGCGCAGCGGCACCGTCCGAGTCGAGGCGATGAAGGTCGACATCGTCGATACCGTCGGCGCCGGCGACACCTTCAATGCCGGTGTGCTGGCGCATCTTTTCGAAGCCGGGCTGCTGTCGAAGGCAGCGCTGCACAATCTTTCCCGCGAGGATGCCGAGGCGGCGATCGGGTTCGGAGTTCGCGCGGCCGCCGTCACGGTGTCGCGGGCCGGAGCCGACCCGCCGTGGCGCAGGGAACTGGCTTGAGACGCCAGCGGGATAACCTAAATCGGCAAAGTGGATGGAGGCGCAAATGACGATACGCATCACGCTTGCGGGAGCGACCGGCTGGGTCGGCAAGGCGCTGGTCGGCGCGATCGCGGCAAGTTCCGATCTGGCGCTGGTCGGCGCCGTTTCGCGCAGCCGCGCCGGCACCGATGCGGGCGAGGCCGCCGGCATTCGGTGCAATCGGCGTGCGCCTGCAAAAAACGCTGGCCGAGGCGCTGGCGACGCCGTCCGACGTTGTCATCGACTACACCAGGCCCGACGCGGTCAAGCATCACGTGCTGGCGGCGCTGGCCCAAGGCCGACACGTCGTCATCGGCACAGCAGGGCTTGGCGCCCATGATTACGAGACCATCGACGTTGCCGCCAAGGAGCGCCAGCGCGGCGTGTTCGCCGCCGGCAATTTCTCGATCACGGCGACCCTGCTGCGCCGCTTTGCGCTCGAGGCGGCGCGGCTCGTGCCCGATGTCGAGGTGATCGACTATGCGCCAGGCGCAAGAGCCGACACGCCGTCGGGCACGGCGCGCGACCTGGCCGAGATGCTCGGCCAGGTGCGGCGAGCGGGCACCGCGCTGCCGGTCGGAGAAGTGACCGGCATCGCCGAGACGCGCGGCGGCACAATCGGTGCGCCGGTTGGCGTGCAGGTGCATTCGGTGCGCATGCCGTCCTTCGTGCTGTCGTGCGAAGCGATCTTCGGGGCGCCGGACGAGCGATTGACGATCCGCCACGACGCCGGCGCGTCGCCGGCGCCCTATGTCGCCGGCACGCTGCTCGCGGCGCGCAAGGTTTCAGGTTTCGTCGGCCTGCGGCGCGGTCTCGAGACGCTGATCGATTGAAGGGCGGCGCCAGCCAGCATTGCGCTCAGTCGGCGAAGCCGCGCCAAATCGCCGCCAGGATGTTGGAATAGTCGTCGGTCCAGGCGGCGGTGTCGCCGGGATGCAGCGGTTGCCAGCGCTCGTCCGTTCGGATCGAGCCGAGGTCTTCCTCGCTGCGCGCCAGCACCACGACCTGGCTCGGATTGACGTGCTGGCCTTGGCGCAACTCCGGCGGAGGCAGGAACTTGCCGAAACGGCCGACCATGCCGATTTGTTTCGCCATCGCCGCCAGCACGCTCTCCAATTCCATGTAGCGATTGGAAATATGAATGGTCAGGATGCCGCCCGGCGCGAGTTTCGAACGATAGAGTTCGAGCGCCTCGACCGTGATCAGGTGCACGGGAATCGAATCCGACGAAAACGCATCGATCAGCAGGTAGTCGAATTTGCCGTCCGGCTGTCGCGCCAACGTTAGGCGGGCGTCGCCGATAACGATCGGATCGCCATTGCCGCATTCGGGCACGAAGCGGAACACCTTCGGATCGGAAGCGACCCGGACGACGGACTTGTCGATTTCGAAGAAGGTCCAGGTCTCGCCCGGCCTGCGGTGGCACAGCATCGCGCCGACGCCGAGGCCGACCGCACCGATCTCCGCCGGCCGGCCGGCGATCTTTTCCTGGGCGGCGGCGAGCGCCGCGGCGATGCCGCCGCTCTCGTGATAATAGGCGATCGGCACCGGCGGGGCAGCGTCGTCGGTGCGCATGGCGCCGTGTTCGGTGGTGCCGTGCGCCATGACGACGAACTTGTCGTCATCGGCCGCAAACGCGCGCACGACCCCGAAGAACGAGCGCTCGACGAACAGGTTGCCGTAAGCGCCTTGCATGGCGAAATTGAAGCCGACGATCAGGACGGCAAAGAAGATGTGCAGCGCCTCGGAACGCAACCGCGTCACCGCCGCCGCGACCGCGAACGCCGCGATCGCCAGCGCATAGAAGCCGATTTCCTTTGGCAGCAGCAGCTTTTCGACCAGCGGATTGTTGAGGGTAACCGCGATGAGCAGCCCGGCAAGCAGGAAGACGCGCATTTCGCCGCGTGGCGACGAATAGACTTGCGGGCGCAGGAACAGCGCCGCCAGGATCAACAGCGGATATTCGGCGACCCAGTTGAAGATCCATGGCGAGATCAGCGCAGTCGCCGCGCCGCCGACGACGCCGCCGGCCGACATCCAGAAATAGAAGGCGGTCAGTTCGCCTGCCGCCGGCCGGCGCGAGACCAGCACCGAATGGGCGAGCAGCGCGGCAAAGAAGAAGAACACCAGATGCGCAGCCAGCGTCGCGCCGATCGGGATGAAATGGCCGAAGACGAAGGTGATGAACACCAGTGCCGCCAGCGCGGCAACGAGCGACGACAGCAATTCGATGGAAAATACCGGCCTGCGGGCAAAGGCGAGCACGAATGTCAACAGGAACATCGCCAGCGGAATTACCCACAGGAACGGCGCAGCGGCGATGTCGACCGAAATGTGCGCGGTGACCGCGACCAACAAGCCGGAGGGCACCGCGGCGAGGCCCATCCAGATCAGCCGGTCGCGCCATCCGGTCGCGGTTCTTGTCGCGGCGGGCACTGCGACGGTTTTCATCATGGCGAAGTTTTCGCCTGCCCCGGCACGCAGCGTTACCAGCGCGCACAAGCCGATTGTCGCGGCCAATGTCCCAAAGCCGATCGTCCAGGCAAAAGCCTGGGCGCTGACGGTCATGGCCGGCTCGAAGGCGACGATATAGAGCAACAGCGAAGCAAACGAGCCGATGTTGGAAGCGCCGTAGAGGAAATACGGGTCGCCGGCATGGGCATGTCCGGTGCGGGCAAACCAGGCCTGCAGCAGCGGGCCGTTGGCCGAAACCGCAAAGAACGGCAGGCCGACGGCGACGCCGAACAGGCCGAGCAGCCAGAACGCCTGTCCGCTGTCGGGAGGAGTGTCCCAGCCGGCCGGAATGGCAATCGGCAGGAAAGCGAAGGCGCAGATCATGACCGCAAGATGGACCAGCGCCGCCCACTTCAGAGCCAGTCGCGTCGTCAGCAAATGGGCATAGGCGTAGCCGGCGAGCAGCACGGCCTGGAAGAACACCATCGCCACCGACCAGACGCCGGGCGAACCGCCGAGTTTCGGCAGGACCATCTTGGCGAAGAACGGCTGGACCGAAAACAGCAGGAAGGCGCTGAGGAAAATCGTCACCGCAAAGATCGGCAGTTCGAACGACCGCGCACCCGCAGCCGCAGCGCGCCCGGAGGCGCCATCCGCATACGCCATTCGCCTTCCCCACAGCGACCGCCGGCCCGTGCGCGACGCCGCGCAAGTCCGGCTATGGCGCAGGGCTAGCATTCGCGATTTAAGATATTCTGAAGCGGAGACGCCCATGCCAGCCTGTGGGATCGGCGGCATTAGGCAAAAATTGACGGAAAGCGGGCATGAGAGTAGTTTAGGAGTGGGGTAACGCTATTGTTGCGCGTAAATGGGGCGGGATCCGGGACCATGAAAGCAAAATTTGTCGCTGCATTTGCCGTAATCGCCTTGGCAGGCGGTGTCGCTGTTGGCTGCACCTCCAGCGGCTCCTCGAGTTCGACCGCGGCGCTGTCGCGGCAGGATCTTTCCAAATACAGCTACACCGGCGAAGTCTATCTGCTGCGCGGGCTGGCGAATGTGTTTTCGACCGGGCTCGACGACATGAATGCCCGCTTCCTGCGGCGCGGCGTCAATTCCAAGGTCGACAATCACGCCACTTGGCAAGTTTACGCCGACGACATCATCGCCCGCAACCAGCGCGGCCAGGTGTCGTATCCGATAGTCATCATGGGTCATTCGCTCGGCGGCAACGCCTGCGTGCAGATGGCGAAGTATCTCGGCGATCATGGCGTCCATGTCTCGTATGTCGCCGCCTTCGATCCGACGATCACAACCGAACCCGGCCCGAATGTCGATGAGGTGGTGAACTACTACTTGCCCAATGGCAGGAAGGGCAATGACCTCAACGTCGTCGTCGAGGGCGCCGGGTTCACCGGTTCGCTTTCCAATGTCGACATGTCGCCGGTAGTCGATATCAATCACTTCAACATCGAAAAGAACCCAGAGCTTCAGGTTCGCGTCATGACCAAGACCATGGCGCTGCTGAAGCCGCGGTTCCAGGGCAACGAGCCCGGCGACAACCGGTAGTTCCACCGCGCCACCGCCGAAATCGCGACACTGCCGGTGGATAACCCGGCGGCGGCCTTTATCGTGCCGCCGGAACCGGCGATGTTCGGCCAATGGCAATTTTCGCATTGCAGAGCCCGATGTCTCCGGCTCCGGCCATCCTGCGCCTGCGCACCTTGGCACATTTTGCTGGCCTCGACTTGCCGGCCTACCAGAGCGCGGGAGCGGCCGGCCTCGATCTTGTCGCCGCCGTCGGCGAAGATGTCATCCTGGCGCCCGGCGAGCGGGCCGCGATTCCGACCGGATTGGAGATGGCTATCCCCGAAGGCCATGAAGGCCAGGTCCGGCCTCGTTCCGGCCTCGCGCTGAACCATGGCGTGACCTGCCTGAACGCGCCCGGCACCATCGACAGCGACTATCGCGGCGAGGTCAAGGTCATTCTCGCCAACCTCGGGCGCGAGCCCTTCACCGTGCGCCGCGGCATGCGCATCGCGCAACTGGTGATCGCGCCGGTGGTGCGGGTCGCCATCGATGCGACCGACGATCTCGGCGGCACGGAGCGCGGCGCTGGCGGGTTCGGCTCCACCGGAACATAGTGCCCGTGGCGCGCCACCGTCGCAATTGCGGACGCAAAAGCGGCATCCGCCTTTGCTGTTATTGGCTTAGCGGGCGCGGACGATCATCGGCATGCCATTGTGCGGCTGGGTGGTGATGTGGGTGACCGGCTGTGGCGGCCCGTCGCCGGCATATTCGAAATCGAAGCGGCGCAGCAGGATTGCCAGCAGGATCGCAAGTTCCTGCGTCGCGAAACTCGCCCCGATGCACACATGCGGGCCGACGCCGAAAGGCAGAAAGGCGAAGCGGTCGATGGTCTCGCGGCGCGGCGCCATGAACCGGTCGGGATCGAAGGCGTCCGGCGCGCGCCAACGCAACCGATGGCGATGCAGCATCCAGATATTGATGACCATGGTGGAACCGGCCGGCACGAATACGCCGTCGCAGGAATTGTCGGCCATGGCGATGCGAACCACATGCGAGACCGGCGGGAACAGACGCAGGCCTTCCTCGAAACAGGCGCAGACAAACGGCAGCCGGCCGGGCCATTCGTGTTCGGCGACGCCGCCGACATCGAGCCGGTCCGCCTCCTCGCGGGCCCGCGCCAACGCCTGGCTATCGTTGGCCAGCAGATACAATGTCCAGGCGAGGGCGCGCGCGACGGTCTCGTGGCCGGCACCGATGAACGTCAGCAGGTGATCCTCGATCTGGTCATGGCTAAAGCCGCCGCCATCGGCGCCGCGCGCGCCAAGCAGAAGCGTCGCGAAATCCCGCGGCACGTCGTCACCGCGTTGCAATCGGCTGGCCCGGTCCTCAATGCGCTCGCGCACCCGCGAGCGCAGGCGCCGGATCGATGCCCCGCCGCGCAGTTTCGACAGTCGCGGCACCCAGTCCGGCAGGCCGAGTATGTCGAACGGATCGGGATGGCCAAGCGTGCGCAGGAACTGTTCGGTATCCGAAAGCATTTCCTCGGCATTGGCCGAGAGCTCGCCGGAGAACAGCGTTTGCGACAGCACATGGAATGCCAGTTTGCACATCGCCGGGGCGATTCTGGCCGGGCCCGGCACGATTTCCTCGGCGCAGCGCTCGCCGGCAAGCCGCATCGACCGGGCGAAGGATTGAACATTGCGCGGCGTGAACACCGGCGCCATGGTGCGGCGCGCCTTGCGCCAGGTATCGCCCTCGGCGGTCAAAAGACCGTCGCGCAACGCCGGTTTCAACAGCGCCTGACGAATGTCGCCGTAGCGGTAGTTGGTGGTGTTCTCGACGAAAAAATGCTGGATCAATCGCGGGTCGTTGACGACCGTCGCCTGGCGGCCGAAGAACTCGAACTGGTCGAAGGGCTTTTCGAACTGCGCGGCAGTGAACCCGGCCAGCGGATTGCGCGCGAACGTGAACAGGATGCGCAGTCTTTCGAGAATACCGAATTTGCCGGCTGCCGCGGCGGCTTCGGGCACGACCGGGACAAACAGGCCTTCTGGCTCGGGCCGGGAAACTGCGGTGCTCATCACGGGCGATCCATGTGGCGCCAGTTTCGTCAAAAACGGTAATGTGCGCTTAGTTCGGCGAATTCAAGGCATCAATCATTGTCCCGATGCTTGGTCTCGTCAACAATTCTCGTTCGAAATCGGCTTTCACGAAAAGAAAAAAGGAACATCACATGGTCAAAGCGCCCGGTCGAGGCCGGATTTACAACTCGATCACCGAAACCATCGGCGACACGCCGATTGTGCGCCTCGACCGACTGGCGAAGCAGCACCGGGTCAAGGCCAACCTGATGGCCAAGCTCGAATTTTTCAATCCGATCGGCAGCGTCAAGGACCGCATCGGCGTTGCCATGATCGAGGCCATGGAAAAGGCGGGCCGGATCCGGCCGGGCAAATCGGTGTTGATCGAACCGACCTCCGGCAATACCGGCATCGCCTTGGCGTTTGCCGCGGCAGCCAAGGGCTACCGGCTCATACTGACAATGCCCGACACGATGTCGCTTGAGCGGCGCAAGATGCTCGCCTTTCTTGGCGCCGAACTGGTGCTGACCGAAGGCGCCCGAGGCATGCGCGGCGCGATCCTCCGGGCCGAGGAGATCGCCGCGGCGACGCCGGGCGCTGTCATTCCCCAGCAGTTCGAGAACCCGGCCAATCCGGCAATCCATCGCAAGACCACCGGGCCGGAAATCTGGAACGACACCAAGGGCCGCATCGACGTGCTGATCGCCGGGGTCGGCACCGGCGGCACGATTACCGGCGCCGGGCGCTACCTGCGCACAAAAAAGAAATCGATCCGGATCATCGCGATCGAGCCGGAAGGTTCGCCGGTGCTGTCTGGCGGCGAGCCGGGACCGCACAAAATTGCGGGGATCGGCGCCGGTTTCGTCCCGGCCATCCTCGACACCAAAATCTATGACGAGATCGTCACGGTATCGAACGAAGGCGCCTTCGAGATCGCCCGCGAAGTCGCCCGCCTCGAAGGCGTGCCGGTCGGGATTTCGTCGGGCGCGGTGCTCGACGCGGCAATCCGCGTCGGCCAGCGCAAGGACATGGCCGGCAAGAACATCGTCGCCGTATTGGCAAGTTTCGCCGAGCGCTATCTTTCCTCAGCGCTGTTCGACGGCATCGGCTAGTTCAGTTCTTGAACAGTTTCGGCAGCTTGATCTTCGGCGGCTTGATTACTTTCTGGATGCCCTTCGACACGCCTTTGACCGCCTTGCCGGCACTGCCGACGCCCTTTTTCAGCGCGTCGCCGGTGCCCGGCCCGAGGATCAGGCCGGCGGTCTGGCGCACCACCATGCCGGCGGGCACGCCGCCCGCCTCGACGAAATCGGCGAAGCGGCCGATGGTGGCGTCGGGGGCGTGAAAGACCACCCCGATGCGGCGCTGATCTGCGATGAACGGGAACGCGCGTTCGAAGGCGACGCCGCCCAGAATATCCCGGCTCCAATTCGTCGGCTGATCGAAGACGCCGAGTGCGGTCAGGCGCAGGAAGCGGCCGACCGCGCCAAGTTCGCGGCAGTCGATGCGCCCGCGGTTGCACAGGCGAACCGCGCCTTCGAGCAGGCCGATCGAAGTATCGCCGTTCTCGGCAACGTAAAGATCGAAGACGGTGCCGCGCACGCCGATCGACCCCTGCGGCGTGTCGATCGAAATATTGTCCTTCGGCACCTTGCCGGAGACAAAGCGGAACGAGCCGACGATCGCGGTGACCGCCAGCTTGCCGATGCCCTTGCCGGCCGGGTCGTAGACGAATTCGTCGAGTTTGATCTTGGAGTTCTGCGACATCGCAAAGACGGTTTCGTCGGCGAAGCGGAACTCGGCGGTGGCGCCTTGCCCGGTCTCGATGACCTCGTTCTGGAAGATGACATCGCCGGTCGTCACGATGCCGGGCTTCGGTCCTTCGAGCGCATTGACCTCGTTGGCGACGTTCAGGGTCGAGCCGATTTCCGAATAGACCGCGGGCTCGGCGACAGGTTTGTCGGACTGCTGCCCAACCGCGACGAGTGGCCCAAAAGCGAGCGCAACCAGCGCTGAAGCGACCGCGCCGACGATGGTGGGCCGCAGCGTGCGGGTGGCAATTTTGGCGCTCAAAAACCGTACCTGGTTCGCCAAAAAACGAGCGCTCTTCCTGCTTGTTGTCATCCGCGGATGAAACCACGCCAAGCGAGCCCTGCCAATGTCCGAATCGGCGGATTTTTCCGGTACCGTAACGACGTATTCGACCGCTTTCGGCATTTGGCTTTCGTCACGAAAAACCCTATATTTAGCGGGCATTTCGGGACGATTTGGCGTTCGCCTTTCGGCCCGCTCCGACCACCCCGAACCGATCGGCAATTGATGACCGCCTCCGCCATTCCCGCGCCCGAATACAGCGCCGATTCGATCAAGGTGCTGAAAGGCCTCGACGCCGTCCGCAAGCGGCCGGGCATGTATATCGGCGACACCGATGACGGCTCGGGCCTGCACCACATGGTCTATGAAGTCGTCGACAACGCCATCGACGAGGCACTCGCCGGCCATGCCGACGAGGTCGACGGTGACGCTCAATGCCGACGGCTCGTGCGCGGTGACCGACAATGGCCGCGGCATCCCGACCGGCATCCACAGATCCGAAGGGCGTGTCGGCCGCCGAAGTGATCATGACGCAGCTGCATGCCGGCGGAAAATTCGACCAGAACTCCTACAAGGTTTCCGGCGGCCTGCACGGCGTCGGCGTCTCCGTCGTCAACGCCCTTTCGATCTGGCTGAAACTGAAAATCCGCCAGCGTGGCAAGGTCTATGAAATGTCGTTCACGCAACGGCGTGCCGGATGCGCCGCTGCCGCGACCGGGCGACTGGAGCGGGCGCTCCGGCACGGAAGTGACGTTCCTGCCGTCGCCGGTGACGTTTTCGAAAACCGAATTCGATTTCCACACGCTCGAGCACCGCCTGCGCGAACTGGCGTTCCTCAATTCCGGCGTCCGCATCGTTCTGACCGACAAGCGCGGCGTCGAGGAAATGCGCGAGGAATTCGCCTATGACGGCGGGCTCGAGGCCTTCGTGCGCTGGCTCGACCGCACCAAGACGCCGCTGATCGCGACGCCGATCGTGCTGAAGGGCGAGCGCGACGGCACTCACCATCGACGTGGCGATGTGGTGGAACGATTCCTACCACGAGAACGTGCTTGTGCTTCACCAACAACATCCCGCAGCGCGACGGCGGCACGCATCTGGCCGGTTTCCGCGGCGCGCTGACCCGGCAAGTCACCTCCTATGCCGAGACTTCCGGCATCCTGAAAAAGGAAAAGATCGCGCTCACCGGCGACGACTGCCGCGAGGGGCTGACCTGCGTGCTCTCGGTCAAGGTGCCCGATCCGAAATTCTCCTCGCAGACCAAGGACAAGCTGGTTTCGTCCGAAGTCCGCCCGGTGGTCGAAGGCCTGGTCAACGAGGGCCTCAACCGCTGGCTCGAGGAACATCCGGCCGAAGCCAAGGTGCTGGTCGGCAAGGTGGTCGAGGCCGCCGCGGCGCGCGAAGCCGCCCGCAAGGCGCGCGAACTGACGCGGCGCAAGGGCGCGCTCGACATTGCTTCGCTGCCCGGCAAGCTCGCCGACTGCCAGGAGCGCGATCCGGCGAAATCGGAATTGTTCCTGGTCGAGGGCGATTCGGCCGGCGGCTCGGCCAAGCAGGGCCGCAACCGCCATAACCAGGCGGTCCTGCCGCTGCGCGGCAAGATCCTCAATGTCGAGCGCGCCCGCTTCGACAAGATGCTCGGCAGCCAGGAAATCGGCACGCTGATCACCGCGCTCGGCACCGGCATCGGCAAGGACGAATTCAACCTCGCCAAGCTGCGCTACCATCGCATCATCATCATGACCGACGCCGACGTCGACGGCGCCCATATCCGCACGCTGCTGCTGACCTTCTTCTTCCGCCAGATGCCGCAGCTGCTCGAGTCGCGGCCATATCTTCATCGCCCAGCCGCCGCTCTACAAGGTCACGCGCGGCAAGAACGGCCAGTTCCTGAAAAACGAGCGCGCGCTCGAGGATTTCCTGATCGACGGCGGGCTCGAGGATACATCGCTGCAACTGCATTCCGGCGAGACGGTGACCGGCCGCGACCTTCGCGCGACCGTCGACCAGGCGCTCGCGGTTCGCAACCTGATCGACAAGCTGCACTCGCGCTACTCGAAGGACGTGGTCGAGCAGGCGGCGATCGCCGGCGCGCTCAACGCCGAGATGTTGGCCGATTTCGGACAAGGCGCGCGAGGCGGCGGCGTATGTCGCGCGCCGCCTCGACGCCATCGCCGAAGAGACCGAGCGCGGCTGGCATTCCGGCATCCGCGACGACGGCGCGGTGGTGTTCCAGCGCATGGTGCGCGGCGTCGCCGAGGTGACCGCCATCGACATGGCGCTGGTCGGTTCCGCCGATGCGCGCCGGCTCGACGGCCATGCCGCGCATCTCCAGGAAATCTACGCCCACCCGCCGGTGCTGACGCGCAAGGACGAGCGCCATGTGATCACCGGCCCGCGGGCGCTGGTTGCGGGGATTTTTTCGTCCGGGCGCAAGGGCATGGCCCTGCAGCGCTACAAGGGTCTTGGTGAAATGAACCCGGGGCAATTGTGGGAGACGACGCTAGACCCGGAAGTGCGTTCGCTGCTGCAGGTCAAGATTTCGGATGCCGCCGACGCTGACAATCTGTTCTCGCGGCTGATGGGCGAAGAGGTCGAGCCGCGCAAGACCTTCATCCAGGACAACGCGCTGAACGTCGCGAATCTGGACGCGTGACGTCCAAACAGAAATCCCGCCGTGCGTATTCCGCGCCCGTCGAAATCTCGCCGGAGCGCGCCCGCGCGATATGGATCGATGCGCAGCGACTGAACGTCGCCGAGCCGTTCGGCGCGGGACCGGAGGCCGTGGCCGAGGCCGTCGTCCATCTCGGCTACGTCCAGATCGACACAATCAACGTGATCGAGCGCAGCCACCACCACATCCTCTACAACCGCATCCCCGCCTACCGTCGCGCCGACCTCGCTTTTGCCCAGTCCCGGGCAAAAACGGTCTTCGAGTTCTGGACCCATGCGCTCGCCTACCTGCCGGTCAGCGACTTTCGCTTCTTCGTTTCGGAGATGAAGCAACAGCGGGCCACGCCGCTGCGCTGGTACGCAGACGCGGGCGCGAAGGAAATGCGCAAGGTCGTCAGGCGCATCCGCAGGGACGGAGCGCTGACCATCTCCGACATCACGGACGACCTCCTCGTCGACAAGGACCATCCGTGGGCATCGCGCAAGCCGTCCAAGAGCGCCCTGCAGGCCGCATTTTATTGCGGCCATCTGGTGATCTCGCAGCGCGCCGGCATGCTGAAAACCTACGAATTGACCGAGCGCCATTTCGGCTGGGAGCGGCTGCCCAGGGCGGCGCCGCCGCACGCGGTCAATCAATATCTGCTCGAACGCGCGCTCCGCTCCCAGGGCATTGTCAGTCTCGATTCGGTTAGCTACCTGCATCGAGGAGCGCGGCCGGCGATGAAGGCGCTGATCGGCAAGGAAGTTCTCGCCCGCCGGATGGTTCCGGTCACGGTGACGGGCGCGGAGTGGCCGCCGCACTGGGTCCGCCCGGAGACGCTTGAGGCCGACATCCCCCAACCAAGCCTCACTCATATCCTCTCGCCGTTTGATCCCATGATCAGGCAACGCGGGCGCACGGCGGCATTTTTCGGCTACGAGCACCTGTTCGAGGCCTATGTGCCCAAGGCCAAGCGCAAGTTCGGCTACTTCACCCTGCCGGTGCTTGTCGGCGACGAGATCGTTGCCGCGCTCGACCTCAAAACCGACCGGCAGGAGGGCGAGCTCCTGATCCAGGCCTGGCACTGGGTCGGCAGTGGCAGCGCGCGGCGGCACAAGAGGGACATCGAGGCGGCGCTCGACCGCTTCGCCCGCTTCCAGCTCCCGCAGGATGAAGCGGCCGAACGGTAGGCGCGCTATCCTGTCCCCGGCCCGCGACGATCCTTTCCGCCATAAGGAACGAGGCCGGTTCAACCGGGCGGCGCCGATTTGACCTTGCGCTGCCGGGACACGGGCGCCACATAGCAGGGATGCCTATCTATCGGTCCTACCGACTCTCGCGGCTCGGCTGGCGTGGCCAGTTCGGCTTGATATTGGCGATCGCGCTGGGGCTTGCCGTCGCCGCGGCACTCGTCGTGGTCTCCGTCGGCGTGGCACTGGTGCTGCTGCCGATCATCATCGTCGCCCTCCTGATCGGCCGCTGGCGGCTCAACCGGCTGACAGGCGAGGCAGACCGACGCTGGCAGGAGCAACAGCAGAGCCGGCCAGGCTACATCGAGACCGAATATGTCGTCGTCGATGAAAAGGACGACCGCAGCCGTTGACGCCTCGGGCAAAGACAGGTGAGAGGAACGCTAATCTGGATATTTGATCACTGGGAGGGGGATTTTGAATATGCATCTCGGCCGCCGTTTGCTGCTGGCGGGCACATTGTTGGCCATCGCCGCGGTTCCCGCGGGTTTCGCTCAGACTTTCAAAACGGCAAAATCCGGTGAACCGACACTGATTTACGAGCACAAACTCATGGGCGGGGTCCCACCAGGCCTCAAGGCTCCGTGGCCATACATCCAGCAACCCGCCCATGGCACCGTTTCGGCGAAAACCGTGTCCGAGAGCATCGGCGGCGCAAGAGCGCTGGTGCTGCGTTATTATTACACCTCGAACAAGGGCTACAAAGGAAGCGACAGCGCCGTGGTCGGCGTCAACATGCAAATGCGCATGCGCGACGGAAAGGTCCGCTCCTTTGTATTTCCCGACCCCGCGAAGATTACGATCCTCGTGAATTAGGTGGCCGCCGGGCCTGCACCGCGCCCGCCACTCGCCAAATCGCAAAAACCGTTCCATAACCGCGCCGGCGCCGCCGCGGCGCCGTTTCGGGCGATCCAAGCCATTGCACCCAGCCGATGCCGGCACTTCCGGGAGGCCATATCGTGAGTATTTTTGAGACCGAAAGCGAAAAGGCCGGCACCCATGTCGGCAGGGCATGGCTGCCACAGGCAAATGGCCCGGCGGTCGTTACCGTCCGCGACGGCGATCTCGTCGACATCACCAGCCGCGCCGCGCCGACGGTTGCCGACATCTGCGAGATGGAAGACCCGGCGGGCTACGTTCGCGGCGCCAAGGGCGCCCCGCTCGGTTCGCTCGACGAGATCGCAGGCCGCCCCATTGACATGTCGCAGGTGCATTTGCTGGCGCCCTGCGACCTGCAGGTCATCAAGGCCTGCGGCGTCACCTTCGCCAAATCCATGGTCGAACGGGTGATCGAAGAGCGCGCCGCCGGCGATCCGGCTCGTGCCGAGGCGATCCGCAAGCGTATTGGCGCGATCATCGGAGATAGTCTGCGCAATCTCCAGGCGGGCTCGGCGGCGGCCGCCAAGGTCAAGGCCGCCATGATCACCGAAGGCATATGGAGCCAGTATCTCGAGGTCGGCATCGGCCCGGATGCCGAGGTTTTCACCAAGGCCCCGCTATTGTCGGCGGTCGGTTTCGGCGCCGAGGTCGGATTGCTTGCGGCCTCGCGCTGGAACAACCCCGAGCCGGAAATCGTGCTGGCGGTATCCTCGCATGGGCGCATCGTCGGCGCCTGCCTCGGCAACGACGTCAACCTGCGCGATATCGAGGGCCGCTCGGCGCTGCTGCTGTCGAAGGCCAAGGACAACAACGCCTCTTGCGCCATCGGTCCGATGATCCGTCTGTTCGACGGCGCCTTCGGCATCGACAATGTTCGCGCTGCCGAATTGACGCTGCGTGTCGACGGCAGCGACGGCTTTGTCATGGACGGCAGTTCTTCGATGAAGGAGATCAGCCGCGATCCGCAGGAGCTGGTCGCCCAGACCGTCGGCGCCAACCACCAGTATCCTGACGGCTTCGTGCTGTTTCTCGGAACGCTGTTTGCCCCGACCCAGGACCGTGGCGTTGCCGGCCAGGGCTTCACCCACAAGCTCGGCGATGTCGTGACGATATCGGCGCCGGGCTTCGGCCGCCTCGTCAATACTGTGCGGCTCGCCGCCGAATGCCCACACTGGCAATTCGGGGTCGGCCAATTGATGCGCAACCTCGCCGCCCGCTCGCTGATCTGACCTTAATGCAGGCGGGTCAGGTCTTGCGCCCGGCGCCGGCTTCGCCGGGCTTGGTCAGCTGGTCATATGCCGAATGCGCCAGCGCCAGCAGGGCCGATTCGGAAATCGCCCCTGTGATCGCATAGCCGAGCGGGCCATCGAGCCAATAGAATGTGTGCAAATCGCCACTTGCTGTCAGTTTAAACGCTGTCTGGCCGCCCTTGAGATTTTTCGAGACGTAGAGCGTGACGCGGTCCTTGGCGTCGTTTTCGTACATGAACTGGGCGCCCAGCGAATCCTCGCCCGGCAGCAATCTTCCGCCGATCAGTTGGAATCCCGCGCCAGCAAGATCCGGCGCGCTCAGCGGTTGGCCGAGACGGTTCGACAGCCATGCAACGAGGTGGTCGCGCTGGTCGGCGCCGACCTCGACCGGGTGGCGCACTTCGGCGGCAAAGACGCGATGCGCTTCGATCGCATAGCGCGCTGCCGCCTCGGCGTCGCTGCGTCCGCCACCGGCGTTGGGCAGCAGCAGCCCGCCCGCAAAGGCGCCAGCCACGAACATGGCGATGCCCGCCGCAAGCGCCGGCAGATAGCGGCGACGGGCCTGCGCCGGGCGCGAAAACAGCGCCGCCAGCATCGGTTCCGGAATCGCTTCCTGGGCGATCGCATCGAACTCGGTCCGCAGCCGATGGTCCGTCCGCCGATAGGAAGCGAGCCGCTCGCCCAAAGCCGGATCGGCAGCCACCGCCCGCTCTAACCGCTCGCGCTCCTCAACGCCGAGTTCCCCGTCGAGATAGGCGTGGACCTCGGCGTCGGTGGTCGGCTCGCCGGTCATTGCTTCACGCTCCTCAGATGTGCGCCGCGCGGTCCGGGCGCATCGAGCAGTTCACGCATCCGTTCGCGGCCGCGCGACAGCCGCGACATCAGCGTGCCAATCGGGATTTCAAGAACTTCTGCCGCTTCGCGATAGCTGCAGCCCTCGATAGCAACCAGCGCCAGCACCTCGCGCTGCTCGAATGGAACGCTGGCCAGCGCTTCCATGGCCGACAGCACCGCAATCCGCTCGGCTTGCGGCGCTGGCATGGCGAGGCCGGATTCCGGGACCTCGTCGAGGCTCGTTGTTTGCGGCTGGCGCGCCGATTGGCGGCGGCGGTCGCGATAGAGATTGTGGAGGATCGCAAACAGCCAGGAGCGGCACTTGGCCGGATCGCCGAGCTGGTCCATGTGCGACAGCCCACGTTCGAGGCAGTCCTGGACGAGATCGTCGGCCGCAAACGGGTCTCGCGCTAGCGCGCGGGCAAAGCGCCGCAACCGCGGGATTTCGCGGGCGATGGCAAGCCTTGCCTCCAACCCCTCCTCCGTCGTCTGCCGGATCGGCGGCGACGCCGCCGATCCGCTCCCGGCGCTACTGTTTTACGATGTGCCAGACGTTTTTGAAGTTGTCGCCTGTCATGTCGCCGGGTTTGGTGTCCTTGATCCACAGATACAGCGGCTTGCCGTCGTAAGCCCACTGCATGGCGCCATCCTTGCGCGCAACCAGCTTGTATTCGCCCTCCGCCTTGGCGCCGGCATCGGCGATGAGCGGCGGCCAGTTCGTCGCGCAGGCGTCATAACAGGCCGAAACGCCATCCTTGTCGTTGTCGAAGGTGTATAGGGTCATGCCGGCTGAATTCACGAGGTGACCGTCCTTGACCATTGCCATGTCGGCAAAGGCTGGGGACGATACGGCCAGCGTGAGCGCCGCCGCACAAATCAGGCTTTTCATCATTTCCTCCGTGTCAGGGCGGGAACCAACGTGCCCGCCTTTCAAACCCCCACACTAAGGAGGACGCCTGCGGGACGCGTTTGTTCCGGCGCGGTCGAATTTATTTCGCCGCCGACAACGGCGGCGATCTGCCGATGAGCAGCTATTCGCCCATCAGCAATTTGCGCATGGCCTCGGCCAGTGTCGCCTCGGCGGCGGCATGATCGCCGGCATTGTGCTCGGCCATGCCCTTGTCCTTGAGCGCGACGACTTCCGCCTTGAGCTTTTCGCCGACTGATGCTTTCGCCAGATAGGTGTCGATAGCCTGGGCATCGAGAGGGCAGTGGTGGGCGAAAGCCGGCGTGGCGAGAAACGCGCTGGCGAGCAGGGCAAGCAATGTCGAACGCATGAAATGTCCTCCTTTTGGCGATTGCCGCACGGAGTATGACGACGGCAAACCGGCTTTATTCCGGCACGGAAAAATATTGGAAAAATATTTCGGGCAACCATGGCGCCAGCGGCCGCGCCATCATTCCTGGATCGATTTCAGATAGGCAATGATGTCAGCAATCTGGTGTGGCTCGGCGACGAAAGTCGGCATGTCGGGATGGCCGGTGGTCAAGCCTTCTGCGAGCGATTCTTCGAGCTGTTCCAAGGGATACCTGCGGCCGAGTTGGCGGAACACCGGCGCCTGCGAATGCGGGCTCTCGCCGCTCCTGCCGGTTGCATGGCACGGCCCGCAATTGATCTCGACCAGCTTTTGGCCGAGATTTTCCGGCTGGATCGAGGCGATATAGGCGGCAATATCGGCGGCCTGCTGCGGCGAGATGGTGAATTTCGGCATCTCGCTGTGGTCCGGCGTCGCCTTGGTCAGCAGCGTCGCGGCAATGGTTTCGACCGGGATGCGCGTATAGATCAGTCGGAACGGCGGCGCCTTGGCGTTCGGGCTGGCGCCATCAAGGCCGACCGAATGGCATCGCGCGCAATTGGTTTCGACCAGCGCCTTGCCGTGCGCGACTTCGATTTCGCCGGCACGCGCGCAAGCTGCGTCGAAAATGATTGTCGCAGCCGCGATCGCGCAAAACCTCGCCGCTTTGGCAAAATATCGCATGGCATCTCCCGAATTCCTGACAACCATGACCTTACAGCACCTTCGCGAAGCGGACTTGACCCGGATCAAGCGAATTTGTCCGCCGATCCGCTACGGCGCGGCTTGAACCGCCGCCGTCGAAACGCCAATTGCAGCGCTAACTGCGCTGAATTGACAGGGTTGGCGACCGGATGCCGACAACGGAGATCGACATGATTTCGATATCTCGTCTTTGTGCCGTCGCCTGCGTGGCGCTGCTTTCCACGGGCGCGGCCGGAGCCAGTGCCGCGGCCCGGCCCGACACCCGCGCCATGACCTGCGAACAGGCACGCGCCTTCGTGCGCCAGAACGGCGCCGTCGTCATGAGCACCGGCCAATACACTTACGAACGTTTCGTAGCAGGCTTCGGCTATTGCGAGGCCGATGAAGAGCCTTGGCTGCAAGTGGCGCCGACGCTCGACAATTCGAAATGTCGCGTTGGCAATATCTGCCGCACGCGCATCATCGAGCACGACAATTTTCCGCTGTGGCGACAGCGGTAGGTTTGCCTCATTCCATGGGCCGGTTCAACCGGCCCATCCAGCCCATCGGAGATCTGGATAGGCCGATCAAGTCGGCCGACGGAGATAGATGGAATTGCACCGCCAGGTTCCGGAATCCCCCGGCACCGATCAATTCATCAGCCCCCGCAACTCGTCGATCCTGTCGTTGACCAGCCAGCCGTAATAATTCTCCTGCGGCAGTTCCGGCTTGGCCTTGCCGGCGTTGCGGCGCTTCAGTTCGGCCGCTCGGACCCTCGACGTCGCCGAGATTGTAAAGCGTGGCGGTGATGCCGGGATTGCCGGAAATATCCATGCCGGCGATTTCGGCGTAGGAATCGATCGCCGTGCGGATCACCGCCGCCATGTATTGCAGGGTCGAATCCGGGTCCATGATCGCCTGGTAGACTTCCGGCGCCCGCTCCGCTTTGAGCCTTGGCAAATGACTGACGCGCACGACCATGTCGTTAACCGCCAGCGCCGTCAGCGGATTGAGCTGGCCGAGGCCGAAGGTCTGGCCGGCATAGAAAGGCTGGAAGAATACCCGGCCGAAGCGATCATTCGGCCACGATTTTCCGCCGACCGCGCGGCCGCGGAATTTTGTTTCCCACATATTTTCGCGGCACGACCACAGGTCGTAGCTGTCCTCGATGGTTTGGCAACCGGCAAATTCCGGGCGCTGCAACGAACTGGGTGACCTTTTCGCCGTCATATTTGAAGGCAAGGTCGGAACCGAGATAGGACGCCGCCTTCACGACATAGGTCTGAATGTGATCGAGGGCGTCGACATTGTAGGTGTGCTCGCCGATGAGCGCGCCGACAATATGGACCGGATCGATGCCGTAACGGGCCGCCGCCGCCTTGATCTTGGCCCGCAATTTTGCGTCGCCGCCAATCAGGTCGCGGATTTTCTCGTATTTGCCCAGAAAGCTGCCATTGGTGGAACGCGTCCGCGACACCGCGCCATAGGGAATCGGCGGCTGGTGGGCGTTGCGGTTGCCGGGCGGGACGACAGTTGCGCCAAGCGACGGAACCGCCAGCGCGGTGGCAAGGGCGAAGCCCAACACCGCTGCCAGTGCCTTGCGGAACATATTGCGCGCGATGCCGCCGGTCATGCGTTGGCAATCCTGTCCACGTGAAAACCGGCGGAACATGGCGCAAAGCCCGCGCGCTGTCGACCTTGTTGACGGCTACAAAATGAAGCGGCTCAGGTCGGTGTTCCTTGCCAGTTCGGCAATGTGCTTGTGCACATAGGCGGCGTCGATGACGTAGCTTTCGCCGGTCTTGTCAGGCGCGTTGAACGAAATCTCGTCGAGGACGCGCTCCATCACGGTCTGCAGGCGGCGCGCGCCGATATTCTCGATCGACGAGTTCAATTCCGACCGCGACATCGGCAATCGCGTCGATGGCGTCCTCGCTGAAATCGAGGTCGACGTTTTCCGTCTTCATCAGCGCCACATACTGCTTGATCAGGCTTGCCTCGGTCTCGGTCAGGATGCGGCGGAAATCGTCGCGGCTCAGCGCCGACAATTCGACGCGGATCGGCAGCCGGCCCTGCAATTCCGGCAGCAGGTCGGAGGGTTTGGCCATGTGGAATGCGCCCGAAGCGATGAACAGGACGTGGTCGGTCTTGACCGGGCCGTGCTTGGTCGCGACCGTCGTGCCTTCGACCAGCGGCAGCAGGTCGCGCTGGACGCCCTCGCGCGAAACGCCCGCCGCCGATTGCGCCGTCGCGCACCGCGATCTTGTCGATCTCGTCGATAAAGACGATGCCGTTGTTTTCGACCGCCGATATCGCTTCGGCGACGAGCTGCTCCTGGTCGAGCAGTTTGTCGGACTCGTCGGCGGTGAGGATGTCATAGGATTCCGTCACCGTCGTCTTGCGCTTCTTGGTGCGCTTGCCGCAACGCCTTGCCCATCATGTCGGAGATATTGAGGACGCCGATGTTGGCGCCGGGCATGCCGGGAATGTCGAAGCCGCCGATGCGGATTGGACGGTGTCGGCGATTTCGATCTCGATTTCCTTGTCGTCGAGTTCGCCGCTGCGCAGGCGCTTGCGGAACGATTCGCGCGTCGACGGGCTCGCCGTTGCGCCGACCAGCGCGTCAAGCACGCGCTCCTCGGCGTTGAGATGCGCCTTGGCCTTGACCTGGTCGCGTTTTTGTTCGCGCACCAGGCCGATGCCGACTTCGACGAGGTCGCGCACGATCTGCTCGACGTCGCGGCCGACATAGCCGACCTCGGTGAACTTGGTCGCCTCGACCTTCAGGAACGGCGCACCGGCAAGCTTGGCCAGGCGCCGCGAAATCTCGGTCTTGCCGACGCCGGTCGGCCCGATCATCAGGATGTTCTTCGGCATCACCTCGTCGCGCATCGCCCCTTCGAGTTGCTGGCGGCGCCAGCGATTGCGCAAGGCGATGGCAACGGCGCGCTTGGCGTCGTTCTGGCCGATGATGAAGCGGTCGAGTTCGGAGACGATCTCGCGCGGAGAGAAATTGGTCATGAAGCCTCAACTGAAATTCGATATGGAGATCTCAACGGCCGCGAGGGCGTCACGCGGCATCAAGCGTTTCGACGATGAAGTTGTTGTTGGTGTAGACGCAGATGTCGGCGGCGATCGCCATCGCCTTGCGGGCGATATCTTCGGCGTCGAGATCGGTCTCCAGCAGCGCGCGGGCGGCGGCGAGCGCATAATTGCCGCCCGAGCCGATGGCCATGACGCCGTGTTCGGGCTCGAGCACGTCGCCGGTGCCGGTCAGCGCCAGCGACACCGACTTGTCGGCAACCAGCATCATCGCCTCAAGCCGGCGCAGGTAACGGTCGGTACGCCAGTCCTTGGCGAGTTCGACGGCGGCGCGCGTCAACTGGTCGGGATATTGCTCGAGCTTGGACTTCGAGCCGCTCGAGCAGAGTGAAGGCGTCGGCCGTGGCGCCGGCAAACCCGGCGATGACGTTGCCCTTGGCCGAGGCGGCGGACCTTGCGCGCATTGCCCTTCATGATGGTCTGGCCGAGGCTGACCTGGCCGTCGCCGGCGATCACGACCTTGCCGCCCTTGCGCACGGTAACGATCGTCGTGGCATGCATCAGGTTCAGTCACGGCGCTGCCGTGCGTGGAATTCATGAACTTGTCTCCGGAAAGCGGGAATGGGAAAGCGGGAACGGATTCGTTTTGCCCCTTATCTAGGTGGATTTTTCGCCGATACAATCGGCCGGCAGGCCGCCGCGGCCATGCCAGCCTTGGGCTTCAGGGGGATTATGGCTTTTTCAACATCCCGCTGCTAAGAGCGCGCCGATTGCAACCGGAACCAACCGCCATGGCCAATCGCGCCAAGCGCAGCGCCACCGTGAACCGCAAGACGGCGGAGACGCAGATTGCTGTCAGCGTCGATCTTGACGGATCGGGCGCCTACGCCGTTTCGACCGGCGTCGGCTTCCTCGACCATATGCTGGAACAATTGTGCGGCACTCGCTGATCGACATGAAGATACGGGTCAAGGGCGACCTGCACATCGACGATCACCACACGCGGAGGATACCGGCATCGCGCTCGGCCAGGCGCTGGCCAAGGCGCTGGGCGACCGCGCCGGCATCTGCCGCTATGCCTCGCTCGATCTCGCCATGGACGAGACGCTGACGCGGGCGGCGATCGACGTTTCCGGCCGGCCTTTCCTGGTCTGGACAGGTCAAGTTCCCGACGGCCAAGATCGGCAGCTACGATACCGAACTGTTTCGCGAGTTCTTCCAGGCTCTGGCCCAACATGCCGGGCATCACGCTGCATGTCGCCAACCATTACGGCGAGAACAGCCACCATATCGCCGAGACCTGCTTCAAGGCGGTGGCGCGAGTACTGCGCGAGGCGATCGCGATCGATCCGCGCCAGCCGGAGGCTGTTCCGTCGACCAAGGGCACACTTACGGCCTGAAAATCCAACCCGACCTCCTGCCGCGCCGACGCTTGGCAAGCGCCGGGCGCATGGCTACAGCAATTCCAGGAAAAGTGGCCCCACTTTTCCGTCCGGAATTGCGCGAAACGATCAGGGCGCCATGGCAAGCTTCACCGTTCATATTCCACCCGAAGGAAATGCCGGCGACGCGCGATTGGTGCGCGAGGGCGGCGCACTGGCCTTCTGGCTCGCCCCGGTTTTCCTGGCCTGGCACCGGCTGTGGTTTGCGCTGGCGGTCTACGCCCTTGCCGCGCTGGCGATCGCGATCCACGCCACCCACGCCGGGCCAGGCCCGGCAATCCTGTTGCTCCTGCTGGCACATTGGTTCGTCTGGCTCGAAGCCGGGCAGTTCCGCCGCGCCGCTTTGGAGAACAAGGGCTGGCGGGAAGCCGGCGTCGTCGAGGCCGCAAACCAGGCGGAGGCCGAATTGCGATCGGACGAATTGCTAACATCGCCAACGGCGGGTTCGAACGGCAGCCAACGCTTCGGGCACTGCGATGACGGAAGCAGCGTCATGATGCGGGTCGCCATCGTCGATTACGATTCCGGCAATTTGCACTCGGCGCTGAAGGCATTCGAGCGAGCCGCGCGCGAGTCGGGCGTTAACGCCGAGATCGCCACCAGCAAGGATGCCGCCTGGGTGGCCGGCGCCGACCGCGTCGTGTTGCCGGGCGTCGGCGCCTATGCCGATTGCCGCGCCGGCCTCGACGCCGTGCCCGGCATGGTCGAGGCGCTGCGCGAGGCGGTCGAGAAAAAGGCGCGGCCATTTCTCGGCATCTGTGTCGGCGCGCAACTGATGTCGGAGCGCGGGCTCGAAAAAACCGTCACGCAGGGTCTTGGCTGGATTGCCGGCGACGTCGTGCGCATCGAGACCGGCGACCCGGCGCTGAAGATCCCGCAGATCGGCTGGAACACGCTCGACGTCGCCCGGCCGCATCCGCTGCTCGAAGGCATCCCGACCGGGGAAAAGGGCTGGCACGCCTATTTCGTCCATTCCTATCACCTGGCGGCGCTCCAACCGAGGCAACTGGTCGCAACCACCGACTACGGCGGCCCGGTCACCGCGATGGTCGCTCGCGACAATCTTGCCGGCGTCCAGTTCCACCCGGAGAAAAGCCAGAAGCTCGGGCTGAAGCTGATCGCGAATTTCCTGGCGTGGCGACCGTGAAGCGAAAAATCCTGTTTCCCGCCATCGATCTCAAGGGCGGCAAATGCGTGCGCCTGAAGCTCGGCGACATGGAGCAGGCGACTGTCTACGCAGACGACCCGGCGGCAAAGGCCAAGGCGTTCGAGGACATGGGATTTGACTGGCTGCATGTCGTCGATCTCGACGGCGCTTTTGCTGGAGAATCGGTCAACGGCGATGCGGTCGCGGCAATCCTGCGAGCGACGAAGAACCCCGTGCAGCTCGGCGGCGGCATCCGTTCGCTCGCCGATATCGAGGCATGGCTGAAAAAGGGCTTGGCCCGCTTGATCCTCGGCACAGTGGCGGTGCGCGATCCCGGTCTGGTGCGCGAGGCATGCCGCAAATATCCGGGCAAGATCGCCGTCGGCATCGACGCACGCGGCGGCAAGGTCGCAGTCGAAGGCTGGGGGCAAGCCTCCGAACTCGGCGCGCTGGAACTGGCAAAACGCTTCGAGGGCGCCGGCGTCGCCGCAATCATCTTCACCGACATCGACCGCGACGGCGTGCTGAAGGGGATCAACTGGGAGGCGACGATTGCGCTCGCCAATGCCGTTGCGATTCCGGTGATCGCCTCGGGCGGCCTTGCCTCAATGGCCGATATCGAACGCATGCTGGCACCGGATGCGGCGCGTCTCGAAGGCGCAATTACCGGGCGCGCCCTCTATGACGGGCGCATCGACGCAAAGGCGGCGCTGGCAACGCTGCGCGGCGACAGCGCTGCGCGATTGTGATAGCATGCGACGATGAACGTCCAATCGAGACTACCCACCACGGCGGACGAATTCCTTGCCTGGAACGAAGGGCGCCAGGGCAAGCGCGAATTTGTCAAAGGGCGGGTGGTCGAGATGATGATCAATGTTACCGAGCGGCACTATCGGCTTGCCGCGCGGCTGCTCGTTCAAATCGCCGAACAATTGGACCCAATCGAATACGTCGTCGGCTCGGCCGATTTTGGCGTCAAAACGCGCGACGGCGTGCGATATCCGGACGTCATGGTCCATCGGCCTTCGGACCCTGCCAGCCTGGCCACGACGGTCCCTCTGCTGATCGCAGAAATCCTCTCGCCGTCGAGCATGTCCGACGACTTCGGGCAGAAAGCGCAGGACTATCTCGCACTCGTTTCGCTTGAGCACTATGTTGTACTTTCGCAAGATGAGGCTGCCCTGTGGCTGTGGACCCGGCACGGAAATGACTGGGAAGGCCCGGTCCTGTACCGCGACCGCGCCGAAGCTATTTTCCTTGCCGGCTTGGGTATTTCCCTCGACCTCGCCAAGCTTTGTGCCGGCATCGCCAACTGATCCGATCCTGAATTCTCCCATTTCATGCTGAAGGCCCGCGTTATCCCCTGTCTCGATGCGAAGGACGGCCGGCGTCGCCCGCGGTCGCGCAGCGGCGAGGACGCGCAACAGGAAAGTGCGGCCGTCCGATGCTGAAAGCCCGCGTCATCCCCTGCCTCGACGTTAAAGACGGCCGCGTCGTCAAGGGCGTGTCCTTTGTCGATCTCGTCGATGCCGGCGATCCGGTCGAGGCGGCGAAGGCCTATGACGCGGCCGGCGCCGACGAACTTGACTTTCCTCGACATCACCGCGTCTTCGGACGACCGCTCAATCCTGTTCGATGTGGTCGCGCGGACCGCCGAACATTGCTTCATGCCACTCACCGTCGGCGGCGGCGTGCGTGCCGTCGGCGATATCCGCGATCTCTTGCGCGCCGGCGCCGACAAGGTATCGATCAACACCGCGGCGGTCGCGCGCCCGCAATTCATCGCCGAGGCGGCGGAAAAATTCGGCGACCAATGCATTGTCGTCGCCATCGACGCAAAGCGGGTCTCGGGCGAGGGGGAACCGCCGCGCTGGGAAATCTTTACCCATGGCGGCCGCAACGCCACCGGCATCGACGCGGTCGAATATGCGGTCGGCGCAGCCAAATCCGGCGCCGGCGAAATTCTCCTGACTTCGATGGACCAGGACGGGCAAAAAAGCGGCTACGACCTGGCCTTGACCCGCGCAGTCGCCGACGCGGTTTCCATTCCGGTGATCGCCTCGGGCGGCGTCGGCAATTTGCAGCACCTGGTCGACGGCATCCGCGACGGCCACGCCGGCGCCGTGCTTGCCGCCTCGATCTTCCACTTCGGCACCTTCACCATCGGGCAAGCCAAGCAATATATGCACGAACACGGAATTCCGGTAAGACTGGACTGAGCTTCGCCCCGGATATGTCAAAGGAGGCAATGGCATAAGGGGCATAGGGGCGCGAAGTCTTGCGATTCGATCAGGCTGTTTTATTGGCATCTGCCTGCAGCTTTTCCTCGGAGGCCGGCCATGTTCACGCTAGGCGAGCTGGAAGAAATCATTGCGCAGCGCGCCGAGGCCGGCGCCGCAACCTCCTATACCGCGAGCCTGCTCGCCAGGGGCACCAGCCACTGCGCCCGAAAATTCGGCGAGGAAGCCATCGAAACGATCGTCGCGGCGATGGGGCAGGATAGCACCCAGATCAAGAACGAGGCCGCCGACCTGCTGTATCATTTGCTTGTGCTATTGCGCTCGAGCGATGTTCGTCTCGCCGACGTCATGGCCGAACTGTCACAGCGGACGGCGCAATCGGGCCTTGCCGAAAAGGCCTCCAGAGGCCCGAACGGGACGACTGATGGACACCCGTGCCGCGATCCGCAGCAAGGATTTCTGGGCGCAGGCCGACGAGGAAGTGTCCGGCCTGATCACGCCGTACCGGATTTTCTCGGCGGAACGATGGGCCGCCTTCCGCGCCGACACGCCGCTGACGCTCACCGCCGACGAAGTTGCGAGGCTGCGCTCGCTCAACGATCCGGTCGACCTCGAAGAGGTGCGGCGCATCTATCTGTCGATGTCGCGCCTGCTGTCGGCCCATGTCGAGGCTTCGCAATTGCTGTTCGGCCAGCGCCGCGACTTCCTCAGCCTGCCCAACGAGGCCAAGACGCCGTTCATCATCGGCATCGCCGGCTCCGTCGCCGTCGGCAAATCGACCACGGCGCGCGTGCTGAAGGAATTGCTGGCGCGCTGGCCGTCGAGCCCGAAGGTCGACCTGATCACCACCGACGGCTTTCTCCACCCGAACGCCGTGCTGCGCGCCGAAAACCTGATGGACCGCAAGGGCTTTCCCGAGTCCTACGATTTCGGCGCCATCCTGCGCTTCCTGAGCGCCATCAAGGCCGGCGCCGCCGCCGTGCGCGCCCCGGTCTATTCGCACCTGACCTACGACATCGTCCAGGGCGAATATCTCGTCATCGACCGGCCCGACATCCTGATCTTCGAGGGCATCAACGTCCTGCAGACTCGGCGCGAACTGCCGGCCGACGGCACTGCGGTGCCAGTCGTCTCCGACTATTTTGATTTCTCCATCTATATCGACGCCGACGAGCAGCTGATCCACCGCTGGTATGTCGACCGCTTCATGAAACTGCGCGAGACCTCGTTTCGCGATCCGCAATCCTTCTTCCACCGCTACTCGCAATTGTCGGAGGAAGCAGCGCTGGCGATCGCCAACAATCTTTGGGCCAACATCAATCTGAAGAACCTGGCCCAGAACATCCTGCCGACGCGGCCGCGCGCCGATCTGGTCTTGCGCAAGGGCGCCAACCACCTGGTCGAGAAGGTGGCGTTGCGCAAGCTGTAGGGGTCAGACCGGAAGCGTTACGCGCCGCAGCGTCAGGTTGATGCGTCCGCCGTTTTTGAGAAGCGACGACGTGTCCGGCAGTATCCGGTCGACGCCGTGGAATGCGAGGCGAGCGGGGGCGGACAGGATCAGCGCATCGCCGCTCGCCAGCTCGAACGAAACAGTGCGATCCGAACGCTTGCTGCCGCCGACGCGGAAGCGGCAGCTGTCGCCGAGCGACAGCGACACCACCGGCGCCGCGAGGTCGGCTTCGTCGCGATCCTGGTGGAGGCCCATCGCAGCATTTTCGTCATAAAAATTGATCAGGCAGGCTTCCGCCGGCGCCGGATAGGAGGAAAGTTCGCTCCACATGCGGGCGAGCGAAGCCGGCATCGCAGGCCATGGCTGGCCGGTAACCGGGTGGCTGGCCTGGTAGCGATAGCCTCCGTCACGGTCGGTGACCCAGCCAAGCTCGCCGCAATTGCTCATCTTCACCCGCATCGGCTTGCCCGAGCGTGGCATCGTCGGCACGTAGAGCGGGGCCTCGCTCAGGATGGCGCGGATTTCATCGCGCAACGCTTCCTGGGCAGCCCGGTCGAGATAGCCCGGTATCCAGTGGACCCCTTTGGGCAGTACCAGCATTTCGCGCGGTTCCGGCATATCGGCGGTCCGAACCATTGTCCACATCCCGGCAGGCATTCAACCCGATATTGCTGCCTCGACGAGGCAATTTATCGGCGCAAAACCCGAAAAAACCTGGGGTAAGCCGCGCCGTCCAGCCTTGCAGGGGCAGCGGCGCCTTTCCGGTCGTGTCCGTAAGACCAATTCTAGCATCTCCTTCTTTGCTGACATTTCGCAGAGCGACCGTCATGGTCTTAGCGCTGATCGAAATATCTGAGCAGTGCGCCGGAGCCGCCGCAGATTTATTGTCATTTCAGTAGCTTACGGGTCTGACAACGCGAGCTGACGCTCACGCCTCGGCTTGGTATTCCTCCTGTCCATTCAAAACGGAACCGCAAACCGATGTCGACCGAACAGATACGCTGGCTCTTGAAGGTCATGCAACCCGAGCGAACCCTGGCCTCGCTGCCGGGGGGCGCCGGCATCTCTCCGGAATTTCATGCAGCGCTGATTGGGTTGCCGCCGAAAGTCTATTCCGGTGAACTCAACTTGATGAAGAAGGAGGCGAAAGAAGCTGCGGGCGAACTGCTGGCCGACCCATCCTGCGCCTCGTTAGTGGACCGGCTCTACCTGCCAAAGGGGGCCAAGGTGGTTGCGTTTGGCGACAGCCTGACGTCGGACCCGCAATCCTGGGCTGTCATCCTCGGTGAGCTCCTGGCGGCGAGGCGTGCCGCTGACGGGGTTTCATTCTCGATCAGCGCGGTCGCCGGCGAGACGACGACGCATGGGCTGGTCCGCATCGGCGAGGTCATCGGCCAGCAGCCCGATTTGATCCTCTTCCTCATCGGCACCAACGACGCCCGAACCCAGGGCCCTCACCCTACGAAGACCCTCGTCCATCATGAAGAGACGGTGCGCAACGTGGCGGAACTGCGTCAACGCGTGTCACGGGAAACCGAGGCGCGTTGCGTCTGGATCACGCCGCCTGCCGTCAATGAGGAGCAGGTCGCAGCGCACTGGGGTTTGGCCCGGTTCGGGGTCAGGTTCAGCAACGAGAATCTTGCGCGCGTAGCCGGGATCGTCCGCGATTCCGACGGCACAGTGATCGACGCTTTCTCCAATTTGGGAACGCCACCCCGGAGCGATCTCTTGATGGGGGATGGCCTGCACCTCGCGCTGGCAGGACAGAAGCAGTTGGCGCTTGAGGTGATCATGGGCTGGAGCACCCTCAATTGAAGTATTTAATCGTCGGCGCCACCGGAAACATCGGGTCCCGGGTCACCCAGCGTCTCATCGCTCGTGGGGAGCGCCCGTCGATTTTCGTACGCAATGCGAAGAAGGCAAATGCGCTCTTTGGCGCTCAAGTAGATATCCATGTGGGTGACCTCGACAAGGCGCCTTCGTCGCTGGCAACCGCGCTCGACGGCGCAAACGGCGTCTTCCTCGTCAGCGACGGGCCGCATCTCGATACCCGCGACCGCACGGTGGCGTTCGCGGCGAAATCTGCCGGGATAGGGCATCTGGTCAAGCTTTCCACTTTGGATGTGCACACCGGCGTGGGGACTGGCACGTGGCATGCGCGCGGCGAGGCTGCCGTGCGCGAAAGCGGTGTGGCGTACACGTTCATCCAGGCCGCTGGATTCATGCTGAATGCGCTTGGTTGGTCGGACACCATCCGCGAGGAGAGCGTGCTGCGGACCTCGACCGGAAATGGCAAGATCGCGTTCATTCACCCGGACGACATCGCCGATGTCACTACCGCGGTTCTCACCACAGGCGCCTACGATGGCCAGTCGCTGGTCATCACCGGTCCCGAGGCGCTGAGTTATGGGGAAATGGCTGCGACTATCGGCAGAGCCATTGGCAAGCCCATCCGATTCGAGGAGATTTCCGACAGACAGGCGTATGCGGGTGTGATCGCCTGGGCCGGCAAAGGACCCTACGCCGACGCTCTCGTTGACATCTGGCGCGCAGTACGCGAGGGGCGATTGGCGACGGTCTCGGACGGCGTGACGCGGGTCACCGGACGAAAGCCCATCTCATTTGGTCGGTGGGCCGAAGAGAATGTCGGCGCCTTTAGCTAGAAGCCGAGGCAACCACTCTCACACGAGTTCACATAAGCGAGAACCGTTCGGATGGCCTCGCCTTTCGCGTCATGTCGAGAGATGACCGACTGCCTCCGGTCAGCGGCACCATGCACGAGTGCTTCCACCAAATGCGGAAGGACGAAGAGCATCCGTTGCGTCGCCTCGGGGGTATAGCACTCCTGTCCGGAGTGCGAAATCACATTCCCTAACGTGGCCTGGAGTGCACTTTTGAAGCTATGCGCCCCTTCCGGCACCGAGGTCGCGACGATATCATGCAGGTCGGCATCTTTCGCATGAACGTCCGCAAGCCCCTCCACCAACTCGCGTGTAAAGTCCTTGAACGACGCAGTAGCGCAGGCGGCCATCGCGCGCATCATCACGCGCCTTACGTCGTCAACATGGCGGTCATGCAAGGCTGCGAAGATGGCCTGCTTGTCAGGGAAATATTGGTAGAGCGAGCCAATACTGACGCCCGCTGCTTCGGCGATGCGGTTGGTGGTGATGGCTTTGGCGCCATGCCGGTTTACCACCCGCTGGACCGCCTCAAGGATCGCCTCCACTGAATGCCTGGAGCGTTCTTGCTTGGGCTCGCGGCGCGCGAGCCTTCTTTCGTTGGCTTTCATGGAACTCTGCCGTCCGCCATCAACTCATGCCCCGCGCAAGCTGGGCGTCCTGTATCGAGAAGATCACATTATAGTCCGTTTTCTCCCCTGCGGGACACGAAAAAACTGTGTCTTCTGAGGTTCGACCCCACCGAAGACGGCAGGTTATCGGCGGCGCTGGCAAATGGCCAAATGTCCGCAATGGGGTCGAAGCCGGCCACTCCCCACCAGCGAGCTGCGACAATCTCTGCTTAGAGTGTCATTTCGCCCCAGCCGGAACCGACCCCTTCTAGGGGCCAATACGGTCGGAGGACTGGCCCAAAACCCGGAAAAACCTTGGGTAACGAAAGCCCCTCATGCAGGAAGCCGCGGGCCACAATTGATGACTATGGGGATTTCGGTTTTCGGCCGATGTCGTCGTCGGTGCGACGGCTGTCAGGAAGCGATCGCGCTGATATGGACGAGCCGCTTCGTCGCTTTTCTGCGCGGGATTGTCGGCATGATAAGCGGCAGACCGCCACCCTGTCGGCATCGAAGTTCAAGATCGACACGTGTGGATTCATCGCCGCAGACTGAGCGCCCGCGGCTGGAGGCTGGACCATGCCATGCCGGGTCATGGACGCTTCTCCCCGTTCGTCGTTCTCGCATCCGGCGGTCCGCGCGGCTGCTCTCCATCGTTCGAACACCTCGATGACGATCATGCGTCCGCCGCAGCAAGGGCATGGCGGGCGGAAGTCTTCCGGTCTCGTCGGGATCGCCGGCGGCTGGCGCGGCACGGCGACATCCAGAAGTTCGCGGGCGCCGCGCGAGGTTGGCCTTGCGGGCGGAGCCGGCGAGCAGGCCGTAGTGCCGGATGCGATGGAAGCCGCGCGGCAGGACATGGAGCAGGAACCGGCGGATGAACTCGTCGGTGGCGAGCGTCATGACCTGCTGGCGGTCCGCGCCGTCGCGGCGGTAGTCCTTGTAGCGGAAGGTGACGCCGTCCTCGTCGAATGCGATCAGGCGGCTGTTCGAGATCGCCACCCGGTGGGTGTAGCGTGACAGGTAGGCGAGCACCGCTTCAGGTCCGGCAAAGGGCGCCTTGGCGTAGACCACCCAGCGCTTCTGCCGGGCGGGAGCCAGGTGGTCGCAGGAAGGCCCGGCGCTCGGCCAGGTGCACCAGCGATCCGAAGAAGGCTGAGCCGGCCCGCGTCGTGCAGAGCGACCAGCCGGGTGAGGAAGAGCCGTCGGAACAGCTTGCCGAGCACCCTCACCGGACAGCAGGAAGGCCGGGCGCGACGAGATCCAGCGCGCTTCCGTCCGGCGCGATGCCGCCGCCCGGCACGATCATGTGCACGTGCGGATGGTGGGTCATCGCCGATCCCCAGGTGTGGAGCACGGCGGTGATGCCGATGCGCGCGCCGAGGTGCTTCGGATCGGCCGCGATCGTCAGCATCGTCTCCGATGCCGCCCTGAACAGCAGGTCGTAGACCAGCCGCCTTGTTGTGGAACGCGATGTCGGCGACCTCGGCCGGCAGCGTGAACACGACGTGGAAGTAGCCGACCGGCAAGCAGATCGGCCTCGCGCTCGGCCAGCCATCTCCGCGCCGCCGCGCCCTGGCACTTCGGGCAGTGCCGGTTGCGGCAGGAGTTGTAGGCGATCCGCCACTGGCCGCAGTCCTCGCAGGCCTCGACGTGACCGCCGAGGGCCGCGGTGCGGCAGTTCTCGATCGCCGACATGACCTTGAGCTGGTGCGAGGCTCAGGTGCCCTGCATGGGCGCGCCCGGTATGCGGGCCCGGCAGAACGGAAGATGTCTGCGACCTCGATCGAGGCGCGCACCGGCTCAGCCGGGCGGTGTCTTGCCCTCCATCAGCGCCATCAGCCGATCGAGCGGCCCGGTAACTGCGTGGATCGTTCGGGTCGAGACTTTGGTGTAGAGCGCGGTGGTATCGAGCTTGCTGTGCCCGAGCAGCACCTGGATGACGCGGATGTCGACGTCCTGCTCAAGCAGGTGGGTAGCAAAGCTGTGACGCAGCGTATGCGGGCTCACGCGCTTGCGGATACCGGCGACTTCGGCGGCCTCCTGGACGGCGCGATGCAGTTGCCGCGAGGAGATCGGATCGGTGCGGCTGCGGCCCGGAAACAGCCAGCCATGTGGGAGCATGATCCCGCGCCGCCTGCCTTCGCGCCACCACAGCCGCAGCAGTTCCAGAAGTTGCGGCGAGAGCATGGCGTTGCGGTCCTTGCGCCCCTTGCCCTGTTCGACGCGGAGCAGCATGCGCGTGCTATCGACGTCGTCGACTTTGAGATGTGCCACCTCGGACACGCGCAGGCCCGCGCCATAGGCGACACCGAGCGCGGCCTTGTACTTGAGGCCCGGTGCGGCTTCGAGCAGCCGCGCCGCTTCCTCCACGCTGAGCACATCCGGCAGCTTGCGGTGATAGCGGGTGATCACCAGTGCGCGCGACAGATCCCGCCGCTTCAGCGTCACGAGGAACAGGAACCGCAGCGCCGAGACCGCGCCATTGATGGTCGCAGGCCCACGCCGTTCTCATGCTGATGCAGCTGGAAGCGGCGGATATCCTCCGGCGCCGCGGTGTCGGGCGAGCGGCCGAGGAACGTGGCGAAGCGCTGGATGTGGCGGACGTAGTCCTGCTGTGTGTGGGAGCCGCAGGCCCCGCATGAGCATGTCTTGCTGCATGCGCTGGCGAAGCGGCGAGACGGGTGTATCGGTCGACGGGGTAGCCATGGCGAGTTCCTCTCGTTGAAGGGAACTCCATGGTCAGATCGCTGCCTTTACTTGCTCAAGGCCAATGCTCGTCGCGCCACTTCAAAAGGGGGCACCCCTCCCGCGGAGCGGGTTCGTGCATGGGTCGAAGCCGGCCACTCCCCACCAGCGAGCTGCGACAATCTCTGCTTAGAGTGTCATTTCGCCCCAGCCGGAACCGACCCCTTCTAGGGCCGATACGGTCGGAGGACTGGCCCAAAACCCGGAAAAACCTTGGGTAACTCAAGCAATCCAGCCTGTCAGTAGCTTTTCAAGTTGTCCGGTTTTTGTAGCACATCAGTTGTCCGCTTCGGGTTGACGGGCAATCCGAGCCAAAGCGAATGACACCCGGGCCGTTGGCCGGTTCATGGAGCCGGCGGTGGGCCGCCGGCCCCGTGTCGAGACGCGGTCAAGGCTGGCCGCTGCGGCGGTGCCGGCAACCGCCGAAGGCTGCAGGCCACGCCTTGACGGCGGCGAGCACGGCGTCACGCTTGCGGCAGTCGGGGCCGCGGCGATCTCGCGGCTGTGCGCCGTAGCGGGCGATGCGGCGCGGGCCGTGGAACACGGCCAGGCTGCCGTCGGGATATTGATGCACCCGCACCCGCGCCTTGACGTAGTGCGGCCGCACCGGGCTTTGCGGCAGTTGCAGCCGGAGCCGCCCGAAGACGACGGTGTTGTCGCGGCTCACCACGCGGTCCTCCTGGATGCACAGGATCTCGGCCAGCTGCGCCGCATCGGCGGCCACGAAGGCGCTCTCGGCCACCGCGGCGGGCCTGGCGAAGCGGGCATTGTGGGCCGGCAGATAGACCTCGCGGATAAAGCGGTTGGCGGCCTCGATCTCGCGCATCCCGGCCTGCGCCAGCTCCTTGATCAGCCGATCCTGCAGGGTGCCGAACATGCGCTCCGAGCGGCCGCGCGCCTCCGGCGAATAGGCCGCGATGTGCTCGATGCCCAGCCGCTCGAGCGCCCGCCCGACCTGGGTCAGGTGCTCCTTATCGACCGCCTCGCCGGCCTTCGGGGTGAAGAAATAATGGCTGCCGCGGTCGGTGTAGAGGCTTGCCGGCAGGCCCTGCGCCGTAACACCTCCAGCAGCGCCCGCAACGTCGAGGCCGTGCCTTCCTCCTCGACCAGGAACGCCGAATAGATCGTGCTCGTCGCATCGTCCATCGTGACGATCAGGTCGAGCGTCGGCTGGCCCGCCAGCCAGGCGCGCGCGACGCCGTCCTGGTGCAGCATCATGCCTTCGCACGGCTTGCGCTCGCGCTTGCGCCGATGCGCCCCGCGCCGCCTCGCCCGCTCCACCAGGCCGGCCCTGTGCAGATGCGTCTTCGACCCACGTGTAGCCCCAGCGGAAACCGTGATCGCGCACGCAGGTGCTCGTGGAAATGCTTCACGTTCCAGCCCTGGTAGTCGTTCCGGTACAGCTCCAGCATCCGGTCCCGTCTCGTCGCCCGGCACCCGCTTCGGCGACGCCTTGCCAAGCCGCCGGTCGACAAGACCGTCAAGCCCCTCCTCCTCGTAACGCTCCCGGTAGCGCCGGAACTGCCGCTCCGACATCCCCAGCAACTCCCCGCCTCCAGCATCGACAGCTCGCCGCTTCCCAGCGGCTCAATACGTCCAGGAACTTCTGCATCCTGCGGTCCTGTAGCCACTCTGTCCGGTTCATCCCCAGCCTCCCTCGCGGGGACATGAAACCGGACAACTCGTGTGCTACCTAACCCGGACAACTCATGTGCTTACGACACTCAAGCAATCCAGCCTTGCAGGGGCAGTGCCGCCTTCTTATATACGCGCCAACCTCGTCGCGCATCGTTGCGGCGTGATTTGTCATCAAGGATCGGCCTGACGGAACGCCTTCACAAGGGTCCGGGCCGTTCGCTGAAAGGAGAACTGCCATGGGCAAGGTCATCGGTATCGACCTCGGCACAACTAATTCCTGCGTCGCCGTCATGGACGGCAAGGAAGCCAAAGTCATCGAAAATTCCGAAGGTGCGCGCACGACGCCTTCGATGGTCGCCTTCACCGACGACGGCGAGCGTCTCGTCGGCCAGCCGGCCAAGCGCCAGGCGGTGACCAATCCGACCAACACACTGTTTGCAGTCAAGCGCCTGATCGGCCGGCGCTATGACGACAAGATGGTGGCCAAGGACAAGGGCCTGGTTTCCTACAACATCGTCAAGGGCGGCAACGGCGACGCCTGGGTCGAAGCCGGCGGCAAGAAATATTCGCCGTCGCAAATCGCGGCATTCGTTCTGCAGAAGATGAAGGAAACCGCCGAGGCTTATCTCGGCGAAAAAGTCGAGCAGGCGGTCATCACCGTTCCCGCCTATTTCAACGACGCCCAGCGCCAGGCGACCAAGGATGCCGGCAAGATCGCCGGTCTCGAAGTGCTGCGCATCATCAACGAGCCGACCGCCGCCGCGCTCGCCTACGGGCTCGAGAAGAGAGAGGGCAAGACCATCGCCGTCTATGACCTCGGCGGCGGCACCTTCGACATTTCCGTGCTCGAAATCGGCGACGGCGTCTTCGAGGTCAAGTCGACCAACGGCGACACCTTCCTCGGCGGCGAGGATTTCGACATGCGCCTCGTCGATTACCTGGCGGCCGAATTCAAGAAGGAAAGCGGCATCGATCTCAAGGGCGACAAGATGGCGCTGCAGCGGCTCAAGGAAGCCGCCGAAAAGGCCAAGATCGAACTGTCGTCTTCGGCCCAGACCGAAATCAACCTGCCGTTCATCACCGCCGACAAGTCCGGTCCCAAGCACCTGACGATGAAACTGACGCGCTCCAAGTTCGAGTCGCTGGTCGACGACCTTGTCCAGAAAACCGTAGAACCGTGCCGGGCGGCCTTGAAGGACGCCGGGCTGAAGGCGGCCGAGATCGACGAGGTCGTGCTCGTCGGCGGCATGACGCGCATGCCGAAGATCCAGCAGATCGTGAAGGATTTCTTCGGCAAGGAACCGCACAAGGGCGTCAACCCCGATGAGGTCGTCGCCGCCGGCGCAGCGATCCAGGCCGGCGTATTGAAGGGCGACGTCAAGGACGTCTTGCTGCTCGACGTGACCCCGCTGTCGCTCGGCATTGAGACCCTCGGCGGCGTCTTCACGCGGCTGATCGAGCGCAATACGACGATCCCGACCAAGAAGGGCCAGGTATTCTCGACCGCCGAGGACAGCCAGGCGGCGGTCACCATCCGCGTCTTCCAGGGCGAGCGCGAAATGGCGGCCGACAACAAGATGCTCGGCCAATTCGACCTCGTCGGCATTCCGCCGGCGCCGCGTGGAGTGCCGCAGATCGAGGTCACCTTCGACATCGACGCCAACGGCATCGTCAACGTCTCGGCCAAGGACAAGGGCACGGGCAAGGAGCAGCAGATTTCGATCAAGGCTTCCGGCGGATTGTCGGACGCCGACATCGACAAGATGGTCAAGGATGCCGAGGCGCATGCCGCCGAGGACAAGACCAAGCGCGAGGCGGTCGAGGCCAAGAACCAGGCCGAATCGCTGATCCACTCGTCCGAGAAATCGCTGAAGGAACATGGCGACAAGATCTCGGCCGATGACAAATCTGCAATCGAAACCGCGATCGCCGAAACCCGCACGGCGGTCGAGGGCGGCGATGCCGCCGAGATCAAGGCCAAGTCCGAGGCGCTGGCTACCGCTTCGATGAAGCTTGGCCAGGCGATGTATGAAGCCGCCCAGGCGGAGGCCGCTGGCAAGGATGCCGCCGCCGACGCGGCCAAGGATGAGAAGATCGTCGACGCCGATTTCGAGGAAGTCGACGACGACGACCAGAAGAAGTCGGCCTAACTAAGCGGGCCGGGCGCCGCAAGCGTCCGGCCCGATTGCATATCGGAGGCGGCAGGCTGGCCCGGTGGCCGCGCCGGCTGGGGACTAAAGCAAGGCATTTCCGGATTGTCCGCCATGGCGAAGGCCGATTTTTACGAGACTTTGGGCGTCTCGCGCGGCGTGGATGAAAAGGAATTGAAATCCGCCTTTCGCAAGAAGGCGATGCAATTCCATCCCGACCGCAATGCCGGCGACAAGGCGTCGCGAACACAAGTTCAAGGAATTGAACGAAGCCTACGAGGTGTTGCGCGACCCGCAAAAGCGCGCCGCCTATGACCGCTTCGGCCACGCCGCCTTCGAAAGCGGGACTGGCGCCGGTAATGGCTTCCACGGATTTGGTGGCGGCACCTTCTCCGACATTTTCGAGGACATCTTCGGCGAGATGATGGGCGGCCGCGGCCGCGGACGCCAGGGCGGCGGCCGCGAGCGCGGCAGCGACCTGCGCTACAACATGGAAATCACGCTGGAGGAAGCCTGGGCCGGCAAGACCGCCGAGATCTCGGTACCGACGGCGGTGACCTGCGAAGCCTGCTCACGGCACCGGCGCCAAGCCCGGCTCGCAGCCGCGCCGCTGTTCGACCTGCGATGGTGCCGGTCGCGTGCGGGCGGCCTCCGGCTTCTTTTCGATCGAACGGACCTGCCCGACCTGCCAAGGGCGCGGCGAGGTCATCACCGATCCCTGCGCCAAATGCCAGGGCCAGGGCCGGATCACCCGTCAGCGTTCGCTGTCGGTCAACATTCCGGCCGGCATCGAGGACGGCGTGCGCATCCGCCTTGCCGGCGAGGGCGAAGCCGGCGCGCGGGGCGGGCCGGCCGGCGATCTCTATATCTTCCTGTCGATCAAGCCGCACGAATTCTTCCAGCGCGACGGCGCCGACCTGTTCTGCCGCGTGCCGATTTCGATGACGACGGCGGCACTCGGCGGCGAGTTCGAGGTTACCACCCTCGACGGCGCCAAGGCGCGCGTCGCCATTCCCGAGGGCACCCAGGCCGGCCGGCAGTTCCGGCTGAAAGGCAAGGGCATGTCGGTGTTGCGCTCGCCCAATTTCGGTGATCTCTACATCCAGGTTTCGGTCGAGACGCCGCAGAACCTGACACGCCGCCAGCGCGAACTACTCGATGAATTCCACCGGATTTCCTCCGGCAGCAACAGTCCGGAATCGACCGGCTTTTTTGCCCGCATGAAGCAGTTCTTCGAAAAGAGCGGCTGAACTACCCAGGTTGTATTCGGCGTCGCCCGCGTGTATCGCCGCAAGGCGGGTGCCGTGTCGGCGCATCCATGATTTTGTGCGGAGTTGGGTCGATGGGCCGCCTTCCGGCGATATCGCGATTCGTGAACAGGCATTTCGGCGATGAAATCGTCTTCTGGAAGAGCTGGCTCGACAGTCCGCGCGGTGTCGGCGCGGTATGGCCGACCGCGGCGGGAATGGCGCGGCGGATGGCCGAGTTGGTCGATCCGTCGTCCGGCCTGCCTGTCCTCGAACTCGGGCCCGGCACAGGCACCGTCACCCGGGCAATTCTTGCGCGCGGCATAGCCGCCGAAAAGCTCTATGCGATCGAATACTCGGCCCATTTCGTGCGCCTGCTGCGGCAGCGGTTTGCGGGCCTCAAGGTCTTCAATGGCGACGCCTTCGACCTCGACACCGCGCTTGGCAGCGAAAACCGGCTGGTTTTCGATTCGGTGGTGTGCTCGCTGCCGTTGATGAATTTTCCGGCGCGCCGGCGCCAAGCCCTGATCGAAGACCTGCTGGCGCGGATTCCTCCTGGCCGGCCGATCGTGCTTTTCACCTACGCAATGATCCCGCCGGTGCGGCCGCCAAAATCGGGAAACATCGCCGTGCGGCATCATCACCTTGTGCTGCGCAACGTGCCGCCCGCCAATCTGTGGATCTATCGTCGCCGCGGCGACCCGGCCGCACTCGGCCGCGCCGCGGCGTGAACTTGACGACGCAGCGCCGCAGGAGGAACCAGATATGAGGCTCAGGCCCGGCTTGGTGAAGGTTGCTAGGCGCTTCGACGCCGAGCTGCGCTTCTTCAAGGGCTGGGTGGACAAGCCCAAATTGGTCGGCACCTTAGTCCCGACCGCTTCGGTTACTGCCCGACGCATGGCCTCGGTCGTCGATGTCAATTCTGGCAGGCCCGTGCTCGAACTCGGCCCCGGTACGGGCGCCATTACCCGCGAAATTCTGAAGCTGGGCGTGAAACCGCAGAACCTCTTCTCGATCGAATATTCGTCCGAATTCGTCCGTCATCTGGTCCGCGACTACCCCGGGGTCAATTTCATTCACGGCGACGCTTTCGATCTCGCTGCCTGCCTCGGCGACAAATGCAGCTGGCGTTTCGATTCCGTGATCTCCGGTATCCCGCTGCTCAATTTTCCGGTGAGCCGGCGCGTGCGCTATGTCGAGCAACTGCTCGACCTGCTGCCCGAGGGCCGGCCGATCGTGCAAGTGACCTTTGGCCCCCATTCGCCCGTGCCGCCGGGTGGCGGCAACTACAACGTGACGAGGTTCGACTTCATTATTCGCAATTTCCCCCCGGCGATGCTGTGGCTCTACCATCGTGGACCGGAGATCGTTGGCGGCACGCCAAAACGCACGACGCGCCGCTCCCCGGGAAGTGATGCCGGATGACCTCGGCCGTCGGGCAGACGCGCGCGATTTCAGGCCGTCGGCCGCGATGACGCCGACGATCCTCGTTTTTTCCGGTTCCAACCGCTCAGGTGCATTCAGCGGCAAGGTCGCAGATTGCGCGGTGAAGGCGCTGGCGCTGGCCGGCGCCGAGCCGACGAGAATCCTGCTCGTCGACTATCCGCTGCCGCTGATGGACGAGGACCTCGAGCGCCAACGCGGCATTCCAGAGCCGGCGCAAAAGCTTGCGCGCCAGATTGCCGGCCATGACGGGCTGCTGATTTCGACGGCGGAATACAACGGCTCGATCCCGCCGCTCGTGAAGAACACGATCGACTGGGTGACGCGGGTGCGCCTCGACGGTGGCCGCGCCTTTGCCGGCAAGCCGGTTGGGCTCGCCTCGTCTTCGGACGGTCAATATGCCGGCATCCGCGCCATCGGCCATTTGCGCGCGATCCTGAGCCATATCGGCTGCGAGGTCGTGGCGGCTCAGTGCAGCGTCCCGCGTGCCCAGGAAGCTTTCGACGACGACGGAAACTTCCGCCAGAAACACCTGCAGCAGCATATGGAGCGGCTCGTCAAATCGCTGATCGCGCATTGCTCGTTCGCCGCGAATCGCCGATAGGCCAATCATGCTTGCGACGAAAGCAACAGACCGCCTGATCGTTGCCCTCGATGTTGACGGTCCGCAACGCGCCAGGCAGATCGTCGAAGCGCTCGGCGACGACGTCGGCTTTTACAAGATCGGCTACCAGCTTGCCTATTCGGGCGGTCTCGAACTCGGGCGCGAACTGAAGGCGCAGGGCAAGTGAGTATTTCTCGACCTGAAGCTGCTCGACATCGACAACACCGTCGCCAAGGGAGTGGAGAGCGTGTTGCGGCTCGGCGCCGACATGCTGACGATCCACGCTTATCCCAAGGCTATGGCGGCGGCAGTCGGCGCCGCCCGAGGCTCTTCGCTGTGCCTGCTCGGCGTCACCGCGCTGACCTCGATGGACGACGGCGACCTGAAGGATGCAGGCTATTCCATGGATGCCCGCGCGCTGGTTTCCCTGCGCGCCGCCCAGGCGCGCGATGCCGGCATGGGCGGCATCGTCTGCTCGGCCGCTGGAGGCGGAACGGCAAGAACGATCGTCGGGCCGAAGCTTGCGATTGTGACCCCGGGCATCCGTCCGGCCAGTTCCGCGGCTATTTCAACGCCAGACGACCAGAAACGCGTCATGACGCCGGGGCAGGCGATTTCGGCCGGGGCCTCCCATATCGTCGTCGGCCGCCCAATCACGGCCGCAAGTGACCCGCTCGCCGCAGCGCGAAATATCGTTAACGAAATGTTAATCGCCGCAGGCCGATCCTAGCGCTCTGATTTGCTCAGTGCATTGATTCGATTTAGTCGTTGAGTGTGGCTTTTGAGCACTTGCTGATTTTGCGGTGCAACATATGTTTATGGATTAAGGGCATTCTGTCCGGCGGGCTGGGAGGCAACAATGTATTACCAGCTCTATGAGATGTCGCATGCCGCGGTCGGCCCTTTGCGAGCCGTGGCCGATACGGCGCGCCTGTTCTTCTCCAATCCGATCAATCCGGCCGCCCACACTACCTTTGGCAAGCAGATGGCCGCGGGCGCCGAATTGTTCGAGCGCATGACCCGGCGCTACGGCAAGCCGGAATTCGGCATCACCGAAACCAGCGTCGGCGGCATCCACGTCGCGGTTCGCCAGAAGACCGTATGGCAGCGGCCGTTCTGCGACTTGCTGCATTTCGAGCGCATGCTGCCGAATTCGCAGGCGCGCGGCCCGAAAATCCTGATCGTCGCGCCGATGTCGGGCCACTACGCGACGCTGCTGCGCGGAACCGTCGCCGAATTCATCCAGTTCGGCGACGTCTACGTCACCGACTGGGCCGACGCGCGCATGGTGCCGCTTGAGCGAGGGCCATTTCGATCTCGACGACTATATCGACTACGTCATCTCGATGCTGCATTTCATCGGCGCCGGCACCCACGTGGTGGCGGTATGCCAGCCCTCGGTGCCGGTGCTCGCGGCGGTGGCGCTGATGGAGGCCAGGGGCGACGAGCTGGCGCCGCCTCGCATGACGCTGATGGGCGGGCCGATCGACACCCGCAACAACCCGACCGCCGTCAACCGGCTCGCCGAAACGCGCGGCATCGAATGGTTCCGCGAAAACGTCGTCATGGCGGTGCCGTTTCCGCATCCGGGCTTCATGCGCGAGGTCTATCCGGGCTTCCTGCAGTTGTCCGGCTTCATGGGCATGAATCTCGACCGCCACATCGTCGCCCACCAGGACTTCTTCGCGCATCTGGTTCGCGGCGACGGCGATTCGGCCGAAAAGCACCGCGAATTCTACGACGAATATCTGGCGGTCATGGACCTCGACGCCGACATTCTACCTGCAGACGGTCGAGACGGTGTTCATGCGCCACGCCTTGCCGAAGGGCGAGATGACGCATCGCGGCGAGCCGGTCGACTGTTCGGCGATCCGGAAAACCGCGCTGATGACGGTCGAAGGCGAGAACGACGACATTTCCGGCCTCGGCCAGACCAAGGCGGCGCATCAGCTGTGCCTGAACCTTCCGGCGCGAAAAGCACATCCACTACATGCAGCCGCGGGTCGGCCACTATGGCGTCTTCAACGGCTCGCGCTTCCGCGCCGAGATCGCGCCGCGCATCCTCGATTTCATGCACACCAACGAGCGTGGTCCCGCCGCCAAGCCGGCGTCGCCCGCGCCTCGTGGCAATCGCTGGCGCCGCTTCTTGAATTTGGCTCGATCGCACACCACCTCAACTAGCGAGGCGTTCTGGCCTCTGAGCTTGAGGGGTATTCCTGAAAATGACCCATACCGCATTCATTCGCCCGGCGTTCACGCCGATCACCATCGCGCTGATGATCTTCGGCTTCATGATCTCCTGGCCGCTTGGGCTGGCCATGCTGGCCTATATCCTGTGGGGCGACCGGCTCGAGGCCTATCGCGGCGACGTCCGCGAGGCGACTGACCGGTTTTCGGCAAAATGGGGACGCAGCTGCGGCCATGGCCATCATCGCCGCGCCTATACCGGCAATGTCGCCTTCGATGAATGGCGCGAAACGGAACTGAAACGGCTCGAGGAAGAGCGTCGCAAGCTCGACGAGATGCGCGCCGAATTCGATACCCATCTGCGCGAACTGCGCCGGGCCAAGGACCGCGAGGAATTCGAGGCCTTCATGGCGGCGCGCCGCAAAGGTAATAACGGCGGCAACAACGGCGAGAGCGCCAATGGCAATTCGCCGAAGACCGTGCCGGATACCTGATCGAATTGAAAATTCTTGAAAGAACGGGGCCCGCGCGGCCCCGTTTTTTTTGGCTGGCGGGCATCGCGTCCAAGCCCTTGTCGGGCGAATCATCTAGTTTGCGCCGGCCCGTCGCGGAGAATTCGTCAATGAGGTTGGCAAGGCTTGGAAAGGCGCGAACGCACAAGCAGCGGGCCGATCGCGAGATCGAGGCCGACGGCCGGCGCCTGCTCGTCAAGGTAACCGAAATGCCGGTGGCGCGGCGCATGACTTTGCGCCTCAGCCCCGGCGGTGGCGAATTGCGGCTGACCGTGCCCGCGTCATGTCGCCAATTCGGAAGTTGACGCGTTCCTGGCGCGCCATCGCAACTGGGTTGCCGTGCGCGTCGCCCGCTTGCCGCCGGAAACGGTCATCGCTGCCGGTGCGGTCATCCCGTATCGTGGCGTCGACCATCTCATCGTGGCGACCGGAAAATTGCGCGGCGTCGTTGAAGTCGCCACGCGCGACGGCAGGTCGGCATTGCTGGCGCCCGGCGCCCCCGACCATGTCGGGCGCCGCGTCGTCGATTTCCTGCGGCGCACGGCCCGCCGCGAACTCGACGCGGCGGTGGCGCGCCATGCCGCCAGCCTTTCGGTTCGACCGCATTCGCTCAGGATCACCGACAGCCGCAGCCGCTGGGGCTCTTGCTCGCAGACCCGGACACTATCGTTTTCGTGGCGGATCATCATGGCGCCGCCGGCTGCGCTCGACTATCTCGCCGCCCACGAGGTCGCGCATCTGCGCGAAATGAACCATTCGGACGCCTTCTGGCGCCTGGTCGGCCAATTGTGTCCGGACATGACAGCGCAGCGCAGTTGGCTGCGCGCCAATACCGAGCGCCTGCACGCTATCGTCACGCCATAGGGCTTGGCCCGGCGCTGCGGCCCGTGCCCTTGCGGCCGGCGCAAATCCATCTCCCCCAGCTATCCGGGAAATGCTAGTGGCTTGGCGAAGTCGGGGCGCGAACCGCAGGTTTGTGCCGATTGCGGAGATCGCGGCCGTGGACAGCGTGGCGGATACCGAAGAACCGGACCGTGCGATGGCCGCCGAAGCGCGGCTGGCGGCGCTTGCCTCGGGCGCCGAGGACCATGCCTTTCGCTTTCCCGGACGAAGCCCCGAACGAAGCGACGGGCGCACCAACGGCAAGGCTGCCGGCAAGCGCCTGACGATCGAGGAAGCGGTGGCGTTGTTTGCCGACCGTAACCTCGCCAGACGCCGCCAGCAATGCCTTCGTCTGGATCCACTGCCACATCCAGAGCCCGGCGCTGGAGCGATTGCTTGCCGCCGGCGCCATCGATCGCGTCGCCTTTGATCTGCTGAGCGCCGCCGAAACCCGGCCGCGCTGCGTCCTGCATGACGATGCGGTCATGCTCAACCTGCGCGGCAGGGCAATCGAGGAAATCCCCGGCGAAAGCGATCTCGGCGCCATCCGCTTCTGGCTGGTCGACGGCGGCGTCATCAGCACGTGGCGGCGGCCGACCCTGGCGGTTTCCGAATTGCTGTCCGCGATCGATCGCGGTTTCTGCCCGAATTCGCTCGGCGATTTCATGGCGCGCCTGAGCTTGTGGATTGTCGACACGATCGAGCCGATGGTCGACGAGCTTTCCGAAACCATCGACGACCTCGAACTCGCCGCCGTCAACGGATCGGAAATCCTGCAGCGCCGCGAAATGTCGGAAGTGCGCCGCGACGCCATCGACCTGCGCCGGTTCCTCTATCCGCAACGCGATGCGTTTTCGACCTTCCTGATCGAGCATATCGGTCGTTCGTCCACGAGACCGATCGCGCCAAATTACATGACGCGCACGAACGCCTGGTGCGCTTCATCGACGAGCTGGAAGTCACCCGCGAGCGCTGCGGCGTCTTGCATGACGAGATCATCGACAACCGCTCGATCCAGATGAACCGCCAGATTCTCGTCCTCTCGGTGGTTTCGGCCGTATTGCTGCCGGTCTCGCTGCTTGCCGGCATGCTCGGCATGAATGTCCACGGCATCCCGTGGGCCGAGGGTCCGCACGGCTTCTGGTGGATCAGCGCGATCATGGCGGTGGTGATCGCAATCGAAATGGCAATTCTGCGCTGGTTCAAAATCCTCTGAAGCTGTAAGCCGTCGCCATGGAGCTCGACGTCAAGATCTGCGGACTGTCGACACCCGAAAGCGTCGAAGCGGCACTGCGCCTCGGCGCCAGCCATGTCGGCTTCATCTTCTTCGAGAAAAGCCCGCGCAATATCGATCCGGCACGGGCCGGGCAATTGCGGAGTGCGGCTCTGGGCAAGGCCAAGGCGGTCGCCGTGACCGTCGATGCTTCCGACGAGCGTCTCGACGCAATCGTCTCGGCGATGTCGCCCGACATGCTGCAATTGCACGGCAAAGAAACGCCGCAGCGCGTCGCCGAATTGAAGGCGCGATATGGCCTGCCGGTGATCAAGGTCATTCCGATTTTGCAGGCAACCGACCTGGCATCCGCGGACGAATATGCCGGCATCGCCGACCGGCTAATGTTCGAAACAAAGCCGCCACCAGGATCGGAACTACCCGGCGGCAATGCTGTCCCCTTCGACTGGTCGATCCTGCGCGAGCTTGCGCCGGGAACCGACTATTTTCTCGCTGGCGGCATCAATCCGCAAAATGTCGCCGAGGCGATTGTGGTCGCCAATCCGCCGGGCATCGACGTTTCCTCCGGCGTCGAGAGCGCCCCGGGCATCGAAGGACCTTTCGCGCATCGAGGCGCTGTTTGCGCAAATCCGCAAGGCGACGGCGTAAGCCGCGCATTGCCGCGCCGGACATGACGCGATATCACCGTTGGCAATTTGCCGCAAAACACAAGGATCATCTGGCTGTGACCAAGCCGGTCGCGCCCAATTCCTTCCGCTACCGGACCCGACGAGCAGCGGCTTTTTCGGCATTTTTGGCGGTCGTTTCGTTGCCGAAACGCTGATGCCGCTGATCCTCGACCTGGAGCAGGCATACAACGCGGCCAAGGCCGACCCGGCGTTCAAGGCCGAGCTGGACGGCGCTCAACACCCACTATACCGGCCGGCCGACGCCGCTCTATTTCGCCGAGCGGCCTGACCGGCGCATCTCGGCGGCGCGAAGATCTATTTCAAGCGCGACGAGCTCAACCACACCGGCTCGCCACAAGATCAACAACTGCCTCGGCCAGATCCTGCTCGCCAAGCGCATGGGCAAGACCCGCATCATCGCCGAGACCGGCGCCGGCCAGCACGGCGTCGCCTCGGCCACCGTTGCGGCGCGCTTCGGCTTTCCCTGCGTCGTCTACATGGGCGCGACCGACGTCGAGCGGCAGACGCCGAATGTCTTCCGCATGAAGCTGCTCGGCGCCGAGGTGAAGCCGGTCACGTCCGGCGCACGGCACGCTCAAGGACGCCATGAACGAGGCGCTGCGCGACTGGGTCACCAATGTCGAGACACCTATTACCTGATCGGCACCGCGGCCGGCCCGCACCCCTATCCGGAGATGGTGCGCGACTTCCAGTCGGTGATCGGCCGCGAGGCGACGCGAGCAGATGATGGCAGCCGGAAGGCCGGCTGCCCGACCTGCTGGTCGCCGCCGTCGGCGGCGGCTCCAACGCCATCGGCCTGTTCCATCCCTTCCTCGACGACAGGCAAGTGGCGATCGTCGGCGTCGAGGCCGGCGGGCACGGCCTCGAGGGTGATCGAGCACTGCGCCTCGCTGACCGCCGGCGCGGCCGGGCGTGCTGCACGGCAACCGCACCTATCTGCTGCAGAACGGCGACGGCCAGATCATGGAAGGCCATTCGATCTCGGCCGGCCTCGACTATCCCGGCATCGGCCCGGAACATTCCTGGCTGCAGGATACCGGCCGCGTCGAATACGTGCCGATCATCGACACGGAGGCGCTGGAGGCCTTCCAGCTGCTGACGCAGGCTCGAAGGCATCATCCCGGCGCTGGAGCCCGCGCATGCGCTCGCCGCAGTGATGAAGCTCGCGCCGAACATGGACAAGGACCAGATCATCGTCATCAACCTGTCCGGCCGCGGCGACAAGGACGTGTACACGGTCGGCAAGCATGCTCGGCATGGAGATCTAGGACGCGCAGCATGACCACCCGCATCGACACGCCGTTTTGCCGCAGCTGCAAGAGCCGAGGGCCGGCCGGCGCTGGTGACCTTTGTCATGGCCGGCGATCCCGATCTACGACACGTCGCTGGAAATCCTGAAGGCGCTGCCGGCGGCCGGCGCCGACCTGATCGAGCTCGGCATGCCGTTTTCCGATCCGATGGCCGACGGCCCGGCGATCCAGCAGGCCGGCCAGCGCGCGCTTGAAGCGCGGCCAGACGCTGGCAAAGACGCTCGACATGGTGCGCGCCTTCCGCAAGGACGACGAGGAGACGCCGATGGTGCTGATGGGCTACTACAATCCGATCTACATCCTAGGGCATCGACAAGTTCCTCGCCGACGCGATGGACGCCGGCGTCGACGGGCTGATCGTCGTCGACCTGCCGCCGGAGGCCGACGAGGAGCTATGCCTGCCGGCGATGAAGGCCGGATCAACTTCATCCGCCTGGCGACGCCCGACGACCGACGACAAGCGCCTGCCGCGCGTGCTGAAAAACACCTCCGGGTTCGTCTACTATGTCTCGATTACCGGCATCACCGGCGCGGCAGCGCCCGATCCGGGCAAGGTTGCCGCGGCGGTCGAACGCATCAAGCGGCACACGCGACTGCCGGTCGCGGTCGGCTTCGGCGTCAAGAACGCCGAGCAGGCTGCGATCATCGGCGCAATCCGCCGACGGCGTCGTCGTCGGCTCGGCGTTGGTAGGCGCCATTGCCGCGACGCTCGACGAAAACCGGCGGGCAACGAAAAAGACCGTCGCCGCCGTCGAAACGCTGGTCGGCGAACTGGCGAAAGGCGTACGCTCGGTGCGCAAGAAACCAGTCGCCGCGTGAGACTGCGCCCGAGAGTGGGCAAGAGCGCAGGAAGGATCGAAAGATGAACTGGATCACGAGTTTCGTCCGGCCGAAAATCTCGGGCCTGCTCAATCGCAAGCAGATGCCGGAAAATCTCTGGGTCAAATGCCCCGAGACCGGCGAGATGGTGTTCCACAAGGATCTGGAAGCCAATCTCGGTGTGATCCCGGGTTCCGGCTATCACATGCGCATTACCGCGACGGAGCGGCTGAAGCAGTTCTTCGACGGCGAATACACGCTGATGACGACGCCGAAAGTGGCGGCCGATCCGCTGACGTTTCCGCGACAAGGTGAAATATGCCGACAAGTTGAAGGAACAGCGCCGCGCGACTGATATGGAAGATTCCGTTATTGCCGCACGCGGCAAGGCTGGCGGCATCGATGCCGTGGCGGTCGTCCACGACATGCGCTTCATCGGCGGCTCGCTCGGCATGGCCGCCGGCGAGACGATCGTCGAGGCGATGCAGCTGGCGACGAACGAGAAACTGCCGGTCGTGCTGTTTGCTGCATCCGGCGGCGCCCGCATGCAGGAGGGCATCCTGTCGCTGATGCAGTTGCCGCGCACCGCCGCCGCCGTCGAATTGCTGAAGGAGGCGGGCTGCCCCTATATCGTCGTGCTCACCAATCCAACCACTGGCGGCGTTTCGGCCTCCTATGCCATGCTCGGCGACGTCCATATCGCCGAACCCGGCGCCGTGATCGGCTTTGCCGGACGCCGTGTCATCGAGCAGACGATTCGCGAAAAGCTTCCGGACGATTTCCAGACCGCCGAATACCTGCAGGCACACGGCATGGTCGACATGGTCGTGGCGCGCCACGAACTCAAGGCGACGATCGTCCAGCTTCTGTCGCTGCTGATGAAACGCCCGCCTGAACGTTTGCTGCTCGACCACAAACCTTCCGAGATCAATACAGAAGTGCCGGCGGTCGAGACGGCCACAGTTGCTGCCTGAAGGCGATCCGACCATGCTCGCCAAGACGGGCTCGCGTGCCCAGGCCATCATCGAACGGCTGCTGACCGTTCACCCCAAGGGCTATGACCTGACGCTCGACCGCATCGCCCGGCTGATGGATCGGCTTGGCAATCCGCAGAATGCCATCCCGCCGATGCTCCACGTTGCCGGAACCAACGGCAAGGGATCCACCGTCGCCTTTCTCAGGGCCATCCTGGAAGCGAACGGCCACAGCGTCCACGTCCATACTTCGCCGCATCTGGTCGACTGGCGCGAACGCTACCGCATCGGCGCGCCCGGCGGCGGGCGGCTGGTCGCCGACGACAAGCTGGCCGATGCCGTCGCCCGCGCCGAAGCGGCAAACGGCAGCGATCCGATGACCGTGTTCGAACTGCTGACGGCAGCAATGTTCCTGCTGTTTGCGGAAAATCCCGCTGATTACTGCATCGTCGAGGTCGGGCTTGGCGGGCGCTTCGACGCGACCAACCTGGTTGCTTCTCCGCTCGGCTGCGCCATCGCCAGCATCAGCCTTGACCATCAGGCGCATCTCGGCGACACACTCGAAAAAATCGCCTTCGAAAAGGCCGGCATACTGAAACTTGGCCGCCCGGCGGCAATCGCCCGCCAGCCAGAGGCGGCGCGCGAAGTCTTCGAACGGATCGCAAGCGAGCGCGGCGTTCCGGCGCGCTTTGCCGGTGAGGACTTCGATTGTCACGCACAGGCCGGCCGCTTCGTCTATCAGGACGAGGCCGGACTGCTCGATCTGCCGCAGCCGCGCCTGTTCGGCATCCACCAGTTCGACAACGCCGCGACCGCGATCGCCCTGCTGCGCGTGGTCGCCCCGGAAATCCCCGAAACCGCCTTCGCACAAGGCATGCGCAACGTGCGCTGGGCCGGAAGGATGGAGTTGCTGGCGCAGGGAAAGCTGCACGCGATGGCGCCGCCGGACGCCGAAATCTGGATCGACGGCGGCCACAATCCGGCCGGCGCCCGCGCCGTTGCCATGTGCCTGGCCGATCTCGAAGAGCGCAACCCCAAGCCGCTGTTCGTGGTCGCAGGCATGCTGACGACCAAGGACGCCGCGGGGTTCCTTTCGGCCTTTCGCGGCCTTGCCCGCCAGATCTACACGGTCCCGGTAGTCGACAGCGACAGCAGCTACGACGCCGGCGAACTCGCCGCCATCGCCCACCAGGCCGGCATTGTCGCAACCGCCTGCGCCTCGCTCGCCGACGGATTGCGCGCAGTTGCCGCCGATACGCACGAACCCGTGCGCATCATGATCTGCGGTTCGCTGTATCTGATCGGCCAGACGTTGCGCGAGAACGGCACCCAGCCGGATTGATCGGCCCAAGTCGGGCCCTGGATCGGCCCTCAGGCCGCGCTGGTGATCCACTGCGACAGCGCCGATTTCGGCCGCGCCCCGACCTGCATCGACGCCGGTTCTCCGCCCTTGAACAGCATCAGCGTCGGGATCGAGCGCACGCCGTATTGCGCCGCGAGATCCGGGTTGTCGTCGATGTTGAGCTTGGCGACGGTGATCTTGCCATCCATCTCCTTGGCGATCTCTTCGAGACTCGGGGCAATCATCTTGCACGGGCCACACCATTCCGCCCAGAAATCGACCACGACGGGCACCTTGGAATCGAGCACCGCCGATTTGAAATTGCCCGTATCGACTTTCACCGTCGTCATATTCTGCTCCTGTCCGGGCCCGGCCCGTATATTAGCGATTCATGATATTAGATCGGTAACGTAGGAAGCCGACTGCCCACCGTCAAGGCACGGTCATAAAACCCGGATCAAGCCCATGTGATGGCTGCCAATTCGCGCTCGATTGCCGCCTTGTCGAGCACTTCGACGGCACCGCTGCGCGTGCGAATCAGCATGCCGCGCAGCGCCAGATCGGGGTGGATTTGCGCCAACAATGCCCCATACAGCGCCAGTTGCAGCCGCTCCGCGGCGACGACGCTGGCTTCGCTCACGAGGCCGGACTTGAAATCGGCAAATTCGACGGCGTCAGGTGTCAGCACCAGGCGGTCGATCTGGCCGGAAACGGCGACATCGCGCCCTCCCAACGTAACGGTTCCGCCGACACGGATTTCGGCCCGGGCGACGGGCGAAAACAGCGCCGCCAGTCGCCGATCGTCGAGAATCGCCAATGCTTCGCCGCAAACCGCGTCCAATTCTTCGGCTGGCCATTCGGGGAACTGGCGCGCCAGCCATCGTTCGGCGGTTGCCTTGCGTTCGGCCCGCGGGCAATCCGGCAAATGTTGCAGCAGGCGGTGAATGGCGACGCCGCGCTGGCGCGCCGTAGCTTGCCGGGCGAACGCTTCCGCTTGGCCGGACAGCGCCGTTGCCATTCCAGCTTGCCCGCCGCGGATCAGCAGGCTCGCCTGCGACGGCGAGATCGGGCGTGGCGGCGCGATTTCGCGGCGAGCATTCTCGAACAGCCAGGCCGGCGTAGTTTCCGCCTGCGTCGTCGGGCCTGGCGCCGGCGCAGCTTGTGCCGGCGCTTTTGCATGTCTCTCGCCGGGCCGCCGCCACACCCATTCGCGGATTTCGCCGCTGGCGTCGCGAACGACTTCGGCATCTGGAGTCAGCGCCTCGCGCACCATCGCGTGCCAATGCGGCTGCGTCGGCACCAGCTTGCCGTAATAGCCGCAGACGATCAGGCGGTCGGCCGCCCGCGTCATCGCGACATAGAGCAGGCGGCGATATTCGGCCTCCTGGGCGCGGCTCCATCTACTGATTTCGGCTTCGAGCATACCGGCGCTGTCGCCCTTGCCCTTGCGCCACAGGAACGGCGCGCGCATTTCACCGGTATCGACGCGCATCACCGGCGGGCGGTGGTTGTGATGGACGGGCGCCGAACCGGGATCGACGAGGAACACGACCGGCGCTTCCAGCCCCTTGGCCGAATGCACGGTGATGACGCGGATTTCGTCGCGGCGCGTGTCGACCTCGCGCTTGATTTCCGGCGCGGCGATTTCGAGTGACGTGATGAGTTGGCTGCAGGCTCGGCAGGCCGGCGGAATCTTCAAGCGCTTGCTCCTCGAACATGTCGACAAGATCCTCGGCCTCGGCGCCGAGCCGGCCGGCGAAGGCCCGGCGCGCGCCGTCGCGGCCGAGCACGCGAGCGTAGAAATTCGAAAGGCATTGCCGTCGCGCGCCGCGTCGATCCACCGGCGAAGCCGGGCGCAGCATTTCGCGGCGATTTCGCCGATCGGCGACGGCACCTCGACCAGCCGGCAGAGATGGGCATAAAGCCCGCTGGTGCCGCGACCGGCGGCCAATGACATCAATTGTTCGTCGTCGATGCCGACCAGCGGGCTCTTCAGCAATGCGGCAAGCGAAAGATCGTCCTGTGGCTGCAAGGCAAAGCAGCCGAGCGCCAACAGGTCTTCGACGGCGATGTGCTCGGTCAGCGCCAGCCGGTCGGCGCCGGCAATCGCCAGGTTGCGCGACTTCAGTTCGCGGATCAGCGCGGTCATGAACGCATCGCGCTTGCGGATCAGGATAAGGATGTCGCGTGGCTGCAGCGGCCGGTCCATGCCGGGCAGTATTTCGCCGCGCTTGAGCCATTCGTCGATCGTCGCCGCGATCCGGCGCGCCAGCTCGATCTTCGGATCGCCCGGCGCAAGCGCGTCGATGGGCGCGAGCCAGTCTTCCGGTTCGGGCGCGTCCCGCACGCCGAGCATCGGCCAGATGCGAACCTCTCCGGGCTCGTGCTGGCGCAGCGCATCGTGCGGCGGCCAGGTCTCCTCCTCGCTGACGCCGAGAGCGTTGTCGCCCGCTTCAAACACCGTATCGACTGCGGCGAGAATGTCGGGGCACGAGCGAAACGACAGACCGCAGCGAGATCTCTTGCAGCACGTCGCCGGCGCCGGAAACCGATCGCGCATAGAATTTGCGCTGCGCCGAAAACCGCCCCGGCTCGGCGCCCTGGAACGAAAAGATCGATTGCTTTTCGTCGCCGACCGCAAACATCGTGCGCCGGCGTGTCGCGCGCCCCTTGCCCGGAAAAGAAATCTCCGGTCAGCGCCTCGATGATTTGCCACTGGCGCGGACTGGTATCCTGCGACTCGTCGACCAGTACGTGGTCGATGCCCTGGTCGAGCTTGTATTGCACCCAGGCACCGACGTCATTTTTCATCAGCAGATTGGCCGCCCGTTCGATCAGGTCGGCGTAGTCGACCAAGCCGGCGGCGCGCTTTGCCGCGCCATAGCGGGCGAGTATGGCTTCTGCAACGGCAAACAGCGCCTCCGAGTCCTTGACCAGGCGCCAGTCGGCGAGGCTCGCCATCGCCTTCTTGGCAAACGGCACCAATTCGCTGAGGCGCGCATCGAGGCCGGCGAATCGTTGGCGCAACGCGCCGGTCAGCAGGTTCTTGTATTCTTCGCCCTCCGGCTTGAGCAGAATGCCGGCAAAGGCGCGCACATGCGATGCTGGCGACGATGCCGCCAGATACAGGAGGATGCGCGCGGCCAGCTCGCAGTTCTTGGACGTGCTTGCTGCCGCGGCGTCGGCCAATTGGCGCAATTCTTCCTCGCCGACCGTGATCGCCGAATGGAGGCGCTTGGCCAGTGCGGCTTCATCCTCGTTCGGATCGAGGCCAAGTCGATGCCACACTTCGGCCAGCGGGCCGTCGCGATTATCGTCGTACCAGGTCGAGAAATCCTCCGCATTGCGCAGGATTTCGTCGAGTGCCGCCTCGATGACCTTGTCGCTGACCACCGCGAGCCGATTGGCGGCTGCGATCAGCTCGTCCTTGCCGTTGCCGGAAGCGATGGCGCCGAATACCTCGGTTCGGGCCTGGCTGATTAGCTCCTGCTGGCGGCGCTCGTCGGCGACGGAAAAATGGCCGGGAACATTGGCCTCGAGCGGAAACTGCTGCAGCAGCGCTTCGCAAAACGCATGGATGGTCTGGATCTTCAGCCCGCCCGGCGTTTCCAGCGCCGCCGCGAACAGGGAGCGGGCAAACCGCTGCTTTTCGGCACCGAGTGCCTCACCGCCAAGTTCGGCCAGTTCCGTCGCAAGCTCGTTCGGCTCCAGCATCACCCAGCGGCCGAGCGTCTCGAAAACACGATTGGCCATTTCGGCCGCCGCCGCCTTGGTGAAGGTCAGGCACAGGATGCGGCCGGGCGCGACGCCATCGAGCAGGAGGCGAACGACGCGGCGCGCCAGCACAAACGTCTTGCCCGAGCCGGCATTGGCCGAAACCCACGCCGAATGGTGTGGATCGCTGGCGCGCGCCTGCAGGCGGCGAGTGTGCTCGTCCGGGCGCCGCGGCGCTTGGTTCGCCGGCTGCTCACTCATCTTCGCCCTCGGTCCCGGCCGACCATTCGCGGACGCGCGCCAGATGGTCGAACTCGCCGTTCATGCGGTTGGCGTATTTGACACGAATGCGCGAAGGGTAGCCGCGCAACGGATCGCGGTAGGCGGCGATTAATTGGCGCAGCTGGCTCCATTTTTGTTCGACGAAGGCATCCGGATCGGCAACCGGTTTGTTTTTTGCGCCTCCGCCGAACAGTACGCTGGTCTGTTCCAGTTTCTCGACCGGCTTCAAGGCGACATAGACAAGGTCGCGCAACGGCCCGCTCGCCTTGGCGCCAAACGCGCCGCGCCTGGCCATGCCTGCTTCCAGCGCCAGTTGCGGGGCAAGAATGCGCGCCTGCTGCACAGTCGGCACCTCACCCGATTTGTAGTCGATGACTTCGACCCCGCCGTCGATGAGGATATCGATGCGGTCGGCGCGCGCCGACAGGACGAACTCGCCTTCTCCGATCGCGATCTTGGTGCTGGCCTCGATCAGGCTTTCGGCGACGCGGCCACTTCTTTCGGCTTCGAAGTCGCAGAAGGCGCGGCCGATCTCGCCGAACCGGCCCTGCAACAATACCAGTTGATCCGGCGCCAGGCCGGCCGCAGCGAGGATTTCGCTGGCGATGGCCACGAAGCGCCGCAACCCGGCCGCGGCCGATTCGCCCGCCGGCCGGCCGGCGACGAATCGCGCCGCGAGATCGTGCAGCAGAATGCCGCGCACCGAATAATCGAAGGCCCGTTGCAGCGGTGGCAGTTGCCGCAGGCCGAGAACGTGGCGGGCGTGGGCGGCGTAGGGATCGCGGATCAGCGTTTCGATTTCGGTCACCGACAGGCGGTTCGGCCGCAGCGCAACGTCCGGCATCGGGCAGGGCCTGTCGATGCGGCGCGGCGGATGGGTGGGCGCGTCGATTTCCCTTGCGAGCCGCAGCAGGCGGTCGCCGCGGGCACGCAGGATTTCGCCGGCGCCCGACAGCACGCTGAGCCGTTGCAACCAGCGCGAGGCGAGGGTCGGCGACGAGCCTTCGCGCAGCGATCGGGTGATGATGACCTCGCCGCGGCAGGCCAGTTGCGCGAAGTCGTGGGCGGCCTGTCCAGTGCGCCGCTCCGGCGGCGACAACCCGATTGCCGCGCGCATCGGCCGGTTGAGGTAGGCATCGCTGCGCGCCGTCGCCGGCCAGTTGCCTTCGTTGAGACCTCCGAGAATAACGAGGTCCGCTTCTTGCAACCGCGCTTCCAGCGGGCCCCAGATGTGCAGTCGCGGATGCGCCGGGCGCGATGTCCGCACCACCTGGCCGTCGAACAGCGCGCGCAGCAGGTTCGCCAATTCGGCCGGGGCAAAATTGAGCAGGCGGTCTGCGCCGGTAGTAGCGGCTTCCTCGCCGACGCGTTCCAGCAGGTCGAGCAGTTCCATGCCGCCGATCAACCTGCCCCAGAATTGCGGTGCCGGACAAAGTCGCAGCAGGATTTGCCGCAGCCCTGCGACCACCCGGTTCACGGTCAACGAGGCCGGCCATTCCTCGAGCGGCGCGAATGCTGCATCGAGACGGGCGGCAAAATCGGCGATCGCGGCCCAGTCGGCGCCTTGCAGGCGCCTGACCGCCGGATGCGCATGGCGGTCGGCCCTGGCAAGGTCGGAGGCACGAGCGCTCGCCAATGCCAAGTGTGGCGGCCGGATATTGGCGACGGCCGAGCGCAGCACCGCCAGTTCGAAATTGCCCGCGACGCGCCGCGTTTCGTCGTCGCCCGCGATCAGGGCGTGTTGGCACAATTCGGCGAGCGCCGCTGCCGAGCCGTCGCCACCGGCGATGCGCGCCACCAGCAATGCCAGCGCGCCGGCCGGCGTATCGACCAATTTCTTGCCGGCGCTATCGTCGACGAGGATGTCGAAGCGTGAAAGTTCGGCCTGCACCCGGCGGGCGAGCTTGCGGTCCGGCGTCACCAGCGCGGCAATGCGATGCGCGTCCTCGGCCGCTTCGCGCAGGGCGATGGCAATCGCCAGCGCCTCGAGCCGCTGGTTGGGCGCTTCGACGACGGCAAGGTTGTCAAAGGCGACGGCATCGGGACTTCCGGCGGCGCTCCAGTCGGCGGTTGCCTCGGCCGGCAGCAGGCTGGCGGCGACGAGCCTGCGCCGCGATTGCTCGACATCGTTTTCGGCGCCGAGCAAACGCACGTCGTCGCGGACAACCCCGAGGTTCGCAAGCAGTCTTGCAAGGCCGGCCTGCGGATGGCCGGCGAGCGGACCGGCGCCGTCAGCGTCCGGCGCCGCCTGCAATTGTCGCCACACGCCTTCCGGCATTTCCGTGTCGAGCCCGGGAAGCACGATCGCGCCCATCGCATGGCGCCGCACTGCCGAAAGAAACCGCGCCGTCGCCGGGATCGATCCGGTCGAGCCGGCAACGATGACCGGACCCTTATGGTGGCCGTCGGCCAGTGCCGCGGCGCGCCGCTCGAGCAGCAACCGGCGACGGATCGCCGGTTCGATCCTGCCGCTTTCGGCTCGAATCTGCGGGCCAGGCCTCGGTGACGACGCGCAGGAAATCGGTGGTCAGCGACCACCATTGCGCATATGTCTCGCCGGGCAGATCGACGAGCGCCTGCCACGAAACCTCTTCGGTCTCCATCTGGTCGAGGAAGCGGGCAAGGTCGCCGGCGAGCCAGACCGCATCGGTTGCCGAGGACGGAAGGATGATGTCCTCGTCTCCGTAGGTTTCGCGCGCCTGCTGCGACATTGCCGCGGTCCAGCGCCGCACCAGGCTCGCCAGCTCCAGCCGACGGGTGAATTCGCCGACGGCGGGCGGTAATTCGATCTCATCGCCGCCGAGCCCGGAAAACTCGTCGTCCTCGACATCGCCGAGCGTGCGGATTGCCGGCAGGTAGCCGGCGCGCGAGCCGACGGCAGCCAGGACCTCGTCGCCAAAGGCACGCACTGCGCGCCGTGTCGGCAGGTACACCGTTGCTTCCGTCAATCGCAGCGGTTCGTCGGCCGGCACGAACCCTTCGATCAGGCGGCCATCGACCAGCGCCCGCGCGGTTTCACGCAAGAAGGCGCAGCCGGGCGGGACGGAAAATATCCGCGTCGGGTTGGCCGATGCGTGATCCTGCGGCATTTGCGAATTAAGCGGCGCTGCGCGATATCGCCGTTTCCGCTTCGCGGATCGCCTGCGGCGTGCCGACATGCAGCCACAGTCCTTCCATCCGCAAGCCGTGCAATCGCCCGGCTTCGATGGCGCGGTCGAACAGCAGGTTCAGCGAAAACGGCGCCGGCGGCGCGTCAGTGAAGATGCGCGGGTGCATGATCGCCGCCCCGGCATAGGCAAACGGGGCGATCTGGCGCTCGGCCCGACGGACCAGGCGGCCGAGCCCGTCCATCGAAAAATCGCCTTTGCCGCCATAACCGACCGCCGTCGCCATGGCGCTGACCAGCAGCAGGATGTCCATGGTCTCGTCGTTCCAAGCCTGCGCCAGGCGCGCCAGGTTCGGCCGGTAGCCCTCGACCCAGAACGTGTCCGCGTTGAGCACGAAAAACGGTCCCGCGCCGAGATGCGGCAGCGCCAGCGCGACGCCGCCGCCCGAATCGAGCAGTCTTGCGGTTTCATCTGAAACGATCACCTGCGGCTGCGTCCGCGCCGCGACATGGGCTGCGACCTGATCGGCGAAATGGTGCACGTTGACGACGGCGCGGGCGACGCCGGCCTGCGCCAGCGCATCAAGCGCGTGATCGAGCAGCGCCTTGCCGCAAACCCGCACGAGAGCCTTCGGCATCGCGTTGGTCAATGGCCGCATGCGCGTTCCCAGGCCGGCCGCCAGCACCATCGCCGATTGCGGAATGTCGCGATGCGTTTGCGCGGTCATGATTTCCCCAACAGGCTCGCCCAACAGATTCGCCCCCAAGAGATCTGCTCGCGCGGCAGGTTGGTCTCGGCCGTGCCGATGCGCAAGCCTCACTCGCCCAAGTCAGCATTGATGTGGGTTTTCCACCACTGGCGATAACCGGCCAGCGCCGGATGGCGGAAATTGCGCCGCATGTATTCGAGCAGGCGCGGGATGTGGCGCAAATAGACCGGTTTGCCGTCGCGCCGGTCGAGGCGAACGAAGATGCCGAGGATTTTGGTGGCGCGCTGGGCGGCCATGATCGCGTACTGGCGCCGAAATGCCTGCGCTGCCGGACCCTTCAGCTTCGTTTCGGCCACATACGTTTCAATGATATGTTCTTCGAGATCGCCCGGCATGTCGACACGCGCATCCTGGCCGAGCGCGGCAAGGTCATAGGCTGCGGGCCCAATCACCGCGTCCTGGAAATCGAGCAGGCCGAGGTTGGCGGGAAATGGCAGGTTTTCCCGCCAGATCAGGTTGGGGGAATGGAAATCGCGCAGGACCAGGACCTTTTTTGCCTGGTCTAATTCGTGAAACAGCTCGGCCCACACCGCCTCGAAGGCGGCGCGCGTAGCGTCGTCGGTGGGCCGGCCCGCGGCGTGCGGCAGGTACCAATCGACAAACAGGCTGGTCTCGATGGCGAGCGCCGGGCGGTCATAGCCTGGAACGACGTGGCGGGCGGTATTGCCGGCGCTGTCGGCGATTTCGATCGCCGATGGTGGCGGTTGCCGGTGCAGTTGCGCCAGCAGGCGCACGGCGGTGAGATAGCGATCGGCAACAGGCACCCCGTTTGCGTCGATGAACGGTTCGCTGCCGAGATGTTCGAGCAACAGCAGGCCAGCCGCAAAGTCGCTGGCATAGATCGCCGGCGCGCTGAGGCCTGCGTTGCGCAGCCAGTTCGCCATCGCTACGAACGGGATCACGTCTTCGGCCAGATGCGCGATGCGGCTATAGGGCTTGCCGTCGGCAATCGGCGGACCGTCGGGCCGACGCGGCGCGTCCATAAGGACGCGGCTCGGCCCGCCGTTCGTTATAACCTCATAGCGCCGGGTCGAGGCATCGCCCTGCAGATGACTGCGGGCCGCCGCTGCACCGGCATGGCGATCGAGGAAGCGCCGGATGGCAAGGCTGCGGCCGATGCGTTCGAGCAATGGCTGGCCGGCCACGGTCGCCGCCACCAGTCTCGCGATGCGGCCGCCGGAGGGCGCGTCGCGAAGTTTGACGGTCACCGCCTCTGGCGGCAACAGGTCGCCGGCGTGTTCCGGCCATTCGATCAGCGTAACGCCTTGCGCATGTTCGTCGAGGCCGAGTTCGACGCATTCGGCGGGATCGGCGACACGATAAAGGTCGAAATGGGCGAGCGGCCAGCGCAGTTCGTAAGTCTGGCACAGCGTGAAGGTCGGGCTCGGCACTTCCAGGGCGCCATCGCCGGCGAGATGGCGGACCAGACCGCGCGCCAGCGTCGTCTTGCCGGCGCCGAGCGCGCCGCAGAGCGCCAGCACGTCGCCTGGCATGACAGCCATGGCGATGTCGCCGCCAAGCTGTTGCGTCGCGCCGGCATCGGCAAGCGGAATGTCCGCGACTTGCATTTGCGAAGGTCCGTTCAAGCGGCCTGCGTCTGGCTGCGGCCGGGCAGGCGCAGGATGATGCTGGCGCCCGCCTTTTCTTCTTCGCCGATGCGTATCGTCCCGCCATGCAATTCGACAAGGCTTTTTGCAATCGACAGCCCGAGCCCGGAACCGCGCCGCTGGCGGTCGCCCGACCGCCGCTCGAAACGGCCGAACACCCGCTCGCGATCGCCCGAGGAGATCGGCGGACCTTCGTCGGTGACCTCGATCTCGATGTCACCGGCGCTGCGGCGGCTACGGATGGAAATCGTGCCGCCGTCCGGCGACATCGCCGCCGCGCTCGACAGCACGTTGTGCAACATCTGGCGCAGGCGTTCGGCATCGGCCATGGCGACCCTTGCATCGGAATGGAGTTCGATTTCGGTCTTCAGCTGGCGGGCGGCGAGACGCGGCGCCAGATTGGCAACGCAGCGTTCGATCACAGGAACAAGCGGCGCGGCGACGATTTCCAGTTCGACCGCGCCGGCGTCGATGCTGGCAAGATCGAGGATATCGTCGATCAGCGACTTCAGGACCCCGGCCGCCTCGCCGATATGTTCGACATATTCCTCCTGCTTGGGGTTGAGCCGGCCGATTTCCTGCATCGCCATCAGTTCGGCAAATCCGGCGATGCTCGTCAGCGGCGCCCGCAGTTCATAGGAAACATTGCGGATGAAGCGGGTCTTGAGCAGGTCGGATTGTTCCAGTGCCTCGTTGCGCTCGCGCAGCGTCCGCTCGAAGGCAACCGAGGCGGTGACATCGGTGAACGTCAGCAAGCTCTGGGCGGCTGGCAACGGCACCAGTGCGAAATCGACGATCGCGCCGGACGACAAATCCAGCCGGCCGGTAACCGTGTCGCGGTTTTCGTCGAACCCGGTGACGGCATCGGCGATCAGGTCCCAGTCCTGCGGCCGCGCCAGCAGGTTGCGGAATGGCTTGGCCAATGCCGTCACATGAAGTCCGGCAGCGAGATCGGTGCCGAGCCGCCACAGCCCGGCGAAGGCCGGATTGAACAGGCGCAGCCGCCCATCGGGACCGAACACGGCGACCGCCTCGCGCAAATGGTCGAGCGTTTCGCCCTGGACCCGCTGCAGGGAGGCATAATTGCTTTCCAGTTCGAGCTGTTCGGTGACGTCCTGGAATACCCAGGTGGCGCCGCCGCGGCTGTGCGGATTGGCGAAGACGCGCAACGTCTGGCCGTCGGCGAGATGCCAGACCTCCTCGCGCGGCTCGACCTGGCGGTAGATTTTCAGTTGCGCGTCGCGCCATTTGCGCCAGTCCGGTCGCTCCGGCAGTTTTCGCGCTACGCGCAGCGTGTCGAGCAGTTCGGCGTTGGTCGGCCGGCTTTCGAGGAACTTTTCATCGAGGCCGAACAGCCGGGCGAAGGCGAGATTATGGAATTGCAGGCGCTGGTCGGCGTCGAACATGGCGATCGGCGCCTGCAACTGGTCGAGCGTCTGGCGGTGGCCGGCGACGGTATCGCGCAGCGCGGCATTGGCCAGTTCGATCTCGCTGCGGTCGACGGCGATGCCGGCATAGGCGGCGCCGCTGTGCACCTCGGTAACTTCGAGCACCTTGCGATCGCCGCCGACGACGGCGGGCACGGTGCCCCGGAAATATCCGTTGCCGGTTTCCGCCTGCACCACCATGCGCCGCTGCGGCGAATCGAGCAGTTCGACGCCATCGCGCACCACCGTCTCGGCGTCCGGCCGGTCGACGGCTGCTGCATAGGCGCCGTTCGTCCACAACAGCGCGCCGAGCCCGTCGCGCAGCCACGCCGGTGTCGGCAGTTTTTCGAACAGCGCGCGCATGACATCGAACAGCGAATTCAACCGGACATGTTCGGCTTCGAGCCGCGACAGCGCCAGCCGGTCGCCGGCAAGTTCGACGAAGCGCACGAACGCATAGCCGCCGGAAGTCCGCCCCTGCGCCTCGACGACACCGCCGCCGCGCGCCAGCAATGGCAAGTCGAAAGCCTCCGCCCGCTGGCGCAAGCGGGCCAGCGCGCCCTCGAAGCTGATGGCAGAATCGGGCACGAGCCAGCGGCCGAAGGCGAGGAATTCCGAGCGCTCTTCCGGCGCCCCGCTCTTTTTCGACAGGCGGCCAATGACCTGGGGGGCGCTGTCGGCGCCGTGCCAGACGACGATGCGCTGGTCGGCAACATTGACGAGCGCTTCGGTGCGCTCCTGCGTCGCCCTGAGATCGGACAGGCGGCGCCGCAGTTCGGCCGATTCGGCGCTCATGCGGCTGCGTTCGCGGATCAGCCACGACGCCGCCAGGATGGCAAAGCTCATGGCGCCGCCGAACACCGCCAGCAGAATGACGTCGGAAAACGACAGCCACTGGTCGAGCGCCAGTTCGTCGGCAGCCGCAGCCGCAGCCGGCGCCGCGATTAAAGCGAGGCGCAGGGCCAACGCCGAAACGATCGCCGGGCGCCTTGCCAAGCTGAGCCATCCGGCCAAGACCGGGGCAAAAACGACAAATCCACTATTGCGGACGCCATTCCCCAATGGCGGTCCGCTGCGGGGTTCTACCCCTGGCATGTCCTGGTCCCTCGCCGCTCGAACCCAAAGACCGCCCTGCCGAGGAGGATCCTTCTGCCGGCCAAACTGTTCCGGCGGGATCCCTGATTCTGTTTACTTTAGCCAAATCGCCGCGGCGCCGAAAGCGCAAATGCCGTGGCGCGGCCGAATTCAGTTGCGTCGGTTGGCTCGAAAAAGCCAACCGACTCAACATAATGTGTGATTTGGTTAACGAATTAATAGCGGTAGTGGTCGGGCTTGTACGGACCCGACTGGGTGACGCCGATATATTCGGCCTGCACTGGGTTCAGCTCGGTCAGATTCACCCCGAGCTTGTCGAGATGCAGCCGGGCAACGTGCTCGTCGAGATGCTTGGGCAGCACGTGCACGGTGTTGTCGTACTGGTCGGACTTGGTGAACAGCTCGATCTGCGCCAGCACCTGGTTGGTGAACGAGGCCGACATGACGAAGCTCGGATGGCCGGTGGCGTTGCCGAGATTGAGCAGCCGGCCTTCCGACAGCAACAGCATACGCTTGCCGTCGGGAAACGAGATCATGTCGACCTGCGGTTTGACATTGGTCCATTTCAGGTTGCGCAGGCCGGCAACGTCGATCTCATTGTCGAAATGGCCGATATTGCCGACGATGGCCATGTCTTTCATCGCGCGCATGTGGTCGAGGCGGATGACGTCGCGGTTGCCCGTCGCCGAGATGAAGATGTCGGCGCGCGGGGCGGCGTCTTCCAGGGTGACGACCTCGTAGCCGTCCATCGCTGCCTGCAGCGCGCAGATCGGGTCGATCTCGGTGACCATCACACGAGCGCCGGCGCCGGCGAGGCTCGCCGCCGATCCCTTGCCGACATCGCCATAGCCGCAAATCAGCGCAATCTTTCCCGCCATCATTACGTCGGTGGCGCGGCGAATGCCGTCGACCAGCGATTCCTTGCAGCCATATTTGTTGTCGAATTTCGACTTGGTGACCGAGTCGTTGACGTTGATGGCGGGAAACGGCAATTGCCCCTTTTTGGCCAGCGCATAGAGCCGCTTGACGCCGGTCGTCGTCTCCTCGCTGACGCCCTTGATCGCGGCGCGCTGCTTGATGAACCAGCCGGGCGAGGCCTTCATGCGCTTGGCGATCTGGGCATAAAGGATTTCCTCTTCCTCCGAACCTGGGTTCGACAGCACGTTCTCACCTTCCTCGGCGCGCGCGCCGAGCAGGATGTAGAGGGTCGCGTCGCCGCCGTCGTCGAGGATCATGTTCGATAGGCCGCCGTCGGGCCAATGGAAAATCCGGTCGGTATAGTTCCAATACTCTTCGAGCGTCTCGCCCTTGACCGCGAATACCGGAGTGCCGGTTGCGGCAATTGCCGCGGCGGCATGGTCCTGGGTCGAAAAGATGTTGCACGAGGCCCAACGGACGTCGGCGCCGAGCGCCTTCAGCGTCTCGATCAGCACCGCGGTCTGGATGGTCATGTGCAGCGAACCGGTAATGCGCGCGCCGCGCAACGGTTGGCGTGCCGCATATTCGCCGCGGCAGGCCATCAAGCCCGGCATCTCGGTTTCGGCGATTTCGATTTCGGTTCGGCCGTATTGGGCGAGGCCAATATCCTTGACCACATAGTCATTGGTTTTTTTCATCACTAAGGTCCGGTCGGTTGCGGGCAAATTCGCGCCGGCGAATTTTCTTGCCGCGGCAAATGGCAGCGACGACCCTTGGAGGGTCGGAGGCGCGAGCGGGCGTTTCTAGCAGGCCCTTCCGGGTCTGACAACACTGCATAAAGAAATCTTTATATCCTGATCCGGGAGGCTTCAGTCTTCCTCGCCGAAGCGGCCTTTGACCAACGCCCGCAGCGCCGCCACGACTTCAGCCGCCTGGCGCCCCCTGGCCTTTATCTGAACCTCCGAGCCGTTGCCGGCAACCAGCGTCATCAGGCCCATGATCGAAGTGCCGCCGACCGTGACGCCGTCCTTGCTGACGGAGACTTCGGCATCGAAGGCGGCGACGCAATGGACGAATTTTGCCGATGCCCGCGCGTGCAGGCCGCGCTTGTTGCAAATGCGCAGCACGGCCGAATGCATGCCGCGGGCGACCCTGGAGCGCGTCACTTATTGCCCTTGCAGCAGCCGCGAAGCGACGTTGATATATTTGCGCCCGGATTCCTGGGCGCAATGCAGCGCCTTTTCCATGTCGTTTTCGGCCCGCACGCTCGCGAGCTTGATCAGCATCGGCAGATTGACGCCGGCGATAACCTCGACGCTGCCGGCCCGCATTACCGAAATCGCCAGGTTCGATGGCGTCCCGCCGAACATGTCGGTCAGGATGATGACGCCATTGCCGTCGTCGACCTTGCCGACAGCCGTCAGGATATCGCGTCGGCGATGCTCGACATCGTCATCGGGACCGATGGCAAGTGTGGCAAACTGCTCCTGCGTTCCGACGACATGCTCGAGCGCCTGGCGGAATTCGGCGGCGAGTTGGCCATGGGTCACAAGCACGAGGCCAATCATGATTTCCAATCCGGCGAACTGCGAGCGCCGTGAATTCAAGCCAAAGCCAACCGGCCAGCGGCGTCCCTTGCGCGCATCCGGTTGCCGTCCAAATGGGCGCCATAATCCCCGGAATTGGTTGCCGCGCAAGCAAAAACCGTCGCTAAAATGTCACAACGAAAATCCGAGTTTGCTGGCGAGATGGGCCATCACGATGCGGACAGCCTGCGCTTCGTGGCGCGCCGGTACGGCCAGGCGTGGCAGTCGGACCCCGAAAATCGTTTCGCTCTGCGGCTCTGGCATGCGCTCGATCGTCGCGTCGTCGCGCAACTGCACCAGCAGGCTGATGGAAGCCTTCGCGCCGGCTGTAACGGGGACGATGCCGTAGCCAAAAACTTCGGCCATGCCGGCGATCTGCACCGGCGGCTCGGCCACAAGCGCGCCACCCGTCCGCGTCAGCAAGACCTGGTCGTCGGCGATGAACTCGGCCGCCAGATCGCGTCGCCGTGCCGCGTCTATCAATCCGAACGCCAAGCTTGTCTTGCCGGCACCGGATCTGCCTTCGATCAGGATGCCGATGCCGGCAATGGCAATGGCCGTGGCGTGGACGTTGCGCGGACCGGTCGGCTTGCCGTGCGGCTTGATGACGGACGACTGCATCATTCCAGCGGCAGCAGCAAGACCGTGAAGCGGGCACCGGTTGCCGGCTTTTTGCGATTGGTGGCCCGGATGGTGCCACCGTGCGCCTCGATGATCTGCTTGGAGATCGACAGGCCGAGCCCGGAGTTCTGACCGAAGCCCTCCTCCGTCGGCCGGTCGGTGTAGAAGCGTTCGAACACCCGGTCGATATCCTCGGCCTGGATGCCTGGACCGTTGTCCTCGACGATGATCTCAATGGCGTTATGGCGCCGCCGCAGACGCAAGTCGATGCGACCGCCATTTTTCGGCGCAAACGACAGCGCGTTGTCGATCAGGTTATTGAGCACTTGACCGAGCCGGCTTTCGTGGCCGAGCACCATGAAGTCGGAATTGTCATCGCGTGCGAGATCAAGGTGCAGGCAACCGTTGCGGTCGCTGTTGACGAGCTTGCGGGCGGCGGCAACGTTTTCAACAAGCCCCTTGACGTCGACCGGGCTTGAATCGGAGCGCGCCAGCTCCGCATCGAGTTGCGAGGCGTCGGAAATATCGGTGATTAAGCGATCGAGCCGGCGCACGTCGTGCTGGATGATTCCGAGCAGTTGCGAGCGCGAGCTTTCGTTGCGGGCGAGCGGCAGGGTTTCGACCGCGCTGCGCAGTGAGGTCAGCGGATTCTTCAGTTCATGGCTGACATCGGCAGCGAAGCTTTCGATCGCTTCGATGCGGGCATAGAGCGCGTTGGTCATTGCTCGCAGCGTCATCGACAGGTTGCCGATTTCGTCCTGGCGTTTCGAAAAATCCGGAATTTCGATGCGGCTATTGACGCCCTGGCGCACGCGGATTGCCGCTTCCGAAAGCTTGCGCAGCGGATTGGCGATGGTCGAGGCGAGCAGGGCCGAAAGCAGGATCGTCACCGTGCTCGCCACCAGGAATACGCGCAGGATGGCAATGCGCTCTTCGGCGACGATGCGATCGATATCGCCGCCCAGCGTCGACAGCAGCAATACGCCATGAATGGCACGGAAACGTTGCACCGGCAGCGCCACCGAAACGATCAATTGCCCCTGCTTGGTCATGCGCACGAGGGTGGATTCTTCGCCTTCCATCGCCTTGGCCACTTCCGGATAGGACAGGCCAGAACCGGGAAGTTCCTCGTAGATCGGCAGATCGCGACGCTGCAGCATGCGGTTCAGCATGTTGCCGATTTTGGCGATCATTCCCTCCTCGGATTTTTCGTCGAGCGGCGGCAGGTCGTAGCGCGCCACCTGGCCGCCTGCATAAAGGTAATTGGAATCGAGCACCTGGATGCCTTCGCGGTCATAGATGCGCGCCCGCGTCCGCGTCGGCTGGATCAGCGTGCGCAACAGCGGTGCCACGCGCTCGGGATTGATGCTTGAATCCAGCGAATCGGTCGCCATGAAATCCGGGCCGGCCGATTCGCCGGCCTTGAGTTTGAGCAGGCGGTCTGGGTCGATGATGATGCGCTCGGTGTCGACCGTGGCCGACGCGGCGATGGCGCCGGCAACGATGCGACCCTGAATCAGCAGGCTTTCGACCCGCGCCTCAATCAGGCCTTTGCGAAACTGGTTGAGATAGAGCATGCCGCTGAGCAGCACGACCAGGGCGGCAAGGTTGAGTACGACGATGCGCCGGGTGATCGAGGAAAAGAACGCCAGGCGCAGCGCGCCAAGGCCGCGCACCAGGAGGTTTCGCCGCGCCGACGGCAAGCCTGCAGATTCTTCGTCGTCATAGGAATCGCGCAGATCGCGCGGCGCTGCCGTCTCGGTCGCGGCTTCCGTCGCCGACCGCTCCACGACACCATCGCTGACGACGCGGACGTCGGTTTCGTCCGCCTGGCCGCGATCCTTGACCCGCTCGATTTCCATGGTGCCCGACTACGCGGCGCGCCTCCAATTGGCAGTTTGGCGCAGGATCGTCGCGAGCGACGCCCGGTCAAGCTTCCTTGAAGCGATATCCTACGCCGTAGAGGGTCTCGATCATATCGAAGGAATCGTCCTCCGTCTTGAACTTCTTGCGCAGGCGCTTGATGTGGCTGTCGATGGTGCGGTCGTCGACATAAACTTGGTCGTCATAGGCCGCGTCCATCAGCGCATCGCGGCTCTTGACGACGCCGGGGCGCTGGGCCAGCGAGAACAGGATCAGGAATTCCGTGACGGTCAATACGACATTCTTGCTCTTCCACGTGCAGGTGTGGCGCTCCTGGTCCATCACCAGATTGCCGCGCTCGAGCGTTCGCGCCTCGGCGGTGGCTCCAGGTTTGGCGCCGATATCGATGACGGCGCCGACGCGCCGCAACACTGCCCGCACCCGTTCGACCAGCAGGCGCTGCGAAAACGGCTTGCGGATGAAATCGTCGGCTCCCATCTTCAGGCCGAACAATTCGTCGATCTCCTCGTCCTTGGATGTGAGGAAGATGACCGGCAGATCCGATTTCTGACGAAGTCGGCGCAACAGTTCCATGCCGTCCATGCGCGGCATCTTGATGTCGAAGATCGCCAGGTCCGGGCGCCGAACCGTCAGACCGTCGAGCGCCGAAGCGCCGTCGGTATAGGTTTCGACGCGATATCCTTCCGATTCCAGCGCAATCGATACCGACGTCAGGATGTTCCTGTCATCGTCGACAAGCGCGATGGTTGGCATGCTTTCGGCCTCCATAGCCATTGTGCGTCCCCTGCGGATTCGCCCCCTCCGCCCGGCGCACGCGCAATGGCATTGAAAAATGCGCGCAAATTGTGACGCAGCTTACGCCTGAAACGCGGTTCGACAAAACCGCAAGTCGGCATAACTGCTGTGCTTGCGCCGACCCTAGCCGATCTTCGCCGCCGATCCGACCCCGCAGACAGGCCACGAGCAATCTCGATTAAAACGTTTAAATTTTTTAAATCGATTAATTCATTGATTTTCCTTATTTATCGCTCCCTGTCGCTTGTCCAAACGAGCTTGTGCGTCCTATAGCCGCGCACACCAGCAGGCTGGGCGCCATCGCGTACAGCCGGCGGTGCGCCGCGAGGCGCGTTTTTCGGGAGGAGGCAATTCATGGCAGTCACCGGCGCCAAATCGGGGCTTCAGGGCAACGCGTCCAACCGCATATGCGGCCTGGAAGCCGCTGGCTTCGAATCACCCGGACCGGTGCATTGGAATCTGCAGGCGCGCGAATTGGTCGACCTGGCGACGGCGCGGGGTGAGGGCCGGCTTTCCGTCGATGGCGCGCTCGCCGTGACCACCGGCCAGCACACCGGCCGTTCGGCCCAGGACAAATTCATCGTTCGCGAGGCGGCGAGCGAGCACGAAGTGTGGTGGGACAACAACAAGGCGATGAGCCGGTCGAAGTTCGACCTGCTGCACGCCGACATGCTTGCACACGCCCGCGGCCGCGAATTGTTTGTCCAGGATCTTTATGCCGGCGCCGAGCCGGCGCATCGCCTGTCCACCCGCATTGTCAGCGAGCGCGCCTGGCACTCGCTGTTCATCCGCAACTTGCTGATTCGTCCGCCGCACGGCGAACTGGCGTCTTTTGTGCCGCGACTGACGATCATCGACCTGCCGTCGTTCCGCGCCCATCCGGAGCGCCATGGCTGCCGCACCGAAACGGTGATCGCATGCGACCTGTTGCGCGGCGTCGTGCTGATCGCCGGAACTTCCTATGCCGGCGAGATCAAGAAAGCGGTGTTCACGTTCCTGAACTACCACCTGCCTGAAGCGGGTGTCCTGCCGATGCACTGTTCGGCCAACACCGACGCCGGCGACAATACGACGGTATTTTTCGGCCTGTCGGGCACGGGCAAGACGACGCTTTCAGCCGATGCCTCGCGCATCCTGATCGGCGACGACGAGCATGGCTGGGGCGAGAGCGGCGTCTTCAATTTCGAGGGCGGCTGCTACGCCAAGACCATCCGCCTGTCGCAGCAGGCCGAACCGGAAATTTTTGCCGCGACGAAGCGTTTCGGCACGGTGCTGGAGAACGTCGTCCTCGACGCTGCCGGCCGACCGGATTTCGTCGATGCGACGCTGACCGAAAACACGCGCTGCGCCTATCCGCTCGACTTCATCGAAAACGCTTCGCCGACGGGTCGCGCCGGCCATCCGCGCAATATCGTCATGCTGACTGCCGATGCCTTCGGCGTGTTGCCGCCGATCGCCAAGCTGAGCCCCAGCCAGGCGATGTATCATTTCCTTTCCGGCTATACGGCCAAGGTGGCCGGTACCGAAAAGGGCGTCGTCGAACCGCAGGCGACGTTTTCGACCTGTTTCGGCGCCCCGTTCATGCCGCGCCATCCGTCGGTCTACGGCAACCGCTTGCGCAACCTGATCGCGCGCCACGGCGTTGCCTGCTGGCTGGTCAATACCGGCTGGACCGGCGGCGCCTATGGCACCGGCAGCCGCATGCCGATCGCGGCGACGCGGGCGCTGCTTGCCGCTGTCCTCGACGGTTCCTTGCGGCGCGCAAAGTTCCGCACCGATCCGTTTTTCGGTTTCGCCGTGCCGGTGGCCGTCGCCGGCGTCGAAGCTAAACTGCTCGATCCGCGTTCGACCTGGGGCGATGCGCGCGGCTATGACGAGGCTGCGACCCGGCTGGTCGCGATGTTTGCGGCCAATTTCGAAAAGTTCGAGCACCATGTCGGCGCCGACATCCGCTCGGCCAGTCCCGCGATGCGCGCCGCGGCAGAATAGATGCCGATTCGCCGGCAGCCGGCTTGCTTCGGGCGCGCCGTCCTGCCAGTTTTGCCGACAACCCGGACAGGAGGCCATCATGGGCATCTACGATTTCGTCAAATCGGTCGGCAAGAAACTTGGCATCGGCGGCGACGATGCGCCGCCGAGTGCTGACGCATTGAAGAAGGAACTGGACAGCCACAAGCTCGGCACCGACAAGGTTTCTGTCGAGGTCAAGGGCGACACCGCAGTCATCAAGGGCGAGGTCGCCGACCAGTCGGCCTTCGAAAAGGCAATCATCGCGGTTGGCAATACGCTCGGCATTTCAAAGGTCGAGGCGTCCGGCATAACCGTCGCCAAGGCGCCGGACCATGCCCCGGCCGCGCCGGTCTTCTACACCGTCAAGAAGGGCGACAATCTGTGGAAGATCGCCGAAGCCCAATACGGAAAGGGCAAGGGCGCAAAACATACGCTGATCTTCGAAGCCAACCGCCCGATGCTGGCCCACCCCGACAAAATCTATCCGGGGCAGGTGCTGCGCGTCCCGCCGCTGCAATAGCGCAGCAAACCCGGGAAACTATCCGCCGAACAGCAATTCGATGAGATTGCGCTTGCGCGCCGGCGGACCCGCCCCGACCTCGGCGGCAGGCACCGGCGCTCCGGCGTCGTTTTGCGCTGCAGCCTGGCCGAATTGCGGTGCCATTTCCATGGCAACCGCGCCGCCCGGCCGCGCCTTCGGCAACACCGCATAGGCCGGCAGTTCGGCGCCGGGCAGCGGCTGCGGCGCGACGCCGCGCAGCGCCTCGGTCATGAATTCGGCCCAGATGCGCGCCGGCAAGCCGCCCCCGGTAACCTCGCGCATCGGCGTGCCGTCATCATTGCCGACCCACACGCCGGCGGCAAGATCGGCCGTATAGCCGATGAACCAGGCGTCGCGTGAATTTTGCGTCGTGCCGGTCTTTCCGGCAGCCTGTCGCCCGGATAGACGCGCGGCGCGACCGGTGCCCGAAGCAACCGTCTCGGAGAGCATCGTGTTCATCATTCCCAATTCGCGATCGCCAACGACGCGCTCCAAGGCGGCCGGCCGGTGTTCGTAGAGCACCTTGCCCTGCGCCGTCATCACGCGGCGCACGAGATAGGGCCGAACGAGGTTGCCGCCATTGGCAAAAGCATCGTAGGCGCCGGTCAGTTCGAGCAGGGAGACTTCCGAGGTGCCGAGCGCGATGGAAGCATTTTTCTGCATCGGCGAACGAATGCCGAGGCGCTCGGCCGAGGCGATGACGGAGCCGGGGCCGATTTCACCGACAAGGCGCGCCGCGACGGTATTGATCGAATTGGCCAGTGCGTAGGCAAGCGTCACCGGGCCGCGATATTTGTGGTCGTAGTTTTCCGGGCTCCAGCGGCCGATCCTGACGGGAGCATCCTGACGCAGATCCTGCGGCGAATGGCCGGCTTCGAGCGCGGCCAGATAGACGAACGGCTTGAAGGCCGAGCCCGGCTGACGCTTCGCATCGACGGCGCGGTTGAACTGGCTGCGCGAATAGTCGCGCCCTCCAAGAACCGCGAGCACCGCCCCGTCGCCGGCGAGCGCCACCATTGCCGCTTGCGAAACCGAATACTTGTCGGAGTTGGCTCGCAATTGCCGGGCGATGATGTGTTCGGAGGCGGCTTGCAGGCGCTCCTCGATCGAGGTCTCGACGATGAGGTCCGACGCCGCCTCGCCGACCAGGCGTTTCAGTTCCGCCATCACCATGTCGGCGGCGTATTGGCGCCCGCCGCTGCGCACCGACATCGCTTCGCCGCGCGATGTCGAAAGAGCATGGCGGGCCTGTGAATCGCTGATCATCCCGTCGCGCAGCATCGCCTCGAGCACCAGTTGCGTGCGCGCGGCGGCGGCCTGCGGGTCCTGCTTCGGGTTCAGTCGCGACGGCGCTTTGACCAGGCCGGCAAGCGTTGCCGATTCACCCAGCGACAGGTCGCGCGCGGATTTGCCGAAATAGGCTTGCGCCGCGGCGTCGACGCCCCAGGCGCCGGAACCGAAATAGACGCGGTTGAGATACAGTTCGAGGATATCGTCCTTGTCGAAACGGGTTTCCAGCCACAGTGCCAGCACCGCTTCCTGGACCTTGCGCTCGATCGTGCGTTCGGGTTCCAGAAACAGGTTCTTGGCGAGCTGCTGGGTCAAGGTCGAGCCGCCCTGGCTGACGTGACCCGACAACAGGTTGGCAAAGATCGCCCGGCCAAGGCCGATCGGATCGATGCCGATATGGCTGCGGTAGCGGCGGTCCTCGATGGCGACGACGGCGGCCGGCAGCCACGGCGACATTTCATCGAGGCGCAAGGATTCGCCGCCGGTCATGCCGCGATTGGCAAGCAGGCTGCCATCGGCGGTGACGATTCGCACATTGGGCGGGCGCTGCGGCACTGCCCAGCTGCTCATCTGCGGCAATTGGGCGGCGAAATAGCCGACGGTGGCCGCGACCGCCACCGCACCCCAGACCGACAGCACGGCACTCCAGTAGAATAATTCCCGCAGCCGCGGCCATCTGCGGGCATCCTTGCGCCCACGCTTCAGCCTGCGAACTGCCGAGGCGCTACCCTGCGGCCTGGCGCGTTTTGGCGCCGCCCGGTTTTCGAACCGCGGCTCGATCCGCCTTGTCGTTCGCCTGCCGGCCATCGCGGTTGTCCAATATGACCATCGGGCGGCGACGCGGCGTGGCGCGAAGAGCAGCTGCCGGCATCGGCCCTTGCGCCACAACAAACGCCGAAAATTCTAACGATTGGTTTCAGCCATCCTTAGGCAGGTCGGAATTACTTTTCTTCAAATGCAAGCAATCGTCGAAAAAGCCGGGGAAAATGCCGGGCGCCAGCGGGTCGGCCAGCTTTCCGGGGGCGCCCGCATGGCCGCTTCGCAACGCGTCGACTGGGTCGACCACGCCAAGGGCTTGTGCATCATCATGGTGGTCATGATGCATTCGACGCTCGGCGTCGAAAAAGCCTTCGGCGAACCCGGCTACATGCATCTGCTGGTGCAGTTCGCCAAGCCGTTTCGCATGCCGGATTTCTTTCTCATCTCGGGGTTGTTTCTCGGCCTCGTCATCGATCGGCCGTGGCGGCGCTATCTCGACCGCCGGGTTGTGCATTTCCTCTATTTCTATGTGCTGTGGGCGGCAATCCAGTTTGCTTTCAAGGCGCCGGGCTGGATAGCCGACGGCATGGCTCCGGCCGATGTCGGGCGCGAGTGGCTGCTGACTTTTGTCGAGCCCTTCGGGACACTCTGGTTCATCTACCTGCTGCCGGTTTTTTTCATTGCCATCCGGCTATTGAGGTCCGTGCCGTGGCCCGTCGCGCTCGCCTGCGCGGCGCTGCTGGAGATCCTGCCGGTTCACACCGGCTGGACCGTCCCCGATGAATTTGCGGCGCGTTTCGTCTATGTCCTCGCCGGCTATTTCTTCGCCACGCGCATCTTTGCCATTGCTGCTTCAGCCCGGTCAAAGCCCGCCGTTGCAGTCGGATTCCTCGTGGCGTGGGGCCTCGTCGAGGCCTGGGCGACGTTCACGCCGGCCCCAGCCGTCCTGTTGGCCCATGCCGGCGCCGACGCACAATTCGTTTCGGACCTGCCGATCGTCTCGCTGGCTCTGGGCGGCGCCGGCGCCGTCGCGATCGTGACGATCACGGCGCTGCTGAGCCTGCTTCCACCTTTAAGTTTTCTTGGATTCCTCGGTCGCAATTCCATCGTCGTCTACCTGGCGTTCTTCCTGCCGATGGCGACGGCACGCACCGTGCTGTTGCGCTTTGCCGATGCCGTCGACATCGGCACCATTTCCGTGTTGGTGACCGCCTCCGGCGTCATCGGCCCGCTCTTGCTGCTTGCCGCGGTCAACCTGTCCGGGCACGGCAATTTCCTTTTCACGCGGCCGCAATGGGCAAGGCTCGAGCGATCCACTGCCCCGATCCGGACAAGCGTCCTGCATCCCGCCGAGTGAGCGAGCCACGCGGCCACGCTCGGGAGCCGCGACGGTTGCGCAGCGGCGAATTCTCCGTCAAACCACATCGGGCCAAAGGCCGCACTCGCTCCGGCGATTCGGCTTTTTCAGGAGTTCGGCTTCGCCGAACCGGACAAACATGGACCGGGCAAACATGACCATTCGGTTTCACAGGGGCGACCTGCCGGACCTGCAGCATTACAGCCAGAGCGCCGCCATCGACACCGAGACGCTCGGGCTCAAGCCCGGGCGCGACCGGCTCTGCCTCGTGCAACTGTCGCCCGGTGACGGCAGCGCCGATATCGTTCAGGTGGCGCGCGGCCAGAAGGCGGCGCCCAATCTGACGCGCCTGCTGGCGGATCCGTCGATCCTGAAGATATTTCATTTTGGCCGCTTCGATATTGCAGTCCTGACGTGCCGCTTTCGGCGTAGTCGCCGCGCCAGTCTATTGCACGAAGATCGCCTCGCGGCTGGTGCGCACCTACACCGACCGGCACGGTTTGAAGGATCTGGCTAGGGAACTGATCGGCGTCGAATTGTCGAAGCAGCAGCAGAGTTCCGACTGGGCCGCCGCAGAGCTGACCGACGCCCAGCTCGAATACGCCGCCTCCGACGTCTTGTACTTGCATCGCATCAAGGAGAGGCTCGACGCCATGCTGGCGCGCGAAGAGCGTCTTGAACTGGCGCAAGCCGCCTTCAATTTCCTGCCATGGCAAGCCCGCCTCGATCTTGCCGGCTGGCCTGACGAAGACCTGTTCGCCCATTCCTGAGGCTGCGACGCCCGAAATATTGCGGAACTCGTCGAACGGCGCGCGACAGGCCGGTCGAAATCAGGCCGATTTCGCCAGCCGGGTGCGATCGGTCCATTTCTCGATCGTCGCCTGCAGGCGATTGGGCGACACCGGCTTGGTCAGATAGTCGTCCATGCCGGCCTGCATGCACATTTCCATGTCGCCTTTCAACGCATGGGCGGTGACCGCCACGATCGGCGTTCGCTTGCCAAGCGGGGCCTCGATGGCGCGGATGGCGCGCGCCGCGTCGAGGCCGTTCATGACTGGCATCGATACGTCGAACAGCATCAGGCGCGGGCGGCATTGCGAATAGGCGGTGACCGCCTGCTCGCCGTCTTCGACAATTCGGTAGCTGTAGGGCAAGGACGCGAGAATCTGGGTAAAGACGATCCGGTTCACTTCGTTATCCTCGGCGACGAGGATATCGACATGGTCCTCGTTCGGCGCGTCGGCTGCCCGCCACAGCCTGTCATCGGCAGGTTGCCCAGTTTCGCTTGCTTCGCCGCTGTGCTCGCTGTCGGTGGTCAATACCCGCAGCGCCGCCACCGCGCGGCCCGCGGCCGACATGTCCGGCGCCGCGTCGGCATTGGCGAGTTCGGATTCCTTCATCGGCGGGATAGGCGCATTGAGCCGCGCCTGCTCGGCAAGCACGCCGAGGATCGTCTCCAGCAGCAGCGACGATCGGGCCGGCTTCATCAGGTGGGCGGCAATGCCGAGCGAGGAGAAGGTCCGCCCGTCTTCGGTATGGTCGACCGAGGTCAGCATGATGACCGGCATGGCGAAGCCGTTCTCGCGAAACGCCTCCAGCGTCGCGGCGCCGTTCCAGATTGGCATGTGATAGTCGAGGATGATCAGGTCAACGCCGACGCCGCTGGCGGCCGCGGCCTTGAGCACTCGCAGCGCCTCGGGCCCGTCGGCCGCCGCCGCCGCGTCGAACCTCCACGCGGTCAGCTGCTCCATCAGGATTGCGCGATTGACGGCATTGTCGTCGACGATCAGCACACGCGAATGGGTTGCGTCGATCGGGATCGCGCGTTTACCGGCGCTGCCGTAGGTCGACAGTTCGATCGTGAAGAAGAAGGTCGAGCCCTTGCCTTCCTCGCTTTCGAAGCCGATTTCGCCGCCCATCAACCCGACGAGCGCGCGCGATATGGCCAGTCCGAGGCCGGTGCCCTCGTGACGGCGTGTTGCCGAACCGTCGACCTGGCTGAATTTCTGGAACAGTTTTGGCCGCACTTCGGCGGGGATGCCGATGCCGGTATCGACGACGCGGAAAGTCAGGCGGCGCCTTTCGTTGCCCGCGCCGTCATCGGCATCGGCAGGCAAGGCAGCGGCCCCGGCGGCGGCCTCCGCCTGCATCACTTCGATCAGGATATGGCCTTTCTCGGTGAATTTCACCGCATTGCCGACCAGATTGGTGATGATCTGGCGGATGCGGCCGGCATCGCCGACGAACATGTCGGGCAGGGACGGATCGATTCGCACCGATAGCTCGAGGTCTTTTTCGGCGACTCGCGTCGAAACCAGCGTGGCGACATCCTCGATCGCCTCGCTCAATTTGAACGGCGCCGGATCGAGTTCCATCTGGCCGGCATCGATCTTGGAGAAATCGAGGATGTCGTTGATGATCGTCAGCAGCGAGTCGCCCGACTTGATGATGATATCGGTGAAGGTGCGTTGCTTGGCGTCGAGTTCGGTGCGGGCAAGCAGTTCGGCCATGCCCATGACGCCGTTCATCGGCGTGCGGATTTCGTGGCTCATATTGGCGAGGAATTCGCTCTTGGCGCGATCGGCATTGTTGGCACGATGCGTCGCCAGCTCGGCTCGGCGCGTTTCACGCCCCAGGTTGGCCATGGTCCGGTGCAGGACGATATCGACCGGAAGGAACACCGCCAGCAACAGCCCGGTCGCTGCCAGCGCCGAAATCAGCAGGAAATTGGTGAGCATGCGCCCTTGGTTGAGGGCGAACTGGCCGGCGATGCCGAACAATACGTCCTGCATCGCCGTGTCGGCCGGCGCCACCTGGCTTTCGTAGATGGAAACGATCTCGCGCCCGGCCCAGCGCAAGTCGGATTTCGTGTTGGCCTGCGTGAGCCGCCGATCATCGAGCAGCGCATGATGGTGCTTGAACGGATCGTCAGGCACCATCAGCGGCGAAGCCAGCGCGACCGCGTGCGAAATGTTGGGGCTCGAATTGCGCCACGCCTCCAGGACGCCATCCCAGGCCTTGTTGGCGATGTTGTATTGGTAGGCCAGTCCGGCCTTCAGGCCGACAATGTCGGGATCGACCGGAATTTCGGCAATTCGCGCCCGCTTTTCAGCCAACGTCAGCCAGCCAAGCGAATGGGCTCCTAGCGTCGACGACTCGCCTTGCGGCAGCTTTTCGCTGATCCGGGCCGCCTTGGCGGCGAGTTCGGCCATTGCCGAATCGGCCTGCGCCAGATTTTCCGACATAATACGAACGGAATCGATCAGGCGGCTCTGTTCGGCCTGATCCCAGTAGAATTTGATGCACACCCCGCCGATCACCGCCAGCGACAGTAGATAGCTGAGACGGAATAGCCAGCCGGAAAGCCGTGTGCCTTGCCCGGACGCAGATTTCATGCGGCGGATCCCCCGGGATGAACGTACAGCCCACCCGAAATGTGAGGGGTTAGGGTTAATCCGCGGTAAATCCCCCTTCGCTAAAACCGGGCGCTATATCCGCCGGGAGGATCGGGCGAAATGGTCGGCGATTCTGGCCGCCAGGCGCCGCGCCACCTCCGCCTTGCTCATTTTTGGCCAATCCTCGACGCCATCTTTGGTGATCAGGCGGATGACATTGTCGTCGCCACCCATGACGCCGGAAGGTCCCGATACGTCGTTGGCGAGGATCCAGTCGGCGCCCTTGCGAGCCAGTTTGGCGCGACCGTGCTCGATCAGCTTCTCGGTCTCGGCGGCAAAGCCGATGACCAGCGCCGGGCGCTGGCGGTGATGGCCGATGCCCTTGAGGATGTCCGGATTCTCGACCATTTCGAGGGTCGGCGGACCGGCATTTTCGCCTTTCTTCAGTTTCTGCCCTGCCTCGACCCGGCTACGCCAGTCGGCGACCGCCGCCACCATCACCGCGATTTGCGCTGGCAATGCCGTCTCGACGGCGGCCTGCATCTGGCGCGCGGTTTCGACATGCACGGTCGCAACCTCGGGCGGGTCCGCCAGCGCAACCGGGCCGCTGACAAGAACAACCTCAGCGCCGGCCTCGGCCAGCGCCGCGGCGATGGCATGGCCTTGTTTGCCCGAGGAGCGGTTGGCGATGTAGCGCACCGGGTCGATCGGCTCATGCGTCGGCCCCGAGGTGACGATGGCGCGCAGGCCTTTGAGCGGACCCGGCGCCGGGCTCAGCAAACGCCGGGCGGCGGCGACGATCTCCAGCGGCTCGGCCATGCGGCCTACGCCGGCTTCGCCGCTCTCCGCCATTTCGCCAGCTGCCGGGCCGACAATCCGGACACCGTCGGCGGCAAGGGTGGCGACGTTGCGCCGAGTCGCCGGATGATCCCACATCGCCGGGTTCATCGCAGGGGCAACGAGGACCGGAGCCCGCGTCGCCAGCAGCACGGCGGTCGCGAGGTCGTTGGCCTGTCCATGCGCCATGCGCGCCAGAAGATTGGCCGTCGCTGGCGCAACGACAACGAGGTTGCATTCGCGCGCCAGCCGGATGTGGCCGATGTCGTGCTCGGCGGCGCGATCGAACAATTCTTCGAACACATCGCCGCCGGAAATCGCACCGACCGAAAGCGGCGTCACGAATTGCGTCGCCGCCGCGGACAAGATGCAGCGCACGGCTGCACCACGTTCGCGCAGCCGGCGGATCAGGTCGAGCGACTTGTATGCGGCGATGCCGCCGCCGATGACGAGCACGACGCGCGTTCCGGCGAGTTCTCCCAACGAGGCCGTCGACGAAGCCATAAGGGCCGCGGCGGCCGGTCGTGGCGACGATGCGGCCATCGCCTCGACCGGGATATCTTGCCCATCAGCGGCGGCGCGCAGGAGCAGGCGGATTTCCTCTTCCATCGACCGGCCGGCTCGGGCGGCGCGCTCGCGCAGCTTCTGCTTCGTTGCCGCGTCGAGATTGCGGACCGTGAGGCTGACCGATTCGAGTGTTTTCGATTTCATTGCAATCAATTAGCTTGTAATTGGGCTGCAATTAGGGCGAAATCAGCGAATTATCAAGCCAATCCAAAACAGAAATGATATCAATGCAATCACCCACAATGCCACACGGCCCCATCTGGTTTCCCGCGCCTGTGCCTTGGCCAGTTCGCGCACCGTGTCGGAATCGAGCGCCAGGCCGTCGCGTGCCATCGCGTCGACGCGGTTTGACAGCCGTTCGGCGCGGGCGGCAAGCTCCGGCAAGCGGCGCAACAGCGTCGCGCCGGCTGCCAGGCCGTCGCCGATATCGCCGAGCATGGCCGCCGGCCCGACATGGCGCGGCAGCCATTCACTCACGACCGGGGCTGCCGTCTTCCACATGTTGAAAGACGGATCGAGGCGTCGGGCGACGCCCTCGACCACGACCATGGTCTTTTGCAGCAGCAAAAGCTCGGGCCGCGTCTCCATGTCGAAGAGTTCGGTGACTTCGAACAACAGCGTCAGCAGTTTCGCCATGGAGATCGTTTCGGCCGATTGCCCGTGGATCGGTTCGCCGATCGCCCGGATCGCCTGGGCGAAGCTCTCGACCGAATGGCTGCGCGGAACGTACCCGGCCTCGATATGGACTCGGGCGACGCGATGGTAATCGCCGGTGATGAAGCCGTGCAGGATTTCGGCGAGGAAACGCTGCTCCTTGCGGCCGATCCGTCCCATGATGCCGAGGTCGACGGCGACAATGTCGCCCTTGGCGTCGATGAACAGGTTGCCCGGATGCATGTCGGCGTGGAAGAAGCCGTCGCGCAGTGTGTGGCGCAGAAAAGACTGCACCAGCGCCACGGCGATCCGGTCGGGATTGTGACCTGCCGCCAGCAGGGTCGCGCGGTCGGTCGGGCGCACGCCGTCGACCCAGTCCATCGTCAGGCAGTCGCGCCCGGTCAGTTCCCAGTCGGGCGCCGGCACGTAGAAGCCCTGATCCTTGGCGGTATTGGCGCCGAGTTCGGCAAGTGCCGCAGCTTCCAGGCGCAAGTCCATCTCGATGCGCGCCGAACGCTGCAACATCTCGACGACGGCGACTGGCTTCAGCCGCCGCATGGCCGGCACATGGCGCTCCAACAGGCGGGCGGCCGAATAGAACGTTGCCAGATCGCGCTGGAACCGTTCACGCACGCCGGGGCGAATGACCTTGACGGCGACGGCGGCGCCGTCGCGGCGGCGCCGGGCGCGATGGACCTGCGCGATCGAGGCGGCCGCCACCGGCTCGCTGAATTCGCAAAAGACCTCGTCCGACGCCCGGCCGAGCGATTGCGCTATCGCCTGGCGCGACGCTTCGACCGCAAACGGCGCCATGCGGTCTTGCAGGTTTTCCAGTTCGCTCGCGAGTTCGCGGCCGATGATGTCGGGCCGAGTTGCCAGGAATTGTCCGAGCTTGACCCAGCTCGGACCGAGCCGGTTGAGCGCCCGGGTTAGCCGCCGCGAAGTCGCATCGGCGGGATCGTGCCGGCGCGCGATTAATCCGCACAGCCGATGGCCGAAACGCGCCGGCGCCGGCAGGGCCTCGGCCGGCAGCGCCGAGATCACGCCCTCGCGCGCCAGCACATAGCCGGCGCGCAGCAGCGGAAAGAAGGTCGAAAAAATCAGCATCGAAGGGAAATTCGCAACGCCAAGGCTAAAGCTTCCAGCCGGCATGCAATGCCACCAGCCCGCCGGAAAAATTGTCGAAGCCGACGCGGCGAAAGCCGGCCTCCTCGATCATGCCGGCAAAGCGGCGCTGGCTAGGGAATTTGGCGATCGAATTCCACCAGGTATCGATACGGCTGATCGTCGCCCTGGACCGTTCGCGCCATCGCCGGAATGACATGGCGCGACCATTGCTCGTAGAGCCGGTCGAAACCGGCAACGTCGGCCTCGGAAAATTCCAGGCACAAAAACCTGCCGCCACGCTTGAGAACGCGGTAGGCCTCGGCCAATGCAGCGGGGATGTCGGGCACGTTACGGATGCCGAAGGCGATCGTGTAGGCGTCGAATTCGCCGGTCGGGAAATCGAGCTTTTCGGCGTTGCCCTCGACGAATTCGATGCGGTCGGCATACGCGGCGTCCTGCGACTTGCCGCGACCGACCGCAAGCATTTCGGCGCTGATGTCGAGCACGGTGACGTTGACCTGGTCGCCGCCGGCAGCAACGATCCGCCGGGCGATGTCGCCGGTGCCGCCGGCGACATCGAGACAGCGCCACGGCTTGGCCGATCGTCTGGTGGATCGACGCGGCGGGCCAAGGCGGGCGACCAGCGCATCCTTCCACAGCCGATGCGCGCCGAGCGACATCAGGTCGTTCATCAGGTCGTAGCGCTTGGCGACCCGCCCGAAGACCGAGTTGACCAACTCTTGCTTTTCGCCGTCGCCGACTTGCTGGCCGCCGAAGGAATGGCGCATGTCCTGCGCGCTGCGGGCCCGTTCCAGGCTCAATTCGGGGCTATTTGCGGTGATCATGGTAGGGTTGCTCCAGCAGCAACGGCAATCGGCGCGATCCTAGAGCAAGGCCGCGACATTGCAACGCGACACAATCGTATTGCATAGATTGCCCGGCGCCGCAGTCACCGCCCAGTGCCAGGGTCGCGCCGAGGTCGTGCCGCGAGGAAAACCATGCCCGAATTGCCCGAAGTCGAAACCGTCCGCCGCGGCCTGGCGCCGGCGATGGAAGGCGCGGTGATCGAGCAGGCCAAGGCGCATCGGCCCGATCTGCGCTTCGCCCTGCCGAAGAACTTTGCCCGCCGGCTCACCGGTAGGCGGATCGAAAGCCTGTCGCGGCGCGCCAAATATCTGCTCGCCGGCCTCGATAGCGGCGAGACCCTCCTCATGCATCTCGGCATGTCCGGCTCGTTCCGCGTATATGCGGAGGACAACGGCCCTGCATCCGGGTCGAACTCCGGCAAGTTCCATTATCGCCGCTCAGACTTGCAGGCGCACGACCATATCGTTCTGCGTCTGGCCAGCGCCGCCGGCCGTCATCTTGTCGTCTATAACGACCCGCGTCGGTTCGGCTTCATGGACCTGGTCGCGAGCGAGCGGCTCGCCGAGTGCCGGCATCTGGCCGGCCTCGGCCTCGAGCCGACCGGCAACGAACTAAGCGCCGCCGCCATCGCGGGGCTTTTCGCCGGCAAGACGGCGCCGCTGAAGGCGGCCCTCATCGACCAACGGCTGATTGCCGGGCTCGGCAACATTTATGCCTGCGAGGCGCTCTGGCACGCGCGACTGTCGCCTTTGCGGGCAGCCGGCAGTCTCGCCAGCCGTGGCGACCGGCCGACCGCGGCCGGCGAACGGCTGGCAACGGCGATCCGCGCCGTCATGCAAGCGGCGATCGCCGCCGGTGGCTCATCCCTACGCGACCACAAGTTGGTCGACGGTTCGCTCGGCGAATTTCAGCAGTCGTTCCATGTCTATGATCGCGAAGGGCAAGCTTGCGACCGGCCCGGTTGCGGCGGCACCATCGCGCGCGTCGTCCAATCGGGCCGCTCGACTTTCTATTGCCTGCGTTGCCAGCGGTAGCGCCAACGTGAGAGTGTGCCGCGCGAGCGATGTCAGTAGCTTTTCAAGTTGTCCGGTTTTTGTAGCACATCAGTTGTCCGCTTTGGGTTGACGGCGAATCCGGGCGAAAGCGGAATGACACCCGGGCCGTTGGCCGGTTCATGGAGCCGGCGGTGGGCCGCCGGCCCCGTGTCGAGACGCAGTCAAGGCTGGCCGCCGCGCGGTCGCCGGCACCGGCCGCGACGCCTCCAGGCCACGCCTTGACGGCGTCGAGCACGGGTGCAGCATGGGCGAGATCGGCTCGCCGATCTCGCGGCCCTGTGCATCGTAGCGGCCGATGCGGCGCGGTCCGTGGAAGACGGCGAGGCTGCCGTCGGGATATTGCCGAACCTTCACGCATGCCTTGACGAAGTGATGCCGGATCGGGCTTTGCGGCAGTTGCAGCCGCAGCCGCCCGAAGACGACGGTGTTGTCACGGCTCACCACGCGCTCCTCCTCCACGCACAGGATGTCGGTGAGCTGGGCAGGATCGGCCGCCACGAAGGCGCTCTCGGCAATCTCGGGGGGACTGGCGAAGCGGGCGTTGTGGGCCGGCAGGTAAACCTCGGCAATAAAGCGGTTGGCGGCCCCGATGTCGCCGATCCCGGCCAGCCTCAGTTCCTTCGGCAGCCGCTCCTGCAACGTGCCGAACATCCGTTCCGAGCGGCCGCGCGCCTCCGGCGAATAGGCCGGGATATGTTCGATGCCGAGCCGATCGAGCGCCCGGCCGACCTGGGTGAGGTGCTTCTTGTCCACCGCTTCGCCCGCCTTCGGCGTGAAGAAGTAGTGGCTGCCGCGATCGGTATAGAGGCTCGCCGGCAAGCCAACGGCCGAGAACGTCTCCAGCAGCGCTCGCAATGTCGAGGCCGTGCCTTCCTCCTCGACCAGAAACGCCGAATGGATCGTGCTCGTGGCATCGTCCATCGTCACGATCAGGTCGAGCTTCGGCTGGCCCGACAGCCAGTCGTGCCGGCTGCCATCCTGGTGCAGCATCATGCCTTCGCACGGTTTCCTCGGCCGCTTGCGCCGGTGCGCCCCGCGCCGTCTCGCCCGCTCCACCAGGCCGGCAGCGTGCAGCTGCGTCTTCGTCCAGGTGTAACCCCAGGCGAAACCGTGGCCGCCCACCAGGTGCTCGTGAAAATGCTTCACGTTCCAGCCCAGGTAGTCGTCCCGGTAAAGCTCCAGCATCCGGTCCCGATCGCGCTCTGGCGCCCGCCGCGGCGACGCCTTGCCAAGCCGGCGGTCGACAAGACCGCCAACCCCTTTTTCCTCGTAGCGGTCCCGGTAGCGCCGGAACTGGCGCTCCGACATCCCCAGCAACTCCCCAGCCTCCAACATCGACAACTCGCCGCCTTCCCAGCGGCTCAACACGTCCCGGAACTTCTGCATCCGGCGCTCCTGTAGCCACGCTGCCCGTCTCATCCCCAGCCTCCGTTCGCTGGAAATGAAACCGGACAACTCGTGTGCTACCTAATCCGGACAACTCGTGTGCTTACGACAGTGTGCCGCGCGAGCGATTGACGCCTTTTGCGCTCGCCGCTATAAGCCGGATCACGTGACGCGGTATGACGCGGCGGCCGAGAGGCCGCCGGTTTTTGTTGTCAGACCGGCCTGAAAATAGGTCGGCAGCCGCGCGGTCCCGCCGTAACGGCGCAAGAACAGGATATTTGCTAATGGCCAACACCTCCTCGGCAAAGAAGGCCGCGCGCAAGATTGCCGCCCGCAGCGCGGCCAACAAATCGCGCAGGTCGCGCGTCAAGACCTTCATTCGCGGCGTCGAGGACGCTTTGGCAAAGGGCGACAAGACCGTCGCCGCCGACGCGCTGAAGAGCGCACAGCCCGAGATCATGCGCGCCGTCTCCAGGGGCGTCCTCAAGGCGAGCACAGCCTCGCGCAAGGTTTCGCGGCTGGCTGCACGGGTCAACAAGCTGGCGAAATAGTCGGGTCAGCATTGGCGGCGATTGCAAAACCCGGCTTGAGCCGGGCTTTTTTGTTTGCGGCCGCGAGCCGCGGGAGACGCCCAAGCGGAAAATCGCCATTTTTCCTGCGTAATTTTTTGGAAAATATTCCGCGCTGGAAAACGGCATCGGATTCAGGCGGTTGCCAACAGGTTTTATCCGCACCTCGTGCGCCTGGACGGCCAGCCGGCGCACGAACGAGTTCAATCCCGACTTCAAAAAAAATATTTCCGATGCAGCCGCGACCTCCGCGCTGCAACCACCTACGCGGCAAAGTCGTTGCTTTCCAGACCGTTGGAAACATTCGCCGCACAGCAACGCGAAGTAAGCCGGCGCCGCTTTGCGATGAAATCATGACAACTGCGAATTCGCCGCTTGCCCGCTGCCGCCATGGCTGTTTTAGTTTCCCCATCACGGCTGCGGGGGCACCAATGCCGGTCAAGAAGCGTAGCGCTGCGTAAGGTCAGGGATTTTGTTTCCCGGCCAATGACGTTTTGCCGGCAGTTGCGTTTGTATTGCGTCCCCGCAGTTGTCGTTTGGTCCGCGGATTTCTTCGCAGGAGCCTTGGCGCTCGTGCGTTGCGTCGAATTCGGATGCGGGTCGCTTGGAGCATTGACGATTGTAACGACGGACGTTGGTCCGGCGAGGGGTGGGTGTGTGTCCAAAACGGACCCAGAGGACCCGGGGGCGGGGCTTGGGGCAGGCTTGGGCAAAAGCAGCAATTGTGGGCGGTCATCGACATACGGTGACGAATGATTTGAGCTCGAACAGGGAAAAAAACAGTGGCGGCGACGGGAAAAAGAAAATCAGGACAGGAAGAAAACTGGGCAGGCCAAGGAAAATCGGAGGAAGCGCACGGCAAGGACACTCCAATGCAGGGCGGCGATGCGCGGCGGGACGCGCAATGGCAGCGCATTCGCAAGCAAATTCACGGTCGCCTCGGCAATGAGGTGTTCAACAGCTGGTTCGGAAGACTGCGCCTGGAGTGGGTGTCGGGCGGTGTCGCCATGCACACGGTGCCGACGGTGTTCCTGCGTAACTGGATCCAGTCGCACTACCGCGACCTGATCTGCGAATTGTGGCGGGCCGAGGATGCCTCCGTGCTGCGCACCGACATTTCGGTGCGCAGCGCCACCATCCGTCCTCCGCTCGCCGCCGACGAATCTGGCCGCGTGGAAAAGCCCGGGTCGGCAGTCGAGTCGACGCCTGCCAATGCCGATGCGCACTCGGCGCGACCGGTGCTGCCGCAAAAATCAGGGCCGCTGCGCGTCCATCCGGGGGCCGGTGCACGACCGACCTTCAACGGCTCGCCACTCGATCCCAAGCATCGGTTTGCCGCCTTCATCGAAAGCCGCTCCAACCGCATCGCCTATGCGGCCGCCCGCGACGTCGCGGAGGACGCGCAAGGGGCGGCCCGGTTCAATCCGCTTTTCGTCCACGCCGCCGTCGGCCTCGGCAAGACGCATCTGCTGCAGGCCATCGCATGGGAAGCGCGCGGCCGCGATGAAAAGCGCAAAGTGCTGTACCTGACAGCGGAATATTTCATGTGGCGCTTCGCCTCTGCAATCCGCGACCAGACCGCCCTGTCGTTGAAGGAATCGCTGCGCGGCATCGACCTGCTGCTGATCGACGACATGCAGTTCCTGCAAGGCAAGGCGATCCAGGCTGAATTCTGCCATTTGCTCAACGAGCTGATCGACAGCGCCCGCCAGGTCGTCGTCGCCGCCGACCGGCCGGCGACCGATCTGGAAAGCCTCGATGAGCGCGTGCGCTCGCGGCTGAAGGGCGGCGTGACATTGGAAATCGATGCGCCGGACTACGACCTGCGCAAGGCAATCCTGGCCGCGCGCTATACCGAGGCCAGGGTCGAACAGCCGAACCTTGAAATATCCGATGACGTGCTCGCCTATGTCGCGCGCCAGGTGACCACCAGCGGGCGCGATGTCGAGGGTGCCTTCAACCAGTTGCTGGTGCAGCATCGCTTCAGCGAGGGCCAGATCAGTTTTGAGGAACTCGACAAGATTCTCGGCCACTTGATCCGCAACTCCGAATCGCGGCGCGTGCGCATCGAGGACATCCAGAAGATCGTCGCGCGCCATTTCAACGTGTCGAAGAACGAGTTGCTGTCGAACCGGCGAACGCGTGCCATCGTTCGCCCGCGCCAGATCGCCATGTATCTCGCCAAGGTGATGACGCCGCGCTCCTATCCGGAGATCGGCCGCCGGTTCGGCGGCCGCGACCACACTACGGTGCTTCATGCGGTGCGCAAGATCGAGGAGATGACGGCAAGCGACCAGAAGCTGGCGCACGAAATCGAGCTGCTGAAGCGCCTGATTCTCGACTAGATCGCCCACAGCAGCCAGGTGCGGCCTTCCGCAATGCCCGGAAGGCGCCGGCGATGCCCAGACCGCCGGCCGCTATGGTTATCCCCAGAAGTGCGCGCCGTTGGCGCCGCCGCCGCCCGGCAACTCTTGCCAAGCGGCGGCGATTGCTGTCAGTTTGCCGCCTGATTTCCCTGCAATTCAGGGCGTCGGCATCGAATGGCCGCCTGGCGGCCATCGGCTCGGCGGCCGGCGCGCCGGAGTTGCGGGGATTGCCAGTTCAATCGAACCGCCATCCGGCAAACGACCCTGAAGTCACCGACCTTGAGTGAACTGCCATGCGCCTGACCCTGGAACGAGCCAACCTGCTTCGATCGCTGAACCACGTTCATCGCGTCGTCGAGCGCCGCAACACGATCCCCATCCTGTCGAACGTCCTGCTGCGGGCCGAAGGGTCGCAACTGCAGTTGAAGGCGACCGATCTCGACATCGAGATCTTCGAGACGGTGCCGGCCATGGTCGAGCAATCGGGAGCAACCACCGTTCCCGCCCACATGCTCTATGAGATCGTGCGCAAGTTGCCGGAGGGGGCCGAGGTCCAGCTCGCCAGCGAGGCCGATTCGGCAAGCCTGCGGGTGTCGGCCGGCCGATCGCGCTTCACGCTGCAGACATTGCCGGAAAGCGATTTTCCCGACATCACCGCCGGCAAGCCGACGCACAAATTTGCAATCGACGCCAAGACGCTCGCCGGCCTCATCGGCCGCACCCAGTTTGCAATTTCGACCGAGGAGACACGCTACTATCTGAACGGCATCTATCTGCACTCGGTCGAAGACGGCAAAAAGCTGTTTCTGCGCGCGGTAGCGACGGACGGCCATCGCCTCGCCCGCGCGCAGGTGCCGGCGCCCAAGGGCTGCGAAGGCATGCCTGGCATCATCATTCCGCGCAAAGCGGTCGGAGAGATACAAAAACTGACCGAGGACCCGGAAGCAAACGTTACCATCGAGTTGTCGGACACCAAGATCCGGGTCGGCGTCGGCGATGTCGTGCTGACATCGAAACTGATCGACGGAACCTTCCCCGACTATAACCGCGTCATTCCAACCGGCCACGACAAGCATCTGACCGTCGATAGGGCCAGCTTTGCTGGCGCCGTCGACCGGGTTTCGACGATTTCCTCCGAACGGGGCCGCGCCGTCAAACTGCATCTTGACGCCGGCCAGCTGGTGCTCAGCGTCAACAATCCGGATTCGGGCACGGCGACGGAAGAACTGCCGGCCGAATACGATGCCTCGCCCCTCGAGATCGGCTTCAACTCGCGCTACCTGCTCGATATCGCCGGCCAGCTTGGCGGCGATAGCGCGATCTTCGAACTCGCCGATTCCGGTTCGCCGACGCTGATCCGCGACACTGCCGACGACACCGCCATCTATGTCCTGATGCCGATGCGCGTATAGTAGGCGCTGCAATGGCCGGGACCGGCGAAGGATCGCCGGCAAGGACCGATCCCGGCAAGGACCAATTGATGAACGGCGCCGCGTCGCATCATATTTCGACCCTGAAACTGGATTCGTTTCGCAACCATCCGGCGTTGTCGCTTGCCTGCGACGAGCGCAGCTTGGTGCTGACCGGGCCCAATGGCGCCGGCAAGACCAACCTGCTCGAGGCGATCTCGTTCCTGTCGCCCGGCCGCGGCTTGCGCCGCGCCAATCTCGACACCGTCGCCCGCCAGGGCGGCGCCGGCACCTGGAGCGTCTTTGCCGAATTGACCGGCGCGTGCGGGCCGGCAGCGATCGGCACCGGCCTTGGCGAGACGCCGCTCGGCATCGAGAATCTGCGGCGCGTGCGCATCAACGGCGCCTCGGCACGCTCCAACGACGAATTGCTCGACCATGCCCGCATCCTGTGGCTGACGCCGGCCATGGACGGGCTGTTCACCGGCCCGGCGGCCGACCGGAGAAGGTTTCTCGACCGCCTCGTGTTGGCGATCCATCCGGCCCATGGCCGCCGCGTCGCCGATTTCGAAAGGGCGATGCGGGCGCGCAATCGCCTGCTTGCCGAAGACATGCCCGATGCCCGCTGGCTCGATGCGATCGAATTGCAGATGGCCGAAACCGCGGTCGCGATCGCCGCGGCGCGTGCCGAACTGGTGGAATTGCTTTCGGCGATGATCGTTGCCCAGGCGTCGCCGGACGCGCAGTTCCCGGATGCGGTAATTCATATCGATGGCGCACTCGAGGCGCTGGCGCGCGAAATTCCGGCCGGCGAACTGGAGGCTCAATATGGCGAACGCCTGCGCACGGCGCGGCGCAGCGATGCCGGTGCCGGACGCACGCTTGAAGGTCCGCACCGCAGCGATCTCGCCGTCCTGCACCGGCCAAAATCGATGGCGGCGGCACTTTGTTCGACCGGCGAACAAAAAGCGCTATTGATTGGCCTGATCCTGGCGCATGCCCGGCTGGTCGCCAACATCACCGGGCTGGCGCCGATCCTGCTGCTCGACGAGGTTGCCGCCCATCTCGACATCCAGCGCCGCGAGGCGCTTTTCGACCGCGTCGAGGCGCTCAACTGCCAGGCATGGATGACCGGCACCGACCGCGCGCTGTTTGCGGCGATGGGCGAGCGCGGCCAGTTCTACACCATTCGTGCCGGCGCGGCGGAGCGGGAAGGCGACGCATGAAACTGTCGCAATCGGAACTGGAGCGCTATGCCCGCCATATCGTGCTTCGCGATGTCGGCGGACCTGGCCAACAAAAATTGAAAGCCGCCCGCATTCTCGTTATCGGCGCCGGCGGCCTCGGGTCGCCGGCGATCGCCTATCTTGCCGCCGCCGGTGTCGGCACCATCGGCGTCGTCGACGACGACCGGGTGTCGCTGTCGAACCTGCAGCGCCAGATTTTGCACGACACGAAGGCAGTCGGAATGCGCAAGACCGAAAGCGCCGAACGTTCGGCCGAGCGCATCAATCCGCATGTGCGCATCGAAGCCTGGCCGGTCCGCCTCGATGAGGCTAATTGCCGCGCGCTGGTGACGCTGTATGACCTCGTGATCGACGGCTCGGACAATTTCGACACCCGCTATCTCGTCGCCGATCGCTGCGAGGAATTGGGCAAGGTGCTGGTGACGGCGGCAGTCGGCCAATTCGACGCCTCGATCACGACCCTGAAACCGCATCTGGCCGATAGCGAAGGCCGGCCGTTCCCTCGCTATCGCGACTTGTTTCCGCAAAAGCCGCCGCCCGGCGCGATACCGACCTGCGCCGAAGCCGGCATTCTCGGGGCGCTGACCGGCGTCATCGGCTCAATGCAGGCGCTGGAGGCGATCAAGGAAGTTCTCGAGATCGGCGAGAGCCTCGCCGGCCGCATCCTGCTTTACGATTCGCTCGGCGGCCGCTTCGAAACCGTCGCCTTTTCGCGCGGCCGATGACGGCGCCGGCAGCCGCTTCCGCAATCCTGCGCCGCCTAAGCGGGGAGGGCGAGGACTGGGCGACGCTTCTGTCAATGATCTTGCGCTCCTTTGCCTACATGAACGGGCGCATCGATCCGCCATCTTCAGCATTGCGACTGACGCCGGAAGCGCTGGCGCAAAAGGCGCGCGATGAATTCTGCCTGGTGATCGAGGAAGGTGCCGGACCGCTCGCCTGCGCGTTTCTCGATTCCCGGCCCGACTGTCTTTACGTAGGCAAGCTCGCCGTCGAGCCGCGTTGCCAGGGTGCCGGCCACGGCAGCAGGCTGCTGCGCGAAGCCGAACGCATCGCCACAGGTCTCGGCCGACAATGGCTGGAACTGCAGACCCGCGTCGAACTCTCCGAGAACCATCGCTATTTCACCGGCCAGGGGTTCGTCAAAACCAGCGAGGGCAGCCACCCCGGCTACGATCGGCCGACCTGGATCGTGATGCGCAAGCCGGTCGCCAAGGTCGGGCAAACCGGCACTTAACTGTCGATCGGCAGCACCCGATCGGGCGGACGGTGGCCATCGAACAGGGTGCGGATGTTGATGATGACGCGGTCGCCCATTTCCAGGCGGCCCTCGATGGTGGCGGAGCCCATGTGCGGCAGGAACACCACCTTGCCAGTGCGCGACAGTTCGATCAGTTCCGGCCGTACCGCCGGCTCGTGCTCGAACACGTCGAGGCCGGCGCCGGAAATCTTGCCGGCCTGGATTGCCTTGATCAGCGCGTCCTCGTCGATCACCTGGCCCCGCGCGGTGTTGACGACGATCGCCTCGGGCTTCAGCAGGGCCAGCCGGCGCGCCGACAGCAGGTGGTACGTCGCCGGCGTGTGCGGGCAGTTGATCGAGACGAAATCGACTCGCGCCAGCATCTGGTCGAGGCTTTCCCAGTAGATCGCCTCCAGTTCCTCTTCGGTGCTGGCGCTGACGCGCTTGCGGTTGTGATAGTGGATGGCAAGGCCAAAGGCGCGGGCGCGGCGCGCCACCGCCGTGCCGATGCGGCCCATGCCGATGATGCCGAGACGCTTGCCCCAGATGCGGCGCCCGAGCATCCAGGTCGGCGACCAGCCCTTCCAGCCGCCGTTCTCGATGATGCGCACGCCCTCGGCCAGCCGCCGCGACACCGCGATCATCAGGCCGACGGTCATGTCGGCGGTATCCTCGGTCAGGACATTGGGGGTGTTGGTGACCGTGATGCCCTTGCGGGCTGCAGCGGCGACGTCGATGTTGTCGACGCCATTGCCGAAATTGGCGATCAGCTTCAACTGCGGTCCGGCCTGGCCGATCAGGCCTTCGTCAATGCGGTCGGTAACCGTCGGCACCAGCGCATCGGCGCTGCGCGCTGCCGCGAGCAATTCGGCTTTGCTTAGCGCCCGATCCTCCAGGTTCAGGGTCGTCTCGAACAATTCGCGCATGCGGGTTTCGACTGCGTCGGGCAATTTTCGCGTCACCACGACCGTCGGCTTCTTGCGTGGCATGCGATCCCTCCCGGTCGGTTTCCTTGCCAAGGCCTTTTTTGGCCCATGTTGACGAACCATTAACTGTGCGCCGGCATGATCGCGAGGTCTAGCAGACTGGCGAGCGGGGAAAAAGTCGGACACGCCGCCATCGCGCCAATGCGCTTGAGGGGATCAGGTTTTGCGTACCCAACCCGCGCTTTCCTTCGCCGGGCGAACGTCGATTCGCGCCGCAGCCGCCGTCGCACTGGTACTTTTCCTGGCATTGCCGGCGGGTGCCAACAGCAATGCCGGCCTCGACAGCGGCTTGCCGCTGCCGCGCTTCGTCTCGCTGAAATCGGCACGCGTCAACATGCGGGTCGGGCCCGGTTCTGAATACCAGGTCGAATGGCTCTACATGAAGCGTGGCCTTCCGGTCGAAATCATCCAGGAATACGACAACTGGCGCAAGGTCCGCGACGCCGAGGGCAACGAGGGCTGGGTTCTGGGCGCGCTGCTGTCGGGCACCAGAACCGCGATCGTCGCTCCGTGGAGCGTGCGCAAGAACCTGGTCGAAATGCGTACTGGACCGCAGGCCGCCAACGACGTCGTCGCCCATATCGAACCCGGCGCCGTCGCCGACATCAAATTCTGCCGGCAGTCGTGGTGTCGCATCGAGGCGCAGGGGATCAGCGGCTATATCCGCCAAAACCAGCTTTGGGGCGTGTATCCGGACAAATCTCTCGACGACTGAAGGCGCCTACTGGCGCGGCAGAGCCCGCAGGCGCACGACCACGTCGACGCGGCTGATTTCGAAGCCGGCTGGCGGCTCGGGCAGATTGCCGATTTCCAGACCCGAATCCGGAATGTCGACCACTTCGCTGGTTTCCTCGATGAAGAAATGCTGGTGGTTGCCGGTATTGGTATCGAAATAGGTGCGCTCCGTATCGATGGCGATAGCGCGCAATAGTCCGACGTCGGAGAACTGGTGCAAGGTGTTGTAGACCGTCGCCAGCGAAATCGGGAACCCGGCCTGGCGCGCCTCATCGAACAGAATTTCGGCCGAGATATGCCGGTCGCCGCGGCTGAACAGCAATTCGGCGAGCGCCAGCCGCTGGCGGGTCGCACGCAAGCCCGCCGCGACGAGCTTGTCGCCGAGCTGCTTTATGCCGTGAGCGCCGGAGGCGCGAATCGAGCCGGATTCGGACATTGCCTAGAGTAACAACCGATTTTCTGGACGATTTGGCAGATATAGGCCGCCACGGCAAGCGCGGCAATAGAAGTCGGTTGCGGCGCTTTGGCTCGCCGCCGGCCGCGTGCCGGCCATTCAGCCGAAGGCAAACGCCGCCAGAACGACGATGGCGAGCAGACTCGTGGCGCCGACGATGTGGAGGCTGGCGACCCACGCTGGCGGCCCGCCGCGCCGCGCCCAGCCCGGCGCCATGACGTTGAGGAAGGCGACGATCGCCGTCAGCAGGACAACGAGCGCGAGCTTGGCCGAAAACGAGAAACCCGCGACCCAGCCGCCGTAATTCCGCACCAGCAGAATCAGGCCGGTCAGCCAGAGCAGGCCGATCGCCGCCAGCGCTGTCTGGCGGTAGAGTTTTCGCAGGGCGCCCATACGTCCCGGATCGGGAAGATCGTGTGGGCCGCGGGCGAGCATCAGATAGATATTGCCGAGGCTCGCGGCCGCGCCGAAGGCCAGCGCCAGTAGATGCAGCGCCTTGATCGCGGCGATCATGCGCGTACCTGCCTCGGCGATACATCGCGCGCCGCGGCGCCGGCCTCGGCTTCGCGGCGAATCGTCCGCCAGCCAATGTCGCGGCGCCAGAACCCGTCCGGCCATACGACCCGGTCGACAGCGGCATAGGCCTTCGCCGCCGCTTCGCTGACATTGCCGCCGAGCCCGACGACATCGAGCACGCGCCCGCCGGCGGCAACCAGTCTTCCGTCGCGCATCGCGGTGCCGGCATGGAAGACGAGGGCGCCGTCGACGGACGCCGCTTTGAGGCCGGCAATCGCGCCGCCACGCCGCGGCTCACCAGGATAGCCTTGGGCCGCCATGACGACGGCGAGCGCGGTTTGGTCGATCCATTCGGCATCCGCCGAGAGGAGAGTGCCATCGATGGCCGCCAGCAGCAGGCTGACGAGATCAGATTTGAGCCGCGGCATCAGCACTTGGCATTCCGGGTCGCCGAAGCGGACATTGTATTCGATCAGTTTCGGGCCGGCATCCGTCAGCATCAGGCCGGCATAAAGAATTCCCCGGAATGGCGTACCCCGCGCGTGCATGGCGGCGAGCGTCGGAACGATGATTTCGTTCATCGCCTGCCGCGTCGTTGCCGCGTCGAGCACCGGCGCCGGCGAATAGGCGCCCATGCCGCCGGTGTTGGCGCCAGTATCGCCCTCGCCGACGCGCTTGTGGTCCTGGGCAGTGCCGAACAGCAGGGCGGTGCGACCGTCGCACAAGGCAAACAGGCTCGCCTCCTCGCCGACAAGGCATTCTTCAACGATGACCTCGCTGCCGGCCGCGCCGAAGCGGCCCTCGAAGCAATCGTCGATCGCCGCGCAGGCTTCTTCGATGCTCGCCGCCACCGTCACGCCCTTGCCGGCTGCAAGACCGTCTGCCTTGACGACGATCGGCGCTCCCTGGCTCCGGACATGGGCCTTCGCCTTGGCGGCATTGTTGAAGCGGGCGAACGCTGCAGTCGGGATTTCAAATTGCGCGCACAATTCCTTGGTGAAGGCTTTCGACCCTTCCAATTGCGCCGCTCCGGCCGTCGGCCCGAACGCCCGGATGCCGGCGGCGGCAAGCGCATCGACCATTCCAGCGACCAGCGGCGCCTCCGGCCCGACCACGACCAGGCCGATGCGGTTGGCCTTGCAGAAATCGACGACCTCGCTGTGGTTGGCAATGTCGAGGCAAACCAGCGTCGCATGTTCGGCGATTCCGGGATTGCCGGGAGCACAGAAAAGCCGGCGGCACGACGGCGATTGAACGAGCTTCCAGGCCAGCGCATGTTCGCGGCCGCCACCGCCAATCAGCAAGATGTCGAGTTTTTCCGGCTGGGCCATGGCGCCTGAATGAAAGATGCCGCCCGCCATGGCAAGCGCAACCAGCCAATTCGCACCGCAATTTCAGGCGGTTCAACTCTTGCGCCAGAGGAAATAATAGCCCTCGGGTTCCGCGCTTCCGGCATAATACCCGCCGGCTTCATGGCGCACGACCCTGATTTTCCCTGACGAGGCCATGCGGCCGATGGCCTCGGCGAAACCGAGCGGTTCGTAGACGTCGCGGTGGATCGTGCCAGCAAAACGCCCTCCCGGGCGCAAGATGCGGAACAGTTCGGGCAGGCACCCCGCCCCGACATGGCCGTGGGTGAAAGTGCCGGTGCAGATCAGGGCGTCGTAGCGATGGGCAGGCAGCCGCAGCGGCCGGTTGAGATCGGCGGCGAAAAGGGCGCGATAGATGCCGCGGCGAGCGGCGACGGTCAGCATTTCCGGCGAAAAGTCGAGCCCGTCAATGGTGAGCCAGGGGTACCGTGCCAGTTCGATTGCCGCCAGGCCGGTGCCGCAGCCGACATCGAGGACCACGGCAGGGCGGATCGGCAACGCATCGGCCAGCATTCGCGCCGCCCGCCTCGGGCTGACATAACCGAGCCCTTTGAGCATGGTGCGGTCGTAGGTCGCTGCCCAGTCGCGGTAGAGCCGCCGGCTTTGCTGTGCGGTTTCGACCCCGTAGGCGCGGGAGAGCAAATTCTCTGCCGATTTGTCCGCGCTGCTCATCGAACTGCCTCGCTTGTTGCCTGACGCCGCGCCGAGTTGCCGAGGCGCAATCGCCATGCAAGTCTGGCTCTCAAGAACACCTGACTTTGGCGGATCGAGACACAGGGAGGCAAGATGGCGGAAGCAATCGAATATTTCTTCACGACGATCTCCCCCTATGCCTATCTCGGGCACGACACCCTTCACGAGATCGCCCGGCGCCGTGGCTGCGAAATCCGCTACCGGCCGTTTTCGCTTACGGGCGTATGGGCGCAATCGGGTTCCGTGCCGCTTGCCCAGCGTTCGGCGATCCGCCAGCGCTATCGGTTTGTCGAATTGCAACGGTTTGCCTTGCTGCGCGGCGTCAAGATCAACCTGAAGCCGAAGCATTTTCCTGCCAATCCCGAGCGTGCCGATCTAAGCTGCGCGGCATTGGTGCTGGCCGGCAGCGATGTCGGCCGGTTCGCACGCGAGGTCGGTGAGGCAGTCTGGACACGCGAACTCGATATCGCCGACGAGAGTGTCATCGCTGGCCTGCTCGCCGAATGCGGTCATGATGCCGATAAGGTGCTGGCCGATTCGCGCGGCGCCGAAGCGGCCGAGGCGCGCGCTGCCAACACCGCCGCCGCGATCGCGCTCGACGCCACCGGCGCGCCTTCCTACGCTTACAAGGGCGAAATCTTCTGGGGCCAGGACCGGTTGGAATTGCTCGAAGCGATGATCGCCTCAGGTCGGGCGCCGTTCCGGGCGCCGCCATTGTAGAGCCGCGTGCACGGTCGCAGGCTGGACTCGGCGGATTTGGCAGGTTACATCTTTTAAGGAATAATTTCCTCTCCTTTTGGAATACGGGAAATTCGGGGCGCGAGCATGCTTTCGCACAACCAGGTCTGGGCGGCGCTCGATGCCTTGGCCGCCCGTCACCAATTGACCGCATCGGGCCTTGCGAAACTGGCTGGCCTCGACCCGACCAGTTTCAACAAGTCGAAGCGCGTCGCCTCCAAGGGCCGCCTGCGCTGGCCGTCGACCGAATCGATCGCCAAGGCGCTGCGCGCCACCGGCTCGAGCCTCGACGATTTCATGGCATTGATACCGGGTCAGCGACCGCGCCGGGCTCCGGCACTGCCGGCACTGGCTGCCCGCGATGTGCCGCTGCTCGGATTTCGCCCGCGCCGGCGTTGGCGGCTTTTTCGATGACGGCGGGTTTCCGACCGGGCAGGGCTGGGACGAGATCGCGTTTCCCGCCGCCGATGCCGAAGCGGTTTATGCGCTGGAAGTTTCCGGCAATTCGATGCTGCCGCTCTACCGCAATGGCGACGTCATCATCGTTCAGCCGGGCGCGACGACGCGCAAGGGCGATCGCGTCGTCGTCAAGACGCGTTCCGGCGAGGTGATGGCCAAGGTGCTGGCGCGCCAGTCGGCCCGCCGCGTCGAACTGGTCTCTCTCAATCCGGCACATCCCGATCGCAATCTTGCGACCGAGGAAATCGAATGGATGGCGCGCATCATCTGGGCTAGCCAGTAGCCGACGCCAGTTTGCCGGCGATCGCTTCGCTCGATCAGCTTGCGGGTTCGTTCGATGCCGTAAAAGGCAACGAACGAGCCGAAGCGCGGGCCCTGATCCTGCCCGAGCAGCACCTGGTAGAGCACCCGGAACCATTCTCGCAGGTTCGCATATTCAGCCTTCTTGCCGGCCTCGAAGACTTCCGCCTGGATCGCTTCGGCGTCGGCGCCAATGTCGGCACTGGCAGCAAGTTTGCCGAGCCGGCCGTCGAGATCGGCAAGGGCGGCAGATTCGGCCGCATCGGGCCTGCGGAATTTCTTGGTCGGCGCGACGAAATCCTCGAAATAGCGGATCGCGTAACCGACCAGCCGGTCGAGTTCGGGATGGTTCTGCGCGGTGACGCCCGGCAGATGGGCGCTGATGAACCCCCACAGGATCGATTTTTCATGCGCATTCGACGCGCTGACCAGATTGAGCAGCATCGAAAACGAAATCGGCATGTCGACGGGCGGCGGGTTTCCGGAGTGGATGTGCCAGACCGGGTTTTGCAGGCGCTGGCCGGCATCCTGGCCGGCATAGGCGGCCAGATGCTGGTAATATTCGTCGACCTGGCGCGGGATGACGTCGAAATACAGCCGCTTGGCCGTCCTCGGCTTGGATACATGTACAGCGCCAGGCTCTCCGGTGAGGCATAGGTCAGCCATTGGTCGATGGTGATGCCGTTGCCCTTCGATTTCGAAATCTTCTGGCCGTTCTCGTCGAGAAACAGCTCATAGACGAAATGCTCCGGCGGCTGGCCGCCGAGCAGGGCGCAGATGCGGTCATAGACGCTCATGTTCGGCCCGTGGTCCTTGCCGAACATCTCGAAATCGACGCCGAGCGCCGCCCAGCGCATGCCGAAATCGGGCTTCCACTGCAGTTTCACATGGCCGCCGGTCACCGGCACGGTGGCGTCGCGGCCGTCCTCGTCGGCGAAGGTGATCGTGCCAGCGGCAGCGTCGACCTCCTTCATCGGCACGTAGAGCACGCGGCCGCTCGAAGGCGAGATCGGCAGGAACGGGCTATAGGTCGCCTGGCGTTCCTCGCCCAGCGTCGGCATCATCACCTGCATGATGTCGTCGTATTTTTCGGACAGCGGCGAGCAGCATCTCGTCGAATCTGCCGCTCACATAATAGTCGGTGGCGCTGGCGAACTCGTAGTCGAAGCCGAACTGGTCGAGGAAGCGGCGCAGCATGGCGTTGTTGTGATGGCCGAAGCTCTCGAACTGGCCGAATGGATCGGGCACGCGCGTCAGCGGCTTATGCAGATGTTCGCGCAGCATCTCGCCGTTCGGCACGTTGTCGGGCACCTTGCGCATGCCGTCCATGTCGTCGGAAAAGCACAGCAGCCGGGTCTTGACCTTGTCGCCGGTGAGCACGCGAAATGCGTGGCGCACCATCGTCGTGCGCGCCACCTCGCCGAACGTGCCGATATGCGGCAGGCCGGACGGACCGTAGCCGGTCTCGAACAGGACCGCCTCGGGAAATCCGCGCTTCTCGTAACGGCGGATGATCTTGCGCGCTTCCTCGAAATCCCAGGCCGTGCAATTTCGGGCGGCTTCGGCGAGTGCCGCCGGGGCGGCAGGATCGGTGGCTGCGGTTTGGGGCATTTCGACCTTGAGGGCGACGACCGCCGGCAAATGGCGCATCTGGCTGGCTAATATCGCAGCTTGCCGCCGTTTCCAACCCGATCGGGCGTCCGACTGGTGGTCCGGCGCATTCGCTTGCAGGCGGCAGCGCCGACCACCTAGGAAGGGGCCTGAGCGCAACCTGATTCCGCCAACCAGAGGACACCGCCTGCCCATGGCTGCCACGACTCCGCACGAAGCCCTTATCCACATCATGGTGACGATGTCGGCCGCCGACCGCGAAATGACCGACCGCGAACTCGCCAAGATCGGCTCGATCATCAGCTCGCTGCCGGTTTTCGAGGGCTATGACCAATCGGATATCGTCAAGGCAGCCAAGCATTGCTCGAAGATCCTGCAGAACGATGACGGCCTCGATCGCATTCTCGACGAGGCCTTCAAGGTTCTGCCGAAGAAGCTGCACGAAACTGCCTATGCGCTGGCGGTCGAAGTCGCCGCCGCCGATCTGCACGTCGAACAGGAGGAATTGCGGCTTCTGCAGATGCTGCGCGATCGCTTCAATCTCGACCGATTGGCGTGTGCGGCGATCGAACGCGGCGCCCGCGCCCGCCATCAGCGCGTCTGATCTTCGCGTCGCCGCGCCGGATCGCCGGCCCGGGCATACTTGCTGGCCACGCACCTTCGCCCCCTGTGGAGCGTGAACCGCGAGGAGCAAGCCGTGAATGAGCCGCTTGATCCGCCTCGGCGTTTTCCTGGGCCTGTTCGCCGCTCTGGCGCTACTGGAAATCGCCGTGCCGCGCCGCTTGCCGCGCTCCGGTCAAGCGCCGGCGCTGGTTCACCAACTGGGCGATCGTCATCATCAATTCGGTCGTCGTGCGCCTGTTGTTCAAAACGGCCGCCGTCGGCGGGGCGGTATGGGCTGCCGAGCGCGGATACGGCCTGTTCAACCGCATCGAAACGCCCTACTGGCTGGCGTTCGCCGTTTCCTTTGTGGTGCTCGATTTCGCCGTGTGGCTCAGCCACGTCGCCTCCCACAAGGTGCCGATCTTCTGGCGCATCCATCGCATGCATCATTCCGACATTGATTTTGACGTGACCACCGCGATCCGCTTTCATCCGATCGAGATCGTCCTGTCGATGCTGTGGAAATACGCAGTTGTCCTCGCGCTCGGCGCCCCGGCCGCTTCGGTCCTGATTTTCGAGATCGTGCTGAACGGCGGCGCGATGTTCAACCACGCCAACCTGCGCCTGCCATTGTGGCTCGATTCCGCCCTGAGGTCGGTCATCGTCACGCCTGACATGCACCGCGTTCATCATTCCAGTGACGGGCGCGAGACCGATTCCAACTACGGTTTCAATTTCTCGTTCTGGGATCGGCTTTTCGGCACCTATGTCGCGCAGCCGGCGCTAGGCCATGATGCGATGCAAATCGGCCTGAAGGATTGGCAGGACGATCGCCCGACCCGTCTCGACTGGACGCTGATGGTGCCGTTCCGCCGGCCGGCCTCAATAAAGGCCGAGCGGGAAATAACGCAGGTACAGTTCGGCGAAAACGCCGCGCTCGCTCAATTGCTTGAGGGCATAATCGGTCGCCGCCGCCAGCGCCGTCTGACCCGGCGCAAACGCGATCGCCAGGCTGTCGCCCTCCGGGTCGGAGGTGAAATACGGCCCGCCGGCGAACGTGCAGCACGCCTCGGACGCTTCCGACTGCAGCCAGTAGGACAGCGACACGGCGTCGAGGAACAGTAAGTCGACCTTGCCCGATTTCAGGCCTTCATAGGCATCCAGGCGGCTGGCGAACGCCTGGCTGCGGGCGCCGGCAAATGCCTTGGCGAACCACGCCTGCTGGGCCGAGCGTTCGATGACGCCGGTCACCGCCTTGCGGACGGCCGCATACATCGGCTCGCCGATGCCGGCGTCGCGCCGGCTGGCAAAACGCGAGGGCACGCGCAGATACGGTCGCGTGAACTCGTATTTGGTCCGGTTTTCAGCGGTGATCGCGATGCCGGCGATGATCGCGTCGCCCTCGCCGCGGGCAAGCGCGTCCTCGATTTCCGCAAACGGCAGCGCCTGAATCTGGCATCGCTGCAGGATGTGCAGTTCGTCGCAGATCGCGCGGGCGAGATCGACGTTGAATCCGGTCAGGCGCTTGGCCCGGTCGATGAAGTTGAACGGCGGGAAATCGGTCGTCGTCAGAAAGCGCAGGCGCGGCAGGGCGCTGAGATCGGGCGCGTCAGGATTTCGCGCGAATCCCAGAAATTGGGGATCGTCACCTCGGCCGACCTTGCCGGTCCCGGCAATGTCGCAAGGCAAGCCGCCAGGATTGCAGCGAGCAGATGAAGCTTCCGCAATTGCAAGCAATTCATGACGAAGGATGGCTTTCCACGCGCGAGCAGATTACTGTCATCGGACCCACAACGAACTTCATGCGTCTCTGCGGGCCGTTTTTCGCCGGGCGATGTAACAGGTATTCGGTTGTGGCGAAACGGTTCTTCCGCACAATTGCTCGAGGGAATAGCCGAGTGGCGCGATTGCGCCGGCGCGATGGTCGCACCCGACTGCGGGCTCCGATCAAGGTGACGCGACGGCACTGGCACATGGCCCGGATTGGCTCGGCGCGCCTGAACCGATCCCGCCTGAACCGATCTCCTTGCCCGCCGACGTGGATTTTCTCAGGGGCCATCGCTTTTCGCCCGAGTTCCTCGGCTGGGCCGCAGCCTCGCCAGGGCAAAATCGCTGAGCACGGCGGAACTGCTGATCCACCGCAATTTCATCGACCGCCGATCGTATGAACGAAAGTTGGCCGAATACTGCGGTGCCGGATGGCCATTGCCGCGAACTGACGGTTCGCGATTGCGATGATCTGCAGATCGATTCGGCCTTCGCCGTCGTCGATTTTGGTGGGCGCCAGGCGCTTGCCGTGGCGCCGCGCACCGCCGGCTATCGCGAGATTGCCGAACAGCGCAACTTCAGGCGGCGGCCTTCTCGGAGACGCTTTTCGTCGACGCGCGGCAATTGCGCCATGCCATTTTCATGCGCAAATGCCGAGCGTCTTGCTGGCGAAGCGGTTGGCGAATTGCGCCGGCAAACGCCGGAATTCTCCGCGGCGCATCGATTGGGAAATGCGCAACGGCTGCTTCTGCGCTCGCATTGGGATTTCGGCATGGGCTGTCTTCGCCCATCCCGGCTGGCCTATTTTCTCGCGACGTTGGCGATCAGCCTGTTCTTTCTTGGCGTCGTCGTCTTGCGCACCGTACAAACCATGTCTTCTGTCGCGCCTCGATGCGCCCGAATTGGTCGGCGTCGAGACGGCAGCGCCCGAGGATCATCCGCACTATTCGGTACTGGTGACCAATTAACATTGGAAGGCCGAGATGTTAAATGGTGGCAGAGTCTTTGCGGGCTGGCTGGAGGAGCACGAATGAGTTAATAATAAATATGTATAAAAAATAAA
>CAVWVG010000003.1:0-285983 GCA_963758355.1 uncultured Alphaproteobacteria bacterium | reverse complement strand
GTTCACGGCAGCCATGACCGGGGCGCTGCAAAGCCGTGGCAAATCGCCATCGAGATCGACGCCGGCCAGGCCTTCGGCACCGGCCATCACGGAACCACGGCCGGCTGCCTGATTGCCATCGGGGCGGCGTTGAAGCGCCGCAAATTCCGCCGCATGCTCGATCTCGGCACCGGCTCCGGCGTACTCGTCATCGCGCTCACCAAATCCCTGCGCCGCGAGGTGCTGGCAAGCGATATCGATCCGACTGCCGTGGCGGTTGCCCGCAACAATGTCCGCATCAACGGCGTCGCCCGCTACGTCGATGTGCGGCGCGCCGCCGGGTTTCATCACCGCGTCATCGCCCGACGTAGGCCTTTCGACCTGATCGTCGCCAATATCCTTGCCCGCCCGCTTCAGGCACTGCGCCGGCCTTCGCCCGCCACGCCGGCCCGGGCGCCACCGTCATCCTGTCGGGGCTGCTCGCCAGCCAGGCGCGGCCGGTTCTGGCAACTTTCCGCCAAGCCGGATTTGCGTTGCGTCATGCCGCCATTCTCGACGGCTGGGCTACGCTGACACTCGAAAATAAAAGCGGAGGCATCCCTTAACTTCGTTGCGGGGCGTTGCCGCACCTGGCGCAGTTAGCGCCCGGACAGGTGGTGCTTCAACATCAGCCGAATTCGTCGAGCACACCCCTTTTGCCATCGAGATCGACCTCGCTTTCGACGGCAACGGTAACGCGCAGCAGATGCAGGATCACAATCGCCAAAACTTGGGCCCGGGAGCGCGCAACAGGCGGTTTCGCCGCGATCAAGAGCTGCGCGATATGTCGGCGCAACTTCTGGCGCGTCGCTTTCTTGCGCTTGGGATCTATGCCGCGCGATCGGCCAAAGCAACAAAGGCTGGATGCTTCAGGAGGAAGCCGGAGAATTCGGCGAATAATACCTCGGCCAGCGCTTCGGCGGGCTTGTCCGCCAGACGGGGTGCCATTGTTTCGAGCATGGCGGCTAGCGCGTCGGCGTTGCTGGCGTGCAGCGCCTCGGCTACCAACTCCTTGGTCGGGAAGAATTGATAGAGCGAGCCGATCGACGCGCCGGCCCGCGCCGCAATTTCTGTCATCGTCGCGGCGTCGTAGCCTTTGTCGGCGAACACCTCGGTGGCTGCTGCCAGCAGCGCGGCGACCCGAGCCCGGCCACGCTCGCGTTGCGGGGCCCGGACTTCAGCTGCGCCGCTTGACTTTTGTGAGGGCACCCTCATATACCCAGAAACATGAGCCTTTCCTCATATAACAGCAGTCGAGGCAGATTTCCATGCTCACGCTCGATCCCAGGACAACCGCGCTCGTCCTCATCGACCTGCAAAAAGGCATTCTCAGCCGCCCACTCTCGCCCTATACCGCCGATCAGGTTGTCGCCGCCGGATTGCGGCTCGGCCGCGCAGTTACCGATGCGGGCGGTCTGGTAGTGTTGGTGAATGTGCACTTCGGTCCGGATCTATCGGCAGCACCGCGCGGCAAGACCGATCAGCCGCTTGCGGTGCCGCCGCGCGGCCTGCCGGCGGATTTGGCCGAGATCGTCAGCGACCTTCGCGCGCTGCCGCATCTGCCGATCACCAAACGCACCTGGAGCGCCTTCTTCGGCACCGAACTCGACATTCAACTGCGGCGGCGGGGCATCGACACTATGATTATTGGCGGCGTCGCCACCAATTTCGGCGTCGAGCAGACAGCGCGCGATGGCTGGCATCTCAATTACAATGTCGTCGTCGCCGAGGATGCCTCGACCAGCATCGTCGAAGGTTTGCATGCCATGGCAATCGAGAAGGTGCTGCCGCGCGTCGCCCGCATACGCAATAGCAGTGCAATCATCGAGGCGCTCCGGCGCTAAGATCGGCAGCGCTGCGCCTGACACTGCAAAAGAAAAAGCGGCGGGGCACGAGCTCCCCGCCGCTGAGGTGCAGACAATGACTGGTTTTTTATTACCGGGCCACGCCGGACGTTAGACCCAGTGATTGGTAACGACGCGGCGATGCACGTCGGCGCGCGAGATGCCGGCGCCTTTCAGCGTCTCGTCGTCAAAATGCAGGACCATGTGGTCGATATAGCGGTTCACTTGCCGTTGGCGTGCTTCGATCATCCGGCCAAAGCCGGCAGATGCGGCGCGGCGAACAGAGCTGAAAATGGACATGGCGGTTTCCTTTCCGCGAGGGATCCTCTCCCGCAGCGAAATATAGTGTGCAACGCAGCAAAGCGCTCATGCCGGATCGGCATGAGACCCTTGCACCTTCTGCATGGCATGCCCATTACCGGAGCAGTCTGCCCTCAAATTTGCACGGCTTGCGCCCGGATTGCAGGCACAGCGCCCGTTGCAGCCTCGCCCCTGCATCGATAAACCGCGCTGATAACCAGCTGGCGGCACGGAGTGGCGGTGTTCCAGAATTTCGAATCGGACATCGCAGCGCGTTTCGGTGAAATCGCGAGTTCAGGCGTTGCGTGCCGAGATGAAACGGATCGGCATCGACGCCTTTCTCGTTCCCCACGCCGACGAGCACCAGAACGAATATCTCCCCGCCAGCGCGGAGCGCCTCGCCTGGCTGACCGGCTTTACCGGCTCGGCCGGTTTTGCCATCGTCACCGCGGACAAGGCGGTGCTGTTCGTCGACGGCCGCTACACCTTGCAGGCGGCCGAGCAAACCGACACCACAATCTTTTCGATCGACAACCTGATCGATCATCCGCCGGCAAAATGGCTTGCCGAAAGTGGCGCCGATGGCATGCGCTGCGGCTTCGACCCGTGGCTCACAACTATCGCCCAGCATCGCCGTTTTGCCAAAGCCCTCGCCCCTGCCGGAGCCGAACTCGTCGCCGTCGCCAATCCGGTCGACGCACTGTGGGGCGACCGCCCGGCCGCGCCCTCGCGCCTGGTCGAACTGCATCCGCTGCTGCATGCGGGCAAAAGCGCGTCGGAAAAGCTCGCCGAAATCGCTGCCGAAATCGCCAAGGCCGGCGCCGATTGGCACGCTGTAACCGACCTCGCCTCGCTCGCCTGGCTATTCAACTTGCGAGGCGGAGACATTGCTCATATTCCGCTCGCCATCGGCTTTGCACTGGTGCCTGCCACCGACAAAGGCCTTGGCAAGCCATTGCTGTTCCTCGATGCCGGCAAGATCGGCAGCGATGTGCGCTCCGCGCTGTCCGAACTCGCCAAACTGCTCGATCCGGCGTCGCTGCTGGCGGCGATCGGAGAACGGGCGAAAGGCGCCAGGTTCCTGTGCGATCCGGAAGGAGTTGCCCAGGCAATCGCAATCGCAATCGCCAAGGCCGGCGGCACTCTTGTCGAGGGCCGCGATCCCTGCTCGCTGCCCCGCGCCGTCAAGAACGAGGCGGAGATCGCAGGCAGCCGCGCCGCACATTTGCGCGACGGTGTTGCCATGGTGCGGTTCCTTGCGTGGCTTGATCGCCAACAGCCCGGCTCGCTCGACGAGATCGGCGCGGCGACGAAACTCGAACAATGCCGGGCCGAAACCGCCGGCCACATGAACAGCGAGCTGCGCGAAATCTCCTTCGATACGATTTCAGGCGCCGGGCCTGACGGGGCAATTGTCCACTACCGGGTCAGCCGGGCAAGCAACCGCAAGCTCGAAAACGATACGCTCTACCTCGTCGATTCCGGCGGGCAATATGTCGACGGCACCACCGACATCACCCGTACGGTTGCAATCGGTGCCCCGCCGACGGGGGCAACCGCCGATTTCACCCTGGTGCTGAAAGGCCACATCGCCATCGCTACCGCGCGCTTTCCCGCCGGCACGCGCGGCATCGATATCGATGCCTTCGCCCGCCGGGCGCTGTGGCTTGCCGGCAAGGATTACGCCCACGGCACCGGCCATGGCGTCGGCAGCTTCCTGTCGGTCCACGAAGGCCCGGCCTCCATTTCCCGGCGTGGCATGGAGCCGCTCAAGGCCGGCATGTTCCTTTCGAACGAACCTGGATACTATCGCCAGGGCACCTACGGCATCCGCATCGAAAACCTCGTGCTGGTCCGTGAGGCAGCCTCCTTCGCTGGGTTCCTCGAATTCGAAACCCTGTCGCTGGCCCCGATCGACCGCCGCCTCGTCGAGGTTTCCCTGCTCGATGCCGCCGAACGGACCTGGCTGAACGCCTACCATTCGCGCGTGTTCGAAGCGCTGGCGCCGCAACTCGACGCGGCCGACCGAGCCTGGCTCCAGGCCGCCTGCGCGCCGCTCGCGGGCTGAAGATTGATCGGGATCAAGTAGTCCTCCAGCCGATTCGCTTAACCTGCATCTGCAATACCGGTTTAACGAACGGCTGCGGCCAACCATGCGCATTTCACAGTTCACCGACTACGCCTTTCGCCTGCTGATTGCGGTTGGCAGCCGCCATCCGGAATTGACGACCATCGGCCAGGTTTCAAAGGCCTACGGCATCTCGCACAATCACCTGAGCAAGATCGCCCGCGAACTCGGCCGCGCCGGCTATCTGGAAACCGTGCGCGGCCGCCACGGAGGCTTGCGCCTGGCCCGCCCGGCCGAGGAGATATCGATCGGCGCCATCGCCCGCCTGGCCGAGGGTTCGAGTCCGCTGGTCGAATGTTTCGACGAAAAGACCAATCGCTGCATCATTACGCCCGCCTGCGAATTGAAATTCATGCTGGCAAAGGCCGAATCGACGTTTTTCGGCGTACTCGACGGCCACTCGCTTGCCGAAGTCGTCGCCCACCGCCAGCGCTTGCGCCCTTATTTCAACGGCGTTTGACCAGGATCAAAGCAGGTGCAGCAAAACATGCATATGAAATGCGTGTTTGGAAATATCCCGGCCCAAGGAGGCGACCATGCTCACGATCGACAAACCCATCGCACTAGCCCGCAGACAATTTCTCAAGACCGCCGGTCTTGCTACCGCGCTGGGCGGCACGGTCATCGCCACGCACGCTGCCGCCATGCCGGCACTGCAATCCGCCGCGCCCGCCGCCGGCCTTCGCCGCCCGCTGGTGCGCGCCGCGGCCGCTGCCGTTGACGTCGCCAAGCTGCCGCGCGTCCGCCAGAAACTGGTCGATCCGCCGTTCGTACCCGAACACGAACAGGTCGCCTCTGGCGGCCCGAAAATCGTCGAAGTGACGCTAACGATCCACGAAAAGCAGATCGAGATCGACGAGGACGGCACCAAGGTCTGGGCCTTCACCTATAACGGCACCGTGCCCGGACCGCTGATCGTCTGCCACGAGGGCGACTACGTCGAACTGACGCTGATCAACCCCAGCACTAACGTGCTCGAACACAACATCGATTTCCATGCCTCGACCGGCGCTCTTGGCGGCGGCGCGCTCACCAAGGTCAATCCCGGCGAGCAGGCGATGCTGCGCTGGAAAGCGGTCAAGGCCGGCGTCTTCGTCTATCACTGCGCCCCCGGCGGCATCATGATCCCCTACCACGTCGTCCACGGCATGAACGGCGCCGTCATGGTATTGCCGCGCGACGGCCTGAAGGACGCCGACGGCAACCCCTACACCTACGACCGTGCCTATTTCATCGGCGAGCAGGATTTCTACATCCCGCGCGACGAGGACGGCGACTTCAAGGTCTACGAAGGCGCTGCCGACAACATGTCAGATGCCCTCGATGTGATGCGCACGTTGATCCCAACTCACGTCGTCTTCAACGGCGCCCAGGGCGCGCTCACCGGCGACAATGCCATGAAGGCCAAGGTCGGCGAGAAGGTGCTGTTCATCCATGCCCAGGCAAATCGCGACAGCCGGCCGCACCTGATCGGCGGCCATGGCGACCTGGTCTGGGAGGCCGGCTCGTTTGCCGACAAGCCGGCCACCGGCCTCGAAACCTGGTTCATCCGCGGCGGATCGGCCGGTGCGATGGCCTATGAGTTCCGTCAGCCGGGCGTCTACGCCTATGTCAACCACAACCTGATCGAGGCCGTACTGCTCGGCGCCACCGCCCATGTGATCGTCGACGGCGAGTGGAACGACGACCTGATGACCCAGGTCGCCAAGGCCGGCCCGATCACCTGAGAGGAAAGCGACGATGTCGACAGTCGCGGCAAAGAGGCCTCAGTGGCCTGTCCTTTCCGGCCTCGGCTTCGATCTCGTCACCACGGCGGCGGCATTTGCCGCCGCCGTTTTCCTGCTCTACCAAATCGATGCCCGGTCGCCGGGCGATCTCTCGGCTCGTGCCCCCGTTGCTCCTCCGTTTGTCGAAGTGAGCGTCAATCTGCCCGGTGCAAATCCGGTTTGGGTCGGGCGCGAGGAAATCTCCTACGCCCTATGGGCGCAATGCCATGCCGAGGGCGGTTGCAGCTATCTGCCGAAACCTCAACGCGCGCACCCGGCCGGCGAATATCCGGTCACCGAAGTCAATTATCTCGACATTTCCGAATTCATTGCCTGGCTCAACCGCAAGACCGGCCTTGGCTATCGCTTGCTATCGATCGAGGAATGGCGAGCGCTTGCCGGTCCGGATTCCGCCAGGATCAGACCGCGCCGCTTCACCGATCCGCGCCTCGATTGGGCCGCCGAATACGGCACGACGAAAACCCGGTCGCGCAAGATCCGGGCAAGCGGCAGCTTCGGCGTAGCCGCCAATGGTGTTGCCGATCTTTCCGGCAATGTCTGGGAATGGACTTCGACCTGCGCCGGCGCCGATCCGGACCGCTGCCCGGCTTATCTGGCGGCTGGCGACCACGAGGCGCAGATCCCGATTTTCCTGCGCGACGCCTATGGCGGCGGCTGCTCCGCCGGCCAGCCGCCAACGCATCTCGGCTTTCGCCTTGTACGCGACCGCTGACTTCAGGCGCCGTTGATATAACGCAGCACGACCAGCACCAGCGCCCCACCGAGGAACATCGCCGTCATGCCGGTGCGCAGCGCCAGCAGACACGCTGCCGCCAATGCGCCAAGTTCCGGCCACCCGCCCTGCACCAGCGCCGGCGCGACGATGGCGGTGAGCACCGCCGCCGGCACCGCTTCCAGCGCCGCTTCGAGCCGGGCCGGCACACGCTTCATGCGCGCCAGCACGACATAGCCGCCGGCCCGCGCCGCATAGGTCGCCACCGCTGCGCCAAGAATGGTCAGGATCGTCGAGTTCATGAGTCAGGCCTCATGGGACCGGATCCGCCGCGGCTTCTTCGGCCTCGATTTTCGCGATGGCGGAACCGCCCGTAGATGACGGCGGCAGCGCTGTCGCCAGCACGATGCCGGCCACGGCGCCGATGGTGACATGCCAGGGCGAACCGACCGTCACGTAGGCGCCGAGCGCCGCGGCGCCGGAAATGAGAACGACCGGCAGCCAGCGGGCGCGATGGCGAAAGCTCATGACCAGGCCGGCAAAATAGATCGGCAGCAGGAAGTCGATGCCGAGCGCGCGCGGATTTTCGATCAGCCGGCCGAATTCGGCACCGATCCAGGCTTCCGCGACCCACAGGACATAGATCGACAGCCCCATCGCCAGGTACCAGGCGAAACTGACCGGCTTGCCGGCATCGGCATGCTTGACCGTCTCGGCAAATTGCGGATCGGTGAGCAGGAAGAAGCCGATCGCCTTTTGCGGGTCGGTCCAGCGCCGGAACGTCGGCGTCAGCACCGCCGAATAGAGCACGTGGCGGAAATTGACCGCGAAGATCGAGGCGACGATCAGCCACGGCAGCGCCTTATGACCGAACAGTTCGATGCCGACCATCTGGCTTGCGCCGGCAAATACCGTGGCACTGAACAACACCGCTTGCGCCGCGCTGAGGCCGTTGTCGGCCGCAAGCGCCCCGAACAACAGACCGAACGGCGCCGCCGAAACCAGTACCGGCACGCTGGCGCGAATACCTGCGCGGATTTCGCCATACATGGAGGCTTTCCCGTTACGGGGCACGACTACCTGCGCAGCGCCGGCTTGTCAGTGCAGAAATCTTGAACCGGCAATCAGCCGCGCTTCACCGACCGACCGCGTCCATGTTGCCGGAACCGTCCATCTCCGCTACTTAAGTCGTGGTTCAGCGATTAGATGGTGGCGCAGTTCATATGAAACTTCAGATCATACTGGAACCAAGTGATGAAGGCGGATTTACCGCTTGGGTCCGTGGGTTGCCGGGCTGTATCAGCGAAGGCGACACGCGCGAAGACGCGCTGAAAAATATCCGCGAGGCGATTCAACTCTATCTTGAGCCGGCGGACAACGACGCACCGATAAGCCCCGGGGCCGAAATCGCTGAATTGACGATTTAGGCTCGCGTCTTTCCGGCTCGGCCCCGAGTATGAGCAAGATCAAGGTGCCGAGCCTCAATTACGACCGCGTGGTCGCGGCACTGCGGCGAGATGGTTGGACGGTCGTCCGGCAGCGCGGAAGTCACATCAGGCTCCAGAAAGACGTCGGCCCGGATGTTCTGAAGATAACTGTCCCAGCGCATCGGCCGATCAAGCGGACGACGCTATTCCATATCCTGCGTCAAGCGAAAATAGGGCGTTTCTTGATTTGCTGTGACGGCAAACATCCCTAAGTCGCCCCGACCAAATCGATCCACGCCGCTTCGTCGATCACCTCGACGCCGAGTTCGGCGGCTTTCTTGAGCTTCGAGCCGGCCCCTAGCCCGGCGACGACGAGATCGGTCTTGGCCGAAACCGAGCCCGCCACTTTCGCCCCCAGCCGCTCGGCCATCGCCTTGGCTTCGTCGCGGGTCATGCGTTCGAGCGAGCCGGTGAACACCACTGTCTTGCCGGCAACCGGCGAATCCGCTGCCGGTTTCTCGGCTTCCAGCACCGTCAACTGCGCCACCAGCGCGTCGACCATCGTCCGATTGTGCGGCTCTCCGAAGAACCGCGCCACCGCTTCGATCACTGCACCGCCGATATCTTCCAGCGCGTCCATTTCTTCGGCCGCAGCCGTGTCGCCTTTCGCAATCGCCAGCGCCGCCTGCTCGAACGATTTCCAGTCGCCATAGGCGCGCGCCAGCGTCTTTGCCGTCGATTTGCCGACATGGCGGATGCCGAGCGCGTAGATCAATCGTTCGAGCGAGATCGTCCGCCGCGCCTCGATGGCCGCGAACAATTTCCCGGCCGAAACCTCCCCATAGCCCTCGCGATCCTTCAGCCTTTCCGAGTTCTTCGCGTCGCGGCCAGCCATCGTGAAAATGTCGGCGGGCTGGCGCACCGGAAGAATTGCGTCGTCGTAGAAATAATCGATCTGCTTGTCGCCGAGCCCCTCGATATCGAAGGCCCGGCGCGAGGCGAACAGCTTCAGGTGTTCCTTGCGCTGGAACGGGCAGGCGTATTCGCCCGAACAGCGCCGCACCACGCCCTCGCCGCCACCGGCGGTCTCCTCGCGCACGATCGGCGTCTTCAATTCGCACGGGCAGATTTCCGGAAACTTGAATTTTTTCGCGCCTTTCGGCCGCCGCTCGGGCAACACACGCAGCACTTGCGGGATGACGTCGCCGGCGCGCTGGATTTCGACCGTGTCGCCAAGCCGCAGGCCGAGCCGCTCGATTTCCTCGGCATTGTGCAGCGTTGCGTTGGTAACGACGACGCCACCGACGGTGACCGGTTCGAGCCGCGCTACTGGCGTCAGCGCCCCGGTGCGGCCGACCTGTATGTCGATGGCGTTAAGCACCGTCGTTGCCCGCTCGGCCGGGAATTTGTGCGCCACCGCCCACCGCGGCGAACGCGATACGAAGCCAAGCCGCTCGCGCAGCGCCAGGTCGTCGACCTTGTAGACAACGCCGTCGATGTCGTAGCTCAGATGCGCCCGTCGCTGTTCGATGTGGCGATATTGCGCCAGCAATTCGTCGGCGCTCGTGCAACGCACGGTCATTTCGTTGGTGCGAAAACCGTAGCCGGCGAATGCCTGCATCATGGCGACTTGCGTATCGGCCGGCATGCGGTCGACCTCGCCCCAGGCATAGGCGACGAATTTCAGCGGCCGCGATGCCGTGATCGCCGGATCGAGCTGGCGCAGCGATCCGGCTGCCGTATTGCGCGGATTGGCGTAGACCGGCCTGCCGGCGGCGGACTCGCGCTCATTGAGGCGCAGGAAATCGGATTTGGCGAAGAATACCTCGCCGCGCACTTCCAGCACCGCCGGTGGGGAACCGGAGAGCACGCGCGGGATGTCGGCGATGGTGCGGGCGTTGGCGGTAACGTCCTCGCCGGTCGCCCCGTCGCCGCGCGTTGCCGCCTGCACCAGCCTGCCTTTTTCATAACGTAGCGAAAGCGACAGACCGTCGATCTTCGGCTCAGCCGTGAACGCCAGCGGTTTTTCGGCCGGCCATTTCAGGAAGCGGTGGACGCGATCGACGAATTCGCCGACTTCCTCTTCGGCAAACAGGTTGTCGAGCGACAGCATCGGAATGCGGTGCACCGCCTTGGCGAATTTCTCGACGGGCTGGTAGCCGACGCGCCGCGACGGCAAATCCTCGCGCACCAGTTCGGGAAAACGCTGTTCGATCGCCAGGTTGCGCCGGCGCAATGCATCGTATTCGGCGTCGCTGATCTGCGGCCGGTCCTTGCCGTAATAAAGCGCGTCGTGATGGGCGATCTCGGCTGCGAGGCGGGCGAGTTCGGCCGCCGCGGCCTTCTCATCGAGCGACTCAACCGAAAGCACTTCGCCTGCGTTTGCGCTTCGCCGGTTCATGCCGGGCTACCGGAATGCGGCGGACAGTTTCTCCCGATACGAGCGTCAGCGGCCCTTGAGCAGGCGCACCTGCAACTGCGTGATCCGGCTCGACCCCAATTGTTCGCGCGCATCGAATGCCGCCTGCAGACCCTTGAGCTGGCCCGAGAGCTGGTCGAATCGGCGCTGCGCATTGGCACCGAAATCGCGGCAGCCCATCGATACGTTGCCGCGCATGCCGAGCATCTCCTTCTCGATGCGCTGGGCGAACTTCTTTGCGATCGATCCATGCGTATGCTCGTGGTGAACCAATTCGCTGTAGAACTGATCCCAATTGCCGCGCAGGCCGGTGCTTGCCGCCGACTTGCCGTCCCATTTCGGAAAATAATATTCGATGTTCAACACGACATCGACCTGTTTCAGCACGCACTGCGCGCCTACGACATCGATTTTCGGATTTTCAAAGGAAAACCGCGTCGCGGTCGCGGCAATGGCGTGATCGAGCCGCGTCGTGCGCGTACCGCCGGCAATCATGGCGCGACCGAGTTCGACGCCGTTCTGGCCCGAAATCGCGTAGTAGCTGGTGCTTTCCTGGACGCGGATCTTTGCCGCGGCTGGCGCGGCTGCGGCCAATGCCACAGCCAGCGCCGCCGTATGCACGGCAAGGCTGAAGGAGAACGTACGCACGACGAGGCCTCCCAGGACCTTCCTCTTTTGCGAAAAAATAAAGCACAATTTGATGCAATTGGAAAATGTCGAGTGCGGCGGCGCGGCCAAACCTTTCGGAAAGGTTAACGGCTCTGGTTTACTGGATTTGAAGGTTCCCATTTCCCACCAAGGCAAGCTCCGAACCCGGCTCCATCCAAAACCACATTGGAATCAATAACTCGCTGGCGTCGCCCTGGTTCCGGGCTCCGCAGATGACAAGCCACCAGGACCGCTTCAGGCAGCGGTCCTGCCGATCAGCCGGTCCGCCGCCGCGCGCGCTTCCTCGGTGATCGAGGCCCCGGCGAGCATGCGGGCAATCTCCTCTCGCCGCGAATGGTCGTCGGCGAGACGGATTTCCGTTGCAATTCGCTCGCCATCCACCGTCGCGCTACGCGACGGGCCTTTGGCGATCAGAAAATGCGCCGCCGGCCTTGGCCGCGACTTGCGGCGCATGCGTGACCGCCAGTACTTGGACACGGCCCGACAGCCGCGACAACCGGTTGCCGATCGCGTCGGCAACCGCGCCGCCGGCACCCGAATCGATCTCGTCGAAGACCAGCGTCGGCGCCGAGCCGCGATCGGCGAGCGACACCTTCAGCGCCAGAAGAATGCGGGAAAGTTCGCCGCCGGAAGCAACCTTCATCAACGGACCGGGCGCATTGCCCGGATTGGTCACGATGCGAAATTCGATGGTGTCGATGCCGTGCGCACCGGCTGAAGCCGGGTCGGCAGCAAACGCGACATGGAACGACGCGCGGTCGAGCTTCAACGCTGGCAACTCGGCATCGACTGCTTTTTCCAGCGCCGCCGCCGCCTTGCGCCGACGCTGCGACAGTTTCTCGGCAAGCGCGTAATACGCTTCCTGGCGTTTTTTGCATTCGGATTCGACTTGCGCCAGCAATTGTTCGCCGGAATCGAATTCGGCCAATTCGCCGCTCATCGCCCGGGCCAGCGCCGCAAGTTCGTCGACTGGCTTGGAAAACTTGCGAGCCGCGGCGCGCAGTGCGAACAGCCGCTCCTCGTTGCGTTCCAGTTCGGCCGGATCGTGGTCGGCGACGCGAGCCGCCTTTTCGATTGCCTCCTGCGCCTGGTAGAGCGCCGACAAACCGGTATCGAGGTGGCGCAGCGCGTCGTCGAGCAGGCCAGGGGCGATTTGCGCCTTGCGTTCCAGCCGCCGCTGCAGGTTCGACAAACCCGGCAACGGCGAGGCGCCGCCGCAGATCATTTCGCGTGCCTCGTTGATGTCGCCGGCGATCTTCTCGGCCTGCATCAGCGCGCGTCGGCGCTCCGCCAGCGCCGCTTCTTCGCCTGCTTGCGGCGACAGCGCCGCCAGTTCGGCGACCGCGGCGCGCAAATATTCGGCGTCGCGCATGCCCTTGTCGATGCGCTCCCGCAGTCGCGCCAGCTCAGCGCGTCCGGCCGACAGCGCCTGCCACGCGTCGGCGACGGCTTCCACATCACCCTCAAGGCCGCCGAAGGCATCGACCAGATTGCGATGCGTGGCGCTTTCGACCATCGCCCGCTCGTCGTGCTGGCCATGAATCTCGACGAGCATCCGCCCCGCCTCGCGCAACAGCGCCGCCGAAACCGGCTGGTCGTTGATGAAGGCACGGGTACGACCGTCGCGGCTCTGCGTGCGCCGCAGCAGCAAAAGCGGTTCCGCCGCGTCAATGCCGTTTGCCGCCAGCAATCCACGCACCGGATGGTCCGGCTCCGGCTCGAATGCCGCTGTCACCTGGCCCTGCTCGCTGCCCGCACGCACCAGATCACCATCGCCGCGCCCACCCAATGCCAGTGCCAAGGCGTCGAGCAGGATCGACTTGCCGGCGCCGGTCTCGCCGGTCAGCACGGTCAGGCCCTGGCCGAACTCCACGTTCAGGTGTTCGATCAGCACAATGTCGCGAACGGAGAGCTGGACCAGCATGGCGGTCGGCCCGGAACTATCGGTTCAACCGTCGACCCGCGGCGGATTTTGCCCGAAATTCCGCGTTGCCTTCGATAACCAGGAATTGCTGTTCTCGTTCGGCTCAACACCATTGCCGTGCAGCAACGCCAGCGTATCGTGGTACCACTGGCTGTCGGGGAAATTGTGCCCGAGCACCGCCGCCGCCGTCTGCGCCTCGTCAACCAGACCGATCGAATAATAGCATTCGGTTAGCCGCGCGAGCGCTTCCTCGACATGGCGCGTCGTCTGGTAGCGCTCCACGACATTGCGGAAGCGATTGATCGCCGCCAGGAATTCGCGCCGCTCCTGGTAATAGCGCCCGGTCAGCATCTCCTTGCCGGCGAGCTGGTCGAGAGTGATGCGCATCTTGGCCTTGGCATCCTCGACATATTCGCTTTCGGGATAGCGCTGCACCACTTCGTTCATGGCGTTATAGGCGCGCGCCGTAACCGACTGGTCGCGGCTGACATCCGGCATCTGGCGGAACAGCGACATGCCGACCAGGTATTGCGCGTAGGCTGCATCCTTGTCGCCGGGATACAGCGACACATAGCGTTTGCCGGTATTGATCGCATCCTCATATTCAGCCTTGCGATACTGCAGGAAGGTTTGCAGGATCATCGAACGGCGCGAATATTCCGAATAGGGATGCTGCTTGTCGATTTCCTCGAGCGTTTTTCGCGCGTCCTTGGTGTTGCCCTTGTCGAGATCGGCCAACGCCTCGTTGTAGAGCCGGTCTGCCGGTTCGATGTTGTCGACGAATTCGTTGCTGGAGGAGCCGGACTTGTTGCAACCGGCGATGAACAGCACACCGCAAAGCGCCAGCGCCGTGACAGCGCGATGCCGGGCTCGCGCCGTGGTTCGGGCCGTCCTGGCGAATGTCGCCTCAAAAGTTGTCAACGATCCACTCCGCCGATCCACTTTAGTATGCGGGCCGCAATCGCCCGCGTCCGCCCCTGTTATGCACAATTTTGCCGCCGGCTGCCATAGGCCAGCGAACGGCGAGCAAATGCAGCCATGGCCCGGCGCACGCCACCTGCGTCTGGACGCCAATTGCTGCCAAAAAATGGCGGTCGTGGCCGCCCGCAGTCAGGCCAGGGTCAGGCCAGCGCCGGGGCGTAGGCCGGGGCGCCGACGGTAACCAGTTCGGCGTGGCGCACCTTGGCGCGCGAAACCGGTGCGCCGACAAATTCAAAGGCGCTCTTGTCGGACAAGAGCGCCTTGACAACCATGGAATTGAGCTTGTGGCCGCCGCGATAGGAGCGGAAACAGCCAAGGATCGGAGCGCCGACCAGCGCCAGATCGCCGATTGCGTCGAGCAGCTTGTGGCGCACGAATTCGTCGGGATAGCGCAAGCCGTCGGAATTGATCACCGCGTTGCTGTCGCCGATGACAATGGTGTTTTCCAGCGACGATCCGAGCGCGAAACCGGCCGCCCACAATTTCTCAACGTCTTTCAGGAAACCGAAAGTGCGTGCCCGACAGATTTCATCGGCGAATTTCTGCGCCGACAGATCGACGGCATAACGTTGCCGCCCGATAGCGTCGCTGGTGAAATCGATTTCCACGTCATAGCGCGTCCCGGCGTAGGGAACGAGCTCGCCCCAAGCCGTGCCAAGTTCGGCACGCACCGGCTTCAACACCCGGATATAGGCGCGCAATGCGCTCAGCGAAGTTAGTCCGGCCGCATGGATTGCATCGACATATTCGCGCGCGCATCCGTCTAGCACCGGAGCCTCGCCGCTTTCCATCTCGACGATGACGTTGTCGACATTCATGGCGCGAAGCGCCGCCAGCAGATGTTCTACGGTCGCCGCATGCAGGCTGGCCGGATCGCCCAGCACAGTGCAAAGCTCGGTGGCGCCGATCGAATCGGCATTGGCCGCGATATCGCGGGTTTTTCCGGTTTTCGGGCAGGTTATGCTGAATACGATGCCGGTATTGGCCCCGGCCGGCAAAAGGATCATCGTGACGGGTTTGCCGCTGTGCACTCCGACGCCGCGAAACTCGATGCGCTCCCGCAACGTCGTCTGGTGTCCCAGAATATTGATCCCCATGATTCCCGCCTTGGCCCGCGAACTCGACCCGTAAGCGTCTTTCGGGCTTGTTGTCCGGTTGCCGCGCCCCCGCGCCGCTCCGGACACCCGTTTTGATCGCTTGTATCAACCTACCGGCCTGCCACAGTTTGGCCAAATCACGGATTCTTACCGTTTGTTACTTTTGTGCATCGCATTGCGAATTTTTTCCTAATGATTTCAAAAGCCTGGCGGCGCCGATTAACGGCGGCGCCCGCTTTTGCAACATTTCGGATCGTCATATTTCACAACTTCTCTAGCCGTTTTGACGACGCAAAAACGCCGGAATGTCGAGTTGGTCCTCCTCATCGACCATTTTGGGCGTCGGAGTGATTCGCCCGGTTGCATCGAGTGGCGCCCGGCGCGGCGCATAGGGATTGTCGTCGACACGCCGCGGTTCGGCACGCGGTTGCTCGGCGCGGGGATGGGAAGCTGGCCCGCGCCCCGGCGGCTGTCTGCGCTGCCAGTTGCTCGGCGGCGCAGTTCCTCTTCTCTCATGCCAAGGCCGTGCTTGATCCGCTGCAACAGGCTGCGCGAGCCGCGCTCGTTGCCTGCCTCGGAATCGTCACCGCCTTTCCTGCGCAATTCGGCATGAACGAGCGGCGGAAAATCCTGCACCTCCGGCATTCGTGCGCCGCGCGCCGGCAGTTCCGGCAATTCCGCAGCTGGCGGAACGAAATTTTCGGCCGGAAGACTGAGCTCGGCTTCGATCTCGCGCGAGAAATGCTCTTCCATCGCGGTCGTCGAAAATACCGAAGCGGCCTGCAACGGTTCGATGCGCACGCCGTCCTTGACGGCAGCCGGCCGTGTCTTGTCGGCACCGGTTTCCGCCTGGCGCTCCGCCGGCGCCAACTGGCGTGCCGCCACTTTGACGCCAACACCGGCATTGGCATTGGCCGAGCGCGAGATCGCGATTGCGGGCTTGGCCGGGACTTCGGGCCGCTCCTGGACCGCCCGGTCGATACCGGTGGCGACGACCGAAACCCGGATGACCCCGTCGAGTGCTTCGTCGAAAGTTGCGCCAAGGATGATGTTCGCGTCGACGTCGACTTCCTCGCGAATGCGCGTCGCCGCTTCGTCGACCTCGAACAGCGTCAGGTCGCGACCGCCGGTGATCGAGATCAGCAGCCCCTTGGCACCTTTCATCGACGTTTCGTCGAGCAGCGGATTGGCGATTGCCGCTTCCGCCGAGAGCATTGCCCGGCCCTCGCCGGAAGCTTCGCCGGTACCCATCATCGCCTTGCCCATCTCGCGCATCACCGATCGTACATCGGCGAAGTCGAGATTGATCAGGCCTTCCTTGACCATCAGGTCGGTGATGCAGGCGACGCCCGAATACAATACCTGGTCGGCCATGCCGAACGCATCTGCGAACGTCGTCTTGTCGTTGGCGATCCGGAAAAGGTTCTGGTTCGGGATGACGATCAGCGTATCGACATGCTTCTGCAGTTCGGTGATGCCGTTTTCGGCGGTGCGCATGCGCCGCGCGCCTTCAAAATGAAACGGCTTGGTCACGACGCCGACGGTGAGGATGCCGGCCTCGCGCGCCGCCCGCGCCACCACCGGCGCCGCGCCGGTGCCAGTGCCGCCACCCATGCCGGCGGTAATGAAGCACATGTGCGTATTCTGCAGATGGTCGGTGATCTCGTCGATGCATTCCTCGGCCGAGGCCCTGCCGACCTCCGGCTGCGAACCGGCACCGAGCCCCTGCGTCACGTCGACGCCGAGCTGGATCATCCGTTCGGCCTTGGTGATCGCCAAGGCCTGGGCATCGGTATTGGCGACGACGAATTCGACGCCCTGAAGCCCGCCGATGATCATGTTGTTGACCGCGTTGCCGCCGCCGCCGCCGACACCGAACACCGTGATCTTCGGCTTCAGTTCCCGAAGGTCCGGCTTTTGCAGATTGATCGTCATTTCCTCGTCTCCTTGTCTGGGCTCGAGGGAACGGCTTTCGACCCGCCCCGCGAACCTTTCCCTTTTTTCGCCCCGGACCCGCGATCCGGGAACGCCGCCGCACTAAAACCCTGCTTTCAACCAGTTGCCGAACCAGCCAAATCGGCCGCCGGTGCCGGTCAATTGCCACAACGCCGCCGGTTCGGCGGCGAAATTCTCCAGATGCGCCATCTGCGGATAGATCAGCAGTCCGGCCAGCGCCGAGAATGCCGGTCCACGTCCCAATTCCGGCATGCCGGCCATGCCCATCGGCCGGCCGAGGCGAACATTGCGCCCGAGCACGCGGCGCGCCATCTCGCCCATGCCGGTCAATTGGCTGGCGCCGCCCGTCAGCACGACGCGTTTTCCCACGGCGCCGGCAAAGCCAGAGTGATCGAGACGGTCGCGGATCATTTCCAACGTCTCCTCGACCCGTGGCTGGATCATCCGCGTGATCTGCGAACGCGAGATCTGCGCCTGCGGTTCGTCGCCCTCGTGCATCGGCGGCACGGCGATGGCATCGTTCTCGACGGCACCGCCGCCGATCGCCGATCCATGCAGGATTTTCAGTTTCTCGGCGGCATCGACCCGGGTCGAAAGGCCGCGCGCCAAATCCATCGTCACATGCTTGCCGCCGATGGCGATGGCGTCGCAGAACACGAAACGGCCATCCATGAACACCGACAGCGTCGTCGTGCCGCCACCCATGTCGATGAGCGCGACGCCGAGTTCGGATTCATCGTCGACCAGCGCCGCCAGCCCCGATGCATAGGGAGTGGCCACGATCGTCTCCACCGACAAATGGGCGCGATTGACGCATAGTTCGATATTTCGCAGCGGCGCGTTTTCGGCGGTGACCACGTGCATGTCGACGCCGAGCTTGCCGCCGACCATGCCGCGCGGATCGAGCAGCCGTGCTTCGCCGTCGAGCGAATAGCCGATCGGGATCGAATGGACGACCGAGCGGTTGGCGGCGAGCGCGTGGCGGGCTCCGGCGCGCAACACCCGTGCGATATCGGTTTCCTCCACCGCATGGCCGTCGAGATTGATGTCGGCGGTGAACGCTTCCGAGAACAGCCGGCCGCAGGTCAGTCCGATGATGAGCGAATCGACGGTGACGCCGGCCATGCGCTCGGCAGAATCGACGGCGAGTCGGATCGACTGCTCTGCCCCTTCAAGATCGACAACGACGCCCGACTTGATGCCGCGCGACACTTGGTGGCCGAACCCGATGACCTCGATGCGATGCGTGCGACCGGGCAGGCTGCGGCTTTCGCTGCGCGGATCGAGCCGGGCGATCATGCAGCAGATTTTCGACGAGCCGATATCGAGCACGGACACCGTGGTCGGCCGCTTTGCCGACAGTGGCCGCATCCGCGGCAGGAAGCCGTCCTGCGAGATCAGGTTCATGTGCGCTTCCCGCTATTGTGCGCGACGCCGTCGATGCGCCGGCTGACAGTTTCGCGGCGTTCGGAGGCAGCCTCGCCCGGCATGCGCACGATAATGCGGTCGGCAAAGCGCATGTCGACGGATACGATCGCCTTGCTGGCAAGATCGCCGTCGCGGCTGAAGCGCAGGTAGTCTTCGAGCGCCGCCGCGGCCTCGGTCTCCGGCAATTTGACGACGACGCCGTTTCGCAGGTGCAGGTCCCAGCGTCGGTCGCCGAGCCGCACATAAGAAGCGACTTCGCCGGCGAACCCGCCATTGCGCGACACTTGGGCGAGGATTTCCGCGCCGTGGCGATTGGCGCCGCGGCCGACGAACAGCGGCAGGTTGCCATAGCGCGGATCGTAGGGCGCGATCTCGCTGCCGTCGCGCTCGACCAGGTAGAGCGCCTGGCCGTTCTGCCAAACCGCAAACGGCGTGCGCTCGGTGATGTGGATCGTCAGACGATCCGGATAGGTCTTGGACACCACCGCTTCGCGCACCCAGGCGAGATGCTTGAGGTCGTCGCGGGCGCGGTGCACGTCGAAGGAAAGCAGCGAGTTTTGCGGCCCGAGATCGAGGCTGGTCAGGATGTCGATCCGCGAAACCTCGTGCAGGCCGTCGATGTCGATGTCGACGATGCGCAGGCCGGCGAGAGCCGAAGCCTTCGCCAGCCAGAATTCGGCATGGCCGCCGCGCGCGATAACGGCGCCGCCGGCTGTGGCTGCAACCAGAAGCCCGCAGAAAAACAGATTGCGCGGTGCAAACAGGACGCCCTGGTTGATCAGGCGTGTGATGTGGCGCACCGGCCAGCGCAACAGGCGCGGCAGGACGATGCTGCCGCGCGGCGCCGGGTTGGCGCCGTCGGCCACGCCGATCGGTCCTGCCCCTAGCGATTGCACGAAGCGTCCTCCACCATCCACGTCAGCAACTCTTCGAACGTGTGCCCGGCATGCACGGCAAGTTCGGGGACCAGCGAGGTTGGCGTCATGCCCGGCTGGGTATTGATTTCCAGCCAGACAAGCTCGCCCGTTCCCATCGGCGCGTCGTCGAGGCGGAAGTCGGAGCGCGTAACGCCGCGACAGCCCATCACCTGATGCGCCTTCAACGACAATGTCTGAATCTTTTGGTAAATATTTAGTTTAATTTTAGCAGGAACTTCGTGTTTGGAGCCGCCCGGACGGTATTTCGCGTCGTAATCGTAAAAGCCCGGCCCGGCGGGCAGGATCTCGATGACGCCGAGCGCGACGTCGCCCATCACAGCGCAGGTCAGTTCGCGACCCGCCACGTAGCGCTCGGCCATCAGGTCGTCGCCGTATTTCCATTCCGGCGAGAAGAGTTCCTGCGGCGGCTGGGCCATGTCCTCGCGCACGATCAGCACGCCGAGAGAAGAACCTTCCGCCACCGGCTTCAGCACGTAAGGCGGCTTCATCGCGTGCTTTTTTGCCGCCTCGGCGCGCGAGACGATCCTGGAATCGGCAAGCGGAATGCCAACGGTTTTTGCGATGCGCTTGGCTTTTTCCTTGTCCATCGCCAGAGCTGAGGCGAGCACGCCGGAATGTGTATAGGGGATGCCGAGGATTTCGAGCACGCCCTGGATCTTGCCGTCCTCGCCGAAAGGACCGTGCAGAGCGTTGAAAGCAACATCGGGGCGCAGCTTGTCGAGCACGGTGGCAATATCGCGGCCGACATCGACGCGGGTGACGCGATAGCCGGCGCGCTCGATCCCGTCGGCACACGGATTGCCCGACGCAAGCGATACCTCGCGTTCCGAAGACCAGCCGCCCATCAACACGGCCACATGCTTGCCTGCCATCCGCCGTCCCCTGGCGCGACATCCGCCGGCTTATTTGCCGGCCCGACGCCACGCCAAAACCAAGTCCGCGAGCCCGGAGCGCGCGATCCCGCTCGCTCCTTGCCCGATTTCGACGGATAGCCGGCAAAGCGCACGAGCCAACCGCCTGCGGAACCGCATCCGCAACCGTTACCCTGTGTCCTGCCCTGTACTGATTACGCCCGGTGGATTCCGGTCAATTATCGCCGCCCATTCATGGGGCTTGGCTTTTGGTCAGGTACATTCGCCCGCAATGATTCGCCGCCGTCGAAGCACCGATTTGCGAATCTACCCGAATTGCAAATTTTTCCAAGACCTTCGCGGCCTCGAATTACGTGCAATCGCGGCCATTAGCGTGGTTTTACTTGCTGCTTGCGGCAATCGTGCCAAAGCGCTGCGCCAGAACGCCAAATCGCGCCGACAACAGGATCGCCGCGAATGCCAGGCCGATGGCCAGGCCAGCCCAGATTCCGGCACCGCCGAACCCGGTGGAAATTCCCAGCCACCAGGCCGCGGGCAAACCGATCGCCCAGTAGCTGATCACCGCCAGCAGCATCGGCGTGCGGGTGTCCTTGAGTCCGCGCAACAGGCCGCTGGCAATCGCCTGCAGGCCATCGAATAGCTGGAACGCCGCCGCAACCGCCAGCAACGTTACGGCATAGGCTTCCACCGCCGGCGCATCGGCATTCGCGAGGTCGAGGAAGATCCGCACCAGGCTATGCGGCACCAGCAGGAAGGCAATGATCGCGCAAATTGCAACCGCGGCGCCGATGGCCACGACCGCAAGCGCAGCCAGCCGGATGCCGCGTGCATCGCCGCGGCCGGCCGCGCCGCCGACCCGCACCGTCGCCACCGTCCCCAGACCGAGAGGAACCATGAAGATAAGTGAGGCAATCTGCAGCGCTATGCCGTGCGCGGCGAGTTCGACCGTGCCGATCCAGCCCATCATCACCGACGACGCCGAAAACAGGCCGATTTCGGCGATCACCGTCAGCGAAATCGGCCAGCCGAGCCGCAGCAATTCAACTGCCGCGCCCCAGTCAGGTTTGAGCGGACGGACCGCCAGTTCCAGTCGCTGCAATGCCGGCGACAGCCCGGCATAAGCAACCAGGATCAGCAGCGAGACGCTTGAACTGGCAACCGAGGCGATCGCCGCGCCTTGCAGTTCCAGCCGTGGCGCCCCCCAGTTGCCGAAAATCAGCGCGTAATTGAGAAACGCATTGGCGACCACCGCAAAGATAGTGGCAAACAGCGCCGGCCGCGGGCGCTCCAGCGCCGAAAGGAAGGAACGCAGCACCATGACGCACAGCATCGGGAACATCGACCACTGCATGATGGCGAGGTACTTGCCCGCCAGCGCCGAAACATCCGGCTTTTCGCCGATGGCGATCAGAACCGGTTCGGTGAGCCACAACGGCGGCATCAATACCGCGGAATAGGCGAGCACTATCCAGATCGCCATGCGCAGCGCGCGGCGCACCGTCTGGCGATCGTTGCGCACCTGCGCATGGGCGACCACCGGCATGACGGCAAAAGCGAAGCCCGAACCGAGCATGAACGCGACGAAATAGACGCTGGTGCCGAGCGTCACCGCCGCCAGCTGGTGCGCGCCGAGCCACCCGATCATCACCGTATCGGTGACCCCGATCAGGATCTGCGCCACTTGCGTTGCGACCAGCGGCAGGCCGAGCTTCAGCGTCGCGGCGAGATGGCCGCCGAAGGACAAGCCATCCGCGCTGCGCGGGGCCGCATGTGCCAGCGTGTCGTTCAACGAAGTTTTGGGGTTTGAGGTTGCGACAGCGGTGGTTGGGCCGGCATCGGCCGCGTGTCAAGGACGCTGTGGCATGAACGGCACCACCTCGCGCCCGGCCGCGAACCGCCCGATCCGCTTGATCTCCCATTCGAGCATGATGCCGCTCGCCTCGTGGACGCGCCGGCGCACGGTCTCGCCCAGTTCCTCGAGATCGGCGGCGTTGGCGTTAGCCGTATTGATCATGAAGTTGCAGTGCATTGGGCTCATCTGCGCATCGCCGACCTTGAAGCCGCGCAGGCCAGCAGCATCGATCAGTTTCCAGGCCGAATGCCCTGGCGGGTTCTTGAAGGTCGAGCCACCGGTCTTTTCGCGGATCGGCTGCACGGTTTCGCGATGGTGCTGGACCGCATCCATCTGCGCCCGGATCGTCTCCGTCGGCATCGCCTCGCCCTCGAACAGGCCTGTCGTGAAGATCAGGCCTTCGTCCGCGCCGCTGTGGCGATAGCTGTAGCCCATGTCGGCGTGCGAAAGGGTCTGCTTGTGGCCCGACCGATCGATGGCCTCGACCGACAATACGCGTTGCGTCGTCTCTGTGCCGTTGGCGCCGGCATTCATGCGCAAGGCGCCGCCGACGGCGCCTGGGATGCCGTGATAAAAAGCGAAACCGCCGAGCCCGCTTTCGAGCGCAAACGCAGCCAGCCGCTTGTCGAGCACCGCGGCGCCGACGCGGATGCGGTTCGTCCCGACGCGCTCCAGTTGCCCGAAGCCTTTCGCCGACAGCCGGATGACGACACCCGCGATGCCACCGTCGCGCACCAGCAGGTTGGAGCCGACCCCGACCACCGTCACCTGGATTTCGGCCGGCAAAGCCGAAAGGAATTGCGCCAGATCATCGGCATCGGCCGGCTGGAACAGCACATCGGCCGGCCCGCCGGCGCGGAACCAGGTGTAGGGCGCCAGCACCGCGTCGGCGCTGAGCTTGCCGCGCACCGGCGGCAATTCGCTGAGCAGCACTTTTCCGGTATCGGCGATATTCATGAGTGACGATTTGGCCCGTGGGCTTCCAAAGAGCAAGTCGCAAACCGGGCGGTGCGGGAGTTGATCATCGTTGGGGGTGCGCGCAAAGTGTAGTCATGGATCTCCAGCAGAGCGGTCGCCAATTCGACCTGAACCCCCGCCGCAAAAGGCGGCTGTCGGGCTGGATCATTTTTGCAGGGCTTCTTACCGTGATCTACGTTGGGTTGGGCCTTTGGTTCATTTGGCCGGTCCAACAGCCCTTTGAGATTGCAGGGTTTCTGATGCTGCTGGATCAGCTTCATGCGCTCAAGCTCAACGAATTCGGAGACCTGCTTTCCGGTTTTTTCGCCCCACTTGCGCTTTTGTGGCTGGCGACGGCGGTGCTGGTACAGTCGCAAGAACTGAAGGCACAGCGGCAGGCGCTGGAGCTGACTCGGCAGGTTGCTGTAGCCACACACGACCAGATCGCCGACCAGGCCGCGTCGCTGAAAGCGCAAACTGCGGTATTGCAAGATCAGTTCGAAGAGCAAAAACGACGGAGTGCCGACGAAGAATTTTCTCGTCTGCTGGATCAGTTGCAAACGCTGCTTCAGACAAGGATCGACAGCCGACGCGCAGTCCGCATTGAGGGAGAAGCCAAATTCACAATGCTGTTGATCCAACGTCCGCCCGCCGGCGAGCGGAATTTCAAACTCGCAGGTTATTCGGACGTCTTCGTAAATGCGGCAGAGCACTACGCAAAGGGCGCGCCCGGCGGCCTTCGATTCGAAATGTCGCCCGCCATGGCTCGCAGTGTGGAGGACTTGGGGGCACTCGCAGAAAACCTCGTGTCGCGGATTCCCGATGCTTCGACAAGCACGCATGTTCTGGTGCGAACAATTCGCCTCTACGAACTTCAGGGAGCGGTTGAAGAGATTCGTCGAAGTATTCAGGTCGGCCCGGCCTGAGGCTGTTTGGAGCGATGTTGTCGCGGCCGCCCGGATTACCGAATTGCAGAAGGCTGTAACGCCGCCAATTCCCCCGGCAGCGCGTAGGCCCATTGCGTGATGCTGCCGGCGCCGAGGAAGACGACGATGTCGCCCGGAGCGGCGAGCTCGCGCACCAGCGGCGCGATCTCCGCCGGTGCCTCGATCGCGCGCACGTCGCGATGGCCGGCGGCGCGGATGCCGGCAACGAGATGGCCCGCATCCGTGCCTTCGATCGGCGCCTCGCCGGCCGCATAGACCGGCGCCACGAGCAGGATGTCGGCGTCGTTGAAGCAGGTGCAGAACTCGGCGTAGAGGTCGTGCAGGCGCGTATAGCGATGCGGCTGCTTGATGGCGATGACCTTGCCAGCCGTGGCCTCGCGTGCCGCCTTCAGCACCGCCCGGATCTCGACCGGATGGTGGCCGTAGTCGTCGATGATCTCGACGCCGTTCCAGATCCCGGTGCGCGTGAAGCGCCGCTTGACGCCGCCGAAGCTGGCCAAGCCCTTGCGGATCGCCCCGGCATCAATCCCGAGCTCGTGTGCCACCGCCACCGCCGCGGTCGCGTTGGAAACGTTGTGGCGCCCCGGCATCGGCAGTTCGAGGTCGTCGATGCGCTCGATGGCGCCGGTCTTGCGGTTGCGGATTTCGACGGCGAAGCGGTTGCGGCCATTGTTTGCCTTGATGTCGAGGAAGCGCACATCCGCCTGCGGGTTTTCGCCATAGGTGACGATCCGCCGGTCGCCGATCCTGGCCACCAGCGCCTGCACTTCCGGATGGTCAAGGCACATCACGGCAAAGCCGTAGAACGGCACGTTCTCGACAAAGCCACGGAACGCCTCGCGCACCGCATCGAAACTCTTGTAGTGGTCGAGATGCTCGGGATCGATGTTGGTGACGACCGCGATATCGGCCGGCAATTTCAGGAAGGTGCCGTCGGATTCGTCGGCCTCCACCACCATCCACTCGCCGTCGCCCATGCGCGCATTGGTGCCGATCGAATTGATGATGCCGCCATTGATGACCATCGGATCGAGGCCGCCGGCTTCGAGCAGCGCACCGACCATCGAGGTCGTCGTCGTCTTTCCGTGCGTGCCGCCGATGGCGATGGCATTGCGGAAGCGCATCAGTTCGGCGAGCATTTCGGCGCGGCGCACGATCGGCAGGTGTCTTTCGCGAGCGGCAAAGCGCTCGGGATTGTCGGGCTTGATCGCTGTGGAAGCGACCACCACCTCGGCATCGCCGAGATTTTCGGCGCGGTGCCCGATATGGACGGTGATGCCCTTGTCGCGCAGACGCTGGACATTGGCATTGTCGGCCTGGTCCGACCCCTGCACCTTGTAGCCGAGATTGTGCAGCACCTCGGCAATGCCGCTCATGCCGATGCCACCGATGCCGATGAAATGCACGAGGCCGATGGTTTGGGGCATTTTCACGCCGGCATTTCCTTTCGTCTTCCGTTCTCGCCGACCATCGCTTCTACACAGTCGGCAAGCGCCGAGGCCGCGTCCGGCCGGCCGAGCCGCCCGGCATTGCCTGCGGCCAAAGCCAGGCGGGCCGGATCGGTGATCGCCTCGGCCACAAGGCCGGCAAGGCGCTGCGGGCTCAATTGCGCTTGCGCGATTACCTGGGCGGCGCCGCACTCGGCAAGCGCCGCCGCGTTCAGTGCCTGGTCCTGGTCGATGGCATGCGGCAACGGCACCAGGATCGCCGGCCGGCCGATCACCGCCAGTTCCGATACCGTACCGGCGCCACCGCGCGCAATCACCAGATGCGAATTTGCGATGCGCATCGGCAGGTCGGAAAAGAACGGAGCTACCTCGACCTCGACGCCGAGTTCGCGGTAGCGCGCCTCGACCTTGTCGCGATCCTCCGGCCGTGCCTGCTGGACAATGCGCAAGCGTCGGCGCAATTTTTCGTCCATCAGCGCCACCGCTTCGGGAACGCAGCGCGAAAAAAACTGTGCGCCCTTGGCTGCCGCCGAAGACCAGCAGGCAAAACGGATCGGGAGACCGGCGGTCCACGTAGGCGATGCGCGCCGCGGCGAGCACTTGCGGACGCACCGGATTGCCGGTCACCAACGCGCGCGGATCAGCATCGGCGCCGCCGAAGCCAAGAGCGATGCGTTGGACACGCGACGCCAGCAGCCGGTTCGCCCGGCCCATGATGGCATTGGCATCGTGGATCAGCGTCGGCACGCCGAGGTGGCAGGCCGCCAACATCGGCGGCAGGGTCGGGTAGCTGCCGAATCCGACCGCCGCTTTCGGCTTTAGATGCCGGAGCAGCCGTCGCGATTGCAGGTAGCCGCGCGCCAGCAGAAATGCGGCCTTGCCGAGCGCCAGCGGATTGCGCCCGAACACTGTCGCCGAGGCGATTGTGTGGACGGCTTCGGCCGGAAAGGTCGCGCTATATTTGCCGGCGCGATCGTCGGTCGCCAGATGAATGCGCCAGCCGCGCTGCTTCAGTTCATGCGCCAATGCTTCGGCCGGGAAAAGATGCCCACCGGTGCCACCCGCGCACAGCAACACGACGCCGCGATTGCCTGCTTCCGACACCGTGCGCCCTATTCCGCAGGCGCATAGGCGCGCATCGAGAAGCCACCGGTGACGTTGCGTCGGCTTTCCGGCCGGCGCCGCGTCAGCGCGACGACGTAGCCCATCGCCAACGCCATCGCCAGGATCGACGAGCCGCCATAGGAGATGAACGGCAGCGTCATGCCCTTGGCCGGCATCAATTGCAGCGTCACCAGAATGTTGATCATCGACTGGAAGCCGAACAGGCTGGCGAGACCGCACACCGACAGGCGGACATAGCCGTCGCGCTCCTTCAGGCCGTGCGCGAAGGCGCGCAGCACAACGAAGGCGAACAGCGCGACCAACAGGATGCAGGCGATGATGCCGAACTCCTCGGCCGCCACCGCGAAGGGGAAATCGGCATGGGCATCGGGAATGATGCGCTTGACCGTGCCCTCACCCGGCCCCTGGCCGAGCCAGCCGCCATTGATGATCGCCTCGCGTGCCGCCTCGACCTGGAAATTGTCGCCCTCTCCGGTGAGAAAGCGATCGATGCGCCCGGCGACATGGGGAAAGAAGTAGTAGGCGGTGACGAGCCCCGTACCCGCCAGCGCGCCGAGCCCGCCAATCCACAGCCACGACATGCCGGCAAGGAAGAACAGCGCTCCCCAAACCAGCGCCACCAGCGTCGTCTGGCCGAAATCGGGCTGTGCCATCAGCAGCGCCGCGATGATCGCAAACAGGATGATCGAGAACAGGTTGCCGGGGATTTCCGGGCGGGTCGTGTTTTCGGCAAACAGCCATGCACAGATCACCACGAAGGCCGGCTTCATGAACTCTGAGGGCTGCAGCGTGAATCCGGCAATCGCGATCCACCGTCGCGACCCCTTGACCTCAGCGCCGAAGAACAGCGTCGCGATCAGCAGCAGGATCGAGACCATCAGCAGGATCAGCGCTGAGCGCCGCACCTGGCGCGGACTGAGGAACGAGGCGGCGACGAACAGCGCCACCGCTGGCGCCAGGAAAAGCGCATGGCGCTTGACGAAATGCATCGAGTTCGACGCCGATGCGCTCGGCTACCGCCGGGCTTGCCGCAAACGACAGCAACAATCCGCACAGCATCAGGAACAGGATCGCCGCGGCGAGCGGCCGATCGATCGACCGCCACCATTCCGCCAGATACGATCGGTCCGCCCGGCTCACCATGGTTTCATCCTCCTCGCATTCGTCCGCATCGATCTATGACGCCCGCCGCGCCGGCTCGATTCCGGGCAGCACCGCCACCGCCGCCGTAAACGCGTCGCCGCGTTTTTCGAAGTTCTGGAACTGGTCGAAGCTGGCGCAGGCCGGCGACAACAGCACCACCGGCTCGCGATGGTTGTCGCTCGCCGCATCCGCGGCCGCCCGCGCCACCGCCGCGTCGAGCGAGCCGGCGATCTCGAAGGCGCATTTGCCCGAGAGCGTCGCGGCAAATTGCGGCGCCGCCTCGCCGATCAGATAGGCCTTGGCAATCTTGCCGAAGAAGCCCGAGAGCGGCGCGATGCCGGCTTCCTTGGCGAGTCCGCCGGCGATCCAGTAGATGCGCTCGAAAGCGGCGAGCGCCATCGCCGCGGCATCGGCATTGGTTGCCTTGGAATCGTTGACGAACAGCACCCGGCCGATGCGGCCGACCTGCTCCATCCGGTGCGCCAGACCGCCAAATGTGTCGAAGCCGCGCTGGATCTCGGCGGCCGTCAGGCCGACAGCGGCGCAGGCAGCAAAGGCGGCGGCGGCGTTCTGGGCATTGTGGACGCCGCGCAGTGCCGGTGCGGTCGCGAGATTTGCTACCGTCTCCACTACCCGGCCCCGCGCCCGCACCAAATGGCCCTGCGCCAGATAGACACCGTCGTTGAGCGCCCCGGAATTGGAAATCCGGATTACCGTCTTGCCCTTGGCCGAAAGAAACGCGGCAATCGCGGCGCTGTAACGGTCGTCCATGCCAATGATGGCTATTTCGCTGGCCGCCACTAGCCGTTCCTTGATCGCCGCATAGGCGTCCATCGTGCCGTGCCGGTCGATATGATCCGGCGTGAGATTGAGCAGGATGCCGACGCTCGGATCGAGGCTCGGCGCCAGGTCGATCTGGTAGGACGAGCATTCAGCGACATGGATGCGGCCGGGCGCCGGCGGCGCCAGCGTCAGGATGGCGCGGCCGATATTGCCGCCCATCTGCGCGTCGCGCCCGGCTGAAGCCAGCACATGCACGATCAGCGCCGTCGTCGTCGATTTGCCGTTGGTGCCGGTGACGGCAATAAATGAAGCGCCTTTCGCCTGATAACGGCGCTGGCGGCAAAACAGCTCGATGTCGCCGATGACTTCGATCTTGGCGGCCCGCGCCAGTTCGACCGCCCAATGCGGTCGTGGATGCGTCAGCGGCACGCCCGGCGACAGCACCAGCGCATCCTGGCCGGCAAGGCCGCCCAAGGAGCGGAAGTCGCGGATTTCGATACCCTTGGCGCGGGCTTCCTCGGCGCGCGCCGGGTTGTCGTCGAAGGCGGTGACGATGGCCCCGCCCTCCTTCAGCGCCAGCGCGGTCACCAATCCCGAGCCGCCGAGGCCAAAGACGGCAATTCTTTTTCCGCGTTCGGCGCTGACCGGGATCATTGTCCTACCGCAGCTTCAGGGTCGACAGGCCGGCCAGTGCCAGCATCACCGCGATGATCCAGAAACGGATCACCACCTGGCTTTCGGTCCAGCCCTGTTTTTCGAAATGGTGGTGGATCGGCGCCATTCGGAATACTCGCCGCCCGGTCATCTTGAAGGAGGCGACCTGGATGATGACCGGAGGCGGCTTCGACAACGAACAGGCCGCCGATGATGGCAAGCACGATCTCGTGCTTGGCCGCGACCGCGGTGGTGCCGATCATGCCGCCGAGCGCCAGCGAGCCGGTGTCGCCCATGAAGATCGCCGCCGGCGGCGCGTTGAACCACAGGAAGCCCAATCCGGCGCCGATCACCGCGCCGCAGATCACGGCGAGTTCGCCGGTGCCAGGCACGAAATGGATTTGCAGGTAGTCGGCGAAGATGGCGTTGCCGGAAAGGTAGGCGATGACGCCGAAGGACGCCGCCGCGATCATCACCGGCACGATCGCCAGCCCGTCGAGACCGTCGGTCAGGTTGACGGCGTTGCCGGCGCCGACGATTACCAATGCGCCGAAGGCGACGAAGAACCAGCCGAGATCGATCACCAATTCCTTGATGAACGGAAATGCCAGCGACGAGGCAGAACGGCGCCTCGCCCGATTTCATGATGACAAAAGCGGCCGCCGCCGCGATGACGAATTCGATGGCCAGCCGCGCCCTGCCGGAAAAGCCGCGATGCGTTGCCTTGGTCACCTTCAGATAGTCGTCGTAAAGTCCGATCAGGCCGAAGCTCAGCGTGACGAACAGCACCACCCAGACATAGATGTTGTAGGGGTTGCCCCATAATAGCGACGATACCAGCACGCCGAAGAGGATCATCAGCCCGCCCATGGTCGGCGTGCCGGCCTTGGCGAAGTGCGACTCCGGCCCGTCGGTGCGGATCGGCTGGCCCTTGCCCTGGCGGATGCGCAACGCCGAAATGATGCGCGGGCCGAACAGGAACACCACCAGCGCCGAAGTAATCAGCGCGCCGCCGGTGCGGAAGGTCAGATAGCGAAACAGGTTGAATATCGGAAGTTGCCCGGTCAGTTCCTGCGACAGGTAAAAGAGCATGGAAAATCCTATTCCGCCGCTTCCGCCGCGGGGCAGGCGGCGGCGACCGCGCTGACCAGCGCGGAAAATTTCAGACCGTTGGACGCCTTGACCATCACCGCGTCGCCGCCGCGCAACGAGGCGAGCAGCGGTGTAACAACTTTGCCGGCTTCGTCAAAGTGGCCACCGAGCAGTTTGCGCGGCAGCGCTTCCGCCAACGCCGCCATTTCCGGGCCGACGAGAAAGACCAGATCGATCTCCTTCGCGCGCAGGACCCGCGCCAGGCCGCGATGCAGGCGCTGCGAATGATCGCCGAGTTCGAGCATATCGCCGAGCACGGCGATACGCCGGCCGCGTTCGCTGACCGGTGTCGCCGCCAGCACGGCGATTGCCGCCTCCATCGAAGCCGGATTGGCGTTGTAGCTCTCGTCGATCAGTTCGAAGCCGCGCTTGCCGTGGCGAAGGCGGTGGCGGACGCCGCGTCCCTGCCCCGGCTGGAAAGCGGCCAGCGCCTCGGCGCATTTGCCGAGATCGGCGCCGAGCGTATTCGCGACAGCCAGCGCGCAAAGTGCGTTCGAGGCCATGTGCGCACCGGCGGCATTGAGTTTCAGGCTGACCGATTTTTCGCCGTGGGCGACGACGATGTTCGAGTGCTCGCCGGAACCGCGCAACCGCTTCTGGCGAAAGTCGCTTCCAAGTTTCCGCCCGAAGGTGACGATTCTGCGCATGCCGGATTGAACGGCCAGCTCGTGCAGCAGCGCCACTTGCTTGTCGTCGGCGTTGAGGACGGCGGTGCCGCCGGATTCGACGCCGGCGAAGATCTCTGCCTTCGCCCGCGCGATGTCCTCGACCGTTTCGAACGCGCCCATGTGCGCCGGCGCAATCGCGGTGATCGCGGCGACATGCGGGCGCACCATCGCAACCAGTTTCCCGATCTCGCCGGCATGGTTCATGCCCAGTTCGAACACGCGCATAGCGGGCATCGGCCGGCAGATTGGCAAGGCTCAGCGGCACGCCCCAGTGATTGTTATGGGAAGCGCGCGAGGCGTGCGTCTTGCCGTTGGCGGAAAGCGCCAGCCGCAGCATCTCCTTGACCGTCGTCTTGCCGACGCTGCCGGTGACCGCCGCGATCTTGCGCCTTGGCGCGCGCCCTGGCCGCACGGCCAAGCCGTTCGAGCGCATCGAGCACGTTGGAGACGACCAGCAAAGGAAAGCGCAGATGACCGAGCGCCACGAGCTTTTCCTCGGCAACGACGGCTAGCCCGGCGCCGGCCCGCATGGCATTGGTCAGGTAGTCGTGGCCGTCGACACGGTCGCCGCGGATGGCAAAGAAAGCTTCGCCGGCCTGGATCGTGCGCGTGTCGATCGAAACGCCGGATATGCCTTGCGGCAATGTGCCCACCGGGCGCGCCGCCAACGCCGCGACCAGTTCATCGATGCTCCACAGTATCGTCATGCCGAGCGTCTTTTGCCGACGCAGCCGGCATCGCCGAGATAACGCCGCGCAACGTCGTGGTCGGAGAAATGCACGGTCTGGGTGCCGATGGTCTGGCCGTTTTCATGGCCCTTGCCGGCAATGACCAGGCAGTCGCCGGCTTGCAGAGTTCGCAATCGCGGTTTCGATCGCCGCCCGCCGGTCGCCGATCTCGATGGCGCCGGGACAGGCTGCAAGGATCGCCGCGCGGATCGTCGCCGGCTCCTCGCTGCGCGGATTGTCGTCGGTGACGATGACGCGGTCGGCGAGGCGATGGGCGATCTCGCCCATGATCGGCCGCTTGCCCGGATCGCGGTCGCCGCCGGCGCCGAAAACGACGAAGAGGCGGCCCGTGGTGAACGGCCGCAGCGACGACAGCACGTTTTCGAGCGCTTCCGGCTTGTGGGCGTAGTCGACATAGACCGGCGCGCCTTCGGCCGAGGCGCCAACCAGGTCGAGGCGGCCGGGCGCGCCCTGCAGATGCTCCAGCGCTGCCATCGCCTTGTCGATGCCGGTGCCGGTGGCGATCGCCAGTCCGGCCGCGACAAGACGCGTTGGCGATCTGGAAATCGCCGGCCAGCGGAAATTCGACGCGGTGGATGTCCGCGCCCGCCTGGATTTCGGCGACCTGGCGGAATCGTTCGTGCTCGACGCGGTTGAGCTGCAGGAACTGCCCCTTGCGGCCGACGGTCAACATCTGGAGCCCGGCCTGCGTCGCGACTGACATCGCCTTTCGCGACCACGCATCATCGGCAAAGATCACCGCCGGCGCGCCTTTCGGCAAAAGCTGCGGCGAACAGCCGCATCTTGGCGGCGAAATATTCCTCGGCAGTGGCGTGATAATCCATGTGGTCGCGACCGAGATTGGTGAATCCGCCGGCCGCAAGCCGCACGCCGTCGAGGCGGTGCTGGTCGAGGCCGTGCGAGGATGCCTCCATCGCGGCGTGGGTGACGCCGGCGCCCGCCAATTCGTCGAGCAAGCGGTGCAGTTCGACCGGGTCGGGCGTCGTCAGGCTGCCGTATTCGACGCGTCCCGGCGCGATGACGCCGATCGTTCCAATGCTCGCCGCCTGGCGTCCGTCGCGTTCCCAGATCTGGCGGGCGAAAGCGGCAACCGAGGTCTTGCCGGCAGTTCCGGTGACCGCGACCAGGGTCTGCGGCTGGCGCGGAAAAAACCGCGCGGCCATGCGCGCGAACGTGGCCCGTGGCTCGGCGGCCCGCAATACAGGCACCGTAAGTGCGGGCAGTTCGGCCTTTTGAGACGCCAGAACCGCCACCGCCCCGCGCTCGATTGCATCGCCGATATATCGGGCACCGTCGGCCCGCCAGCCGGCGAGCGCGGCAAACAAATAGCCCGGGCGCACCAGCCGCGAATCCGCTGATAGGCCGGAAATCGTGATTGCCCGCGCTGCTGGGGTGAGTTCGATTTCGCCTGCTGCGATCTGGCCGAGATCCATGCGCTTTCGCCACCCCGCCGCACCGCGAATCAGGTTCGCGGCACAAGATCCTGAAATCGGTTCCAGTACTAGCGCGAGATCAACAGCGGCGCCGCCTCCTGATCGTAGAGCGGCGCAATGCCGAGCAACGGTGCCGACCGGCGGATCACCTCGCCGACGATTACCGCCGCATTGACTGCAGCCGTAGCCCCGGCTCCCTCTTTTTCCGGCTTCGGCTCGTCGATCGTCACCAGTACCACATATCGCGGAGCATCGATGGGAAATGCGGCAAGAAATGCGTTGAAACGCTTGTCGGTGGAATATCTTCCGTCGACAACCTTCTCGGCCGTGCCGGTCTTGCCGCCGACCCGGTAGCCGGCAACCTCGGCCCGTTTGCCGCTGCCACTGGTTACATTCAGGCGCATCAGCTCACGCATGGCAAGGCTGGTGCCGGGCTTGACCACGGTTTTGGCTAGCTTTTGCGCCGTTTCCAGGTCGCGCGGAAACAGTGTCGGCGGAATGAGATGTCCGCCATTCACCAGCGCGGCGGCGGCGGCGGCCGTCTGCAACACAGTCGTGGTCGCGCCATGGCCGAATGCAATCGTCACCGAATTGATCTGCTTCCATTCGCCGGGCTCGCTCGGCGCGGCAATTTCCGGCAGGTCGAACGCCATCTTGTCGAGCAGACCGAGGCGGTGAAGAAACTCGCGGTGACCTTCGATGCCGATGGCCTCGGCCATTTTCGCGGCGCCGATGTTGGAAGAGTAGATGAAGACTTCCGGCACCGACAGGCGCCGCCTCTTGCCGTGAAAATCCTCGATCGTGAACCCGGCGATGCGGATCGGTTGCGACGCGTCGAAGGAATCGGTCAGCTTCACCTTGCCGCTGTCGAGCGCCATCGCAATGGTGAAGGTCTTGAAGGTCGAGCCCATCTCGTAGGCGCCGCCGGTCACCCGGTTGAGGCGATCGGGCTTGAGCGCGTCGACCGGCCGGTTGGGGTCGTAGTCGGGCAGCGACGTCATCGCCAGGACTTCGCCGCTGTCGACATCGAGGATGACGCCGGACGCCGCGATCGCATGGAAACGGTCGATGCCCTTGGCCAGTTCGTCGCGCAGGAAATGCTGGACGCGCACATCGATCGACAGGCGAACCGGCTCCAGTTCCTTGCCGGCGGTCAGTCCGGCCCGGCGCAGCGCACGCAATCCCTGGTCGTCGATATGCTTTTCGATGCCCGCAATGCCTTCGTTGTCGATGTTGACGTGGCCGATGATGTGAGCCGCGGTCTCGCCCTTGGGATAGAACCGGCGCGTTTCCGGCCGAAAGCCGATGCCGGGCAGTCCGAGCGCCAGGATTTTTGCCTGCTGGGCCGGCGTCAACTCGCGTTTCAGCCAGACGAAACCGGCGTTGCTTTTCAGGCGGTTCCAGGTCTCCTTGGTGTCGAGGTCGGGCAGCAGCGCCGACAATCGCTCGATGGTCTCGTCGGGATCGACGATCCGCCTCGGTTCGGCATAGAGCGAGGCGGTGTTGATGTCGGTGGCGAGGATGACGCCGTTGCGGTCGACCAGGTCGGGTCGGCGCGCCAGGATCGTCCGGTCCTGGTTCTGCGCGATCTCGGCGCCGGGCGCGGTGAATCCGAACTGCACCAGGCGCAGTACGATCAGACCGTACACGAGCCCGACGGCGATGATCGCCAGCCCGACACGGGCGCGGACCTGGCTGGCTGCAATCTTGCGCGAGCCGTCCACGCGCAGCGGCTGGGCGACATAATAGCTTTCGCCGTCCGTGTCGTCCCTGGCTTCGCCATCCCGGGTATCGCCATCCCTGGCATCGTTCAGGCGACCGCGCTGGTCGCCGCCCCGCGCTCGGCCGTCGCTCATTGTCCAGCCTTGGAGTTGCCAGAGTTGGAGGTGATCGATCCGGTTTGCCGCGGCTCGCCCTGCGGCGGCGCCTCGGCGCTGCGCCCATCGCCGCCGTCCTCGCCATTCAGCTGCTGGCGCAGCGGGATTTCGTCGGCCTTGCCGATGTCGCCAGCGGTGACCGGCTCGAGCTGCAATTCGTCGCGGTAGTGATCGACCAATTTCTGCAATCGGTCGGGACTGGTCAGAAGGCTCCAGTCGGCGCGCAGCAGGTCGATAGCCTCGCGCTCCAGTTCGATCTGGCGTTCCAGCACGGTGGCGCGCTGCAGCGCCGCTTCCGAATCGGCCTTGATCTTGAAGGTCCATGCGGCGCCGGCAATCAACGCGACGATCATCAGGAAATCAAGGCTGCGCAGCATCGCGTCGGGCTCCTCAGGCGAACTGCGCAAGATTGGGCAAGGCTGCCGCAACGTGAAAGCCGCCCGCATCGCGCCGCGCCGCCGCCGCGGTGCGGATGCCGAAGCGCAGGCGTGCCGAACGTGCGCGCGGATTGGCGGCAATTTCCGCTTCCGTCGGGTTCAGTGCCGCTTTCCTGTCGAGCTGGAACGTCGCCGCGTAGCTTTCGGCCGGCGGCAGGTGGCGCGATCCGGCCGCCGAAACGCTGCGGTCGGCAAGGAAGCGCTTGACGATGCGGTCTTCGAGCGAATGAAACGTTACGACGGCCAATCGGCCGCCGGCGACGAGCAATCGCTCGGCCGCCATGAGCGCCTGCGCCAGTTGTTCGAGTTCGCGGTTGACGAACATCCGCAACGCCTGGAACAGCCGCGTTGCCGGATGGATGCGGTCGCCGGGCTTGCGCCCGAGCGCGGCTTCGGCCAGTCGCGCCAGATCGAGCGTGCGCGTAAAGGGCGAGGCCGTCCTGCGCTCACAAATTGCCCGCGACAGGCGGCCGGCATGGCGTTCCTCGCCGAGCAGGCCGATGATGCGCGTCAGATCCTTGGGCTTTGCCTGGTTGACGATATCGGCTGCGGTCGGCCCCCGCGTTTCCATGCGCATGTCGAGCGGCCCGTCGCGCAGAAACGAAAAGCCGCGCTCGGCCTCGTCGAGTTGCATCGAGGAAACGCCGATGTCGAGGATAACGCCGTCGACGCGCTCGTGACCGCATCGGCTGGCGATCCGGTCGAGGTCGCCGAAACGCCCCTCGACCAGGATCAGCCTGCCGCCGCTTTCGCTTGCCAGCGTTTTTCCTGCCGCAATCGCCCGCGGATCGCGGTCGATTGCAATGACTTTCGCGCCGGCCGCCAGTAGTGCGCGGCTGTAGCCGCCAGCACCGAAGGTGGCATCGACAAAAACGCTTCCGGAGCGCGGTTCGAGAGCGGCCAGGGCCTCGTCGAGCATGACCGGAAGGTGGCGGGCCGATCCGCCTGCGATGGGGTCAATACCATCGCGGCCCGTCATCCGGTCTACTCCCCTGTGTCCCGAACCGCGGCTCCGGAACCGGAACCGAGCGACCGTCGCAGTGCCAGGACCTGGGCCCTCGCCTCGCGCCGGTATGCCGCATATTTGCCCGGCTCCCATAACCAAAAGGAAAGACCGCGTCCTTCAAACAGCGCCTGGTCGCCGATGCCGGTCTGTTCGCGGACGCGATCATTGATCTGGATTCTCCCCTCGCCGTCGAGTTTGAGTTCGATGGCGTCGCCTTCGAAATAGAAACTCCACAACTCGTATTCGCGTGTGAACGGGTCGACCTTTTCGAGCCGCTTCACGTACCACTCGAGCATCGCCTTGCCGCCGAGTTCGACGACGGGGTGCTCAACCGACATCAGGCCGCGCAGCCGGTGTTCGCCCTTCAGCACGGCCCTAAACGGCGCCGGCACCGACACCCGACCCTTGGCGTCGACCTGGTTGACCGTCTGCGACGCAAAACGCTCCATCGCCCGCCTTTCGCGCGTCCGATTTGCGAGGCCAGATCCGCAGAAATCCGACTTCGGTTCCTGTTTGGGATAACATGGGAAAATTTGGAAGTAAATGGAATCATTTGCCGGGAGGCGGGCAACTGGGCTCCGCCCGCCGCATCGGCGCGTACCGCGATCGCACAGCCGCCGCTCCCGATACCGGTTGCACTCAAGCGGCAGCATGTCGCGCTTGGTGCATCGCAGCCAATTCGGGCTTATATGTATCAGTCATAATGCGTGATTCGCGACGCCGAGACGCGACGCATCGGTAACGCCGGCAGTTTGGTTGGCCGACCCGCCGAAAGGTTTTTGTTGTGAAAATTTTACAATATTTTGTATTATTATTGAGAAAAATCGGGAACCCATGAGGCATCATTAAAACAATTTAAGACTATAGTATGAACAAATTTTTAATTGCTTGCAAACTCAACATAAAATCGCCCGATTTCTGCTATACTTATTACTTTCCGGCTGAGCCCCCGCATCGAGCAAATGCAGGCTCTGGCCGGAGAAGGGCGGTCGTCGACAGGCGAAGGATTACCGTAGCCCCCCAATCGGCGACCGTCCTTTCTAAACGCGGCCGACGTTCGGTCCGACAAGTTTGCCAAATCCGCCGATGAGTGACGCGATCCGGCGCGTGGCGCTGCCCGCCGCTCGAATGCGGTGCGGCGCGGAAATTCCGTGCCGCACGAAGCGGTTGCTTTTTCCTTGCCATCTATCCGCCCCGTTGCGTCGGCAAGCTCGCTGCGTTCATTTGGGAGGATGAGATCATGACCGTTCGACCCGACCCGACATTCTATGCGACCGCAAAGCTGGCGATGGAAGCGCCGGCCGAAAAAATTGCCTACGTGCTCATGCTGAGCCCGGATTTCTCGAAGCCCGACGGCCTCGCCGTCGTCAATGTCGATCCGAAGGCGAAGAAATACGGCCAAGTCGTGCACAAGGTGATGATGCCCAACAAGGGCGACGAGTTCCACCATTTCGGCTGGAATGCCTGCTCCTCGGCCTTGTCGCCGATGAGCGGCCACGCGTTTCTCCAGCGCCGCTATCTCATCATTCCGGGGATGCGTTCCTCGCGCATCTATATCGTCGACACCAAGCCGGACGCGACCAAGGCGAAAATTCACAAGATCATCGAGCCCGAGGAAATCTTTCACAAGACCGGCTACTCCCGCCCCCACACCATTCATTGCGGTCCGGAAGGCATCTATGTGTCGACGCTCGGCGGCGCCGGCCCCAAGGGCACCGACGGCCCACCCGGAATTTTCATCCTCGACTGCCAGACATTCGACGTCATCGGCCGCTGGGAAATCGACCGCGGCGTCCAGGACAAGCACTACGATTTCTGGTGGAACCTGCCGCGCGACTATATGGTGTCGAGCGAATGGGCGCTGCCGCCGCAATTCGAGAACGGCATTGTGGCGGAGGATTTGCTCTCCAACAAATACGGCCACCGCCTGCATTTCTGGGACCTGCGCGGCCGCCGTAATGTCCAGACCATCGATCTCGGCGCCAACCACCAGATGGCGCTCGAAGTTCGTCCCGCCCACGATCCCGTAAAGGAATACGGCTTCGTCGGCGTTGTCGTCGACACCACCAATTTGGAGGGCTCGATCTGGACGTGGTGGCGCGAGGGCGGCAAGTTCCACTGCAAGAAGACGGCGGTCATTCCGCCTGAGCCCGCCTCAAAGGAGCTGCTGCCGCCTTTGCTTCAGGGTTTTGGCGCGGTGCCGCCGCTGATCACCGACATCGACCTGTCGCTCGACGATCGCTTCCTCTACGTCGCATGCTGGGGCACCGGCGAAATGCGCCAGTACGATGTCAGCGACCCGATGAATCCGAAGCTCGCCGGTTCGGTGCATATCGGCGGCATCGCGCGGCGCACCGCCCATCCCGGCGGCAAGGACTATCGCGGCGGCTCGCAGATGGTCGAAATCAGCCGCGACGGCAAGCGCGTCTACTGGACCAACTCGCTGTATTCGACCTGGGATGACCAGTTCTATCCGGGAGGCGTCCCGGCCGCGATGGTCAAGGCCGATGTCGGCGCCAACGGTGGCCTGGCGCTCGACAAGAACTTCTGGGTCGAATTTCCGAAAGGCTACCGCACGCACCAGGTCAGGCTCGAGGGCGGCGACTGCTCGACCGATTCGTTCTGCTACCCATCGGTATGAGTTCTGTTTCCGCCGACTGGACCATGGCCGGCCTGTGGCTGGCCGTGGTCGCGAGCGGCATCTATCACGGCATCAATCCCGGCATGGGCTGGCCGCTGGCGGTTTCCGCCGGCCTGATGGGCCGGCAGCGCCGCTATCTTTTCGGCGCCCTTGGCCCGCTGGCCGCCGGACACTTCCTGGCGATGGCGGGCATCCTGCTGCCCTTCGCGGCGATGACGACGCTGGTCTACTGGCAACGCGAAATCCGAATCGCGTCGGGGCTGATCGTTGTGGCCATGGGTCTATGGTTGCTGGTCTATCGGCGACATCCGCGATTCCTCGCCCGCATCCGGCCAACCCAGCTGGCGCTTTGGTCTTTCGCAGTCGCCACCGCCCACGGCGCCGGCCTCATGCTCCTGCCGATTTATTTGGGCCTGTGCCGTACCGGGGAAACCGGTGGCCACCAAGCGGCCGCCGAACTGATCGGCGCCAACTTTTCGACCGCGATTTCCGTGTCGATCGTCCATACCGCCTCGATGATCGTTGCCGGCGGCACAATGGCTGTCGCGGTGTTCGAATGGCTCGGCCCCAAATTCATCGCGGCAAGCTGGCTCAACCTCGATACCGCCTGGGCGCTCAGCCTGGTGCTGGTCGGCGCCATTGCACTCGTCGCCGTCGCCTTTGCGTGAACAAATCGCTGCCCGCAGTCGTTGGCTGGCCGGCCATCGTCGAATGGCTTGCGCTTCCGAGGCACTGGGCCGGCGGAAGCGCGCCTTTCGGTTTCCCGTTCAGTGCAATGCAATTCGCGCCGGGGCGGCAGTAACGGATGCCAGCGCAGGCGCTCGCTCGGCCAGGAACTGTTCGAACGCCTTGCGCGCCAGAGGCTTGGAGAACAGAAAGCCCTGCAGTTCGTGACAGCCCGCCGCGCGCAGGAAATCGGCCTGCGCCGTCGTCTCGACGCCCTCCGCAGTGACTTCCAGGCCGAGACTCGTCGCCATCGCGATCAGCGCCCGGACGATCGCAGAATCTTCGGCGGTAGCGTTTTCCGCGATCCGCTGGACGAAACTACGGTCGATCTTGATGCGCGTCAGCGGATAGCGCGTCAGATAGCTGAGCGACGCATAACCGGTGCCGAAATCGTCGAAAGCGATACCGACGCCGCGCGTGCGCAGCGTTTTCAGCGGTGAGAGCACCGAGTTGTCGTGGTGCAGCGCGATGTTTTCAGTTACTTCCAGTTCGAGCGCTTCGGCAGGCAAGCCGCTTTCGCCGAGCGCGTAGTCGACATCGAACAACAAAGTGCCGCTGCGAAACTGCGCCGGAAACAGGTTCACCGCAATTTTCGTGTCGCGAGCGCCTGTCGCCCTCCAGCCGGCCGCCGCCCTGCAAGCATTGAGCAGTATCCACCGGCCCAGTTCCGGCGCCACCACGCTTTCGGCCAGGGCGTCGATGAATACTCTGGGGCTGAGAACCTCCTTGTCGGGGTGACGCCAACGCAAAAGTGCCTCAGCTCCGGATACCGTCGCATCCGCGGCATTGAATTTCGGCTGGTAATAGAGGACGAATTCGCCGTTGGCACTCGCCCGGCGCAGTTCGACATCGAGTTGCCGGCGTGCCTGCGCCTGGGCCCGCATTTGCGGTGCGAACGTGCGGCACAAGTTTCTGCCCGACGCCTTGGCGCTGTGCAGCGCCAGGCCCGAACTGGCAAACAGCTCGTCGACCGTTCCGCCATCGCAAGGGGCAAATGCAACGCCGGCGCTGGTCGAAATGAAAAGCTTGTGGCCATCGATGCGCAATTGCTCGGATACGAACTTCAGTGCACCCTTCACTATTTTCATGACCGCGCGACGGTTGGCGACGTGTGCGAAGACCAGCGCGAATTCATCGCCGCCACAACGATAGACGCGCGCCTCGCCTGCGGCGGTGCTCAGACGATTGGCGATCTCGCGCAACAGCTTGTCGCCGACCGACCGGCCAAGGGTATCGTTGATTTCCTTGAACCCGTCGACGTCGAGCGTGGCGACGCAGAACAGCTTGGCCTCTTGTTCGGCGAAGAAGGCCTTGAGGTCGATGTGCAGACTCGTCCGGTTGGGCAGGCCGGTGAGCTGGTCGAAATGCGCCAGCTGCCGCAGCTTTTCTTCGGCAGCGATCCGTTCGCTCACGTCGCGGCCGATGAAGTAGTGGCGCTGCTCCGGTTCCGACCACACGCCCGACCAGGCGAGCGGAACGACATGGCCGTCCTTGTGCACGTAACGGCACTCGAAATTTCGGGTGTTGTGGCCGCGCCGGGCGAGCCTCATTTCGCTGCGGGTGCGGTCGAGGTCTTCCGGGTAAATGAAATCGGCACCGCTGCGCCCGATCATCTCTTCGGGCCGGTATCCGACCGTCGCCAGAACGCTTGGGCTTGCCCGCACAAATCGCCCCTGTCGGTCGGTAATCAGGATCAGGTCGAGCGAGGTCTCGAACAGGCGGCGCCGCTCCTCGGATTCCTGGTGCAGCGCCTCGCCCCTGGCGCACATTTCGGCGTCGGCCTGCGCTCTCTCCTTCAGCGCCCGCGGCAGCCAGTGCAGCGCTAGCACGCCAAGCACGATGCAGGCGGCGGCGACGTTCATGATCTTCGGCATGATCAGAATGCCCGGCTGCCCGAGCATATCGGTGAATGCAGACGGCAGGATTCCGTAGGCACCACCCCAGTAGAGGCCGAAATAAACGTTCTCGACAATGTTGCGGCCGGCGTCGATCAGCAGCACGGCAAGCAACAGTCGCGTTGCCCCGAATATTTTCGGATTGCGGGCGTAGGCGATACACAGAGTCAAGAGAACGGCTGCCCATACGCCGACAATAACCCAATAGATCAATGCGGCGGCGAGACTCATGACCACCATTCCGGTTGCCTGACCCCCGCCGGATCATGGCTGGTAATTGTCAACGATTTTTTAAGCCGGCAGGAAAGACTGGAGGTAAACCGGCACCGCGCCTGGCGCTGCGATAACATCCCCGCCTAAGCCGGTGGTCCGCCAAATTATTCGGGGCAGCGCAATCGCGCTGCCCCGAATGACGATCCAGATTTGTCCCTCTCAAAGCATCGGATCCCGAACGAGGACCGCGTTCGGGATCCGATGTGCAACAAGCCGGCTACGCTAACTGCTACGCTAGTTGTTCGCCGGCGCCTGCTCCTGCTGCAGCGGCTTCGGGGCGCCCGCCCCAGACTGCTGCTGCTGCATTTGCTGCTGCTGCTGTTGTTGCTGCTGCGCCGAGGCAGCGGCCTGTTCGGCGGCGGCCTTCGCTTCGGCGGTCAGGAACTCCGGCGCCGCCTTGAGGTCGTCGGCCGACGCGTCGAGCACCAGCATCGGTTCGTCGGTGTCGGCCTTGCGCGATGTTTCGATCGCGTCGAAGCGAACAGCAACGTCCTTCTGGCCGATACCGAGCAAGCCACCAACGCCGAGGATCACTGCCTTGACCTGGCCGTCTTCGCCAAAGACCAGATCGTTGACCTTGGCGATCTCTTCGGCTTTGTGGTTGTAGACCTTCTGACCGATATAGTCCTGGGCGATCATGTCGCCGCTTTCCTGCTCGGGCACGAACATGTTCGCACCAGCCAAGCGGTCGGTCTGCTTCGCGGCGCCTTCGTTCTCGGTGCCTTCGGCCTTCTTGGTAGCGTCGCTCTCGGCACCCTTGTTCTCGGCGCCTTCGATCTTCTTGGCGCCTTCCGTCTGGGTGCCTTCATTCTGCGCACCCTGGGTCTGCTCGGTACCCTGCGTCTTGGTGCCTTCGGTCTGCGTTCCTTCGGCCTGCGCAGGCGGCTTTACAATCTGGTTCTGTTGAGCGCTGCCAATACCCGGCAGGCCGGTTACCAGCGCGGCGCCAACGATCGCACTGGATGCGAATAACGAAATCAGCTTCCTCTTCAACATGGCGAAATTCCTCCTTGCATTTTCGGCAATTATCAAGTAATTGCCACAGGTTGCCATACGTACATATAAATACTTAAGTAGGCTAAGGTTCGGTCTACAAAACAAATTATCTTCTCACCCGTAATAATAATTGACAGAAAAATCAGCAATTATTTGGAACCTTCTAGGCAATTGGTTTCGCTCCGGCTAAGGACTAAGCCTCCTCTTAATTCAGACGGCCCGCCCGGAAGCTCCGGGCGAGGCCATCTTGCCCTGGTCAGCCGTAAACGTAGACGATACGGCGCGTCGCCGGCTCGACGATCACTGCCCGGTTGTTGAAGTAGCCATATTGGTAGGGGTATCCGGGCACCGGCCGCACATAGGCGGTACCAGGCAGCGTAGCGCCGACCGCCAGTTGCGTATCGACGGCAACCGGGGGTATCGGATTCGCCGCCACATAGGAGCGGACTTCGACCGGCGGCAGTGTCGACCCGACACCGGCACCGAGCGCTCCGCCAATCACCGCGCCAACTGGTCCGCCGACTGCGGCGCCGATCACCGCACCGCCAGCAAGTCCGGCCGCGGTGCCGGGATAAGCCCGCTGTTCGACTACGGCCGCTTGCGATCCAACCGCAGTTCCTTGCTGCACTGTCAGATAGCGTGACGACGACCAGCCGGTCATGGCGCCGGCTTGGATCTGGCACCAGGTACTTGGACAATCCAGCACGGTCACCTGCTGGTTGGCACCGATGACGCCGACGATCGGGAAACTCGTGCCCGGTCCGCCGCGAATGTTCAGATCGGCGCTTGCAGCAGCGCTGTAGGCGGCCTGTGCTCCGCCGGCGAACAGCAGCGCCCCCGCCAGCGCTATGGTTCCGGCAACGATTTTGTTGGTGCGCATCGTTTCATCCTTTCCGGGGCCGACGCCATCGTCGAATGCGTCAGCGCCATTCTCCTGCGTTTCAAATTCGTCCGCGGTTCTATCGATCTTCTCCGCGGAAACTCACGGTGCACAGCGGCGGGCCGCTGCGCACCGTGAAAGGAGAGAGCTAGCTCGAAAGCTTCGCGTATTCGTCCTCCGACAGCGTGCCGTTGGCATCGGCGTCGGCAGACTTGAACTGATCCTCAGTGATCGTCGCGTCGGCGGCCTTGAGCTCGTCCATCGAGACCTGGCCGTCGCCATTCGCGTCGGCAGTCTTGAAATCGACCGCTGCAAGAGCCGGTCCACCGGCCAGACCCAGGACGGAAAGCGCGAGAATAAGCTTCTTCATCATCATTCTCCTTCAGTTCGCACGGAATCGTTTCTTCCGGCTTCCGCAAAACTAACGATCGATTGCGAAGTTCCCATGACGAAATGGTAAATTTTGGTGTCATTTGTAATACAAATGTGAAAATGCCGCACCGTTCTGGAACATGGCCAAACTTAGTCAAAAAAATGATTGACGCCAGAATATGCTATAGATCAAAAAATACATAACAATACAGACGGCAATCTTGAAATTATTGCCGAAAAAACCTAATAGTTTTGCGCTTGCAGGCATGAACACTCAACGCGCGGCATTGGCAGCGCGCAGCATTCCGCCGCATCCGACCACACAACGCGGCCTCGCCGGAATGGTTCCGGGACCGTGGGCTCGCAACTGCAGGGATTTTGCCAGCCGGCCTGTAAGCCGGGTTCTGTATGGCCCCTGCGGATCGCTCCGCAGAAACGTGGCGGCCATTCCTCTTCAGCGCCCGTTGCCGGACGCTTGATGCGACCTACCCGGACAGCCGGCCCGGAAACCGGCCTGTCGCTCGATCCTTGCGGATCGATCGCCGCGCTGTCCCTATTCGGTCTTGCTCCCGACGGGGCTTGCCGTGCCACGACCGTTGCCGGCCGCGCGGTGGGCCTTTACCCCACCCTTTCACCCTTGCCGCGCCGAAGCAGCAACGCTGCGAAGGCGGGCGGTTTGCTTTCTGTGGCGCTATCCCTCGGGTTGGCGGCCCTTCCTGTTGCCAGGAAGGCCCGTTTCCCCGGCCGGAGGTTATCCGGCATCGTGCTTCCATGGAGCCCGGACTTTCCTCTCCCGCCGCCTTTCGGCATTGGCTGGAAGCGGCCGCCCGGCCGGCTGGCGCGCCTTAGGTAGGCGGGGTTGGCCCCCCGGTCAAGAAATTGGCCGGTCAAGAAATCGCCCGGTCCGGGGCGCTATCTTGGTGCGGTTGCGCATCAATATGCTATGGCGGGGCGAATTGTTGGCAGCCGAACGGCCGACGAAGGTCAACAGGAAGGTCAACAGGGATTGGCAATGATCGATCGACGCAGATTTCTGATAGGCGGCGCCGCCGGCCTTGCCGGGACCGGTCTGCTGCTGCGCGAAATTGCGCCCGCCGGCGCCGCGCCGATCCGCAATGTCAGCTACGGTGCCGACAAACTCGACATCTACCCTGCGGCCAATGCTGCCGCTCCGGTAGTCGCCTATGTCCATGGCGGCGCCTGGCGGCTCGGCGATCGCGGCTCGGTCGGCTCGATGCCGGGCTACTTCAACGCCAACGGCTATTGCTTCGTGTCGATCGGCTATTCGCTGGGCGCCGATGTCGGCGACCAGGCGCGCCAGGTTGGAAGCGCCGTCAACTGGATCAAGGCCAACATCTCCAAATATGGCGGCGACGGCGGCCGCGTCGCCCTGATGGGCCATTCCGCCGGCTGCCATCTGTCGTGCCTGGCGACGCTATCGGGCATGACTGCGGCAACGGCCCTGATCGCCAACGACACCGCCGCATACGATGTCGCATATCTCGCCGAGATCAATCACGGCCGCCTGCCGTTCCTCTATGCCGGGCCGTTCTCCGACCGCAACAAATGGCACCAGTGGTCGCCTTACAGTTATGTGTCGGGCGCCAGCGCCATGCCGGTGCTGGTCGCCTGGTCGGGTGGCCAGAATCGCGACATCGTGTCCATGCGTTTCGCCGATGCGCTCGCCGCCGCCGGCCATCCGGTGACGCGTTTCGATGGCCGCGGCTATTCGCATCTGTCGATCCGCAATGCCGTCGGCCGCTCGGGCGATCCGCTGACGGCGCGGATCGACGAATTCCTTCGCACCTATATGTGAGATCCGACCCACCCCAAGCGCGTCCGCGACGGCTTGATGCCGCTATGGCATGTTCGTCAGGATCACTTGCGGGATGTTCAGATATTTCTTGACGCTCGTGCAATATTTGGCGGCGCGCTCAGTCATGGATTTGGCGCCCAGTCCGCCATTGTAGCGAAGAACGGTCTGGCAGATATCGCCGCCCGCGAGCCGGTATGCCTTGGCCAGATACTTCATGCCGAAACGCAGATTGGTCTCGGGATCGTGCAGGCCGTCGGCATTGCCCTGATAGCCCATGCCGCGGGCGGTCGCCGGAAGAATCTGCATCAGCCCGCGCTCGCCGGAAGAACCAACGACATCGGGCCGATATTTGCTTTCCTGCCAGACCACCGCGTTGGCGAGTTTGACCGGAACGCCCAGTTCGGCGGCGTGGCGCTCGATCATGATCTTGTAGGTGGCGAGCGCCCGCGGCGGCCGCAATTTGCGTATCGAAATTTCGGCATTGGACTTGTCGGCAAACGAGGCGACCATGCGGATCGGCCGCCGCAGGTGCGGCAAAGCCGAGACAAAGCACCAGAGTGGCGGCCGCGAGGCGGCAGCCGGCAATACCAGAATTCATCAGCAGGATCCCCTGGATTTGGCTATGGCGCGAGAATCCACGGACGACCCGCCGAGAGGAACCGCCCGATCACACCGTGCCCGCCGCCCGACCGATCGCAGCCCATCCGTTGTGGGGAGCCCTTTAACCGCTCGGCGCTGGGAGACGCAGGGCGGAAGGTCCGGCGAGTGAAACGCCCTAGCCGGTTGAGTTTTTATGTTCTGTTGCGTTGCAACATACGCACCAGTCTCCGCATTCGCTAGGCGACAATGTGACCATGAAATCACAGATGATGTCACGATGTTGCAATGCAATAAAACGAGAAACGGCTGCTGCTAAGCCAGAGGCCTGGCGTCAACGTCGCCGGCAATGCCATCGAGCAACCGCTCGAGCGTGTCGCGCGTCGACGCATCGGCAATTCCATCGACACGGGCTTGCCGAAAATGGCGCTGGAAGGCGGTGACAACCGCGAAAGTCTGCTCGTCGAATTCGCCGGTCAATGGCACCGCATAGCCGTAGGCGGACAATTGCTGCTGCAGGCGTTCGACTTCGGCGCCGACATCGCCTGGGCTTAAACGAACGCCATCGCGCAGCGGCGCCGGCTCGACCCAGTGGCCGATCCCGGCCAGGAAAAGCTCGCGCCACGGAAACCGCTCGCCCGGATCCTGCTTGCGTGTCGGCGCGATATCGGAATGGGCGACGATGTTTCGCGGCGCTATTGCATGGCGCGAAAGGATCGACCGGCAAAGCCGGATGACCGCGTCGACCTGTTCGCGCAGGAAAATCGCGATAGCCAAACTCATGACCGGGATTGGCGATCTCGATGCCGATCGAACGGGCGTTGAGATTGGCTCGCCCGCGCCACGAGGAGACGCCGGCATGCCATGCCCGCTGGCTTTCGTCGACCGATTGGACGATGGCACCGCTTTCGTCGACGAAATAGTGGCTCGACACCCTGCTTTGCGGCGAGCACAGCCAGTCGAGTGCCGCTTCGGCCGAGGCCATGCCGGTATAGTGCAGCACCAGAAGATCGATCGGCGCGCCGCCGCGTTCGTCGCAATTCGGCGAAGCGCGCCACGTAATCGCCAGTTCGCTGTCGCCAGTCGCCGGTCTCGCCACAGACGTCACAACCCACGCTCGGCGCGGATCACGCGCCAGGCGGCGTTGATTGCCACCAGCCGCTCGGTGGCGATCGCGGTGAATTCGGGCGGGATGCCGCGCGCCGCCAGCAGGTCGGGGTGATTTTCCTTGAGCAATTCGCGGTAGTGGCTCTTCAGCCGCTCATTGTCCCACGACGGGTCGGCGGCGAGCAGCAGCCAGGGATCGTCTTTTTCGGCCCCGAGATGGCGCATCTTGATGCGCCGGTAGCGTGTGCCGGTGATGCCGAGAATGTCGGCAACCCGGTCGAGGAACGTCAGCTCCTGCTCGTGAACGACGCCATCGGCCTTGGCGATATGGAAGAGACCGTCGAGCACGTCCTTGCGCATCATCTCGTCGTCGGGAAAAAGCTGGGCAACCTGGCGGGCGTAGCTTTCATATCCAGCGACGTCCTGGCGGGCGAGGTTATAGAGACGCGAAACCTGGTCGCCCTGCTCGTCGGCAAACGAGAAAATTTGCCGGAACGCCACGATCTCGTCTTCGGTGACGACGCCGTCGGCCTTGGCCATCTTGGCCGACAGCGCGATCATGGCAACGGAAAACGCGACCTGCCGACGCGTCTTGGCATCGCCCGCCAGCGTCGTCGCACCTGCTCGACGAACGCGGTCAACGCATCCTGCGTCGCAGTGGAAAAGGATTGTCCGATTTTCTCCCAGACGCTCATTCAGGCTTATTAGAGCAATTCCCGGAAAAGTGGATGCCACTTTTCCGTCCGCAATTGCGATGGAACCTGGAATGGGTAGCGCCAACGGGAAACCGAAAGGCCGCCGCCCGATATGCAGCAATTCGCCGGAGCTGGTTTATGCGCCGCGCACGGTGTCCGCTTCGGGCGGCTCCTGGCTGATAAACATCGCACTGCAGGCGGTCGAAGCCGCCAATGCAAACAATGCGAGGGCCAAAAACAATTTTTCCAAGGGGACACTCCTGTTCGAATCGAAACATCGATTCCAGTACCCGGTCCGGCATTGCGGTTCAGCGCGCTCCCGCCAACCGCCGCCAACCGGCCGATTTCCAGACCTGCCCCTGTATGGAAACCAATGGCGGTGTTGTTGGGCTTGGATTGCGGCAGAATTCGGGAAACCGCGCGCGCCCCATGGCGCATCGGCGCGCCGTGTGCGTTTTGTCACACATGGCGGCCGGCTTCTGGATTGCGTAATGGACGACCTGGGCAAAAAACGATTCCCACCGATCGACCGGAGACAATGAAAGATGGCCGGAAAAATTTCCGAGGCATGGGATTTCTGGATCGACCGCGGCGGGACATTCACCGACATCATCGGACGCGACCCGCAGGGCAACCTGCACCCGCGCAAATTGCTGTCTGAAAATCCGGAAGCCTATCGCGATGCCGCCGTCCAGGGCATCCGCGACCTGCTTGGCCTAAAGCCCGGCGAACCGATTGCGCCCGGCCGCATCGGCGCCGTCAAGATGGGCACCACGGTTGCCACCAACGCCCTGCTCGAGCGCAAGGGCGAGCGCACCGCGCTGCTCATCACCCGGGGTTTCGGCGACGCGCTCGCCATCGGCTATCAGGCCCGGCCCGACATCTTCGCCAAGGAAATCGTCAAGCCCGAACTGCTCTATTCGCGCGTCATCGAGATCGCCGAGCGCATCCTCGCCGACGGCACGATCGAGGCGCCGGCTCGCGAAGATGAAATCGCCGGCGCTCTGAAGACCCTGCGCGACGAAGGATATTCAGTTCGCTCGCCATCGTCTTCCTCCATGCCTGGAAATATCCTGCCCACGAGCAACTCGCCGCCCGGCTCGCGCGCGAAGCGGGCTTCGCCCAGGTCTCGGTCAGCCACGAGGTTTCGCCGCTGATCAAGATCGTCGGCCGCGGCGACACCACCGTGGTCGACGCCTACCTGTCACCGATCCTGCGCCGATATGTCGAACAGGTGGCGGGGGAACTCGGGATGCGCGATGTCGCCAGCGGCCCCCGCCTTCTGTTCATGATGTCGTCGGGCGGCCTGACCTCGGCCAATCTGTTCCAGGGCAAGGATGCGATCCTGTCGGGCCCCGCCGGCGGCGTTGTCGGCGCGACCGAAACCGGAAAGCTCGCCGGCTTCGACCGCATCATCGGCTTCGACATGGGCGGCACGTCGACCGATGTCTGCCATTTCGACGGCGAACTCGAACGCGCCTTCGAAACCGAGGTCGCCGGTGTCCGCATGCGCGCGCCGATGATGCGCATCCACACGGTTGCCGCCGGCGGCGGCTCGATCCTGCACCTGAGCGATGGACGTTTCCAGGCCGGACCGGATTTGGCTGGCGCCAATCCCGGCCCGGCATGTTACCGGCGCGGTGGACCGCTGACGGTGACCGATGCCAATCTGATGGTCGGCAAGCTGCAGCCCGAGTTTTTCCCGGCGATTTTCGGGCCGGGCCAAGACGAGCAGCTCGATGCCGACATCGTTCGTGAGAAATTCGCCGCGCTTGCCCGCGAGGCAAACCTCTCGTCGGAAAAAGCGGCCGACGGCTTCCTGAAGGTCGCCGTCGAAAACATGGCCAACGCCATCAAGAAGATTTCGGTTGCCCGCGGCTACGACATCACGAAGTATGCGCTCAACTGTTTCGGCGGCGCCGGCGGCCAGCACGCCTGCGCCGTCGCCGACGCCCTTGGCATGACGACGGTGCTGATCCATCCGTTTTCCGGCATCCTGTCGGCCTACGGCATGGGCCTCGCCCGCATCCGCGCCCACCGCACCAAGGCAGTGGTCAAGCCGCTCGTTGAATCATTGCATGAAGAGCTCGCTCGTCTTGAATCGGAACTGCAAATTGAATTGGAATCGGAACTGCAGGCCCAGGGCGTAACCGATTTTGAGATCACGTCTTTTTGCCGCATCCACATCCGCTATGACGGCACCGACACGCCCATCGCCATACCGTTTGCTGAAGTGAAGGATATGGTTGGCGCCTTCGAAACCGAGCACCGCAAGCAGTTCGGCTTCATCTTCGAAGGCAAGGGGTTGGTGGCCGAGGCAATCGAGGTCGAATTGGTCGGCGGTGGCGCAAGCGCGCACGAACCCGAGCTGCCGCTCGCCAGCCGTGAAGTCGCCGCACACCGCACGGCGCGCTTCTTCTCTTCGGGCGCCTGGCACGATGCTGCCGTCCATCTCCGCGCCAACCTGAAGCCCGGCAACCGCGTCGCCGGTCCGGCGCTGATCATCGAACCGCACCAGACCATCGTCGTCGAGCCGGAATGGCGCGCCGACGTCAATGCGCGAAACCACGTCGTGCTGGCCCGTGCCGTGGCGATGAAGCGCGCCGCCGCGATCGGAACGGCGAGCCACGGCGAGGGTGCCGATCCGATCCTGCTCGAGGTCTTCAATAACCTCTATATGTCGATCGCCGAGCAGATGGGCGTGACGCTGCAGAACACCGCCTATTCGGTCAACATCAAGGAGCGCCTCGATTTCTCCTGCGCCGTCTTTGCCGCCGACGGTTCGCTCGTCGCCAACGCCCCGCACATGCCGGTGCATCTCGGCTCGATGGACCGTTCGGTCGAAACCGTCATCAAGCTCAACGCCGGCAACATCCATCCCGGCGACGTCTTCATCCTCAACGCGCCCTACAACGGCGGCACGCACCTGCCCGACATCACGGTGGTGACGCCGGTGTTTGAGCAAGAGGCGAGGAGCGCCCCACGGGCCTCGCAGGAGGCGAGCCCGAGGGCAGGCTCCGGCGCGACCGGGAAGAAAAAAAACGCGCTGCTGTTCTGGGTCGCGTCGCGCGGCCACCATGCCGACATCGGCGGCATGGCGCCGGGCAGTGCCACGCCGCGCGCCACCCATGTCGATGAAGAAGGCGTGCTGATCGACAACTTCAAGCTCGTCGATGCGGGGCTTTTTCGCGAAGCCGAGATGCGCGCGATCCTCACAGACCATCCGTGGCCGGCCCGCAATCCCGACCAGAACCTCGCCGATATCCGCGCCCAGGTCGCCGCCAACGAAAAGGGCGTCGCCGAATTGCGCAAGATGGTTTCCCAGTTCGGCCTGCCGACCGTGCAGGCCTATATGCGCCACGTCCAGGACAATGCCGAAGAAAGCGTGCGCCGTGTCATCGACGCATTGTCCGATTGCGCCTGCGACTACCCCACCGACACCGGCCAGGTCATCAAGGTCGCCATCTCGGTCGACAAGAAAAAGCGCGAGGCGACCGTCGACTTCACCGGCACCTCGAAGGCCGAGAAGAACAATTTCAACGCACCCGAGCCGGTAACCCGTGCCGCTGTCCTCTACGTCTTCCGCCTGATGGTCGAGGCGCCGATCCCGATGAACGGCGGCTGCCTGAAACCGATCCGCATCGTCGTGCCGGAAGGTTCGATGCTGAAGCCGGCCTATCCCTCCGCCGTCGTCGCCGGCAATACCGAGACCAGCCAGCACGTCACCAATTGCCTGCTGCAGGCGCTCGGTGCGCTCGCCAATGCGCAAGGCACGATGAACAACCTCACCTACGGCAACGCCCGCTACCAGAATTACGAGACGATCTGTTCCGGCGCCCCTGCCGGCCGCATGAATGACGGCCGCGGTTTTGCTGGCGCCGACGCCGTCCACACCCACATGACCAACACCCGCATGACCGATCCGGAAATCCTCGAAATGCGCTTTCCCGTAGTGCTGGAGGAATTTTCGATCCGCAAGCATTCCGGCGGCGCCGGCAAATTCCACGGCGGCGACGGCACGCGCCGCGTCATTCGGTTTCTCGAAGACATGGAATGCGCGATCCTTTCCTCGCACCGAAAGCGCGGCCCCTCGGGTCTCGCCGGCGGCGGCGACGGGCAAAAGGGCAAGACCGAAATCCGCCGCCTCGATGGGACGCTGCAGGAGCTAGCCCACGCCGACCAGACATCCTGCAAGGCCGGCGAGGCGGTGATCGTCACGACGCCGACGGGGGGCGGGTATTTGGCGGGCTGATCCGGCCGAGCCGCCTACGGCGCGGCGATTGCGTGGGCCAGCATCGCCTCGATCTCGCCCGGCGCAACCGGCTTGCTGAACTGAAAGCCCTGCATCTCGTCGCAATCGTTCTTGCGCAGGAACGCAACCTGATCCTCGGTTTCGACGCCCTCGGCGATGACCTTCAGGTTGAGCTTGCGTCCTAGCGAGATCACCGCGCTGGCGACCGCCTGGTCGTTGGCGTTGACGGTGACGTCATTGATGAACGTCTTATCGATCTTGAGGCGGGCGACCGGGAAGGTTCTCAGCGCGCTGAGGCTGGAATAGCCGGTGCCGAAATCGTCGATCGATATCTGCACGCCGAGTTTCTGCAACTCGTTCATCGTCGCCACCGCCTGGTCCACGTCCTGCATGATCAGGCTCTCGGTGACTTCGAGCTCGAGATATTTGGCTTCCAGGCGGCACGCCTCCAGCGCGCTCTTGACCCGGTTGATCAGTTCCTTGTCCTGAAACTGGCGCGGCGAGACATTGACGCACACCGAAATCGGCGCCAGCCCGCCATCCTGCCAGGCCTTGTTCTGGCGACACGCCTCGCGAAGCACCCAGTCGCCAATCGGCACGATCAGGCCGGTCTCCTCGGCGATGCCGATGAAATCGGCCGGCATGATCATACCGAGTTCGGGGTGCATCCAGCGCAATAGCGCCTCCACCGCGATGATGCGCCCGGTGCGCAGGTCGAGCTGCGGCTGGTACAACAGCTTCAATTGCGATTGCGCCAGCGCGCCGCGCAATTCCTCGCGCAGGTGGAACCTGTCCTGCTTCTTGGCGTTGAGCCCGGGGTAGAAATTCTGGAAATTGTCGCGACCGAGTTCCTTGGCCCGGTACATCGCCGCGTCGGCATTAGCCAGCAGCGTTTCGGTGTCTTCGCCATCCTTGGGGTAGTGCGCGGCGCCCATGCTGGCCGTCACCGTCACGAGTTGGTCGCTGATCGTCATCGGCTCGGCAATGGCGCCGCGGATCTTGTTCAGCGTTTCGGTTGCGACGTCTTCGTCGACCGGCAGGTCCGACAGCACGACGACGAATTCGTCCCCGCCAAGGCGCACGATCGTGTCGGTGGCGCGCGTGCAGCCGGTCATCCGCTGGGCAACGGTTTTCAGCAACTCGTCGCCCGCCTTGTGACCGAGCGTGTCGTTGACCGGCTTGAAGTTGTCGAGATCGATGAACGCTACCGTGACCTGGCGACCGTAACGCTGCGCGTAGAGCACGGCCTGCGTGATGCGATCTTCCAGCAGCGCCCGGTTGGGCAGTCCGGTCAGTACGTCGTGGTTGGCCATGAACTGGATGCGGTCGGCCGCGAGCTTGCGCTCGATGGCGATGCCGGCGATGCGCGTGGTGAAGTCGATCAGTCGAAGTTCATTTGCGGCTGGCTCTCGAACGCTCATCGAATACATCGCGAAAACGCCGAGAACCTCGCCGCCATGCGACAGCACCGGTGTCGACCAGCAGGAGCGATATCCATAGGGCTCGACCAGCTGGCGATAGTCGCGCCACAACGGATCCTCCATGATATCCCTGACGATAACCGGCTCGCGCCGATAGGCCGCCGTGCCGCAGGAACCGACATCGGGGCCGATGGCAATGCCGTCGAGCAATTGGGTGTATTCCGGCGCCATGCTCGGCGCCGCGCCATGACGCATATGCACGCCGTCTTCGTCCATCAGCAGAACCGAGCCGAAAATGCCGTTGAGCTGCGATTCGACCAGGCTCATGAGATTGTCCAGGATATCCTGGAGCGGAGTGCTCATGGCGATCATCTCAAGGATGCGCGCCTGGCCGTCGCGCAGGATCTCGGATTGTTTGCGCGCCGTCACGTCGCGCGAGATGCCGATCAACCCGGTCGCCACGCCGTGGTCGTCGAAAAGCGGCACTTTGGTCGAGGAGAACCATCTTCCGACGCCGAAGCGGTCGACGATAAACTCCTCGAAATCGATCTTCGGCGTCCCGCTCTCCAGGATTTCCTTTTCGACGGCCCGGTATTTTTGCGCCATTCGCGGCGCATGCAGGTCGAAATCGTTCAGTCCGATCATGTCACCGGTGGCAGCCATGCCATTGTCGTCGGCCAACGCCTTGTTGGCTACGATGAAGCGGAATTCGGTGTCCTTGACCCACAGATAGTCGGGAACCCAGTCGATCAGCGACTGAAACGAAATCCTTGCGCTGGCGATCGGGCGATGGGTGGATTCACCAACGATCTCCTGATGCGTTTCGATCCACCCGCCATCCGCCTGCGGCCAGTGGCTTATCTGTATCGAGCGGCCATTGGGAAGATTGACGATCCGGGTGTGGCCGGTCTTGCCGTCATTGATTGCCCGCGCCACGCCAACGAGGTCTTCGCCGTTTGCCGGCGCGCAACCGGCCGCCGAGCGCCATTCGGCGATTTCGCCGAAGGTCGCGCCGACGAGTTCGACATTGTCGGCGATCCCGTATAGGCGTGCAAAGGCCGCATTGGCGAGCGTCAACCGCTCTTGCGAATCGAATCCGCAAATGCCGATGCCGAGAGCGTCGATCGCCGCCTGAAAGTTGAGTGCCTGTCGTTCGGACGCGTCGAGCCGGTCGCGAAGATTGCGATCGAGATTTCGATAGGTCTCCGCCGCCAGTTTCGCCAACGAGGCAAAACTTGCCGACTCCGGCGGAACGGCTTCGTTCCTCAGCAATTGCGCAGACAAGGGTACAGCCCTTCCTCTTGACGACAGGATGCTTTGCTTGCCCCCCGCGGCAAAGAAGAATGGCTCAATGGTAAGCGGGATATCCTAACGTTGGGTGAAGCAAAATCCTTTGTTCTTCGGCTATTTCGCAATCGAAACGGTCGTTTGGCACGCCCACCGCAAACCATTATTGCGCCGTCACCGGCCCGTCACACGGCGCGGCTATGGCCGGGAAACACGCTTTTTCAGGGAGATTCGTCGATGGCGGTGGCGGCAGTCGAAACCAGCGGCCGCGGCCGCTCCATCCTCGACCAGGCGGTGCGCCGCCACCGGCTTTGGTCCACTGCTGGACTTTCCGAGAAACTCTTCGCCCAGGTTTTCAAGGGGCTGGTCTATCCGCAAATCTGGGAGGACCCGGAAGTCGACATGGCCGCCCTGGAAATCGGGCCGGGCCACACACTCGTGACAATCGCATCCGGCGGCTGCAACGCGCTTTCCTACCTCATCGCCGATCCGGCGCGCGTCGAGGCGGTCGACCTCAACGCCGCCCATGTCGCATTTGGCCGACTGAAGCTTGCCGCATTAGGCCATTTGCCGGATTGGCAGGCCTTCTACCGCTTCTTCGGCAAGGCCGACGACGTCGCCAACATCGCCGCCTATGAGCGCTTCATCCGCCCGCATCTCGATGCCGAAAGCCTAGCGTATTGGGAAAAGCGCGATTGGCGCGCCCGCAAGCGCATCGCCATCTTCTCGCTTGATCTCTATCGCTTCGGTCTGCTCGGCTGGTTCATCGGCCTCGGCCATCGCGTCGCTCGCTTCTATGGCGTCGACCCCGCCGGACTGCTCAAGGCGCGCACGCTGGAGGAACAGCGCACTTGGTTCGACGCGGCGATCGCGCCGCTGTTTGACAAGCGCGTGGTCCGCTGGGCGACGCGGCGCAAGTCCTCGCTCTTCGGCCTCGGCATCCCGCCGCAGCAATACGATGCGCTATGCAGCGGCGGCGACATGGCGGCGGTCCTGCGCGGCCGGCTCGAGCGCCTCGCCTGCGGCTTTTCGCTCGCCGACAACTATTTCGCCTGGCAAGCATTCGGCCGCGGCTACAGCGAGGAAGAGTCCGGTCCGCTGCCGCCCTACCTGACGCGTGCCAATTTTGCGACCGTGCGCGACCGCGTCGAACGCGTCACGATCAAACAGGCCTCGATTACCGACCACCTTGGCGCCAAACCGCTATCGAGTGTCGATCGCTACGTCCTGCTCGACGCCCAGGACTGGATGACCGATGCGCAGCTGAATGCGTTGTGGGCGGAAATCACGCGCACGGCCAAACCCGGCGCCCGCGTCATCTTCCGCACTGCCGCCGAACCAAGCCTCCTGCCCGGTCGTCTCGACGATGAAATCCTGTCGCGCTGGCATTATCACGCCGCCCGCTCGGCGCAATTGCACGCGCGCGACCGCTCCTCGATCTACGGCGGCTTCCACCTTTACGAGCTCAAGCCGCAATGACCGACCTATCCGCCTCCGGCCATGCCGGATTGATGGACCGCATCTATCGCCACCAGCGCCATTTCTACGACGCCAGCCGCAAATACTACCTTCTCGGTCGCGACGTGCTGATCGGCGAACTGGACATACGGCCGGGCGCCAAGGTGCTCGAAGTCGGTTGCGGCACCGGGCGCAATCTCGCGCAAATCGCCAGGCGTTATCCTGGCACGGTGCTGCATGGCCTCGATATTTCTCGCCAGATGCTGGCGACCGCGCGCGCCGCGCTCGACCGGCTCGGCATCGTCGCCGCCCTCGCTCAGTCCGATGCCTCGGGGTTCGATGCGCAAGCCCTGTTCGGCCGCAAGATGGATCGCGTCGTCCTGTCCTACGCGCTGTCGATGATTCCGGATTGGCAGGCGGCAATCCGCTGCGGTTTTGGCGCGCTGGCTCCGGGCGGGCAATTGCACATCGTCGATTTCGGTTCGCAGCGCGGCCTGCCGAGCTGGTTCCGCCGGCTGCTCTATGCCTGGCTCGCACGCTTCGAGGTGACGCCGCGCTTTGAACTGGAGGTGGAACTCCGCAGCCTGGCGGCAGAAACTGGCGCCTCGGTCGAATTCACCGAACGCTATCGGAGCTATTGCCTTCTGGCTATCGTTCGTCGAGCGCAATAACGACAGTTTGCCTGGCCACTTCCCAATCCCCTTGGCCGTGCGCTAAGGGGAAGGCTCTTCCAGCCGGGGAAACCCCATGTCATCGAAAGCTCCCCCCAAGGCGGCGATGCTCACCGCCGGCGGCCTTGCCCCCTGTCTTTCTTCAGCGGTTGCCGCGCTGATCGAGCGCTACAGCGAGATCGATCCTGGCATCGAACTTGTCTGCTACCGTTCCGGCTATCAGGGCCTGTTGAAAGGCGACAGTTTCACCGTCACCAGCGAGCAGCGCGAAAAGGCGCCGTTGCTGCACAAGAGCGGCGGCTCGCCGATCGGCAACAGCCGGGTCAAGCTGACCAACGCCAAGGATTGCGTCAAGCGCGGCTTGGTCAAGGAGGGCGAAAAGCCGCTCGACATCGCCGCGCGGCAACTGGCCGCCGACGGCATCGCCATCCTCCACACCATCGGCGGCGACGACACCTCGACGCAGGCCGCCGAACTAGCCGCGCATCTCAAGGCCAACGGCCACGAGCTGACCGTCGTCGGCTTGCCGAAAACCGTCGACAACGACATCAAGCCGGTGCGCCAGTCGCTCGGCGCCTGGTCGGCCGCCGAAGCCGGCGCGCGTTTCTTCGATCACGTCTCCAACGAACAGAGTGCGGCGCCCCGCACCCTCGTCATCCACGAGGTCATGGGCCGCGCCTCCGGCTGGCTCACCGCCGCCACCGCGCTCGCCTATGCGCCGATTGCCGCCGCCTGGGATCTGCCTGCGGGATTCCTCATGAACCGCTCGCTCAAGGACATCGACGGCATCTACATCCCCGAACTTCCCTTCGACGTCGACGGCGAGGCCGACCGCCTGCGCCAACGAATGGACCGTACCGGCTTTGTCGGCATATTCGTTTCCGAAGGCGCCTGCCTCGACGCCATCATTGCCGAGCGCGAAGCTGCCGGCGCCGCGCTCGCACGCGATGCCTTCGGCCATGTCAAGCTCGACACCGTCAATGTCGGCGACTGGTTCTCCGGGCAATTCTCCAAACGCATCGGTGCGCAGCGCACGCTCGTCCAGAAATCCGGCTATTACGCCCGTTCGGCCCCGGCCAATGCCGAAGACCTGCGGCTGATCAAGGGCATGGCCGACCTTGCCGTGCAGTCGGCGCTCGCCGCCGTTCCCGGGCTGATCGGCCACGACGAGGACCAGGGCGGGCGCCTGCGCGCCATCGAATTTGCCCGCATCGCCGGCGGCAAGCCGTTCGATCCGGCGGTCAAATGGTTCGCCGACCTGCTGGTTGCAACCGAGCAGCAATAGACCGGCCGTTTACCCTGCATTAACCATATCGGCGCAGCCTGACGGAGTTGGGGTTCCGGCTGGAGGGCACCCATGACCGATCCGGCAAGACGGCCGCGCCTGACGCGCGCCGAGGATATCGCTCGGCTGGTCGCCGATTTGCGGCGCAGCGGCCTCGGCGGCGTGGCGCTCTATCGGCGCATCACCGAGATCGGTATCGTCGATCTCGACTTGCTGAACCACATCCTGCGGCCGCTCAAAACCGCAGCCGAACCGCATCGCGACGCCGCCTGAACCTGCCATAGCTCCCGCCGGATTTTCTTGACAGGCGTTCGCTGCGCGCCGATCCTTTGGCCCACCCGCGCGGAACCTCGCTTTCATGCAGCCGGCCAAATATTCCCCAGTCCACAATTCGACAGTCCACGTTCCCGACCTTGCCGAACTGCGCGCCGCCTATTCGCTGACCCGCACGGCCTCGGTCGAAACGCCGCTGATCGAGGCAGAAGCGCTTGCTGCGTTGACCGGCGCAGCCAAGGTGTTCGTCAAGGCCGAGAGCCTGCAGCGCACCGGCTCCTTCAAGTTTCGCGGCGCCTGCTGGCGCGTCGCACAGTTGAGCGATGAGGAAAAGCGTCGCGGCGTGATTGCCTATTCCTCCGGCAATTTCGCCCAGGGCCTCGCCGCTGCCGCGCGGCTCGCCGGCGTGCCCTGCACCATCGTCATGCCCGACGATGCACCGCCGGCAAAACGCGCCGGCGCCGAGGGTCACGGCGCGACGATTGTCGCTTCCCATCACGGCGACAAGCCACGCGAGGAGGTCGCCAGTGCGCTCGCCCGCGAAATCGCCGCGAGGGAAGGCCGCGCCCTGCTCCATCCCTTCGACGACGCCGCGATTGTCGCCGGCCAGGCCGGCGCCGGCCTCGAGGCAATCGAACAGTACGCGCGCCTCGGCCTGCCGAACCCCGACATCGCCTATTGCTGCGTCGGCGGCGGCGGACTGATCGGCGGCGTCGCGCTGGCGTTTCATTATCTGAGCCCTGAGACCCGCGTCATCGCGGTCGAACCGAAAGGCTATGACGGCATGGGCCGCTCGCTCGCCAATGCGGCGATCACCCGCGTCGCCGCAGGCGGCAAGACCATCTGCGACGCGCTGCAGGCAACCGCTCCCGGCGCCGCGCCGTTCGCCGCTGCCCGCCGCGCCAACATCGGCCACGTCGCCGTCGACGATGCTTCCGTGCGCAAAGCGATGCGCCTCGCCTTCGAAACCTTGAAACTGGTGCTGGAACCCTCCGGCGCGGTGGCCATCGCCGCGCTCATGCAGGAAGGCGGCAAGCTGAAGGGCAAGTCCGTGCTCGCCTACGCGACCGGCGGCAACATCGCGCTCGAGGATTTCGCGCGGCTTGTCGCTGCCTAAATCTTCTTCACATACGGCCCGAGCGGCATACCGGGCGGCGGTTCCTCGCCGACTTCCAGCACCCAGAAATGCGTCAGTCGCGGATTGCGCCCGGAGCGGTTGAACGCATAGGCGATGCCGGCGCGATCATAGCGCTGGCGCAACAGGATTTCGCGGTGCTTGGGCGATTTCAGCCAGCCGTCGATGGCCTCCGCAATCGAGCCGTAGCCAACGCCGAGATTTTCGCCGGCCGAGCCCTGGAAACCGACCGCTTGCATGCGCACCGGGAATTGCGTGTCGGGGCCGAATTCATGGCCGAATTTTCCGGTCTTCGCCATGTAGTCGGCATGGTTCTGCGCCGCCTGCTGCAATCGCGGATCGGCCGCGAGTTCGCCAAGCAGGAATTTTTTCCGCGTCGCGTTGATCGCCGCCAGGCCTTCCGAAGGTTCGAATTGCAGCGGCTGGACATTGGCCGGCCGCCTTCCGGCATGCGTCGACCCGCCCTCGCCGCCGAACCATTTGGCGCAGCCGCTCAGCGCCAGGGAGCCCCCGAGGGCGCCACCAAGGGCGACAAACGAACGGCGATGCAGGCGGAATTGGTTCATGGACGTTACGCAGGTACACAATATGGCCAGAAATGCGAATATTCCGCAAAATTTTTAACGATTTGGCCACCTCGGCGTTAACCATGACGCTGGGGCAGGCCGTATCCGCCTTTCCATCTTCCCATCCCCCTAAATTTAGGGAGGTTCCCAAAATTGAGGGGATTGTTCATTCTACATACAGTCAGCAATCATGCCCTCAGGTGGAACCGAGACGCCCCAATCTGGCCAAGATCGGAATCGTTCCATCGCTGCCCGGTTCCTGGTGGGTGGGAACCGGGCAGTTTTTTTAGTTGGTCTCGCCCGAGCCGCTGGCCAAGCTGCTCGCTAAGCTCCCGCTAACCCCTTGAACATTCATCCGCCCGTCCCCACCTGCGGTTCTGGGCACGATGCCAAAAGGCGTTCAGGGCGCTTTTTGGCATCGTGCCCAAGCACACCGGACGTCGCATTCTGGCGGGGGAAATTAGCCGGCGTTAGGGGCAATTGCCCGCCGCAATTTCCTCACTTGGCCGAATAAGCGTCCGGCAGACTGCCGGGCATGGTGCAAGCGGGCCAACTTGATGTTGGCCGCAGGCTTTCAGCTTAGCTCCAAACCGGATCGCCGGCGCCAGGCATAGCGGCGCCGCAATCATTTGGCTGAGGGGCAGCGTCGGGCAACGCTGTTCTGCGGGGATCGGAATGGCGAAGACATGGATTTCCTGACCGCCCAGGCGTTCGGAACGCCCTACTGGCTCTGGTTCGGATTCCTCGCCCTTGTCGGCGCTTTGACGGCCTTCGACCTCGGCGTGCTCTGCCGCGCCCATCACCGCATGGGCATGCGCGACAGCCTGCGCCTGTGGATGTTTTACGTCGCGCTCGCTGTCGCCTTCGGCATTTTCGTCTTTTTCCACCTTGGCGCCGAAAAGGCCTTCCTGTTCTTCACCGGCTATGTCGTCGAACAAAGCCTGTCGATGGACAACATTTTCGTCATCGCGATGATCCTCGGCTATTTCGCCATCCCGCGCGAATTGCAGCACCGGGTGTTGTTCTACGGCATTCTCGGCGTAGTCGTGTTGCGCGGCATCATGATCCTCGCCGGAGCGGCGCTGATCGCCCAGTTCCACTGGATCCTCTATCTGTTCGCGGTCTTCCTTGTGGTCACTGGCATCAAGATGATGCTGAACGGCGAAAATCATTTCGATGTCGCCGGCAATCCGGTGCTGCGCTTTCTGCGCCGCCACTTTCGTGTCACCAACGATTTACGCGGCAACCGCTTCATCGTGCGTGAACCGGCCCGAGTCGGCGGAGCCGCCCTCATTCACATCACGCCGCTACTGGTGGCGCTGTGCGTCATCGAAGTCGCCGACCTGATTTTCGCCGTCGATTCGATTCCGGCGATCTTCGCCATCACCACCGATCCGTTCATCGTCTTTTCTTCCAACATCTTCGCCATTCTCGGGCTGCGCGCGCTCTATTTCGTGCTGCGCGCAATGCTCAATCGCTTCGCCTATCTGAAATACGCGCTGTCGGCCGTGCTCGTCTTCATCGGCGCCAAGATTCTCATCGTCGAAGGCTTCGATCTCGAGGGCATTTCGCCGGCCTGGTCGCTGCTGGTGACGCTGGCCATTCTCGCCACCGGCGTCATCGCCTCGCTGAAAAAGACGCGAGCCGAAGCCGGCCGGCACGGAATGGCGCGATCCGGCTAAGTCAATGCCCGGCGCCGAGCAGCGCCTTCAGTTGCGCGCCGGCGTGCGCCATGTCGAGGCGGCCGCGATATTTCTCCTTGAGCAGGGCCATCACCTTGCCCATGTCGCGCAGCGAGGTGGCGCCGAGTTCGCGCATCGCCTCAGTCACTGCTTCCGTCGTTTCGGCCGCCGACATCTGCTTCGGCAGGAATTCGCGGATGATCGAGATTTCCTCGACCTCCTGCGCTTCGAGATCGGCGCGTCCGCCTTGCTTGTAGAGTCGGGCGCTCTCCTCGCGCTGCTTGATCATTTTGGCGAGCAGATCGACGATGTCGGCGTCGCTGGCTTTTTCCTTGCCCTGGCCGCGCAAGGCGATATCGCGATCGACTATTGCCGCATTGACCAGACGCAGCGTCGATACGCGCAATCGCTGCTGCTGCTTGATCGCGCTCTTTAACGCCTCGGAAATTTCTTCACGCATGGCCAACTCCCTGCAAGGGGAGGAACATAGACCAGCGGCAGGCGCGCTGCCACTCACTGTCGGCGATGCCGCAAACGGCTTGTGCAGCTCCTTGCCTTGGCGCTACGCAGCTATTGCGCGGCCTTGGCGACCAGCGTCCGCGTCTCGCCTTTGGCCCAAATCCGAATCGTGCCGCTTTCGTCGCCGGCGACGACCGAACCGTCGCCGGCAAGCGCCACGCTGTAGATGCGGTTGCCGGAGTTGTCGAAATATCCGAATTCGGCGCCGGAGTTGATATCCCATAGCCGCGCCGTTCCGTCGAGCGAGCCGCTCAACATCTTCTGCCCGTCAGCCGAAACCGAGACGGCATAGACCGTGCCGGCATGACCGGGAAAACTGCGCACTTCGCGGCCGCTATCTACATCCCACAATTTCAGCAGCGTATCGCCGCTCGCAGTCACCGCCTGCTTGCCGCCGCCAACGAAGGCAGCACCATAAACTCCCCGCTCGTGGCCCTTCCATTGGCGGATCGACTTGCCGGTCTGAAGGTCCCAGGTCCGGATCACGCCGTCGATGTCGCCGCTGAGGACGATCTTGGCGTCCGGCGAAATCGCCACCGCGTTTGCCGGCCATTGATGGCCGGCCAGCACATGCAATTTCCGCTGTTCCTTCAGGTCCCACACGACAATGGCGCCCAACTCGTGGCTGCTCGCCGCGAGCGTCCCGTCGGCGGAGACAGCAAGGCCGCGCACTCCGCCATATTCCTTGGCGTCGAAGGTGTGTTCGAGTTTTCCTTCCGCTAATGACCAGGTCGCAATCGAGCCGTCGTCGGCTGCGCTCAGCACCTGCTTTCCGCCCGGAACGAACAGCGCCGTGCGCGCCATGTCGTCATGGCGCCCGACATCGCGGACCTCGTCCCCGCTCGCCAGGTCCCACAACTTGATCGTCCGGTCGGTGCTGGCGCTGAGCAGTTGATTTCCGTCCGGCGAGATCGAAAGCCACACGACCGCGTCGCTGTGGGCCGACAGCGGCTGCGCCTGGCGGGCAACGGCCGAATCCTCCTGCGCCCGGGCCGACGCCATTTCCTGCTTCTGCTGTTGTTCCTGAACGGGCGGGCCCAACGCCTGCATCTTCTTGTCGAAATCCTTCCAGGCCGCTTCGCTCTCCCGTTTCGAACGCTCTTGCAGCGCCTCCATTTCTCGCTTGACCTGCTGGACGCGCTGCAGGTTCTCCTCCGTCTCGCGTTGCCTTTGCGCCTCGTGGCGTTCCGCCAGCCACGACCTCAAGAACGAACGTTTCACGGTCTGGTGCGGGCCGAAGACCACCATCGTGGAGACAATGAGCGCGAGGGCCGCCGTCACGCCGAGCGACCAAAACATTTGCCGGCGCGACTTCGCCGCATCGATGGCCGTGCGGCCGAAGCGCAGTTCTGTCGGGCTGCGATTGTCCTGCGGCTTGCCGAAGGAATCGGGGTCGTCTGCCATGGTCATTGTCTCCCGCCGACCGGTTTGCCCCGGCACCAAGATAGTCATGCCGCCGCCAACCGCCAATAGGTTGCGACAGCCCCCGTCCGACCCGCCCCCCAGTGTTGAACCGATGTTGACCCCCGTTTGCGCATTCAGTAAACCGACCGCCGAACGATCCTTCACCGCGCAGATTCGAACGAAGCTGGCAAGCAGCCCGGCCGGCCCGTCGTGACGCGCGGCGGATCGGCCGAACGGAGACAGGGCGATGCCGACGCAAGCCTGGACGAAAACGAAGCCCACCGCGGCCGTTGCGCTCGCCGACGGCACCTTCTTTGCCGGCGTCGGCGCCGGCGCGACCGGCACCGCTGAAGCCGAAATCTGCTTCAACACCGCCATCACCGGCTACCAGGAGATCCTCACCGATCCGTCCTATGCCGGCCAGATCGTCGCGTTCACTTTCCCCCATGTCGGCAATGTCGGCACCAATGAAGAAGACCTCGAAACGCTCAACACCGCCGCGGCGGCGCGCGTCGCCGGCGCCGTCTTCCGCGCGCCTATCACCGACCCGTCGAACTGGCGGGCGGGCAAGAATTTCGATGAATGGCTGAAGGCGCGCGGCATCGTCGCCGTCACCGGTATCGATACCCGCGCGCTCACTGCTCATATCCGCGAGCACGGCCTGGCCAACGCCGTCATCGCCCACGATCCGGCCGGAAAATTCGATCGAGATGCGATGGTCGCGCGGGCAAGACAATGGCACGGCCTGGTCGGCGCCGACCTCGCCAGGGACGTCACCTCCGGCCAGACGGTGCAATGGCACCAGACACCATGGCAGCGCGGCAAGGGCTATGGCGAGAATGCCGACGGCCAGATGCATGTCGTCGCCGTCGATTACGGCATCAAGCGCAACATCCTGCGTCTGCTTTCGGGGCTCGGTTTCCGCGTCACCGTAATGCCGGCGACGGCGAGCGCCGAGGAAATCCTCGCCCACAAGCCCGATGGCGTCTTTTTGTCGAACGGTCCGGGCGATCCGGCGGCGACCGGTGACGCTTATGCGGTCGCGGCGATCAAAGGCGTGCTGAAGGCGGACATCCCGGTCTTCGGCATCTGCCTCGGTCACCAGATGCTGGCGCTGGCGCTCGGCGCAAAGACGACGAAGATGCACCAGGGCCATCACGGCGCCAATCACCCGGTCAAGGATTTCACCACCGGCAAGGTCGAGATCGTGTCGATGAACCACGGCTTCGCGGTTGACCGTGAATCATTGCCGAAGGGCGTCGTCGAAACCCATGTCTCGCTGTTCGACGGTTCAAACTGCGGCATCGCGGTCACCGGCAAGCCGGTGTTTTCCGTCCAGCACCACCCCGAAGCCTCGCCAGGGCCGCAGGATAGCCACTACCTCTTCCGCCGCTTCGCCAACTTGATGCGCGAGCGCAAAGGCATGCCGGCGATCAAGGAGCGGTAAACGCTATTCGGCAACGGCCGGCACCGCCGCTTCGGCATGGCGCCCGCTGAGCCGCAGCGCGATCAGCGCCAGCACGGGAAATAGCGCCGCCGCATAGCCGAGATTGGCGACGCCGGCATGTTCCAGCACGCGACCGCCCAAGAACGTGCCAAGGGCGATGCCGAAATACAGCGCCGAAACGTTGAGCGACAGCGTCAGATGAGTCACTTCCGGGGCAAGATCTGCCAGCCGACTAGCCTGTGCCGGCGGGAAGGCCCAGCCGAGCAGACCCCATAAAAACATCATGGCGATCAGCAGCGGCCCGGCGACGCCCGACGGCGCAAATTCGAGGTCGAGCGAAATCGCAATCGAAAAGACAATCGACGACACCAGCGTCATGGCGACGACGCGCGTGGCGCCGATGCGGTCGGAGAGCCAGCCGCTGGCCAGATTGCCGACGACGCCGCCAATGCCGAAGGAAAGCAGGACTGCCGGGAGCGCCAGTTCCGACAGGCCGGCTCCGTCGATTGCCAGCGGCGCCAGGTAGCCAACGATGAAAAATCCGCCGCCGACATAAAACAGGGTGACGAGAAGCGATGCAGCGATCCCCGGCCTGCCAATCGATTCGAGCCGCTGGATCAGCGTCAGCTTGGGGCCGCGCATGTCGCGCGGCAGCCACAGCCACATCACAATGATGCAGGCGACGCCAAGCGCGGCCACGCACAGAAAGGTTGCGCGCCAACTCGAAAGGCTGGCGACGAGCGAGCCGATCGGCGCCCCGAGCGCCACCGCGAAAGTTGTGCCGGCGAACACGATCGACACGGCGCGCGCCCGGTGATGCGGCTCGACCAGCGACACGGCAGTTGCCTGGGCGGTCGCAACAAACAGGCCGGCCGAAGCCCCCATCGCAACCTGCGCACCGATCAGTTCGATAAATTGCGGGCTCACTGAAGCGGCGAGGTTGCCGACGACAAAGGCAAGCATCGCCCCACACAGCAGATGGCGGCGCTCGGCCGTCCCCGCCATCGCCGACAATGCCGGTGCACCGATCGCATAAGCGATCGAATAGGCGGTAATGACGAGGCCGGCTTGTGCCACCGGCACATGCGTGTCGGCGGCGATGAACGGCAAAAGCCCGGAAAAGGCGAAGCCGATCGTGCTGATCGCAAACGTGCCGACGGCGAGGCAAAGCAGGCGGTAGTCCATGGTCACATCCAGTTCGATTTTTTGATTGTTGAACCGTTGAACCTATGGCGACCGAGTGAAGTGGCAACCGTGGCAGATTTCCTCCTGCCGGCTTGGTGACAAGGGGGGCGCTGATGCCGGCAGTTTTCGAAAGCACTGGATCTGAAGGGTCGAGCGAAACGCGTCAAATAAACGAACGCACAGCGGCTGGCCCAAATCGGCTCAGCCGTTGACCCGCCGGAGATCGAGCCGCATCCATGCCTCGTCGCCCTTGGCATGCTCATTGGTCCACAGCTTCGAACCCTTCATTGAAACAATGCTGCCATAGGGCACCAGCTTGGGCAGTGTACCGCCAACCGAAAAATCCCGTTCCTGTTGTTTGCCGAACAGCGTGTTGATCCGCATCCGCACCGACACGTTTCCATCCTTGCTGACGGTTCCCTTGAACGTGTCGAAATAATTCTTGTCGGACGTGAAAATCTGTTTCGACTTAATGAAGAACTCGCCGTTGCGCAATTCCACGTCGGCGATCGCTAATAGCGTGCGGCCGTTGATGTCGGCCGGGTCGCTTGGACCGTAGTTGAAGCGGTGAAATTCGAGCTGCCATGCGCCGTCGTAGGAGCGCGGCACCGATTCGATCGTCTTCAGCAGCGCCAGAAGCGTCGCTTCGGTCAGGTAGCCGCTTTCCTCGATGCGGTTGCGGATCTGGTACTTGCGCAATTCGGCGCGCGCCGTCGGCCCGAATACCCCGTTTTCGGCGCCGGCATTGTAGCCCAGCACATTGAGCGCCGATTGCACCCGCTTATAGTCGTCCTTGGTCAGCCCAAGCTTTTCCTCGATTTGCTCGGGCGATGGAGCGGTGTTGCGCTCTTCGGCGGCCCCGGCGGAGACATTCGGATCGAGCCGCGCGAGAAGCGATTTGTCGAAACCGGGAGTCTTTTCCTGCGAATCCGGCGCCGCCTGCGAGGCCGCGTCGCCTTGCGGTTGCGCCTGCTTCGCGGCCGATTGCGCGGCTTCGGCTGCCTTCTGCGCCGCCTCCAGCTCGGCGATGCGCTTGAGCAGCGCATTTCGCTCGGCCGAATCGCTGCCGCCTGCGCCAGCCTGCGAAGCCTCGCCCGGCACCAGCACCACTTCGCCAGTTAGCGAGGAATTGTCCCAGGGTACCTGCTTGCCCTGCGTCGCCGCGATCACATCGCGGCGCACGCGGATCAACTCGCGGGTAATGTCCTCGCCCGGCGCGCCGAGATGCTGCAACAGCGCGGCGGTGAACGGCGAGTTGCGCCCCTGCCCGTCGAGCGCGACGTTGCCGGGCTGCGTGGAGAACGCGATCAGCGAGCCGACGCCCGAACCCATGCGCGCCAGCCCGACGCCGACGGCTGCCGACCGCGTTCCCATCGAGCGCGCCAGATTGCGCGCCAGCGGATTGTCGCGGCAAGCATCGAGGAAGACGAGATTGACCTCGGCATTGCGCTCCATCGCCGACAGCACAATGTCCATCGGCATCGCCTCGAATTCGAGATCGTCCTGGGTGGCGAGCTTGGCGTCGATCGGCACCATGTAGTTGACGCCGTTCACCTGCAGGCCGTGGCCGGCATAAAACATCAGCGCCAGGTGCGTGCCGTCGAGATTCTTGATGAAATCGCGCACCGTCGCGCGCATCGCCGCAAGGTCGAGATCGGTGCCGCTGGTCACCTCGAATCCGAGGCTTTGCAATTTGGCGGCCATGTCGGCGGCGTCATTGCGCGGATTGGCGAGTTGCAGCACATTGGCGTAAGCCGAATTGCCGATGACCAGCGCCACGCGCTTGGCGGACTGCGCCGTCGCCGCACCGGCAGCGAAAACGGCAAGCACCAACGCCAGCGCCAAGGCTCGGCCGAGCGCCCGCAATTTCAGTTCGAACATGATTCCGGCTCCACCCTGCCCCGGTGCAAATCTATTGGACCGTCAGGTAATTGCAAGCAACGGACGGCACAGCCTGCCCGACAGCAAAGCGATCAGGTTGGGCACTTCGGCGTGCTCGCTGTTTATGGTGGGTTGACATAAGCCGCGCACCTCGGCAATAGGTAAGTAATTACAAACTTACTATTGCATGGAAGCGATGGGCCGCCCGCCGCAGATCGTCGATGCCGAGCTTCTCGCCGTCGCCCGCCGCATCTTCTGCCGCGACGGCCTTGGCGCCCCGGTCAAGGAAATCGCGGCCGAACTCGGGGTCTCGGAAGCCGCGATCTTCAAACGCTATCAGTCAAAAAGTGACCTGATCGCCGCCGCCATGGTGCCACCGGTGCCGGACATGGCCTTTCTTCTCGCTCCGCTCGACGCTTCGGCCGACGCACGCGCCGCGTTGTCTCTGGTGCTGGTCAATCTGATCGCCTACTTCCGCGAGACGATCCCCGTCGTCCTGCCGCTGCTGGCCGAGCCCGGAATCGGGCCGCAGCGCCTGATGCGACAGTCGTCCGAGCCGTCGGTCGCCACCATTGCCGGCATCATGGGCCAGCGCCTGACGGCGATGACGCACCGCGGACGGCTTCGTGCCGCCGACCCGCTCGCCGCCGCCGGGCTTCTCATCACAACCGCCCATAGCCTCGCTTTGTTCGAGATCATGGGCTTTCACGGCGGCGCAACGCCGCCTCGCCTGATCGAGTCAATGATCGATACGCTGTGGCAAGGGCTGAACCCGCAAGCGTAATTCAGCGTGCGACCACCCTACGGTAAAGATGCCAGGTCGAATGGCCGAGCAGCGGGATCACGATCACCAGCCCGACCAACGCCGGCAACGAGCCGATGAAGAGACCGGCGGCGACGATCGCGCCCCATGCCGCCATCGCGCCGGGGTTCTTGACGACAGCGCGCAGCGAAGTCCGGATCGCAGTGACCGTCCCGACCGGGCGATCGAGCATCAGCGGAAACGAGATGACGCCGATCGCAAGCGCGGCGACGGCAAACAGGAACCCGACACCGATGCCGACGACGATCATCGCCCAGCCTGCGCCGGTCGTGAATACGTCGCGGACGAAGGCGACCATCGATTCGGGCGCTTCCGGCCCGAGCGTTGCCTGATAGATCCAATAGGCGGCGGCGAGCCAGACGATGAAGATCGCCAGCAGCAGCAGCGCGACCATCACGATGGCGCCGTAGGCAGGCGTCGCCTCGGCCACCTTCTCGCCGGCAAGTTCCTGTTCGCGCCTGCGGCTCAGCGCGTAGAGCCCGATGCCAGCGATCGGCCCGACCAGCGCGAAGCCGGAGGCGAGCGGGAAGACCAGCGGCAGCAGGTTGTGGGTGCCCGCCCCTACGGCGAGGACGATTCCGGCGAGCGGATAGATGATCGCAAGCGACATCGCGTCGGTCCGGAAGGCCCCGAGGTCGTCGAGCCCCCGCGCGATCGCATCGCGGATATCGTCGAGGCCGATTCTGTTGACCACCGGCATCTCGGCCGATTTTTCCGGCAGGCGGAGCGCCCGTGCGGTCCTGCCGATGGCGTGGACCGTGTCGACAAGGCGATAGGCGCCCCATTCGACCGGGTTCTTGATCTGGTTGTCGATCGGATTGTCGGTGGCCATGGTTTTCGCTCCTCTCGAACTTCCGTTCGAGGCCGCGGACACCGGTGGCGCAATGCCGGACTCGGCCTGCCCGCCACAAAGCGGCAGCAGCCTGATCGACATAATATAACCCCTGCGGGCGGGCTGACAACGCGACAGCACCGGCGGTCGCGGCGATGTGAACAGGCCGGGCGCAATTGCGCAGGAGCGTCACACCGCGGATTCGGCGACCTGTGCGCCACGTTCCTCGCGTACCGTCGCCAGGACCAGTGCGCCCGCGGCCAGGAACGCCAGGATCATATAAATGGCGGGCCGCATTCCCGCCTGCTCGGCGGCAACCGCGTCCATGCCCTCAGCTCGTCGCACGCCGCGCCCGCTCGGATGATCTCGTGCGGGCGCACCGCCTCTACAAATCCTTGGCGTTGAACGTGTCGCACTGCTCGATGCGGCCGCCTTCGAAGCCGCGCCGGAACCATTTGCGCCGCTGTTCCGAGGTGCCGTGCGTAAACGAATCCGGCACGACGTAGCCCTGCGTGCTTTTCTGGATCGAATCGTCGCCGATCTTGTTGGCCGCGTTGATCGCCTCTTCGAGGTCGCCCTGTTCGAGCCAACCCTCCTTGGCGACATACGAGCCCCACACTCCGGCGAAGCAATCGGCCTGCAGCTCGACCTTGACCGACATCTTGTTGACCTCGAGCTTGCCCATCGACTGGCGCATCTTGTTGAATTCGGGCAGCACGCCGATCAGGTTCTGGACGTGGTGGCCGATCTCGTGGGCGAGCACGTAAGCCTGGGCAAAATCGCCCGACGCACCGAACTGCTGCGAAAGCTGGCGGTAGAAATCGAGGTCGATATAGACCTTCTTGTCGCCCGGGCAGTAGAACGGCCCCGTGGCCGCACTGGCCATGCCGCAGGCCGACTGCACGCTGCCCGAAAACAAGATCGTTGTCGGCTTCGGGTATTCCTTGCCGTAGGCGCGGAACACCTGCGTCCACACGTCTTCGGTGGAGCCGAGGATGGTCTTGACGAACTGCGTCATCTCGTCGTCGCTGCGCGGCTGTTTCGACGTGCGGTCGATTTGCGGCTGCTGGTCCGGGGCCAGCGATGGGCCGAGATCCCCGAGGCCGCCTTGCGTCAAGATCGTCAGCGGATTGATGCCGAGCAGGTAGAGCACGACGCCGATGACAATCAGCGTGCCGCAGCCGAAGCCACCGCTTTGGCCCCTGCCGATCGGGATACGCATTTGCCCACCGGGGCCCATACCGCCGGGAATGCGAAAGGCGTCGCCCAACCCGCCTCCAAGCCCACCGCCGGGCCTGCCGCCCTCGTAGCGCACGTCCTGGACGTTTTCGCTTTGCCGCCTGCCCTGCCAGCGCATGGCCGCTCTCCCTCGCTTCCGGCGCGGCATCGTGCCGACCGGATTGCTACAGAGTTAGAACATGCGACGACAAATGTGGAGGGCCAAATCCCGGGGCTTTCCGCGTCGCCAAATCCCGGCGACGAAGGCCGTCAGGTCGCATCAATCGGTTCCGGCGGATCGGCCGCAGGCGCCGGCGATCAGGCCTGCCGACCGAACCAGGCCGCAAGGAAGCGTTTTAGCCGGCCCCAGGCGCCGGACGCAGGCGCGCCGCGGTGCGGGTCGTTATGGCTCGATTCGGCAATTTGCCGGCTGACCAGGACGCCGTAGAACATGCCGCATTTCCTTTCTTCGTCTATCACCGCGCGAGGCCAGCAGGCGAAAACACCGGGCATGAAACCTGGGGTGAAGTCGCACCATGTGCGTTTCTGCGCCGAATATGTGCACGGCGTGCGCTTATGTCAACGAAAAAACGCACCTCGTGCATTTTCAACTTGAGACGGATTCGCTAAGGATGCGCCCGAAAGTTGAAGGATTGGTAACAGGCGGGGGCTTGACCGGCGTGGCGGATGCGGGACATGGCGCGGCGGCGATGACGCCCGCCCGTTTCAAGGCATGGCGCAAACGCCTTGGCCTGAAGCAGAAGGACGTTGCCGACCTTCTCGGCCTGAAGAAGCGCGTCATCCAGTATTACGAGAGGGGCAGGCGCGAGGGCAAAGCCGTCGAAATCCCCAAATCCGTGGAACTGGCCTGCTGGGCGCTGGCCCAGGGTATCGCCGGCTACGACGGCGACAGGACCGCGACGCCATTGGCGAACAGCAACAAGGCGGTCGCCAGCGACGGCAAAGCTGAGTAGCAGCGCCGCTCCACCACGTCGCCGCGTCACTACTCCTCCTGCTCATCGCCTTCGCCTCCGGTAAGCCGGCCGACCGCGCGCCGCATCGCCTCACCGACCGCGGCGGCGCCGAGTTCGCGGCCGTTGTGATATTGCATGAAGAAGAAGACGATCACCCTGACCGAACCCCACCATTGCGGCCGCCGTTCAAGGGTCAGCGCAATGTTCTTGCCATCGCCAGCGAAGCCGCCGGCTTCCGTCCCGGTGCGTGCATAGAAGGTGTGCATCGCCTTCCGGTCCGGACCGAGCAGCGCGGCGGCGGCGGCGTACACAGCGCCTTCGGTAAGATCGTGGCCGGAAAATTCGAAGCGGACCGTCGCACTCCCGTGGGCGTCGACGCCGATCCTGAAGCGTCCCAGCGCCAGACCGGGCCCCGATGACGGTATCTGCCGGTAGGTCCAGCGAAAGGCGAGCTTGCCGCCCTCTTGCGATGGCAGCACTAGCCGGTCGAACGGCTTGGGCAGATACGCCAGTTCGACGACGTCGCCGTATTCTTTCTCGATGCGCACGCCGGCGATGCGATGGCCGTCGGAATCGGTGAGCAGCATGTAGGCACCAGCTGGCGGTGCGAACGCCAGATGCGCCAACACCCCCAGCAAACCTGCGCCCGGCAGGGACCGCATCGGCGGGCTCCTTGTTCGGGAGGATCATTTCAAGCGTCGGCTGACCTGGCAAGCGTGGAGCTGGCACTGCAGCAGCCCAGAAGCTCACGCCATGGCTTGCGCGGGCGTCGTATCGGTTGCACGAAGCTGCATGGACACGGACGTTCTCGTTGTCGGCGCCGGGCCGACCGGCCTCATGCTCGCCAACCAATTGGTGCGGCGCGGCGTAAAGGTCGAGATCGTCGACCGGCACGCTGGGCCGGCGATGCAAAGCCGGGCGCTCGGCGTCCAGGCGCGCACGCTCGAGATCTACGCCCAGCTTGGCATCGTCGACCGCGCGCTCGAACTCGGCAAGAAAGGCACCGGCGCGACGCTGTGGGCGCAGGGCCGGCGCATGGGTCATGTCCCGCTCGGCAACACCGGCCGCACCGTCACGCCCTATCCCTACATTCTCGTGCTCGGCCAGGACGACAACGAACTGATCATGGGCGAAAAGCTCAACGCGGCAGGCGTTTCCGTACATTGGCAAACCGAGCTCGTCGATTTTGCCCAGGACGACAACGGGGTCACGGCAACACTGAAATTGCCGGACGGCGCCAGCCGCACGCTGACCGCCGCCTTTATCGCCGGCTGCGACGGCGCCCACAGCGCCGTGCGCAAGATTTCCGGCATCGCCTTTCCCGGCGCGCCGTATGAGCACGTCTTTTACGTCGCCGATGTCGAGATGACCGGCACGATGGTTCCCGAGCAGGTCAACATCTATCTGTGGCGCGAGGGCTTCCACCTGCTGTTTCCGATGCGCGGCAAGGACCACTGGCGCATCGTCGGCATCGTGCCGCCGCAGCTTCGCGACACCGATAAGCTCAACCTCGACGCGGTGATGCCATCCCTGCGCAAGGAGGCCGGCGCCAACCTGGCGATCAGGAGCTGCAGCTGGTTTTCGAGCTACCGCATCCACCACCGCGCAGTGGAACGCTTCCGCGACCGCCGCGCCTTCCTGGCCGGTGACGCCGCGCATATCCACAGCCCGGTCGGCGCACAGGGCATGAACACCGGCCTGCAGGACGCCTACAATCTCGCCTGGAAGCTCGCGCTCGTCGTCAAAGGCGCCATCGAAGGCAAGGCCGCGTCGTCGCTGCTCGACAGCTACAACCAGGAACGGCTGCCGGTGGCGCAACGGCTCCTCGACACCACCGACCGCGGTTTCAAGCTCGTCGTTTCAGACAGCTGGCTCGCCGGCTTGCTGCGCACCAAGGTTCTCGCCCGCATCGCCGCCTTCGCCATGGGAATTGAGCGCATCCAGAAATTTGCATTCCGCATCGTCTCGCAGACCGCGATCAACTATCGCAAGAGCTCGCTTTCAAAAACGCTCGGCGCCCTGCCCGGCGAAGCGCCGCAGGCGGGCGACCGCTTCCCGTGGCTGCACCTGAAGCTTCGCGATGGCGGCGCGGTCGAAGATTCGTTTGCGGCCCTCGACGACCTCCATTTCCATCTCCTCGCCTTCGGCCAGACGGTTCCCCAACAACTCAGCCTTGGCGATCTCGTCAGGGTGTGGATCGTGCCGGCGGATCGGATAAACGACGCCGAACTCGCCCGCGTTGGCATTCCCCGCCCGTCGTTCTACCTTGTCCGGCCGGACGGCCATGTCGGCCTCTGTGGCACGACAATCGACGCAACTGCAATCGGGCGGTATCTTGCTGAGACCGTGGAACTCACCGGTTCATCGATTTCATGAGAACTGCGCCAAGACTCCTGACGCCCGCGCGTCGCCTACGCCGCCGCGTCGTCCTTTGCCTTCAGCTTTTCCAGTCGCTCGGCGATCCACAATTTGATCAGCGCCTGACGGGAAACGCCGAGGCGTTGCGCCTGCCGGTCGAGGCCATGGACGACCCAGGCCGGGAAGTGTTTTCCCTGCTGATTCAGCGGCAGGTGAATGTGGCGGGGGTGAGCTGGCCCCTCAAGCTAAACGTCCCCTTAAAGCTCTTCCCCCCTAAAGCGGAGACGGATAGCTGACCCGCTTGGCCGATCCGGTACAGGCCGGACGCGAGACGTGCCACGGAATACGATTTTCCTCCGTAGCTGTAGGATACGATTTTGTCTCCTGTCACGGTTACAGTCATTCCGCTGCCAGTGCAGACTGCGGCGTTTGCCGCGGTGGCGTTGAGCATGATGAGCAGAACGCAAACAATTAAAGATTTCACCGAAAGATCTCCTTCTTGTGACGCACCATGCGTCGCTCACTCTTGCTACGCGATTGCACGACATTGACGCGCTTCGGCTCGAGTCCGGGCCGGCGGGCGGAATCCAGGTCCAGATAATCGACGATGCTCTCGCCAGCGTCGAATTTTCGGTCGAATTCCTCGGCGGTAATGTCAACGCCGATCGTTTTTTTCGCTTTCATAGGCCAGAACCTCGTCAATTCATGCAGGATACCTGACTTGCAGGCCGCTACGCAAGGTTGCACTATTCTGACACGCGCTCACGTAGTCACCAGGGGTTCCCCCGTCCCCACCCTTCCCCTATAACGCCGCTTCAGCCACGAAGAATCGTTGAAGTCCGGGCGGCCGCAAGGCGAACTTGACCGCCCGTTTTTTGCGCGCCGACCCACGGAACCCGCCGACGGACCCTGAATGCCGAAACGCACCGACATCGACGCCATCCTGATCCTCGGCGCCGGGCCGATCGTCATCGGCCAGGCCTGCGAGTTCGACTATTCCGGCACGCAGGCCTGCAAGGCGCTGAAGGCCGAGGGCTACCGCATCGTCCTGGTCAATTCCAACCCGGCGACGATCATGACCGACCCGGATCTGGCGCACGCGACCTATATCGAGCCGATCACCCCCGACATCGTCGCCCGCATCATCGAGCGCGAGTGCGCCGGGCACCCGAAGGACGCATGGCGCTGCTGCCGACCATGGGCGGCCAGACGGCGCTGAACTGCGCCCTGTCGCTGAAGCAGATGGGCGTGCTCGACAAATTACAACATCGAGATGATCGGCGCCAAGGCCGAGGCGATCGACAAGGCCGAGGACCGCGCCCTGTTCCGCGAGGCGATGGCAGCAATCGGGCTCGAAACGCCGAGCTCGCGGCTCGCCAATGCTTCCGACATCAAGAAGGCCGACCGCGCCCGCCACGCGCGAGGCGCTCGATAAACTGCGCGCCGAACACAAGGACGACGCCGCTTATACCGAGGCCGCCGCCGAGTTTGAGCGGCAATGGGCACTCGGCGAATCCGACCGCAAGCAGCGCTACAAGGCGCACGCGCTGGCGATCGCTTCCGACGCGCTCGCCCTGGTCGGCCTGCCGGCGATCATCCGCCCGTCGTTCACGCTTGGCGGCACCGGCGGCGGCATCGCCTACAACAAGTCCGAGTTCTTCGAGATCGTCGAGGGCGGGCTCGATGCCTCGCCGACGACCGAAGTGCTGATCGAGGAATCGGTGCTCGGCTGGAAGGAATTCGAGATGGAGGTGGTCCGCGACAAGGCGGACAACTGCATCATCGTCTGCTCGATCGAGAACGTCGACCCGATGGGCGTGCACACCGGCGATTCGATCACCGTCGCCCCGGCGCTGACGCTGACCGACAAGGAATACCAGATCATGCGCAACGCCTCGATCGCGGTGCTGCGCGAGATCGGGGTCGAGACCGGCGGCTCCAACGTCCAGTTCGCCGTCAACCCGGCCGACGGGCGCATGGTCGTGATCGAGATGAACCCGCGCGTGTCGCGCTCGTCGGCGCTGGCCTCCAAAGCGACCGGCTTTCCGATCGCCAAGGTCGCGGCGCACCTCGCCGTCGGCTACACGCTCGACGAACTCGATAACGACATCACCGGCGGCGCCACGCCCGCGTCGCTTCGAGCCGTCGCATCGACTACGTCGTCACCAAGATCCCGCGCTTCGCCTTCGAGAAATTCCCCGGCGCCGAGCCGGTGCTGACCACCTCGATGAAATCGGTCGGCGAGGTCATGGCCATCGGCCGCACCTTCGCCGAAAGCCTGCAGAAGGCGCTGCGTGGACTGGAAACGGGGCTGACGGGGCTGGACGAGATCGAGATCCCCGGCCTCGGCCAGGCAGCGCACGACAAGAACGCCATCCGCGCCGCGCTCGGCACGCCGACGCCCGACCGCCTGCGCATGGTCGCCCAGGCGATGCGCATGGGCGAGCGTCGCCGGACGATGTGCACGCCATGTGCAAGATCGATCCGTGGTTCCTCGAACAGATCGCCGACATCGTCGGCCATGGAAGCCCGCATGCGCGAGCACGGCCTGCCGGACGACGCCGACAACCTGCGCATGCTGAAGGCGATGGGCTTCTCCGACGCGCGCCTCGCGACGCTGGCGAGAAAGCGAAGCGGCCGATGATCGCCGAGCTCCGCGAAAAGCTCGACGTCCATCCGGTCTATAAGCGCATCGACACCTGCGCCGCCGAATTCGCCTCGCCCACCGCCTACATGTATTCGACCTACGAAGCGCCGTTCGCCGGCGCAGCTGCGCTGCGAGGCGCAGGCCTCGGACGCGCAAGAAAGTCGTCATCCTCGGCGGCGGGCCGAACCGCATCGGCCAGGGCATCGAGTTCGACTATTGCTGCTGTCCACGCCGCCTTCGCGCTGCGACGACGCCGGCTTCGAGGCCATCATGGTCAACTGCAATCCGGAGACCGTGTCGACCGACTACGACACCTCCGACCGGCTCTATTTCGAGCCGCTGACCGCCGAGGACGTGCTGGAGATCCTGCGCGCCGAACAGCGCAACGGGCGAACTCGTCGGCGTCATCGTCCAGTTCGGCGGCCAGACGCCGCTGAAGCTCGCCGACGCGCTGGAAAAGCCGCCGGCATCCCGATCCTCGGCACCTCGCCCGACATGATCGATCTCGCCGAGGACCGCGACCGCTTCCAGAAGCTGCTGCACAAGCTCGAACCTGACCCAGCCGAAGAACGGCATCGCCTATTCGGTCGAGCAGGCCCGCCTCGTCGCCGCCGAACTCGGCTTCCCGCTGGTCGTGCGCCCGTCCTACGTGCTCGGCGGCCGCGCCATGCAGATCATCCACGAGGAGACCATGCTGCAGGATCTACCTGCTCGACACCGTGCCGGCCTGGTGCCGGAAGACATCAAGCAGCGCTACCCCAACGACAAGACCGGCCAGATCAACACGCTGCTCGGCAAGAACCCGCTGCTGTTCGACACCTACCTGCCGAACGCCATCGAGGTCGATGTCGACTGCCTGCTGCGACGGCAACGAATTCCTTCGTCTCCGGCATCATGGAGCACATCGAGGAGGCCGGCATCCATTCGGGCGACTCGGCCTGCTCGCTGCCGGTCCACTCGCTGTCGGCCGAAACTCGTCGACGAACTGGAACGCCAGACGACAGCTGCTGGCCCAGCGCGCTCAATGTCGGCGGCCTGATGAACGTGCAGTACGCGATCAAGGACGGCACGATCTATGTGCTCGAGGTCAACCCGCGCGCCTCGCGCACCGTGCCCTTCGTCGCCAAGGCCATCGGCGCGCCGATCGCCAAGATCGCCGCCCGCATCATGGCCGGCGAGACGCTGGAAGACGCCTTCGCCGCCTATGGCGGCCATGCCCGACCCGCGCAAGCTGAGCCACATCGCGGTCAAAGAAGCCGTCTTCCCCTTCGCCCGCTTCCCCGGCGTCGACACCTTGCTCGGCCCGGAAATGCGCTCGACCGGCGAGGTCATGGGCCTCGACCGCGATTTCGCGCGTGGCCTTCGCCAAGAGCCCAGCTCGGCGCCGGCGAGCGCCTGCCGCGCTGCCGGCACCGCCTTCGTCTCGGTCCGCGACGACGACAAGGCGCGCGTGCTGCCGGCGGCCAAGCGTGCTGGCCGGCCGCCGGCTTCAAGCGTGCTCGCCACCAGCGGCACCGCCGCGCTTCCTCGCCGAGAACGGGCTCGCCGCCGAGAAGCATCAACAAGGTGCTCGAAGGCCGCCCCCACATCGAGGACGCCATCCGCAACCGCCAGGTCCAGATCGTCGTCAACACCACCGACGGCCAGAAGGCGCTGTCGGACTCAAAATCGCTGCGCCGCGCCGCGCTGATGAAGAAAGTGCCCTATTTCACCACCACCGCCGGCGCGCTGGCCGCGGCGCAGGCCATCACGGCGCTGAAGAAGGGCGAGCTGACGGTGCGGCCGCTGCAGGGGTATTTCGGGTGAGCGGCGCTCTAAGCTAATTCAAAAGCCGAACGGTCTAACAACCGATTGGTCGCATTCGTAAATCTGAAATTTCTTATTATCAAATTCTTCCACAATGAATGCAGCACCATTTTCCTTTACTGTCTTTGCCGCTTCGGGCACGCAGACATTAATGCCATGTTCCAATATCGACTTTGTGAAATCACCGGATGCAGGCACGTAGGGTACACGGCATACAGCGCCCGATTCATAGTTTAGTTTGATTATAGCACTGCCGCTGGCACCGCTCGCAATAAGACATCGCGAGAATTTTTCGGCAAATTTTTCCAACAGTTTGTCAGACGCTGCAGACACTTCACCATTGCCGCATATGGTGAGGTTTTCCGTGCCCGGCCCCCACGTTGCGGATTGCGGCGTATCGCGCAATTTGAAAGAAAGGTAACCCCGCCAGCACCGCGGCAGCGACGTAGAAACTGCAACGGTGTTTTCCTTTTCAGACACAGTGCCTGGACATATTGGGACAACTGTGCAGACCCATTTGATCACCGGGTCTTTCCACAAAAGCAAAATTGCGGCACCCATGGCCATAGCTATGAGTACTGTGAAGACGCCGAGCGCTTGAAGTGGATGAGAGCGGATAAAATTCTTCCAGCGGCGTATTTTCTCGACCTGTTCGGGAAGCTCCAGCTTGTCCGCGCATTGAGGTGATGGCTGTATCGGCGGCGATTGCGTTTTCTTGGTGCCCTGCTTGTTCGGCACCACCGCTTTCCGAGGCTTCGCCCTTTGTCTCCCCGCAGAGCTCCCTAGTTTCGATTTTCTAGCCATCGGCTCTACCGCTTCGGCGCAAATAAATACGAGAATTGGCTGTCGCCGATATTGAGCGTAATTCGAAGCCAACCGCTCTCCGCGCCGACGCTGCACGAATGACCCTCGCCCTCGGCGGCAATCTTTTCTCCATTGAGGAATTTTGCGATGCACTCTTGGATTTGCGGCATCGCCTTCGCCAAGGTCTCTTTCAACGTCGGATAGCTTGCGGCAAGCCGCTCGAACGAAGCCACTGATACCTGTTTTTGTGCCTCGATATAGCGGTTGAACAAGTCAAGAAGCAGATCGAAAGTCGCCCGCCCGTCTTTTTCCTGAACACCTGCAGTCAGACGCGCAATGACAACATTCATCCCCTGCGAATTCTCTGTCGCAGCGAGATAAATGTCGCACCAGTCCCCAATTCGATCGCGCAGACACGCTGCCGCATTTACAACCGTCGATCCGACGTGACTGCCTATGTCACAGGTGCATTTTTCACGCGATGGCGCATCGTCGGCGCCCGCAGCATCGGAAACGCAAATAAGGCCAAGGGTTAGGAATAAGAGCAAGGGGATACCAGAGTTTGATTTTCGCATATGTCAACTCCGATATGTTGATCTACTGATACAACTATTACACACATAAAAGACGACGCACATAAAGGCCAAATAGCCGAAAGATTGCCATGTCCCACTACATCGCCCTAATCCACAAGGAGCCGAAGAGCGGCTACGGCGTTTCCTTTCCGGATTTGCCGGGCATCATTGCGGTCGCCGATACCTTGGACGAAGCACTACACGAAGGGGCGGTTGCACTCGGCTTCGCATTCGAGGATTGGCACGGCGGGCGCCCCGTGCTGCGCACGCTGGATGAATTCCGCCGCGATTTCGAGTTCCTCGAGCAGTCAAGTGACGCCGTTGTCGCCGCCATCGCCCCCGCCGGCGCAATCGCCCCGCGCTCGGCCGTCACCCCGGTTGCCATGCAAACCGGGGTCTATCGGCAGATCGCCAAATACAGGCGCAAGCTAAACTGTTGGCCTATTGACCTTGATTGCAGAAGCATCGTCTGACCGAGGGCGTCGAGCTTGCGTTTTGACAAAAACGCCTTTGCGTGACGAAGCGCCGATAGACCCCGGTTTGCATGGCAACCGGGGTGACGCGGAGTTTGAGGCAACCGCCGGCGCGCAACGTCGCGGCTTGCCGGCCGCCCTCCCCGCGCTACACTCCCACGATAATCACCCGCGAGGACACCCCATGAACCAGCACCCCGTCTGGCCTTACGTCGAGGCGCAACAGGCTTGTTTCCGCGCCTTGGCCGACGCTGTCTGGGCGACGCCCGAGACCTGCTATCGCGAGGCGCGTTCGGTCGCCGCGCACACGGCCGAACTTCTGCACCACGGTTTCCGCGTCACCGAGAATGTCGCCGGCATCCCGACCGCCGTCATCGGCGAATGGGGGAATGGCGGCCCGGTCATCGCCTTCCTGGGCGAATACGATGCGCTTGCCAATCTGAGCCAGGTCGCCGACCTTGCGCAGCAGAAGCCGATCGAGGCCGGCGCCAACGGTCATGGCTGCGGCCACAACATGCTCGGCTCCGCCGCCATGCTCGCGGCAGTCGCCATGCGCGACTGGCTCAAGGCATCCGGCAAGCCCGGCCGCGTGCGCTATTACGGCTGCCCGGCGGAGGAAGGCGGCGCCGGCAAGACCTTCATGGTCAAGGCCGGCGCCTTCGCCGATGTCGACACCGCCATTACCTGGCATCCGCACTCGATCCCTGCCGTCATCAAGGGATCGTCGCTCGCCAACTGCCGCGTCGATTTCACCTTTCACGGCAAGGCCTCGCATGCCGCCGCCTCGCCGCATCTCGGCCGTTCGGCGCTCGATGCCGTCGAACTGATGAATGTCGGCGTCAACTATCTGCGCGAGCACATGCCGCAAGCCTGCCGCATCCACTACGCACTGATGGATGCCGGCGGCATCTCGCCCAATGTCGTGCAGGCGATCGCGCGCGTGCGCTATGTCGTGCGCGCCGAGACCGCGCCGGAAATGTTGAAGCTGCTGGAGCGAGTGAAGAAGGTGGCGCAAGGCGCGGCGCTGATGACCGAGACGCGCATGGAATTGGCCGTGCTCGCCGCCGTTTCCAACCTCGTGCCGAACGGCCCGTTGATCGAGGCGATGCAGAAGAACCTCGAGCGCCTCGGCCCGCCGCCGTTCGACGACCTCGACCGCGCCTATGCGAAGAAATTCCGCGCCACCTTCGGCCAGGAAGAGATCGACGACACCTACATCAGCCTCGGCCTGGCGGTGCGCGCCAATAGCCCGAACGATGGCCCGCTCGCCGATTTCGTCGCGCCGGCCGATACGCCGCCCTGCCCGCTCGGCGGCTCCACCGACGTCGGCGATGTCAGTTGGGTCGTGCCGACGGTGCAGGTATGGGGCGCCACCTACGCCATCGGCACCGCATTCCACACGTGGCAGATGGTGGCGCAGGGCAAGAGCCCGATGGCCTACAAGGGCATGGTCCATGCCGCGCAAATCATGGCCGCAACCGGGGTCGACGCGCTGCTCGACGACAGCCTGCGCGAGGCGGCTTGGGCGGACCTGAAGAAGCGCACCGGCCCGAACGGCTATATCTGCCCGCTCGCCGCCGACGCCGAGCCGCCGGTCGCTGCGATGGGATAGTATTGGCGCCTCACACCCTGTTGACAAACTTTGCCAATCTCTGCCATAATAGCCATCGTAAGGAGCCCGAAATGGCAACCATGAACGTATCGCTCCCCAATCCGATGAAAGATTGGGTCGAGGGTCAGGCAAGAACCGGACGCTACGCCAACGCCAGCGACTACGTCCGCGATCTGATCCGCCGCGACCAGGACCGCGCAGCAAAGATCGCGGCGATGCAGCATCGCGTTGACGAGGGCATCGCCAGCGGCGTCGGCGCCCGATCGATGGACTATCTCGCTGCCGAGGCGCGCGCCCGGATGAAGGCGTCGGCAAATACTGCCGGATGACCTATCGGCTGACGGTCGAGGCCGAAGAGAAGTTATCAGGATATTCCGGCAAGGCATCGAGCTTTTCGGGATGCCCCAAGCCGAGCGCTATCATCGCGAACTGCAGCTCGTTTTTGAGACGATCGCAAAATATCCGCACCTCGCGCGCGAGCGTCATGAGCTTTCGCCGCCGGTCCGCATTCACCCGCACGGCGCGCATTTGATTGTCTATTTGGCTGACGACGCGGGCGATGTACTGATCGTTCGTGTGCGATACGGGCACGAGGATTGGGAAACCGACTGAAATTTCTCACACCACCTCGAGCAGACTGAACCTAACCGGCATGCCGCGTTTTTCGCTGACCTTGCCGGCCGCGTCCTTGGTGACCACCGTCAGGCGCTGGTGATCGGGCGGGCCAAGCGGCAGCACCATGCGCCCGCCGGGCTTCAACTGGTCGGTGAGTTCCTTCGGCACCGATTCCGCCGCCGCCGTCAGGATGATGCGGTCGTAAGGCGCGTGCTCGGCCCAGCCCTTGGCGCCGGTGCCGATACGAAATCCGACATTGGCGTAGCCGAGATCCTTCAGATGCGCTTCGGCCTCGCCGGCCAGTTCCTCGACCACCTCGACAGTCCACACCTGTTTGGCAAGTTCCGCCAGCACCGCCGCCTGGTAGCCGAGCCCGGTGCCGACCTCGAGCACGCTATGCTCGGGCTTCAAATCCAGCAGGTCGCTCATCACCGCGACGATGAAGGGTTGCGAGATCGTCTTGTCGAAGCCGATCGGCAGCGGCGTATTCTCGTAGGCAACCGGCATCAGCGGCTCGGGCACAAACTGGTGACGCGGCACCTTCGTCATCGCCGCCAGCACGCGCGGGTCGAGCTTTTCCTTGCCGAGTTCGCCGGCCGCCAGTTCGGCCAGGATCTCGATGCGCTCGACCATGTGACGGCGCAAAATCGCCAGGTGCTTTTCCTGCATCGGCTTCACCTGCCCGGCCGGCGCAGCTGAGCCGGCTTTTCTCAACAATAGGTGCTCGGCGCCTCTTTTTCCAACGCGATCGCGACAAACCCGGCGCAGCCGTCTCGACATGCATCGAACTACAAATTACGAAACCATCCCATTTCGTTTTTCGGGTGAGGTCTGATGCTGCACGATATTGTTCACTTTCTCCATCTCCTTTCCGGCGTGATTTGGGCAGGCGGAACGATCGTCTTTGCCGTCGTCGTTGAGCCGGCGGTTCTCCGTCTGGGACCTGCCGTGACCCGCGACTTTTTGGAGAAATCCCAGCAATACGCTGGGCCGGTGATGGGTGGCTCCGGCGGCCTACTGTTTTTGACCGGGATCGGCCAGGTGTTTCTCGGCGGCGGCGTTTCCTCTTTCGGCGACTTGACGGAGCCTTACGGCCTGCTCGCGCTCGCGGCGCTGGCCATTGTGTTGGTCGTGACCATTCTCGGCGGGCGCCACCGCGCCAATTTGCAGCGGATGGTGGAAAATGCATCCGAAACAACTGCCGAAATGCGCTCGGCGCAGCGCCAGCAAGCGGCGGTGGCTGGCGTCGGCATATTCGTGACGATTGCCATCATGACGATCCTCGGACTGGGCCTTTATTGAAGGGCTGCACATCGCCAGGGCAGGCCCGGTCCGCAGGACCGGGTTCCACCGCATTTCCGCCAGCGGCTGGTCGACCAAGCCCTGCGCGGCCTAAATCGCCGCAAATCTGCAAAAAACACGTGAAATTGCCGCGAATCCTGCTATATATGCTGCCAATGCCTTTGCATTGCGGCCACGGAGATTGCTCCGGCGGGCCGTTTTCTTTTGCCTTTCCCGGCAACAACGACCGGCGGGTCACTGTTGCGCCGCTAACGAATGGAATTGACGATGGAAAAAGTACCGATGACCGCGCGCGGCCATTCCCTGCTGGAGGCCGAATTGCGCCGCCGCCAGGGCGAGGAACGCCCGGCGATCATCCGCGCTATCGCCGAGGCGCGCGGCCATGGCGACCTGTCCGAAAACGCCGAATACCACGCCGCCAAGGAACAGCAGGGCCATAACGAGGGCCGCATTGCCGAGCTTGAGGATCTGCTGTCGCGCGCCGAGGTGATCGATATCACCAAACTGTCGGGCAAAACCGTCAAGTTTGGCGCGACCGTCAAGCTGGTGGACGAAGATACCGAGGAAAAGAAGACCTACCAGATCGTCGGCGAACAGGAAGCCGACGTCAAATCGGGCAAGATTTCGATCACCTCGCCGATTGCCCGCGCCATGATCGGCAAGGGCAAGGGCGATACCGTCGATGTCGCCGCTCCCGGCGGTTCGAAAAGCTACGAAATCCTCGCGGTCAAATTCCTCTGAACCGTCAAGCGCCGCGTAGTACCCGGCGCAAGGCTTCGACGACGCGGTCGGGGTCGTCGTCGGCCATGCCGGCATAAAACGGCAGGCTCAGCGTCCGGCGATAATATTCGTCGGCGCCGGGCAGGTTCGGCGCCGGCGCAAGGCACCGGTAATACGGCTGGCGATGCACCGGAATATAGAGCACCTGTGTGCCTATGCCTTCGGCCTGCAGCGCGCGCATCACCGCGGCCCGGTGCGTCCCGAGCCCCTCGAAATCGATCAGCACCGGATAAAGATGCCGGCACGGATCGCAATCCTGGCGCGTTGCCACCGGCTTCACCCGCGGATGAAACCCGGAAAGGAGCCGGTCGTAGCGCCGCTTCAGCGCCTTGCGCCGGGCGACGAATTCCTCGAGCCGGCGCAACTGGCTCAAGCCCAGCGCGCAGGCGATATCGGTCAGCCGATAGTTGAAGCCGAGTTCGCCGAGCTCGTGATACCAGGGATTGGGGGTGCCGTCGGGCGCCAGCGCCATGTCGGCCTGCTCGAAGCGGTCGGCGTCGCGCTCGATGCCGTGGCTGCGCAGGCGCCGCAGCCGCATGGCAATTGCCGGATCGTGGGTGGTGATGGCGCCGCCCTCGCCCGTCGTCATCGTCTTGACCGGATGCAGCGAAAAGCAGGCGAGATCGGAATGCACGCAGGCGCCGACCTCGACCATAGCCCCACCATGCCCGTAGCGGCTGGCGAGCGCATGGCAGGCATCCTCGATCAGGAACATGCCGTGCGCCTGCGTCTCGGCGCGGATCGCCGCCATGTCGCAGACTTCGCCGTTGAGATGCACCACTACGGCGGCTTTGGCCCTGCCGCCGGCCCGTTTCAGCGCGTCGCGCAAGGTTTCGACCGTCACCAACCCGGTATCGGCATCGCAATCCATGAACTCAATGCGGGCGCCGGTGTAGCGCGGCCCGTTAGCCGAGGCCATGAAGCTCATCGCCGGCGCCAGCACGACATCGCCCGGCCCGATATCGAGTGCCATTGCCGCCAGATGCAGCGCTGCCGTGCCGTTAGCGCAGGCAACTGCCTCGGCCGCGCCGACGCGAGCGGCAAACGCGGTTTCGAACTCGCCGACCTTTGGCCCGGTGGTGAGGAAATCGCCACGCAAGGCGTCCGCCACCGCCGCGATATCGGTCTCGTCTATCGACTGTTTGCCATAGGGGAGGAAGGGCCGGGCCATGCGTCCGTCTTGTCAACGCGAGCGGATTCGTGACTTAACCGCGAATATGCGTTTTGACAAATTCGGCCTGCCGGTTAAGCCGGTGGCCCGGCGGCGTTTTTACCGTCGCAACCGGAACTGCGGACATGAGCGACTGGCAGCGGATTTCCGCCATGGCACGCGAGCTGGAGCTGGTGGCGCTCGGCGAATGCGACGCTGCCGCAGTCGAAACCCTTCGCCAGATCCGCAACTTGCCCGAAATCCGCACCAACATGTACACCGATCACGAGATCGACCGCGACGAGCACGCCGCCTGGACAGCCAAGCGTGTCACCGACCGCCACTCGCGCTTTTTTGCCGTGCGCTGGCAGCATCGGATTGTCGGGGCCGTCAGCCTCTCCAATCTCGATTCGCCGGGGGGGCGAGCCGAATGGGCGTTCTATCTGCATCCGGATACGCGCGGCAAAAATCTCGGCTCGGCGCTTGAATGGAAATTGCTCGACATGGCATTCATTAGCGTCGGCAATGGCTCCGGCGGCTTGGGGCTGCGCAAGCTCGACTGCGAGGTCCTTGCCTTCAACGCACCGGTTATCGCATTGCACCGGCGCTTCGGCTTTGCGATCGAAGGCAGGCGCCGCCAGCGCATCCGCCGCGATGGCGCTGCGATTGACGCTGTGCTGCTTGGCATTACCGCGGACGAATGGACACAAAACCGCAAGCGCTTGCTTGCCGGCGAGGAAAACACCCAAATGACGCGCACCAGCGACGACTACCTTGCCATCATCGACGAGATCGAAAAGATCCGCGGCAAGAACAACAAGAACTGGATGGACCTGCTGCGTCTTGCCTTCAAGCATGCGCCGAAGGAGGCGGGCGATATCGTGGCGGAAATCTACCGTTCCGACAGCGACATCTCAGCGCTGACAAAGAAGCTGACGCAATGAGCGGGCGACGCGCCAGTTCTCTCGCCGGCCGCCAGGTTGGCCCCGGCCATGCGCCGTATGTGATCGCCGAGATCTCCGGCAATCACAACGGCTCGCTCGACCGCGCCAAGGCGATCATTTCGGCCGCCGCGGAGAACGGCGCCGAAGCGGTCAAGCTGCAGACCTACACCGCCGATACGATGACGATCCGCAGCGACCGCCCGGAATTCCGGATCAAGGGCGGGTTGTGGGACGGCTATACCCTTTACGATCTCTACAAATGGGCGCACACGCCCTACGAATGGCATGGCGAACTGTTCGCCCATGCCAAGGCCTGCGGCATCACCTGTATCTCGACCCCGTTCGACGAAACCGCCGTCGACCTGCTCGAAAGCCTGAACGCCCCTTTCTACAAGGTCGCTTCCTTCGAGATGACCGATTCTCCGCTGGTGGCCCGCATCGCCAAGACCGGCAAGCCGATGGTAATCTCGACCGGCATGGGCACGCGCGAGGAAATCGCCCGCGCGCTCGAAGTGGCGCGCAAGAACGGTTCCGGCGAGATCGTGTTGCTGCATTGCATTTCCGGCTATCCGACGCCGATCGGCGAGGCCAATCTTAACGCCATTCCCGACCTGGCGCGCGAATTCGATTGCCTGATCGGCCTTTCGGACCACACCCTCGGCAATATCGCGGCGATCGTTGCCACCGGCCTTGGCGTCGCCGTCATCGAAAAGCATTTCACGCTCGCCCGCGCCGATGGCGGCCCGGACGCCGAATTCTCGATGGAGCCGCCCGATCTCGCCGCTCTGGTGCGCGACACCAGGGACGCCTTCGCCGCGCTCGGCGCCGGCGGCGTACGCCGCACCGAGTTCGAAAAGGCCAACACGATTTTTCGCCGTTCCATCTATGTCGTCGCCGACGTCAGGAAGGGCGAGGCGTTCAGCCGCGCCAACCTGCGCCGCATCCGTCCCGGCAACGGCCTGACACCCGAACGCTTCGAGGAGGCCCTGACCCGGCGCGCCGCCGTCGACATCGCGGCGGGAACGCCGCTGGCGGTGGAGCACCTGGCGTGACGCTTCACAAAGACCTCTGCGTCATCCCGGCCCGCGGCGGTTCCAAGCGCGTCCCGCGCAAGAACGTCCGCCTTTTCACCGGCCTGCCGATGATTGCCCACTCGATCCGTGCTGCTATCGCCAGTGGCTGCTTTGGCCGCATCGTCGTTTCGACCGATGATGCCGAAATCGCCGCTATCGCCCGTGAGCATGGCGCCGAGACGCCTTTTGTGCGCGACGCGCAACTGGCTGACGATGCAACAGGCACCGCCGAAGTCGTGATCGACGCCATCCGGCGGCTTGGGGCGCAAAACATCGAATTCACCTGCTGCCTGTATCCGACCGCGCCGATGGTCGATCCGGCGGACCTGAGCGCAGCACGCACGAAGCTTGCCGATAGCCGCGCCCATTCGCTCGTTCCGGTCGTCGAATTCGACTATCCGCCGCTGCGCGCCTTCAGGCTGGATGCCGACGGCGGCCTGGCCTTCCACTGGCCGCAATATGCGCTGACCCGCAGCCAGGACGTTCCCAGGCTTATGCACGATGCCGGCGCCTTTTACTGGTTGCGCACCAGCACCTTCGTCGCTTCCGGCAAAATCGTCGGCGACGATTGCCTCGCTTTCCCGGTCGATCGCCTGCGCTATGTCGATATCGACACCGACGAGGATTTCCGCCTCGCCGAGGCATTGGCGACAGCCTTTCGGGACAAGGCCCAATGAGCGCTGAAGGCGCCAAGCGCTGGCTCATCATCCCGGTCGAGGTGCAGGTGCGTGAACTGCTCGGCCGCCTGCTCGTAGCCGCAATCGCTGCCGACCGCGGCTACAACGTGCTGATCGGCCACGACCGCGTGATCCGCCGTCTCGCGCGTTTCCTGCCGCGCGGCGTGATCTTCGACAAGAGCCTCGGCGCCAAGAACAACCCCAAGGTCGCCCGCTATCACCGCCTCGGCTACAAGCTGACGGCGATTGACGAGGAGAGCACCGGCTTTTCTACCCGGCCAGACCTGTTTCTGTCGCTGCGGCTTTCCGATGACAGCCTGGCTCGCGCCGAACGCTGGTTCTGCCTTTCGCAGTTCATTGCCGGCCACGCCGCCCGCATCTATCCGGCGCACACGCAAAAATTCGTCACCACCGGCATGCCACGCACTGATATCTGGCGTCCGCAGTTCCGATCCCTGTTTACGGACGAAGTCGACGTGCTGCGCCGACAGCATGGCGACTACCTTCTGTTCTGCTCGAATTTCGGCACCGTCATCCATGCCCGGCGCGGCGAATTCGTCGACCGCCAATTTTACCGCTTCAACCGCATCAATCCGGAGACTGCCGACTACCGCAAGCAGACCGAGGCCGAGGTCTATCGCAACCTCGTCGCCTATGAGCAGATGCTACCGAAATTGCGTGAATGGTTTCCGAACCGCAAGCTGATCATCCGCCCACACCCGAGCGAGGACCGCGATTATTGGCGCGCGATTGCCGCAAAAATCGACGGTGCCGAGGTCCACGATGCCGGCATTGCCACGCCATGGATCCTGGCTTCGGCATGCCTCGTCCATCACGGCTGCACAACCGGCATCGAAGCCGAACTCCTCGGCAAACCGCATGTCATGTACGCGCCGTTTCCCGATGCCCACCATGACACCGAGATCATGAAGGCATTCGCGCCGATCGAAAAAGACCTGGATGGACTGCACACGCGGTTTGGCGAAATCCTTGCGGGCAAGACAAACCCGCGAGACCGCGCGAGCCTGCAACAGTATTTCGCCAGCCTGGTCGGGCCGTCGGCGTCGGAAAAGATCGTCTCCGAATTCGATGCCATTGCGTTCGAGGACGGCGAAATCCCCTCGTGGCTCGCCTGGCTGCGCTATTCGCCGCGACATCTTGTCGCCGGGTACGGCCCGCTAACGCGGGCCGCAAAAGCCTATTCTCGCCAGAAGTGGCAGGGCGTCTCGCTCGCAGAAATCCGCAGGACGTTGACGATTTTAGCGAAATCGGCAGCGCTGTCGCAGGAACTTGTGGTCCACGAGATATTTCCCCAACTTTTCAAAATAGCCCGCGCATGAAATTCAGCGTCATCGTCTCCACCCACAATTCGCCGCGGCGGCTGGAGAACGTTTTGCCTGGTGGTGGCGGCCAGTTCTGGCTTCAAGAAACGGGCGCATTTCCAGGTGCCACGACCTATCTGCCGGCCGCCAGGCGACGACATTGGAACGGCCGCAATGACCCAGCGCGTTGACCGCCCCTACTGGTTCCATTGGTTGCGATGGCACCTGATCGACCAGTTTCGCCGGAACAAGGCCAAGCAGAGGCGCGCTACCTGGGACTTCGCCAACCAAGTGCGCAGGATGCCGCCGGGTTCGATCGCAATCGATTGCGGAGCCAACATTGGCCGGATTACCGGCGTGTTCGTGCGGCACGGGTTCCAGGTGCATGCGTTCGAGCCGGATCCCTTCGCCAGGGGGATCCTCGAGGAGCGGTTCGGCGCCCATCCCTTGGTCACGATCCATCCGGAGGCGGTGGGCGCCGCGCCGAGCCGGGTTACGCTCTACCGCAAGGCCGAGTTTCGAGACCGTCCCAGAAAGGCCACCATCAGCTCTTCACTATTGCGCCGAAATGTCCACGGCGATCGCGACGCTGTTGAGGTCGACGTCATCGACCTTGCTGCATTCGTCCGCTCGCTCGACCGGCCCGTGGATTTGCTCAAGATCGATATCGAGGGTGCGGAAGTCGAGGTCCTTGATCACCTCATCGATGAGGGGACTCACGATAGGATCGGCATGATCTATGTCGAAACGCACGAGCGTCACTCCAGCGCGCTCAACGAAAGCACGATGCGCCTGCGACAAAGAATCGCCGAAGAACGGATCGCCAACATCAACCTCGACTGGCGCTGACTTCACCTGCCGGCTGCTGTGCGTCCGCCGAACGGGCTCAGCACCGAGCCGCCGCCTGCCGTCTCTGCTCGCGCCAAACAACCGGCTTGTCGGTCACTTGGTCCGGCTGAAGTCTGAAGCGGCTTTTCGCTGGGAAGATCCCCGGCTGCCTCACACCCGCTCCGCCGGCTCCAGCCAATTCTCCGCCAGCCATGCCGCTGGCCGCGTCCGGTAGCGCCATTTCGGGCAATCCCCCTCGAGCGCCTCCTCCATCTTCGGCGTGCCGTGAAAGCACATCACCCGGCAGTCGGCCGGCAATCGCGGCTCGAACACGAAATTGAGCGGGAAGGTCGGGATCGCCTGGCGCTTGAACGAGCAGATCCAGCCGTCGGGGAAATAGGCGAGGTCGCCATGGGCGTGCGCGGTCATCGAAGTGTATTTCTGCTCGCCCTTCCAGGCGAGCGACGCCTCGATGTCGTTGGCGAAATCGTCGTAGAGATAGCGGTGCAGCTTCGGGTCGAAGCGCGTCACCGAGCCGTGGCCGCCGACCCGCATGCGCCGGCGTTCGAGCCAGTCGCGGCCCATGGCGATCTTTCCCGGCGCGTGATCGAACAGCGGCCCGAGCGGCCCGGTGACGACCACGTCGAGGTCCATGATCAGGGTCGGGCCGGATAGCTTCGCCTGGCCCGGCTGCATCATCGTCACCTTGCGCCAGGCGCCGCGCCGCTTGCCCGTCGTCATCGCCTCGACCATGCGTTTTTCGAACGGCACCTTCGGCAGGCCGAAAACTTCGACTTCCTTGCGGATACCCTTCGGCTTTTCGGTGAAGCAGACGAACCGCAGCGGCCGGTCGATATGGCGGGCAACGCCGGCATAAAGCCGGTTGACATGATAGGCGGCGAACTTGTCGCCCCATTTCATGCAGATCACCGTCGCGCCATTGCCCATTGCCGGTTTCCGCCCGATATTCCCGGCCCCAGCCGGTATGGCGGCCTCAATAGGGATTGCGGATAGGGGCGGCAAGCCCGCGGTTTACGCCCGGCCGCCGATCTGGCTTGCGTTGTGCCGATTCAGCCACGTACGGCGGCAAACGACCAAGAGCCTTGAATTCTGCAGTGCACAATAGTTATCTGCTATGCAACCAGTGCAAACGACCAGGGGAAACAAGGGTACACCCATGCAAACCGTTCATGCCCCGGTTCTGATCATCGGCTCCGGGCCGGCGGGCTATACCGCCGCGATCTACGCCGCCCGCGCCTTGCTCAAGCCGGTGCTCGTCGCCGGCATCGAACAGGGCGGGCAATTAATGATTACCACCGATGTTGAGAACTACCCGGGCTTCGCCGATGTCATCCAGGGTCCGTGGCTGATGGAGCAGATGCTCGCCCAGGCCAAGCATGTCGGCACCGAGGTCATCAACGACCATATCGTCGAGGCCGATCTGTCGCGCCGGCCGTTCCGCGCCAAGGGCGATTCCGGGCGCCACTACACCGCGGACGCCCTCATCATCGCCACCGGCGCCAAGGCCAAGTGGCTCGGCATTGCCAGCGAAAAGAAGTTTCAGGGGTTCGGCGTGTCGGCCTGCGCCACCTGCGACGGTTTCTTCTTTCGCGGCAAGCAGGTCGCCGTCATCGGCGGCGGCAATTCGGCGGTCGAGGAAGCGCTCTATCTTTCCAACCTCGCCGCCCATGTCACCGTCGTCCATCGCCGCGACCAGTTCCGCTCCGAGAAAATCCTGCAGCAGCGCCTGTTCGCCAAGCCCAATGTCGAGATGATCTGGGATAGCGTGCTGGAAGAAATCCTTGGCACCGAAGGGCCGCCCGCCTCCGTCACCGGCATGCGCATCCGCAACGTCAAGACCGGAGCCGTCGGCGACCACAAACTCGACGGCGTCTTCGTCGCCATCGGCCATGCGCCGCAGACCGAGCTGTTCGAAGGCCAGTTGCGCAAGAAGCCCAACGGCTATTTGTGGACCGCGCCCAATTTGGCGGCGACCGAAATCCCCGGCGTCTTTGCCGCCGGTGACGTCACCGACGACATCTACCGCCAGGCCGTGACCGCCGCCGGGCTCGGCTGCATGGCGGCGCTCGAAGCCGAAAAATTTCTCGCCGCCAATCCGGTCGCCAATCCGGTCGCCAACCCGGTCGTGAGCGCCGCCGCCGCCGAATAGGCTCTTTCTCGCTGGCTGGGGAATCGGCCGTTGCAACGCACGGGCACTGCCATGGACTGGGACAAGCTGCGGATATTTCACGCCGTATCCGAGGCGGGCAGCTTCACCCACGCCGCCAACACGCTGAACCTCAGCCAGTCGGCGATTTCGCGCCAGGTCAGCGCGCTCGAGCACGACCTCGGCGTGCCGCTCTTCCATCGCCACGCCCGCGGGCTAGTCATGACCGAACAGGGCGAGACGCTCTATCGCGCCGCCCACGAGGTGTTGCTGAAGCTCGATTCGGTCAAGGCGCAACTGACCGATTCGACCGAACGGCCCGAAGGCAGATTGCGCGTCACCACCACTGTCGGCTTCGGCACCGGCTGGCTCACCGACCGCGTCCCCGAATTCCTCGAACTCTATCCCGAGGTCCAGCTCGAACTGATCCTCGACAACGAGGAACTCGATCTCGCCACCCGCCAGGCCGACTGCGCCATCCGCCTGCGCCTGCCGCAGCAGGCCGAAATCATCCAGCGCAAATTGTTCACCGTGCATTTCCACGTCTACGCTTCGCCGTCCTATCTGAAGCGCCATGGCCAGCCGCAATCGCTGCAAGACCTCGACCGCCACCGCATCATCTCGTTCGGCGAAAACGCGCCGGCCTATCTCGCCGACGTCAACTGGCTCGAGCGCGCCGGCAAGCCGCAGGGCCAGACGCGCGTGTCGGTACTGGCCATCAATAACATCCTGGCGTTGCGCCGCGCCGCCGAGGCCGGCGCCGGCATCGCCGTGCTGCCCGACTACACGGTCGAGGAGCGCCACACGCTGGTGCGCATCATGCCCGACATCGACGTGCCAAGCTTCGATACCTATTTCTGCTATCCCGAGGCCATGCGCACCTCGGCGCGGCTCAGGGTTTTTCGCGATTTCATGATCGCCAAGGCGCGCCTCTGGCAGTATTGACCGCTGCGGTCGCACTCCGAACTGATTTGTTTTTTTGTAGCTCTGACCGCAGCCGCGGACGCGTACGGCTCGGTGGTGTCACAATATTGTTGCAAATCGGCAACGCCCGTTTCGAATTCAGATTGCACAGTTTTTGCCGGTCTGCCGCATCGCACCAATGCAACCCCTTTCAAACTTGCAAGGATATCAGCCAATTGGCTGTATTTGCGGCAGCGCCGAGCGAAGATTTGCGTCCTCGGCATCGAAAAGCGGCAACTGCCGATTTGTCAGACAAGTGTTGTTTGCGAATGCGAAGCAGCCCATAAAGAAGGCGGTTGAGCGAGGGCGGGCATACTTCTCCTCCCGGTGTCCGCAACAGCCAACTGTTCCCCTCTTGAAGGTTTGTGAATTGTACCTTCGAACTTGAAAGCCGGGCTTCCCGCCCGGCTTTTTTTCGATAAACGATCAGGAAATTGCGGTTTCGACCGGCGCTGGCGGCTGCCAGCATCCTCAGCGCCCGTGTATGAATCGCAGCAATGATGGCGCCGGAAGACATCGGCCTGCGTCTCGACGCGGCATTTCGTGGCGGCGCCATCGCGCTTGTCCTGCTGACCGCGTGGCGGCTCGTGTTCGCGCATCGCCATTCGATTGCCGCCCGCTTTGGCGCGGCTTTTTGTGCCGCCATCGCAGTATATATCGCGTTGAGCTCGTCTGCCCTGCATCCGCTTGTCCGTCCCTGGTTAGTGCCGGCAGTCCTGCTCACCAACCAGGGTTCGGCGCTCTTGTGGCTTTTCGCCACGGCGCTGTTTGACGACAGGTTTCGCTGGCGTTGGCGCATGATCGTGCCGTCGGTCGCGATCCTGGTCTTGACTGTCGTCGGCCTTCTGGTAGCGGCGCATTGGCGTCTGGCGGCGTTTCTCCTCTACCAGGCAATTGTGATCGTTATGCTCGGTGCGGTCCTGCTGTTGGCGCTGCGCTCGTTATCGATCGACCTCGTCGATGAACGCCGAAAATTTGCGCTCGCCTTGAGTGTGCTGGTGCCGATCACCGGATTGATTACCGCGGCCGCTGAAATCGTCGCCGTATGGCAGCCGCTGCATTGGAGCCTCAGCGCGCTTCAGACGATTTCCATGTTCGCGCTGGCGTTTCTGTTTGCCGGATGGGTGGCGGCCGATGGCGCGGCGATTTTCACCGTGGCGAGGCAGGCCTTGCCGTCCGCATCCGACGTGCCGGCCGAATTTTCGCCGGCCGACCGAATCGAACTCGCCCGCATCCGTGCGTTGATCGCCGGCGGCGCGCTGTTCGACCACGGCGCCTGCGTCGCCCAACTCGCCAGGCTCGCCGCCATTCCCGAGCACCGCCTGCGCCGCCTGGTCAATCGCGGCATGGGTTACCGAAATTTCCGCGAACTCGTGAACGACGCCCGCATCGCCGAGGCGCGCACGCGCCTTGCCGACCCGGCGTGCGCCCGCGAACAAGTGCTGACGTTGTCGTGGGACCTCGGCTACGATTTGCTTGCCCCGTTCAACCGCGCCTTTCGCGAGCGCACCGGCATGAGCCCGACCGACTACCGCAAGTCGGCGCTGGCCAGCGCAGTGCTGCAGTCGAAACCGCAAGTTTCCGAGCAAAACTGAACGTTTCCGCGCTTCTCCGCAAACCGCCGCGCATCAACGTCAATTCTCATCCATCTCCCGGCAGGCGCGACGATCTGGCGTCGCTGCAGTTACAGGAGAGACCCATGCACGTTGCCGCTGTCGCCGGCGAAAGCCTGTCCGAATTCGCCGTTCGGATATACCCGTTCATCCTGCAAGCCGATTTCGTGCGCTATGCAACCGGCGCCGGCGTGACTTTCGTTGCTGTCGAATACGTCCTGCGGCCGTGGACGAAATCGCGCCAGATCCGCGACAGCCGTCCCGGGTTGCCGCAGGTTGCCCGCGAGTTCCTCGCGTCGCTGCGCACGGTGGCAATCTTTGCTTCCTTTGGCCTGATGATCACGCTTGGCCTTCGCTTCGGCGTTCTGCGGCTGGCGCCGGAGCCGCAAGGCTGGGGTTGGGCATGGTTTGGCGCCAATCTGGCGCTGTTGCTGCTGGCCCACGATGCCTGGTTCTACTGGACGCACCGGTTGATGCACCGGCCGCGCCTGTTCCGCTGGTTCCACCGCCTGCATCACCGCTCGCATAATCCGACGCCGTTCGCCGCCTACGCCTTCGACGCCAGCGAGGCGGCCGTCAACGCCTCGTTTTATCCCGTCGCCTTGCTGCTCGTGCCGACGAGCATTTCCTGCGCGCTCACATTCCTGTTCATCATGATGGCGGTGAACGCCATCGGCCATAGCGGCCATGAACTCTATCCCGCCAGGCGCGACGGCAAGCCCCTGTTCGATTTCTTCACCACCGTCACCCATCACGACCTGCACCACGCGCAGGCGCGCTGGAATTTCGGCTTTTACTTTACCCATTGGGACCGGTGGATGGGCACCGAGCATCCGCGCTATCATGACGAGTTCGCCCGCGCCGTGTCGCAGTGCCGGATCGGCCAAGATGCGCACGCAGCCGGCGCAAACATCGTCTCGCGGGGCAGCCCTCGTGCGTAGGCCGCGTTTCATCGCCAAACAGGCGCGCCACGCCACCGGCCTGCTCGGCAGGGTGATCGCCATCATCATGGCGCGCGAGACCTGGTCACAGAACTTGCGCGCGATCGCGGGTCTCGATGTGCAGACCACCGATCGCGTGCTCGACATCGGCTGCGGCCCCGGCCGCAGCCTCGCCGCACTCGCCCGCCTTGCTCCCTCCGGACACGTCACCGGAGCCGATCCTTCCAGGGTCATGGCCGGGATCGCGCTGGGGCGAAACCGGACACTGGTCGATGACGGGCGCGTTGATGTCGTCATCGCCGGGGCCGCAGCGCTGCCCTTCGCCGACGCATCCTTCGACAAGGCGCTGTGCGTTCACGTCGTCTATTTCTGGGATGACCTCGCCGTCGCATTTCAAGAGACCGCCCGTGTCCTCAAACCCGGCGGCCGCCTTGCACTGGCCTTTCGCACCAGCGCCGACACGTCCGCGGTGGCGAACTTTCCTGCCGAGGTCTACCGGTTTCCGAGCCTGCACGATGTTGTCGGCGCGCTCGAAGCGGCGGGCTTTGCCGCCGAGCTTGACGGGGTGCGAAATGCCGACGCGGCGCCGGTCCTGCTGATCGCCGTGAAGCTGTAGGAATTCTGCCTGAACGTCGGAGGCGGGCGCCTGTTACAGCTTGCCTTCGATGGCGCCGTAGGCGTTCAGGTCGTCTTTGCTGCCGCACAGGTTGTGCGTGTACTCGGTCATGAAACCGTTCCACGCCTTGTGGTACTTGGCCGGGTCCTGGATGTCGCCGCAACGGGTCACCGAGGCCAGGTTGCGCGGGATACGCACCAGCGGATCGCCCTGACGGTCGCGCTCCTTCAGCGTCGAGGCGCTGCCGGTGCCGAACGAATAGCGCAGCCCGAGCCAGGCGCCGGAATAGTTATCTTCGCCGGCTTCCGCCGCGCCGTACACACTCCAGCCGTTATAAGCGCCGAGCGCCGGCATGTATTCGAAGCCGATATTGCCGACATTGCCGCGCGAGGTCAGGCGGTGCCCGATCGAGCCCTTGAAATTGTCGGTGAAGTAGTAGGACAGGTCGACCTCGTCGACGAACTCGGTCAACACGTGCTGGCCAAACTGCACGCCGGCGAACCCGTCGAGCGACCACGGGCCGCTGTACCAGCCCATTTCCGCGCCGACCCTGCCGGCATGCTCCGGGTTCACATAGCCCCAGTCGCCATAGATGCCGAACAGGCCGATTGACGGATCGCGCCAGAAGATGTGCAGGCCGGCCGCCGCGCTGAGGTAGTCGGAGCGATAGCTGCCGATGCCGAGATCGGCCTGTGCGCCGAACTGGCTGAAATACGGGATCGGCGTCGAGATCGAGGTCAGGAACATGTGGTTGGCGTAGCCGCCGATAACGCCGCTGACCACGCCGACCTTGAAGTTGATGCCGTCGACGGCCGGCTTCTGCTCGGCAAACGGCGTCGGATCGAGGAAGTTGATCTTGTCGGCAGCCTGCGCCGGGGCACACGGAAGCGAAACGGAGGCGCATGCCGCCACCGCCGCCATTCCAGTCCATGCCCGGAACCGCCTCATCGACCCTCTTCGTCCGCCTTCGCGTATTCCCGCGAAAAGCCCCGCACGGTTTTCTAGGCAAGGCCGGCCGGGCTGGCAACGGGATTCGCCCGTCATGGTTGCCAAATGCCCGCGTTCCAGCCCGGATTCGGCTAAATTCTCGCCGCTTGCGGCGCTTCGGCCACAGTTTCGCAACTCTCCATGGGCTCCCCCGGCCCTATCCGGGGATCGACCGGCCCGTCCGGATCGAACCTGGGATCGGCCTGTGGAATCGGCTGATGGAGAGCCTTGGCTACGGCCTCTCGCATCCTCCTGCCGGTTCCCCTCGCAGCTCGCCACTGCTTGCCATACTACGCTTCCCGTAGTACGTTCGGTTTGGTGATCAAGTCCTGGGCGAACAGCGCGACGCGACGCTTTGCGGAAGACCGCAAGAACAAATACTCGGGCCTTGACGAGGAGGCGGCACTGGATTTGCTGACCGCGTTGGATTCCGCGACTGCCTTGGGCGATCTTAGTCCTCTGAAATCCCTCGGGCTGCACAAGTTGAAGGGCAACCGGGAAGGCCAGTGGGCGATGACCGTCAACGGACCGTGGCGCATCTGCTTCCGTTTCTCGAAGGGCGATGCATGGGACGTCGAGATCGTGGATTATCATTGAAGAGGAAAACGGCATGCTTCCTGTTCATCCCGGACGAATCCTGAAGCGCGAGCTGGCCGCACGCGGCCTGTCGGCCAACCGTCTCGCGCTGGCGCTGCGCCTCCCCTCCGGACGCATTACCGATATCTTGAATGGAAAGCGCGGCATATCGCCGGACACGGCGCTGCGCCTCGGCCGCTACTTCGGCAATAGCGCGCGGTTCTGGCTCAATCTCCAGACTGCTTATGAACTCGCAGTGGCGGAACGGGAAATCGGCACGCGCGTTTCGCGAGAAGTGAAGCCGGACGCGGCTTGAGCATTCCTTGACCTTTAGCAAGGGCCTGCGGGTCGGCCGTGTCCGTCCCCCGGTACGAAATCACCGTCTCGCCGTTCCAGTCATAGGAGACTGCGTAGAAGCCGGCGGCCACCGCGTCTTCTTCCATTCCGTCAAAATCCTAAATCCGGTCAGAAATAGTTGCGGTTCCTATCGCTGTGTCCTTAGCATCGCTTAGGCCCGCTATCCCCGCACCGTAGCCACGGTTGTAAGCATCCATCGACAGGATCGCATACATAAGTTCATTGGAAATGGTCATGGCTTACTCCCGCGCGAAATCGAGTTTCGTGAGTGTGTCCGTCGTACCGTCTGGGAATTGGACACGAATTGGGTTCCTGCCGCATCCGACGGTACGACAAGTGTATTCGCGACGCTTTTCTTCTGGCCACCAGAAATAACTAAGCACCTGCTCGACCCTGCCCTTGGTCACCTTCTCGTCGGTGATCTCGAGGGTGATCGATTTCAGCGCGACGCCGGGGCCGAAGCTCGCGGCAAGGTCGTCGGGGTCGACGCGCCGCACCGTCTTCGGATCGGCGATGTCGGCGAAGGTGACGAGCAGCGGATAGTCCTTGCGCGGCACTTCGCGGCGCATGCGCAGCTTCGACAGCGCCCCTGCCCAAACCTCGAACTTCGGCATGGCCGGCGGTCGCTTGTCGAGCCCGATCTCGGGCGCGAACACCTTCTGGGCGAGATGGTCGAGACCGCCGATCAGCGCGAACAGGTATTGGCCCGGCGCCACTTCCACGACCACCGCCTCGCCGCTCAGGCTGGTGTGTCCGCCCCGCGCCTCCGGCGTCAGCCACCATCCTTCGCTGACCGACATGCCGACGGCGCTGACACTCGATGCCGTCCGGGTGCCTTGCGGCGTCTCGACTTCCACCGTCAGCTTCTGGCGCCAGGAATAATCGTCGCCGCAACCTGCCAGTATCAGCGCGGGCAGAACCGCGACGGCAGCAAAGCGAACGAGCGGCCGCACTGTCATCGGTCCGGCCTTCCCTTGCGCAGAGTATTTCCCCGTCCGGCACCCGCCGCCGCCATCGCCGCCCTCCAAAATTGCACCCGCCAAGGGTGCAGCGATGAGGATTCGCTATTTGCAGTCTACACGAACGTGTATCTGCAACCGCGCGATGAAGGAAAGGTGAAAATTGGCGCGGAGAAATGAACGAAAACGGCGGCGGACCCAGTCTCCGTCCCGCTACCCTGAATTAGATCCTGCGATATCGACAAATCAACGAGGCGGTAGGCGCTGCTCCAATCTCGGCGTCACCCCGGTTGCCATGCAAACCGGGGTCTATTGGCATTTGCCATGTGAGACTCGCTGGATTTGTTGTAACGAGCCACCATTCCGGTCGCAATGCTTTGGTACGCCGAGCCGCCATTGGACCCCGGTTTGCATGGCAACCGGGGTGACGCCGTGTTAGTGGCGGCGCTCAGGATGAAGTGCTGGCATCCAGCTCGGGAAGCTCGCGATGAGCGTGGAGGGACGCCGCGCCGCCCTGGCTCACCATGGGTGGCGATCACCCACCTTGGCTCGCCATGAGGGCGGGATAACCTGCGACCGGTCGCGTTCTCGCGCCGCCTCACGCCGCCGCGGTGCGCGCCCGCGCCAGCACGTCGTCGGCGTTGCGCCCCGTCAGTTCGGCCATGTGGTCGAACGTTGCCCGATACGTGGCGACACCCGCCGTCAGCGATCGCAATTCGATGATCAGGTCGCGGATTTCCGATTGCGGCGCCAGCGCCTCAACCTTGTCCCAGCCGGGCCAGCCCGGTCGCGCGTCGAAGCCGAGAATGCGGCCGCGCCGCTGCGGCAGGATGGCGTTGATCTTGGCCGTCGCTTCGTTGGGCGCCAGCACCTCGATTTTCATGATCGGCTCGAGCAGCACCGGGCTGCAATTCGGCATGCCTTCGCGCATTGCCAGTTTCGCCGCCATCTGGAACGCCATGTCGGACGAATCGACCGAGTGGTAGGAGCCGTCGGAAAGGTTGACGGCGACGTCGACGACCGGAAAGCCGAGCGGTCCGGACTTCAGGTAGTCGCGCACCCCGGTTTCCACCGAAGGGATATAGTTCTTCGGCACGACGCCGCCGGTGATCGTGTCGGAAAACACGAAGCCTTCGCCGCGCGCCTGCGGCCGGATATCGATGACGACATCGCCGAACTGGCCGTGCCCGCCCGATTGCTTCTTGTGGCGGCCGCGCTGGCTCGTCGCCTTGCGGATGGTTTCGCGATACGGCACCGACGGCACGTGCTGGTCGACGGCGATCTGATATCTGCCCTCGAGTCGCTCGACCATGATGCGCAGGTGCATCTCGCCCTGGCCGTCGACGATGATCTCGCTCGATTCGGGATCGTGCGTCACCTTGAGGCCGGGATCCTCCTCGCACAGTTTCTTCAGCGCCGCCGACAATTTGACGTCGTCCTTGCGCTCGCGCGTCTTCAGGGCGGTTGCGTAAACCGGAGATGGCGGATCGAGGACGAACGTGCTGGCGACCGGCTTCTTGTCGCTCGTCAGGCAGTCGCCGGTCACGGCGAAATCGAGCTTGCCGAGGCCGACCATGTCGCCGGCAGATGCTTCGCCGACCGTTTTCTGGTCCTTGCCGAACAGCCTGTAGACGCCGGAGATGCGTGTCGTCGCGCCCTCGCGCCCGGTCAGTTCCGTCCCGTCCTTCAGCGAACCGGTGAGTACCCGCGCAACCGAAAGCTTTCCGCCATGGGTGGTGTGAAACGTCTTCATGATTTGGACGCTCGCCGCGCCGTTTTCGGCAATGCCGAGCCGTTCGCGCGTCTGGGCGATGCCTGGCGCATCGTGGCGGATCGTCTTCAACAGCCGCAGGATGCCGTTGCCCTTTTCCGCTGAACCGATCAGCACCGGCGTGACGCTGCCGGACCTGAGGTCGGCGGCAAGATCGTCGAAGACCTGGTCGAGCGGCGGCGCTATGTCTTCGAGCAATTCCTCCATCAGCGCGTCGTCATGGTCGGCAAGCGTCTCCAGCATCTGGAAGCGCGCTTCCAGTTCGCGCGCCTTGTCCTCGGTGGGGATTTGCGTGACTTCGGCTTCGGCATGTTCGCGCCACACATAGGCGCGCTCCAGCGCCAGATCGATGACGCCGGTGATAATGCCGTTCTGGCGGATCGGGATCTGGCGCGCGATCAGCGGCGTCGACGAATACGGTTGTAGCAGCTTCAGCATGTCGCGCAGGCCGACATCGGTCTTGTCGGTCTTGTTGAGGAAGATGACGCGCGGCACGCCGAGATCGTCGAGCTTGCGAATGGTGAGCTGCAGCGCCGGAAACTTGGCTTCGTCAGCCTCGGCAACGACGACGGCAAGATCGCTTGCCGCCAGCACCGCGTCGGCTTCGTGGGCGAATTCCACCGAGCCGGGCGTATCGATGAGGGTCAGCGCCTCGCCCATGAAATCGGCCGTGACGGTGACCGCTTCGAGACTCATCTGGTGGGCGCGCGCTTCCCTGGTGTGGTCGCCGACGGTGCGGCCGGAAGCAACCGTTTCCTGCTTCGCGATCGCCCCGATGCGCGCCAATATGGCTTCCAGCAGGGTCGTTTTTCCTGTGCCATAGGGACCGACAATGGCGACACATTTCGGCCCCTGGCGCCTGCCGCCGGAGCGTTTTTTCCCTTCGCTGTTTGCCATGATGTTCCTCCTCCGCAGCGTCGCCCTTGTGCGAACGAACCGCGATCCGCCGCGCTTGCGGCAAAACCGGCCATTCCGGGCGTTTTCGGCGGAGGAACGGGGCGTTCCCCGCCCGTTTGGAAATCCATGCTTCCACCATTCCCCGCAGGTGGCAAGGGCTTGCGAAGCCCAGATTTCCGGTTTCTTCTGGCGCGGCTTATGAATCAGCCCGATGACCGGCACACAAATCCACACAATGTTCGACCTGCTCGCGTGGATCGTCGCGCTGGGTGCCTGGTTTGTCCTCCGCCGCACCTGGTTTGCCGACAGCCCGGTCGAATCGAAACTGCGCTTCGGCTACGCCGCCTGCGTGCTTGCCGGCGCCGGGATCGGCGCCTGGGCGTTCGGCACGCTTAACCTGTGGATTTCCGATCTTCCCGGCTTCGGCCGCTCGATCGAAGGGGCGATTGTCGGTGGCATCTTCGCCGTCGAACTCTACAAGAAGCTCAACGGCATTTCAGAGCGCACCGGCGCCATCTACGCCTTGCCGCTGGCGCTCGGCGTCGCAGTCGGCCGCATCGGCTGCCTGCTCTCCGGCCTTTCCGACAATACTCATGGCATCCCGATCGGCGCGAATTGGGCGAGGACTTTGGGTTGGGATTTCGGAGACGGCATTCCGCGTCATCCGGTGCAGCTTTATGAAAGCCTCGCCATGGCCGGTTTCGCCATCGTCTATCTGGTCATGATGGCCCGCGGCTCGGCATATTGGCGGGTCAACGGCTTCTATCTCGCCGTCGGCTTCTATGCCGTCCAGCGTTTCGTGTGGGAATTCCTGAAACCTTACGAACCGGCGATTGCCGGGTTGACCCTGTTCCAGCTACTGTCGGTTGCGCTGGTCGCCTACGCGACCGAGCGGATCATGGGTGGGATGAAATTTGCCGCAGCGTGACATCTTGCTGGAGATCCTCGGCGTCCTGCTACTCCCTTCCTGAAAGCCTCGTGGCAACGACGGCTAGGAACTTGGCCCATGCACCCTGCCCTCAAGGTCTTTCTGGTCATCCTCGGCATCCTGCTGTTGCTGCCGGGCGCCTGCGGCGTGATCTTCATGGGCATCGCGCTTTACGAGGGCGATCCCGGCCTGGTCGCCGTATTTGCGCTGCCGAGCATCTTGATCGGCGCCGGCGGCATATTCCTGCTCCGCCACGTGTTGCGAAGGAAACCATGAATGCCACGTCGATAAAAAAACCGATTTCCGGCCGAGGATCGGTGCGCCCGCAATTTGCCGCGCGATGATCGACAACAATGAACGCCCCGAAAGGAGAACCGACCATGCCGACCGACGCATCCGAACCCGCCTGGAGGTCCGCCGCCACACTTGTCGGGCGGCTGATCTTCGCCGCCGTCTTCCTGATGGCGGTGACCTTCAAGTTCGCCGGCATGCAGGCCACCGCCGACTTTATCGCCGCCGCAGGTTTTCCGTTTCCACTCCTGCTGGCCTGGCTCGCGGCAATCTTCGAGGCGGTGCTGGTGCTGAGTTTCCTGTCGGGCGCGTTCTTTTCCGAGACGGCGCTTCTGGCGGCGATCTACGTGATCTTCCTCGGCTTCACCTTCCACGGTCCCTCGCACTGGACCAACGCCGACGGCACGCAGAACCAGAACGAGTTCGGCTTCTTCGTCGACCATTTCAGCTTCTTCGCCGGAATGTTGTTCGCCGCCGCCTACGGGCCGGGCAAATGGGCGATGCAACGCGGGTGGATCGGGCGGTGAGGCACCGCTGATGAACGCACCGCTGCGCAAATCGAAGTCCTATCTGTTCCACGGCCAGACAAACTCGCTGTGCGAGACCTGCCTGCGCCTGGTGCCGGCGAAAATCCTGATCTCGGGCAACGAAGTTTTCTACGAGAAGCGCTGCCCGGAGCATGGCGTCCAGAAGACGCTGGTTTCGACCGATGCCGACTATTACCGCGCCGAACTGAGTTTCCTGAAGCCCGGCGACCGGCCGCTCGCCCTGCAATCGAAGACCGAATACGGCTGCCCGCTCGATTGCGGCCTCTGCCCCGATCATGAGCAGCATTCGTGTCTTGCCATCATTGAGGTCAACGAGGCCTGCAACCTCACCTGCCCGGTCTGCTTTGCCGGCTCCTCGCAGCAGCACACCAGGCATCTCGATCTCGACACGATCGCCCGCATGATGGACACCCTCGTCGCCAGCGAGGGCGAGCCCGACCTGCTGCAATTATCGGGCGGCGAGCCGACCATCCATCCCGACATCGTGCGCATCCTCGACATGGCGCGCGAGCGGCCGATCCGCCATGTCATGATCAACACCAACGGCCTCAGGATCGCCACCGACCCGGATTTCGTTGCCGAATTGGCGGCGCGACGAAAGGGCCTCGAAATCTATTTGCAGTTCGACAGCCTGAAGCCGGAGGCGCTGATCGATCTGCGCGGCGCCGACCTCACCAAGGTCCGGCGCAAGGCCCTCGATGCGCTCGAAGCCCACAACATCTCGACGACCCTGGTGTGCACCATCAAGAAGGGCGTCAACGACGACGAGATGGCCGCGATCATCGACCATGCGTTGGGCTACCGCTGCGTGCGCGGCGTCACCTTCCAGGGCATCCAGGACACCGGCCGCAATGAGGGTTTCGATCCGCGCAAGAACCGCGTGCTGCTGACCGACATTCGCCGCCGCGTCGTCGAAGATTCCGGCGTCTTCGGCGAGGCCGACATGATCCCCCTGCCGTGCAACCCGACCGGATTTTCCATCGGCTACGGCATCCGCAACGGCCGCACCGTCGTCCCGGTCACCGCGATGATCCCGAAGCAGCAGCTTGTCGCCGAGATGCCGAACACCGTCAATTTCGAACGCTACCCGGCGCTGAAGGAGCGCATCTTCGAACTGTTCTCGCTGTCGACGATCGAGCCCAATGTCGCGCAACGCATGGGCGATCTGCTGTGCTGCCTGCCGCAGGTCGAGATTCCGGCAGGGTTATCTTACGAAAACATCTTCCGCGTCGTCGTCGTCAATTTCATGGACCGCTTCAATTTCTGCGTCGCCAACGTCAAACGCTCCTGCGTCCACTTCGTCACGCCGGCCGGGCAACTGATCCCGTTCGAGACGTACAATCTGTTCTATCGCAATGGCGAGATCGAACGCCTGCGGGCGATCGCGCGGGGCTGAGCGTTCGAAACACGGCTTGGAGGAAAAATCGGATGAAGGTCGACGGCTCGTGCCATTGCGGAAAGATCACCTTCGAAGCCGAGATCGATCCGGAAAGAGTCCGCATTTGTCACTGCACGGATTGCCAGGCGCTTTCGGGATCGGCGTTTCGGATCACCGCTCCGACCGGCGAGGCGAGTTTCCGCCTCCTCACCGGCATCCCGAAGCAGTATCTCAAGAAGGCCGACAGCGGCGCGCCACGCCTGCAGGCATTCTGCGGCGAATGCGGCACTCCCATCTACGCCACGGCCGCTGAAGGAACCGACCGCACCTTCGGCATCCGGGTCGGGACGCTCAGGCAGCGTGCCCAGCTGGTGCCACGGCGCCAGTTCTGGTGCCAATCGGTACTGCCGTGGCTGCCGAAACTGCCGGGAGAGCTTTTCGAACGCCAATAGGCTTTGGCGGAACGGAGGAAGACGTGAGAGCGAAACGAAAACCGGGCGCGCGGACGGCCTAAGTCCGCATCCCAAGAAGCAGATTTCCATCCGCCTCGACGAGGACGTGATCGACAAATTCAAGGCCACCGGCAAAGGCTGGCAAGCCCAGCGCCCCGTAGATGGCGACCCTTTGAATGAGCTCAGCGACGGTTGGCGTACACTGGTCCTCGAAACACCAGGCCGGCGTCGCCGACCCATCGAGCACAAGGGTCACCGCCGACCCTCTTCGATCAGCTCCTTCAGGCTGCCTGCCCCGCCGAGCCTCACGCCTTTGCGCAATTCCGCCAGCCGGTCGACCGCCGCCAGAGCCCGCTTGCGGTCGCGCCCGCCATCGATCCCGACCAGTTTGGCGACAGGCTTGCCGCGGCGCAGAATTGTGATCTCCTCGCCATTCTCGGCCGCGGTCAGCAAATTCGGCCAGCCTGTTTTTTGCTTCGAATGAAACAATTTCGCGCATGGGCAACCTCATCTGCCTGGTAATCCAGCTGAGTAGCTGGAAAGCGCAAGTCCCGTGAGGTCACAGGCCCATCTCGGGCTAACGCACCTCGGCGCAAAACCGCTGGATGCGCTTGCAGGCTTCCTCGAGCTTGTCGTTGGAGGTCGCATACGAGACGCGGAAGTTGGGCCCGAGGCCGAAGGCGGTGCCGTGCACGGCGGCAACGCCTTCGGTTGCCAACAACTCCATGACGAAATCCTCGTCGGTCGCCATCACCTTGCCCGACGGCGCCTTTTTGCCGATCAGCGCCGCGCACGACGGATAGACGTAGAACGCGCCTTCGGGCTTCGGGCATTTCAGGCCCCTCGCCTGGTTCAGCATCGAGACGACAAGATCGCGCCGTTCCTCGAACGCCTTGCGGCTTTTTGCAACGAAATCCTGCGGCCCGTTCAGCGCTTCGACCGCCGCCCATTGCGCGATCGAGCAGGCCCCCGACGTCTGCTGGCCCTGGACCATGTCCATCGCCTTGATCAGGTGCTCCGGCCCGGCCGCATAGCCGATGCGCCAGCCGGTCATCGCGTAGGCCTTCGAGACGCCGTTCATCGTCAGCGTGCGCTCGTAGAGCCGCGGCTCGACCTGCGCCGGCGTGAAATAGACAAAGTCGCCAAAGACGAGGTGCTCGTACATGTCGTCGGTCAGCACCCATACCTGCGGATGCTTCACCAGAACGTCGGTCAGCGCCTTCAATTCGGCCTTGGTGTAGGCCGCGCCAGACGGGTTCGACGGCGAGTTGAAGACGAACCACTTCGTCCTCGGCGTGATCGCCTTGTCGAGCGTTTCCGGCGTCAGCTTGAAATTGGTCTCGATGCTGGCCTTGACGATGACCGGCGTGCCACCGCACAGCGCCACCATCTCTGGATAGCTCACCCAATAGGGCGCCGGAATTATAACCTCGTCGCCGGGGTTGAGCGTCGACAGGAAGGCATTGTAGAGCACCTGCTTGCCGCCGGTGCCGACGATCGTCTGGCTCGGATTGTAGTCAAGGCCGTTCTCGCGCTTGAACTTTGCCGCGATCGCTTCTCGCAGCGGCACGATGCCGGCAACCGGCGTGTACTTGGTTTCGCCGCGCGCGATCGCCGCCACCGCCGCGTCCTTGACGTTCTGCGGCGTGTCGAAATCGGGTTCGCCAACCGACAGCGAGATGACGTCCTTGCCCTTGGCCTTCAGTTCGCGCGCCATCTGCGTGACGGTGATGGTGGCGGAAGGCTTCACGCGCTTCAGCGCGTCGGCAAGAAAGGCCATGACATTGCTCCGGCGAGTGTGGAAAACAAAACGCCGGCACCTCTAGGGGGAATTGCCGCCAGGGGCAAGCCGGCCAGGTCTGCTGGGCAAACCGCGCCTTGCGGCTGCCGCCGCCCTTCCATCGCAAAGCCGGTGATGGTTCCCCGCAATCCAGCGACTCGAAATCTTTCAAAGAAATCATTATAACCGGCCAATTGAATACTTGTTTCATCGAAGCAACATCAAACTTTGTCCTGTTTTCCATAAAATCTTATGTAATAATTGACTCGCAAAGTTGCTGGTATTCCTGTATAAGACATAAATTCAAGCTCGATGCAGGGGTAAACGAACAACAGAAGGTGCCAAGCAATGCACCTGAACCCGTTCGAAATCGCCTTTGGCGCCTTTGTAAGGTGGCACTGCTTTGCCGCGGCCGGCCCGGCCCTGAGTTCGCCCATACGTTCGAGTTGGCGCGCACTTTGCAATGCCGGCCTCATGAAGGCACTGCATTTTCTCTTCGACAAGCGAACCTGTCCGAGACTGAGCCGCATCGGGCTCGCTGCAGCGCTGATGGCTTGCATTCCGGTCGGTTCATTGGCCCAAAACGGCACGATCCAGTTCTTTGGCCTGGTCGGAACGCGCCAGGTCGTCACCATCGCCGCATTCACCGACGCCGCGCTGTTGCCCCTGTCGGGCCTGTCCGGCAAAATCGCCGTCGAAGATGCAAGCGGCTTTCCGATTGCCTATGAACGCCCGGCGATCGCGCCCGGCCATGTCCTCGTCGCGCTGACCGGCGAACCGGTGCAGGAGTTCCGTATTTGCGCCGGTTCCGGCTGCCGCGTAGTCCGCGTCGTGCGGGGAGACCGGTAATGCTCAAGCCCTCTGGGCTGCTCGCCTTGCGCCATCGCCTGCGTCAACGCCGCTTCGATGCGCCGCGCGCTGTTTGCGGCCAGCGCAGGCCAGTCACCGTCACCTTCTCATCGACGGTCGAATTGAACGATCCCTGGTTAGGCGGGCGGACGGCCGATCACTGGCCGGTCGCTGCCTTCAACCGTTTTTCAAGGCTGGGAATCATCCGTTGGTCGGTGGGCGCCAGCCGGCCCGAGTTGCGCAGGCGAATGGCAATTTCGAGCCCCTTTCGCAGATTCGCGATCGTGTCGTCGCCGACATCGGCCAGCTTGATGTGGGCGACAATCTGGTCACGTTGCCATTGGCCGTTCGCTGGGTCGGCACCGGTCAGTTCGCCCATAATCGACAGGCCCTCGCGATAGGCCGATGTCGCGGCACTGCGGTCGCCCTGTGCCAATCTGGCGTCGCCAGTCGAAATCGCGCTCGCCGCAAGGCTCTGGCGCCACTGGCGATTGCTCGCATCACTTGTAGCAAGTCTTCGGGCGATCGCCAGGGCTGCCTCGTAGGCCTCGGCGGATTGTTGGGTTTTGCCCGCGTTCATCAGCGCTTCGCCGTATTTCATGTACCCAATCCACAAATCGCGCTGGGCTTCGCCGTCGGCCGGGATCAACGCGACACGCTTCACCTGGCTTTCGAGGTTGGCCTGAAATGTCTTCAGCGCGCCGACAATATCGCCCTTCGACATCTGGATTTCGCCGATGCGGCCGCGCCCGATGAACAGATCGCGCTGCAGGAGATCATTGGACGGGTCGCTGGACGCAAGGACCTCGACAATGGCGAGCGCGGCCTCATAGGATTTCTGTGCGCTGTCCACATCCTTCTGCGCCCTCTGCATGTCGGCAATCCGCGTAAGGTTGACCGACAAGTCACGCTGCACTTGCTTGTTGCCGGGGTCGCCGGACGACAGTTTCGCGACGATTTCGCGGGCAAGTTCATAAGATTGAAGCGCATCCTCGATCCTGCCCTGTTGCTTGAAAACGTCGCCGATCTGGACCCGCAGCACCGACAGGTCGCGCTGCAATTCGCGGTTCTCGGGTTCTGCGGCGGCAAGCGCCGTCTCCAGCGTCAGACCGGCCTCGAATTCGTTGCGTGCCTCATCGAGACTGCCGCGCGCGATCTGGACTGTGCCGATGCGGCTGTGAAGCGCCATCAGTCCCCGCCGCCATTCGCCGTTCGACGGTTCGGCGCGCACCAGTTCCTCCAGGATTTTCCGGCTCGCCGTATACGCTTCCAGCGCGCCGTCCTGGTCGCCCATCGCGCTCCTGATATCGCCGATCCGTCCGTGGCCGTACGAAAGATCGTACGCGGCGGAGCGGTTGGCCGGTGCGTCATCCGCCAGTTGCTGCGACAACGCCAGGCCGGCAGAATAGGCCTTCAGCGCGGCCGCAAGATCGCCTTGCGCGCTACGGGCATCGCCAATCCGGCTCCACGCCAGAATGTCATCCTTGCGGTCGGCGGTCGCGCGTGCCAGGTTTTGGAACTTGGTGAACGCCGCTTCGGCGTCCGGCAAGGTTCCCGCAATGACCGCTGCGTCGCCGAGCCCGATCCATCCTTCCATGTTGGCGGCATCCAGATCGGTAGCCTGACGATACCATTCGAGCGCTTCACGGACATTTTTCGCCACAAGATTGGCGGCAACGCTGCGTGCTGCCTGGGCCTGTTCGGCCGTTGCCTCGCGAGCTGCCGCCTTGCGGCGCTCGAAAATCTGCTTCCAGATTCCGATTGCAATTTCGGTGTTGCCTTTTTCGGCCTGTTCGACGGCCTGGCGAAAATTCGGTTCGCCGCGCGCCTCGCGCAGAGATTCGATGACGCGGTCGATCTGTTCGTCCGACAATTCTGGATTCTTCAACGCCAACGCCCGCTCGATCTGTGCGACGCTGGCCTTCGACAGCGGATCGCGGGCAAAGAAGGTCTCGCGCGCGCCGACAAACAGCAACGCGCCGAGCGCCATCAACACCACCAGGCGCACGACGAAGGGCAAAAAGTTGACCTTGGTCTTTTCTGGCTCCGGCCACGCCGGCCGGACGTGCACGCCCTTCGCTTTCGTCTTCGCCGTACCGATCGCCTCACGCACGAAACGCGATACCGTCTTGTAAATCAGGGCATCGCGATCGCCTGGCTTGACGATGGTGCGATGGTCTTCATTGGCAATTGCCAGCGGCACCACTCCTGGCAATCCGCCATCGCCGCTGCCCGGATCGACGACCATTCCGGCCGCAGTGCCGAACGTCTCGTAGAACACGGCATTGGCAATGCCGCCTGGCTTGGCGACACGATCCCAGTTGCGATACCAAGTATTGAGGCTGCGCAGATACGGATCGTTTTTCACCAGTGCCTGTGCGGCTTGCGACGGCCACAACAGGAACGAGGTCCGTTCCAGTAGGGTAGCGTGCGACGAACCGAAATGCGGCGTCGCCGCGAAGGCAACGCCGCTGGTGTGGTCGATCACCCAGGAACGGCGATCGCCGTGTTGCTGGTCGCTGGCTTCGCGCAGCATCTGCTTGACCAACAATCCGCCGAGGCTGTGGCACAAAAAAACCAACGGCCCGTCCGCCAGCCGGGGCTCGTTGAGAAACGTTGCCAGCATTGCGTTGCCGGCGTCCTGGAGCGGCAGCGCGGTGCCAAACCAGTTGAGCATCGGCGCCTGATAGGAGTAGGCCCAAACCCACAGGCCCGGGTTTTCCTCCGCGATCCAGTCCGGCCAATACTCGCCGTTACGATTGGTGAATGTCGAGCGGTAGTCGCCGCCCAGGCCATGCACGAAGATCGCATGGCCCTTCGGGTTTTGCCCTTTGGCAATTGGTTGCCATTCATGGAGCAGGATCAGCCGGGACAGTCGCGACCTCCCTTGGGCAAACAACTATGTGCGCATTCCTGCGCAGAGGCAATGTGGACGGTTTCGGTAGATGAGCCCCGCATAAACGGCACGCGCCCGCCCGCTCAGGCCGGAACTGCCTCGCCCTGCCCCATCGCCTTCTTCATCGCCGCCTCGATGGCGTCGCGCGCCTCTTCCGGCCAGCGCAGGTCGGTGACCGCCACCTTCTGGCCGCTGGTCAGCCACAGCACCAGCGTGCCGAGGCCGAACAGCCGCCCCGAAACACCGCGCCGCACCTTGACGCGATCGATCAGTTCCAGCGGCATGTCGACCGGCATGTCCCTGGGCCAGCCGGGATGATAGCGCACGGCGTTGTCGACCACCTGCACGCGGATCGTCTGGTAGCGAAGGAAAGCGTGGACGGCGAGCAGCGGCACGCCGACGCCGAGGACGAGCAGCGACAGGCGCGCCAGCGAGGCTTCCGCCTTGCCGACGATGTGAAAATAGCCCCAGACCCCGAAATACAGCAACGCGATGGCCAGAGTCGGCAGGAAGATCTGCCACGCCGAACGCCAGTTGGCGCCCTCGCCTGCTTCAAAGCCGGTGACATCGGTGACCGGATGGGCATGGCGCACGCCCGGCCGCGCTTCGTCGACCGGCGGCTCCGGGGCCAGATCGGCAACTCGCTTGGGCAGTGCCATATTGCGCTCCGCTTTTTCCCTTGCGGTGCTGTCCCCCGCGCGGTCAAATCACGCCGGCGCGACCGAGTCCAGCATGCTGGCCGGTACGATTCCGCCTATCTGCCCCGCGAAGGCGGCAAAACCGGGGCCGTGAATGTTCAGCCGGATTCTATCCTACCCGTGATCGGAGGCGGCAATGATACGGTTGTGGATAAGTACCGTTCTCGCGGTCACCTTCGCCGCAACGATCGCCGCGGTCGCGCCGGCGCGTGCGACCGACTACGATACCGAGAAACTGCGTTTGCGCGTCGAGATCGTCGCCGCCGGCCTCGACCATCCGTGGGGCCTGGCGTTCCTGCCCGACGGCTCGATGCTCGTCACCGAGCGCAGCGGCAAGCTCTGGCGCATCATCGGCGCCAGCCGCCACGAGGTCACAGGCGTGCCGCCGGTCGCCGGCTTCGGCCAGGGCGGCCTGCTCGATATCAGCGCCGACAGTGATTTTGCCGCCAACCGCCGTATCTACTTCACCTATGCCGAGCCCGGTCCCGGCGGTGCGTCGACGGCGCTCGCCGCCGCCATTCTGTCGGCAAACGGCAATCGCCTCGAAGACCTAAAGCGGCTGTGGGTGATGGCGAAGAAGACCCGGTCTCCCCTCCAGTTCGGCAGCCGCATCGTCGAGGCGCCGGACGGCACACTGTTCGTTACCGTCGGCGACCGCGGCAACGCCGACCGCGCCCAGGATTTCTTCGATTCCGCCGGTTCGGTGATCCATCTCAACCGCGACGGTTCGATCCCCCCCGACAATCCCTTCGCCGACGGCAAGAAGGGGTTGCCGGAATTGTGGTCGAAAGGCCATCGCAACCCGCAAGGCGCCGTCTGGGATATCGCCCGCGACAAGCTCTGGATAGTCGAGCATGGCGCTATGGGCGGCGACGAAATCAACGCGCCGCAAGCGGGCAAGAATTACGGCTGGCCGGTCATCAGTTACGGCGTCAACTACGACGGCACCAAGATCGGCGTTGGCACGGCGACGCCGGGCTTCGAACAGCCGGTCTACTACTGGGATCCGTCGATCGCGCCCTCGGGCATGGCAGTGGTCACGGGCGACCAATTCGCGGCCTGGAAAGGCGACCTGCTGGTCGGCGCCTTGAAATACCAGATGCTGGTTCGCCTCGAAATCGGCGACGACAAGGTGACGCACGAGGAGCGCATGCTGCAAGGCGAATACGGCCGCATCCGCGACATCGTCCAAAGTCCGGACGGCGCCATCTACCTGCTGACCGACGAGGACGACGGCCAGCTGCTGCGCCTGACGCCTGCCGAGTGAAGCATCATTTCGACATCGGCTGGGCGAGCATGACGATTCCCCCGATCATGACGGCGGCTTCGAGCAGCAGAAGGTGCGCGGCCCCCGGCAATCGCTCGGCGATCTTTTTTCCGGTCATCGCGCCGGGCAACGCCATCACTCCGATCAGCATGGCGATGAGCCACGATTGCAGCGGCAACGCACCCGCGGCAACGAAAACACCGACCTTGCCCAATCCAAGGAGGCTGGAAATCGCTGCGTCCGTGGCGATGACCGAAACGCCGGACAACCCGCGCGCCATCAGGATCGACAGCAGGATGATGCCGCTGCCGCTCGTCGCGCCTATGAGCAGCCCGAACGCGCCGGCGGCCAGGCCGAGACCACGATCCGAAATTGTGAACTTGTTGCGCCGACACAGGTAACCGACCGGACCGAGCACGAGCAGGGCAACGCCGATGGCCAATTGCGCGGCCGACCCTGACAGCGTCGTGAAGAACCAAGCTCCAATCAATACCGCCGGGAACGCCAGCATGGCGACCCTGGTCAGTGCATTCCGGTCGACGGCGCCGCGAAACGCGAACACTCTTGTGGGATTGGTGATGAGCGCACTGAGCCCGATCGCCGGCACGGTCGCCTCGGCACCGATCAGGGGCACCAGAATCAGCGGCAGGAGCAGCCCCGTTCCATAGCCGGCTATCCCGCCGAGCACCTGTGCGGCGAAAGCGGCGGCGCCAATCGTGACGAGGTTTGAAACCGAAAGTTCCATGTGCCGCTTCCCTTAACGGCGAACCCGCGCGCGGCAAAGAGACAACGGGGCGTTCTCCATGAAATCGGCAACGGCTGGCCGACAGATGGATACACGCTGGTCGCAGGCGTCGGTGTTACAATGCGACGCCAAGGCGGATTCGCGGTTCGGGCGAACAGAGGCTTCACGATGGGAGGCGCAGATGGATCGGGACGTTCAGCAGCTGGCAAAACAGCTGCTGCAGAAAGGATACGACGATTTGCCGGCGCGCGAGCAGCGCGTCCTCAACCGCATGGCAAAACGACTTGCGAGCTCGCGAGACCTCAACGAGGCCTTCGGCCAGCATCGCACTTTTGGCCAGCTCATGGCCGACCGCGTCGCCGCATTCGGCGGCTCGTGGACCTTCATCATCATCTTCATGGTCGTGCTGGTGATCTGGGCGACGATCAATACCGTTGCGATCGCCGGCATGAAGATCTTCGATCCCTATCCCTTTGTCTTCCTCAACTTGATCCTGTCCATGATCGCCGCCATCCAGGCGCCGGTGATCATGATGTCGCAGAACCGACAGGCCAACAAGGACCGGCTCGCCGCCGCCCACGACTTCGAGGTCAACCTGCGAGCGGAACTGGAGATCATGGACCTGCACAAAAAACTCGACCACATGCGCACGAATCAGCTCGCCGAAATCCTGCGCCAGCAGGGCGAGCAGCTCGGGCATATGCGCGAGGTCATGCATCGGCTTGAGCAATAGCAAGCCGCATCTAGATCGCTTCAAGTTTTGATGGAAACGGCCCCTCACCCTCCCCTCTCCCCGCAAGCGGGGAGAGGAGCGCAAACGCTGCGGCCAACCGTCCTTCTCCCCGCCAGCGGGGAGAAGAGTGCCCGAAGGGCGGATGAGGGGCGATTCCATCGAACTTTGAAATGCTCTAACGTTGCGCCCGGCACGTCAATCGATAACGAACTCGCCCAGATGCGGACCGAACATCACCCAGGAACGAAAGCCGCCGATCCCGCCTGCCCTCGTCATCTTGACCTGGCGCCGCCGCTTGACGATGCCGAGCCACCAGTTGCCGACCAGGTTTCCCGGGCCATAGGTATGCACGCTCGCGGTATGCCAATGCCAGTTGAACCAGCCGAGTTTGCGGTACTGGTGGACGATCTCCACCGGCGAACCGCAGGCGGCGGCGGCGGTGGTGGCGGTTTTCACTCGCACCCAGGCGAAATTGCCCGTCGACTGGTAGGTGTCGCCCCAGATGAGCGATGAGTTCCATTTGATTACCTTGGTCTCCGAGTTCGCCGCGTTGCTGGCAATCACCGATTGCTCCCATTGCTCCTTGCCGTTGATCCCGCAGAAGAAGCCGACGCCGAGTTGATCCGTCGGCGACCACCCGCCGGTCGCGCCTGGAATGCGAAGTTGGACAAGATCGTTGGCAACTGGCACGGGCGCGTCCAAAGCATCGCAAAGGCCGCGACCTTCGATCAGGCGCAGCCGGTCGGGGGCGCGATCGACCGCCGCCAACAGCCACGGGACCGGAGTGCCGGCCGGCGCCACCGAACAGAAGGCGCGCAGGATCGAGGCAGATTGTGCGCGCATCGCCGTCCAGCGCTCGATCCTTTCGCCATGATAGCCAAGCCCGATTTCGCCATCGCCCGCCACCGCCTGGAACGAGAAATATTCGCCATCGGAAAACCGCACGCGGGCAAGCGTCGTAGCCGGCTCGGCCGTGTCGCCGGCCAGATCGGCGGCTTGGCCGTTACCTGCAGCCGGGCCGTCGGCACTGTCCGGACCGACATCCTCCAGTATCTCGCCGGACCGTTCGGCCGCCTGCAACCGGTCGATCGCCGCGCCCAGTTCCATTTCGCGCTTGGTCGAATCAATCAGCGTTTCGGCGAGCCTCGCGTCCAGTTCCTTGTCCAGATGCGCTGTCGATTTCCAATTTTCCGCATGATATCTTGAAGTTGCACCGGGTTTATGACCCTGCGGTCCAGCATCGCCTTGTTGAGTTCTTACGGGCATGTGTGTTCCTCCTCAAAATATTCGCGTTCAACACGATCCAGCCCAAGGTTATTCTGGCGCGCAATGTGGCCAAGTGATGTGGCATTGACGATTCGCCAACTTGCACCGGCTGGAAACATAAATTAACGTTTGCGTTAAATTAACGCATCTGAAATGGAGCGCCCAATGCCCGAACTGACCCAGAACGTGAACTGGCTGGCGGTGATCGTTGGCGCCATTGTCGCCTACGGTTTTGGCTGGGTGTGGTACGGCGCATTGTTCGGCAAGCGCTGGGCCGCGGGCCTCGGCATCAAGGTCCCCGAAAGGCTGCCTCTCCTGGCGATGGGCGTCCAGGCGCTCGGCACCTTCCTGCTCGCCTGGCTGTTCGGCATCACCGCAGCCGCCAATGCCCTCGCCACCATCATCCTGATCGTGGTGACGATCATGGTGCTGATGGCAGCCGGTGGCCTCTATGCTCAGCGGAAAACCGACGTGATCTGGATCGAAGTCGGTTATGTCGCAGTGATGGCGGTGATCCTGTTCGCCGGGCAAGCGATTTTCTGACGCCGCCGGCCGAGCGCGGCGCAACGAAAACGGGGCGCACGCTCGCGCGCACGCCCCGCAATTACTTGGCCGCACCCGTTGCCGGGTTACTCCTTGATCTGGCCGTCGACCATCAGTTCGGCGAGGTCGGTATATTCCTCGCAGCTGCGTCCGCCACAGATGCGCTCGATTTCGGTCAGCTGTTCGCGCGCCTTTTCGAGAAGGCCGAGCTGGATATAGGCCTCGCCGAGATACTCGCGCACCAGGCTGAAATCGGGATTCTGCTTTACCGCGGCATGGTAGTAGGCGAGCGCCTCATCCATGCGGCCAAGCTTGCGGCTCGAGTAACCGAGATAGTTCAGCACCCGCGGATCGGTCTGGTCCGGCGCCTCCAGCAGCATGGCGATCGCCGCCTCATATTGTTCGGCCTTGGCCAGCACCTTGCCCTGGTCGTAGATGAGACCCTGCTTTTCAACGGGCTTCTTGCTGTCGTCCTTCTTCAGCTCGGCGGCATCGACGCATTTGCCGGTTCCAAAAAACCCGGCCTTCGGATCCCAAACCTTGCCTTCCGGGCATTTGATACCGCTGCTGGAATCGGCATTGCCCGGATCGCCCGCGGCCAGCGCCGCCGACGCCACGGCCAGGCTGAAGCCGGCTGCGATTGCAATGGTGGCGGCACGAATTGCTAGACGTGTCATGCGAATTCTCCTGAATGGAGTTGGAACCCTCGATGGCTTCGGCCCGACATCAAGGGCCGCCATTCACACGAACTTCTTGGATCATATGACGCCTGAACGTCATATGAACAGTGATTTCTTGCACACGGCGAGCAAATTCCACCTTGACCGGCGGGCGACCGCCCGCCGCCGGCCACGCCGGCACCCTCATCGCCGACATCGGCCTGTCGGCAGTGATATACACCTCAGTAGGGCGACCGGTATTGGTCCTGGTATCCGTACTGCATCACGCGCCGGTGGTGCTTCTTATAAGGGGGATATTCGTAGACGTACGGATAGACATACGGATGGGCATAAACCCGCGGATATCCGTATACGTAGTGCCTGCGATAGTTGTGCCGATAGGCTTGGTTGGCGATAATACCGCCAATGATCAGGCCGGCGATCGCCGGTCCGACCCAGTTGTGGTGCCTCGCCTCGGCCTGCTGGGGCGCCGCAAGGACCGGCAAGGCAAGTCCGGCAGCGAGCGTCAGCACGATCGCCTTTTTCGACAATGTCTGCAGCGTTTCTCGCATTTTCATGGTGCTGCTCCTTTCGAGCATGGACGGCCGACGGCCGGCCGGCCGCTCACTCGGGAAACATCAGGCGCACTTACCAGCCGAAATAGATTCCAGGCCGATAGACCGGATAATAAGCCGGTCCCGGATAGCCATAGGTCATGACGCGCCGGTGTTTGTACCTCGGATACCCATACGGGTAGGGATCGTAGACATAATGCCTGCGATAGTTGTTGTGCCGATAGGCCTGGTCGGCAATGATACCGCCGATGATCAGGCCGGCGATCGCCGGTCCGACCCAGTTGCGGTGCCTCGCCTCGGCCTGCTGCGGCGCCGCAAAGACCGGCACGGCCAATCCGGCCGCCAAGGTAAGCCCGATCGCCTTTTTCGACAATGTCTGCAGCGTTTCTCGCATTTTCATGGTGCTGCTCCTTTCGAACATCCATTAAACCCACGACGGCCGGCCGCAGTTCCGGCGGCAGACTCTCTTTCAATTAGATAGGCGGGATTTCATGGCGGCAATGCGATGGTTAACATCAATTTGAATTTCATTTTAAGTCGCTATTGCCGGACCTGCCGGGATTTGTGAGACAGGCGGGCGAAAGATCGCGGGGACAGCGCACCATGGCACCCAAGGGGGAAGACGAACCGAAGGGGGACCTGACCCTGCGAACCCTGGCCATGCCTGCCGATGCCAATGCCGCCGGAGACATTTTTGGCGGCTGGGTCATGGCGCAGATGGATCTGGCGAGCGGCATCCGTGCCGCCGAACGCGCTGGCGGCCGCGTCGTCACGGTGGCGGTCAAGGAAATGAGTTTTGCCAAGCCGATGAAAGTCGGCGACACCCTGTGCGTCTATACGTCGATCGAGCGCCTCGGCAACACCTCGATGACACTGCACGTCGAAGCCTGGGCGCAACGCTATCTGATGCGGTTTCGCGAAAGGGTCACGCACGCCCAGTTCGTCATGGTAGCACTCGACGGCCATGGCAAGCCGACGCCGATTCCGGCGCGCGACTAGTGGCCGGCGTGGCGCACCATCACTGTCATCGCACCGCGCCGCGCCTCGTCGCGTTGGCCCTGGCGATCTTGCTCGGGGCTTGCACCAGCGCCGGCAACAAGCCGGCATTTTCGGTCGACGAATTGTATTCCGCCACGGTCGTCGGCCAGCCGAGCCTGCGCTTCTTTCCATCGAGGACGCCAGACCCCGCCGCCGCAATCGGCTGGTCGAACGCCTTTGCGTTGCCCCAGATCGCCGGTGGCCGCCTCGACCTCCTGGCACTGTCGGCCGGCGGACCCGACACCGCCTTTTCCGCCGGCGCCTACAAGGGCCTGATCGCGGCGGCGCAATGGCCAAGCTACGAGATCGTCACCGCGACTTCGACCGCCGCGCTGGTGGCGCCGTTCGTATTTGTCGGCGGCAGCAACCAGGCCGCGGTCGAGGAATTGTTGACCGGAAAAAACCTGTCGCGGCTGTTCGTAAATCCGATTTACCGCTTCAGTCGCAATGGCCCACCGAAATCGGCCGGCCGCGCGTATGCGAGCTTTGTTGCCCGTACCATTACACCGACGCTGATCGCCCGCGTCGCCGCCGAGCACGCGCGCGGCCGCCGCCTGTTGATCGTCACCGCCAATCTCGACACCAGCCAGTTGACCGTCTGGAACATGGGCGCGATCGCCAGCCTCGGGCTAGCCGGTATCGATCTGTTCCGCAACGTGATCCAGGCGGCCTCGGCCCTGCCCGGAGTCCTGCCGCCGGTGCAAATCAACACCCAAAGCGGCCTGCGCCCGATCAAGGAGATGCACGGCGATGCCAGCGTCCTGACGCATTTCTACGTCGACCCGCGACTGCTGCCCGATGCGCTGCGCAATTCGGCAAAGCTGTGGTCATTCGGCGCGGTCCCGCCCGGCATCGACATCCTCGTCAACTCCAAGATCGATATCGATGCCAATCCGATCGAACACAAGGCACTGACAGTCGTCGGCGCACCAGGCGCGAGCGTGATCCGAACCTCGCTGAAACTTCTGCTCAACGACACGGTACGCGAAGCTGCCGCTTCGGGCACGGCATTGCGCTACGCATTCCTGCCGCCGGAATGGCGCACCGTGTCGCAGACCGACTTCGATTCCGGCTACCAGCGCGACACCTTCGACTTCGGCTTCCAGCGGGCGATCTCCGGCACGCTGTGGACGCAGGGCGAGCAGCAATAGACGGGCGGGATAACGCTCCGCCGTCGCCGCGCTGATGCGCTTTTTCGCCTTCTCCAATTCCAGGTCTTCTTCCATTCCGGCTTGAGCGCGAGCCCGCCCTCGGTGCGGGTGACCAGCATCTTCGGCTTCCTCGAACAGATGCGCAGTGGCGACCGAATACTGCAGCAAGTAGGCGCGGGCGGTGACGATCTGGCTGTCGGCGGTGACCAATCGAACGTTGCCGATTTCGGTGCCGTACTCCTCGCCCTTGGTCAGAGTGGCGCACTCGCCCCCGTTTTCCGACTTCCGATTTCCGATTTCCGACTTCTGGCCGAGGGCCTCCACCATCTCGATCAGCTGCTTGAACTCGCCCTCCGGCGTCAGCATGACATGGCCGGGCGTGGCGGTGAGCGAACGCGGCTCACCGGAAGCCGGATCGGTCCAGATCAGTTCGACCCATTCGGTGGTGACGTTGTTGAACAGGCGGCTGACGGAGCCGGCACGGACGCCGCCGGTGACCTCGTTGTCCGCAAAGGCTGCGACAGAATCACCAATAACTATTTCTTCGATAGATCGATGCGAGCTACCGGGAACCGCAATCGGAGTCCCAGTGGGGAAGCATTGGCCGGGCCCAGGTCCATAATTTGTTGCCCGCGCAATGGTGACATCATGAAGCCTGACCATTAGTGCGGCCGGCATCTCCGTAAGAATCTTAGCATTGAAAGCGGAAATTAGACCCGTAAAATATGTCTTTGCCGCCAGCGTAAGATTATCCCATTCAGACGTATTCTTGAGATCCTCGACGGTATGAACCAGACTCAGGTCGGCTTGCAAACGATCCTAGGTCGTGCGCTCGGCAGGCGTCGTCGAATACATCAATCGCCTTTCCGAGTACCCTGCCGCCCCAAACGCCATCGGTCCAGCCTGGGCCGCAATATCGTCCGTAGTTGTCAAATCCAGCGAAGTTGCCGGTTGGATTCCATCCAATGTTGACCGAAACATTTCCCATCGCTACAGACTCCCACCTGCCGGAAATTCAAATATTTCTGCGCGCTTGTTTTTGTAATCAAGCTTGGAATAGAAGATCTTTCCACCGTATACATCTGGCGGGCTTGTTTCTTCTTTACCGCCGCCACAAGTGTCATCAGATGAGCCGCTAGTTATACATGTATAATATATATACACTGGGTCGCTGTTTAGGCCGCCAAAATAAACTTTCGTGTCGCCAATTTTAAAATATATCTCTAAATTATAACCGCCCGCGAGATCGACATCTTCGGCTTCTATAGTTATATCGCGCCCAGAAAAAGTAGCATAGTAATCGTGCCTAACTCGGGCGAAGCTATTATGAACGGTCGGTCCCTCGTTGCGAAACACATTTCCGAACACCGCGCCAAATACGACGCGGTCATCCAAGGCAATCGCGGGTGACATAACAGTAAACAGCGGGTGCGTATATTTTATAGTAATGCCTGATTTTGTATCTAGCTTATGGAAGCTGTACCGTGTGTAGACATGTTGTCCAGCAACGTATGGCGAATGCTGAAATATGATCGTGCGTTCGTCATGGAAAAACACCGGGTTGGCAATCGATCCTTCCATCTCCAGTTTTTTTGAGCAATCGACAAAATTTTGATCACAAATATATATCTCTGATTTTCTAAATTCGACAAAATAGCACGTGTATATCGTCTTTGTTTGTCCAACGTCCGCCTCTGTTATCCGGCAGCCGCTTGGCGGCTCTATTTCGTGTATCATTCCATTTATGCCTGAAACAAACAACGCTGGACCGTCGCTCATTAGCAGATTGTGAGCGAACAATCGTCCATTGGTCTTGAATGATAAATATTGCTCGACGGTTCTTCCCTGTGTTTCGGACGCTTTGCACGATGCTAACGTCGCCGCTAGGGCCACGACAAGAACACGCGGTAGCCGCCATCTAACCCACATAGCTACCTCCCACGCACTTCATCCCCGCTGCGCGGAGGAGCTTGTCGGTGGCGGCGAGATTGCGGCCGGTGGTGAGGTGGATCAGGATGTGCCTGGCCTTGCGCGTCTCGGCCCATTGGCGCAGGCCGGCGATCAGGCGCAGGAAGGTTCTGGCCCTGCTCACCGGCGACAGTGTCTCGTTGTCGACGGCGATCATGTGCACGGTCACGAGGATATCGCCTTCGCCGATGAAATACTGCCCGGCCGTCGCCCAGATCGCGCCGACGATACGATTTTTCCACTCGGCGAGCAGCGCCACCGTGTGCTTCGGCCGCGACAGCACCAGGTCGGCGGCGCGGTCGAACTTGGCGTCGCTGAACGGGATGTCGGCAAACATGGTGCGGGCGTGCATGGTCCGAAGTGTGGCCAGAAGGCGATAAACCGTCAAGTTGTGGGCGCCGGATCGTTCTTACTCTTCGGCCGCCTGTGCATCCTTCGCGTCGTGCAGGCGACAGCCTGCGACGAAAGTTGTATGCTACGCGGCGTCGGTGATTTTGCGTGGGTGGGCGCCGGCACTGATCTTGATGCGAAACATGGGGAGTGAGACCAACATGAATCTCAGCGCGCCGACAATGATCGTATTCCTGATCTCGGTTGTCCTGGCCGTCATCGGCCTTCTCGTCAGATATGCCGGCATGAACCTCGGCCTCGAAGCATTCCACTGGGCCCTGCTCGCCTACATCGTGCTCGCCGCCGGCAATCTGCTGAAGAATCTCTGAGTTCTGGCAAGCCGCAATCGAAATCGGAATCGGAAGCCGGAAACCCATTCGGCCGCCTCCGGTTTCTGACATCTGATTTCCGACATCTGATTTCCGAATTTCGGCCGCAGGCCGAAATTCTTCCCATTGCCGCCGCCTTGTCGCGCCAATTGGGCCGCGTTGGCGCCGCATTTTTCGACGAACGAATCAATTCGGTCTGGGCGGGCTTACCGGAAACGGGAGGACCGAAGGATGCCGGGGTCGGGTTCTGCGTTTGCTCCGAGCGCATTTTCGCTTGCCAAGTCTTCAAAAAGAACCGGGACCGCCATCGGCGGGGTCGCCGCTTCGCCGTTCGCCAAAGCCCGCCCAGGCCAACAATTCTTTGCTGGGCAAAATCCCGAACCTCCCGAAAAGCCTTTTTACGCCCGGATCGCCTTCCGGCACCGACGAAAGGGAGCTTCGCCGCCCTTCGGCGATCCCACGCCGGTGGAAGAACGCCTCGAAGCCGAACTGGCGCCACCTCCGCTCGATCCCCATGTCGATCTTCGTTTCGACGTGCCGAAAGGCGAATTCCAGGCCGAGCTGCCGCTCGAACATCCGAGGCCTGGGGCTGCCGACGACGTCGAAAAGCTCAGCGAGGAAGACGCCATCGTCGAACTGGCGACCCTGCGCCTGGAACGCGCCTGCCGCGATGTCATCGACGATGCCCGCACCGAGGCGCTGATGAGCCGCATCGTGCGCGATCGCGACGAGGTATTCGGCGATCCGTTCGATCCAGCCTCCGCCCTACCCTCCGGGCCACATTCAGGCCCACCTCTCGGCGATGTGACGATACCGCCGGCGACTTCGTTCACGCGGCGATTGTCGGCACGACGCTTGGCCTACGCCGTCGGCGCCATCGCGCTTCTGGCAGCCGTCCCGCTCCTCGGCGGCGACCCGACGAATGGCTCAACGGCACGACCGCCCATGAAGGCACCAACGCGGCGGCCGTTGCCTCCGCGGTCGAATGGCGCCGCCTTCCGCTCGATCAATCGAAGCAGGCCGTGGCAGCCGATTTCGCCGCTGCCGATAACCGTGGCTGGCAGGTCAATCTGGTCGAGCGCCTGGCGCGCCAGGCCATACCGGTCGGCGAAGGCCGCGGCGCCAACTCCATCGAAGGCGGTTCGCTCGAGGCAAGTGTTCAGGATTGGCAGGGGCGGGCGAAATCCCTGCAATCGGCGGAAAATCAACTGGCGCAGGCCGATGGCGTGAGCCTCGCCGTCGCCACCGTAGCCGATGACGGCACAAACGAAGGCACCGGCCCCGCGGCCAGCGCCGATAACGATCTTGTCCAAGTGGTCCGCAATAGCGCGCTGGTCGACAGCGTCGTGCACCTCGACGGCAACGGCGAGCCGAGGCCGGAGGTACAAAAGCAGCAGGCCGGATCGGCGAAGGCCGAGCCCAAGGTCGAAACCGTCGCGCTCGCTTCGCCGCGGCCGGAAGATGTTCTCGCCGCCGCCACCGCGCGCGAAGTCCAGCGCAAGGCCCAGCGTCAGGCAATGGCCGAGGCAAAGCCGGAACCGCGCGATCCGGCCAAGGTCGAGCTGGCGCTCACCGCCGCGCCCGGCCTTTCCGAGCTGCGTTCTTCGCAGCGCAAGGAAATCGCCACGCGGCTGACCAAGGGCGAATGCCTTGCGACGACGCTCAAGGATTATTTTTCGCCTGTCCCCGTCCTTCTCATGCGCGATCTCGTTCGCGATCTCGACAGCGAGTGCTGATCAATGAAATCAAACCCGTATTTCCAGGCTTTCCCGCACCGGCCGCTGTTGGCCGCGCTGCTGCTGCTGGTCGCTCTCGTTCTGGCGCCGTCGGTGCTGCGCGCCGCCGAGTTCGAAAAGAACATCATGACCGGCGGCTCCAAGGGCACCTACATCCAGATCGGCCGCAACATCGCCAGCCTGCTCGAAGAGTGCGGACAAACGCTCAACGTCCAGGAAAGCGCCGGGAGCCTCGAGAACCTGGTGGCGGTCAAGAACCGGCTGTTCACCCAGTTCGGTATCGTCCAGTCCGACGTGCTCGAATATGTGCGCACTTATTCGGCTTCCGATGCCGAATTGCGCCGTGCGCTATTCGGTGTGCGCATCATGTTCCCGCTCTATAACGAGGAGGTCCACGTTCTAGCCAGGAGCGACATCAGTCGCCTGCAGGATCTGTCCGGCAAGAAGGTTGCCATCGGCGTCGCCGACAGCGGCACCTGGCTGACGGCGAGCCTGATCCTCGACATCCTGCGCGTCACCGACGCCGATCGCCTGGCGGTGGCGAGCGACAAGGCCCTGCCGATGCTGCTGAACGGTGAGATCGACGCGCTGTTTTATGTCGCCGGCGCCCCGACAAAGCTGTTTGTCGATCCGTCGATCGACGGCGCCAAGTTCCATCTGCTCGACATCACCGACGCGCCGCTGCTCGCGACCTACACCAAGTCGGAAATTCCCGGCGGCACCTATCCGTTCCAGCCCGACCCGGTCTCCGGCATCGCGGTCAAGGCGGTGCTGATGACCTATGACTACGATCCGGCCAAGAGCGACTATCACAAGGACAGTTGCCGGGCGACTTCCGACATCGCCAACCTGATCCTGACCCACATGGATGAGCTGCGCGAGACCGGCCATCCGAAGTGGAAGGAGGTCGACCTGACCGCCCTGCCGCCGGGCTGGAAGGTCGGCGACTGCGTCAAGGCCGGCATGGCCAAGGATTACAAGCCGCTGTGCAAGGCGCCGGTCGCGCGTACCGCGGCGGCGGCCGAGAACGCGGTCCCCGTCGACCAGGAATACCTGCGCCTGCTGCGCCAGCGGCTCGACCAGTAAGGTTCGGAGGTCGGAAGTCAGAAGTCGGAGGTCGGTTCGCAAGTCCCGACTTCTGGTTTCTGATTCTGGTCAGCCCCGCGATCGCCCCTGCTCGCGCATGTCGGACGGCGTCATGCCGTAGCGGCGGCGGAAGCAGCGGTTGAAATAGGAGAGATCGCCGAAGCCGACGGAAAGCGCGATAGCGCTGATCGACCGGGCAGCGAAGCGGTGATCCGCCAGCATGCGACAGGCGCGGGCTAACCGTTCGGCGACCACGTATCCGGTGAAAGTCACGCCCTCGCCCTCAAACAGCATGTGGACATAGCGTGGCGTCAGGCCCTGCCGGCCGGCAACCGCCGCGACCGAGAGCCGCGGATCGGTCAGGTTCGCGAGGATATCGTTCTTGATCGCCGCGAGCCGTCCGGCGCGCACTCCGCGCGCCGTGGCAACCTGTCGCGCATCGCCGCTGGCGCCGAGCGCCAGAGCCGCCAGATCGTGCACGTGCATGGCGACCAGATGGCGCGCCTCGGGTGTCTCGATGGTCTCCTCGGCGTCGAGCATCCGGGCGTAGGCGAGCAGCAGCCGCAGCGCCTGCAAATCGGCGCGGATCGGAGCCCAGCTCAGGTCGTTCACGTTCGGTACGAGCGGCGCCAACAGGCGGGGCGAGAGACGCAGGCCGAGGATTCGCCCGTGATCGCGGAAATCCAGGGCGGTGCCCGGCCGTGCGGCGCCGAACATTGCCATGCCCGGCGATAGCCGCAGGGCGTCTCCGTCGAGCCGGAATGCAATGTCGCCTTCGAGCGACACGGTCAACAGAAGGGCGTCGACCAGGTCCTTGGTTGCCAGCCAGTTCATCGAGGACGACCCGCAGGAATAGACCGTAAGATCGGGCAGCACGCGCGCGGCGCCTTCGAGGTGCAGCGGCACGGCAGGGTCGATCTCGAGGTCGATCTTGAGGATCGCGCGCACGAATTCGTCGCGATACCATTCAAGCCACTGCGCCTCGAAGCTCTCGGGCGCCTGAAAGCGGAGCCGGCGGAAGTCGCGCACATCGGTGATCATTCAGCCGGCTCGCTGTGGTGAACGGGAATTTCTCCCAGGAATTGCAGCGCATCGACCCTACCCGGACACGGCACCGCAGGCAAAGACAAAGCGCCGGGCAGATCGGCCAAAGCTGCACGTTACTTCGCTATCGTCCAAGATTGTTTCCCTATTGCCCTATCCGGCGCGCCATTGTTGCATTTTTGCTGCGGGCGTCTGAATTTCACACCGTTTTCCCGATTGTCCAAGCACGCTTCGTTGCTGTCCAAGAAAGCGGCCTTTCCACCCAATAGCATGCGCGAGTCGTCTGCGCGTGGCGGGCCAGGACGATGCATGGCTGCAAACAGGGGAGTTTCCATGTCGGGCTATCGGCACATGCGCTATCGGTTTGGGCGCTACATGGCGCTGGCCCTCGGGTGCGCAATCGCCTGCGTGGCGCTTTCGCCGCAACCGGCGCAAGCGCAGTTCGTCTGCGACAGCGACGCGGTCGGTGAATCCGGTGACGGAGCGACCGCTACCGGGGGCGGTTCGGTGGCTTGCGGCTCCGCTGCCAACGCTAATGCCAACTCCACCTCCGTCGGCGCGGGCGCCGGCGCCGGTGCCGATGCGGGCAACTTCGCCAACACGGCGCTCGGCAGCGACGCCGGCGCGATCGTCACTGGCGACCACAACACGGCGACCGGCTACGGCAGCGGCGTCAGCGTGACCGGCAGCTTCAACACGGCGAGCGGTTACCAAAGCGGCCAGTTCGTCGCCGGCGACTTCAACACCGCCAACGGCGTCAACAGCGGCGTTAGCGTCACCGGCGATGCCAACAGCGCCTATGGCGAAAGCAGCGGCAGAGGTGTAAGAGGCGACAACAATACCGCTAGCGGTAGCTTCAGCGGCCGCATCGTGCTTGGCGATGCCAACACGGCGACCGGCTTCAACAGCGGCAACTTCGTGACCGGCGACAACAACACGGCGAGCGGCACAGGCAGCGGCCAGCACGTGACCGGCGACAACAACATCGCCATGGGCAACGGCGCCGGCAGCAATATCGCCGCCTCCAACACCATCTCGATCGGCACCGGCGCCACGGCCAGCGCCAACGGCTCCGCCGCGCTCGGTCAGAACGCGGCGGCGACGGCGATCAATTCTTCAGCTTCCGGCGCAAACAGCAGCGCTTCGGGGAGCAATTCGTCTGCCTTTGGGGCGAATAGTGTCGCCAGCGGCGCTTCGTCGGTGGCGATCGGCGACAGCGCGCAAGCAACTCAGGACGGCGCCATTGCGCTTGGCCAGAACAGCCAGTCGAGCGGCGTCAATTCCATCGCCATCGGCAACGGCGCCTCGGCGCTCGGTTCGGTCGCGGTCGGCGCCGGCGCCGCAGCCGGCAGCGGCGGCGCCGCCTACGGCGATTTCGCCAATGCCACCGGCGCCAACAGTTCGGCCATCGGCCCGAACGCCAGCGCAACGCATGCCAACTCCGCTGCCTTCGGCAACGGCGCGACGACGACCCGCGACAACCAGCAGGTTTTCGGCACGGCGAACAACACCTACACCATGGCCGGCATCAACTCGGCGGCGAGCCTGGCGGCGCAGTCCGGCCCGCTCAGCGTCGTCACCACCGACGCCAACGGCAATCTCGCGTCGGCGCCGTTCTCGAGCCTCGGCATAGCCTCAGCGGCGGACCTCGACCGCGCCAATGCCGGCGTCGCCATGGCCTTCGCCATGGCCGGCGCGCCGACCGTGCTGCCCGGCGAGAACAACGTCGCGACGATCAACTGGGGCACGTTCGAAGGCGAGAACGCGCTGGCGCTGGCTGCCGCCACGCGCATCTCCAACAACGTCCAGTTCAATGCCGGTGTCGCCTTCGGCCTCAACGACGGCGGCGTCGGCGGCCGCGCCGGGCTGCGTTTCAGCTGGTGAAGCAATTGCGGCGGCTGCGTCTCGTAGTCCTGTTTGCCCTGCTGGCGACAGCTTTTCCGGCTGCCGCGGCCGAAAAGAAGGGGGTCGCGCCCCAAGGCGATGCGCCCCAGGGCAATCAGCAGCCCGGCCAGCAGAACGAAAAGCGCGTCGAGCAGGCGCATGGCAAGCCGCCGGTCAGCCCCGAGCAGGCGACCTATCTGGTGCGCGCCGCGCTTTTGACCCTCAACGACGCCAACCGCTCCGGCAACTACACAGTGTTGCGCGATCTGGCGGCGCCGGAATTCCAGGCGCGCAACAATGCCGCCGATCTTGCCGGCGCCTTCGCCGACCTGCGCCGGCGCAAGTTCGACCTGTTTGCCGTTGCGTTGCTGGCGCCCGTCATCCAGCAACCGCAGCTCGTCGAAAACAACCAGGTGCTGCGCCTGACCGGCCATTTCCCGACCAAGCCGCTGCGCATCGATTTCGACCTGATGTTCAAGATTGTCGACGGCCAGTGGCGCCTCTTCGGCATCTCGGTGGCGACACCGCAGGCCTGATGCCCTCAAACGATCCGCGCTCGTCACTGCGGCCGCTACTCCGCGCGCTCCGTCACCCCGGCCGCTACTGCGAGCCGGGGTCCATTGGCCTCTGCCGCAGGAGATTACCCTGCAAAGTGCCTACCGCAGTTGTCCGAATGCTGACCGCTACCCCATGCCTCGCCGATCCGCCAATAGACCCCGGTTTGCATGGCAACCGGGGTGACGCGGTGTTTGTGGTGGCCGCTGCTCCACACTCGATCCGCCAATAGAACCCGGTTCGCCCCTTCGACGTGCGCAGGAGCAACCGGGGTGACGCGGCATCTGCGGTAGCCAATGCTTCACGCATCCGATCACTTGCCGGCTTACCGGCCATTGGCTAGGAATGGCCCGCCAAATCTTCGGCGGGGGATTTCCATGAAAAGGGCAGGTCTGGCCGTGGCAGCCTTGCTGCTGGCTTCAGTCGTTGCGGTCGCGATGGCCGTATTCGCGCCCGGCGCCGCGCAGGCCGCAGACTGCTCGCAGGTTCGCCACGGCCTGCGCTCGCTCGACGGCTCGGTGGCGACGACGATCACCTTCGTCAACGCCTCGACGATTACGATCCGCCTCGAATGGGCCGACTACCAGGGTGGGCTGAAGGAATATGCCACCCTCGAGCCGGGCCAGAGCCTCAACCAGCAGACCTTCGTCAGCCACCCGTGGGTGGCGACGACGATGCCGGGCGATTGCCTCGCCGTCTACCTGCCCCGCCCCGGCGGCAGCCAGGTGGTGATGAATTTCGCCGCTCCCGACAATGGCGAGGAAAGCGATGGCGGCCAAAATCCGCTGCCCGGCCAGGCCGTCGGCGTCGGCGGCCTGTCGCTCGGCGGCGTCGTCCGCGCCGGACCGGGAATGCAGTTCGCTAAGGTCGCATCGCTGCCCGAAAACACCGCGATCCGCATCGAGGAAGACAGCGGCGTCGACATGAACGGCTATCACTGGTTCCGCATCACTTATGGCGGCCGCAGTGGCTACCAGTGGGGCGGCATCATGTGCGCCGATTCGGAAATCGCCTTCGTCTTCCAGATCTGCCGATAAGGTTCCACGGCACGCCGAATCTCGCGATCAATTCTGCGCAACAGGCCGACATCCAATTTGAAATTGCGCGCCGGAAAAATGCGGAAATTCGCCGGCCGGTCGCCGCAATGGCTTGCGATATCGACGGCGCTGCGGGGCGCAGCAAAGGAGCACTCCGATGAACAAGATCCTCAGCGCAATTTGCGTAGCCGGCCTGATTGCCGGCGCCACGGTCCTCCCGGCGGCGGCCGCGGGCGGCGAAATGGACTTCACCAAGATCGACGCCAATGGCGATGGCAAGGTGTCGATGGATGAGGCCACGGCCGCTGGATGGACGTGGACGAAAGATCAGTTCAAGAAGGCAGATGCCGACGGCGACGGCAGCCTGAATGCCGACGAGTTCAAGGTCGCCAGCCTCCAAAAGTAGCCGGCAACTGCCCCCTTTCCGCAACCCCTGCGGCTGGAATTACCGCTGCCCCCGGCGCGCCGCCGGGGGCTTTTTTTTTGCAGCTGGCGCGCAAAATCGCCGCGCGGGCCGAAAGGGTATCTTAATGCTCCTGGTCTACGCATCTGCGAACGGGGGCGGGACAAGGATCGGCAAAACGCGCGGAATATTCTTGATGCGTTTCAACAACTTGAATTGGTCGGCCCGTGGCCGGGCGCGCGTCTACCTGTTCACCAGCCTCGGCACGCTGGCGTGCATCGTCGTCGCTTTTGCCATCGACAGCTACTCGTTCGAGACCGAGACCTGGCGCTGGGGCGAAAACCCTTGGAACAACCTGATCATCCCGCTGGTCTTGGCGCCGCCATTCTTCTTCTACCTGCTGAGCAAATTGCGCGAGCTCGCCATCGCCCATCACGAACTCATGAACGTCGCGTCGACCGACAGCCTGACCGCCCTGCTCAACCGGCGTGCCTTCACCGCCATGGTCGAGGGTTACCTCCAGCGCGTCACCAACGATCAGGGCAAAAACCAGGCGGTTGATTCCGCCGGCGCCCTGCTCGTCATCGACGTCGATCACTTCAAGCGCGTCAACGACCGCTTCGGGCACGACAATGGCGACGAGGCGCTGCGCGTCATCGCCAAGGCCATCAAGGGCGTCGTCCGCGACATCGATCTGGTTGGCCGCGTCGGCGGCGAGGAATTCGGCGTCTTCCTGCCAGGCCTGCGCGCCGAGGGAGTAAACTACGTCGCCGAGCGCATCCGCCAGGAAATCGGGCAAGCCGCCTTTGCGCCGCAGGGCGAGCGTTACCGCCTGTCGGCGAGCATCGGCGGCGCCGTGTTCGACGGCTCTGCCTCGTTCAGCGAGATCTACCGATTGGCCGACCAGCAGCTCTATGCGGCCAAGCGCAACGGCCGCGACCGCGTCGACATCAGCGTCATGGCGTCGCCGGCGGCCGGCCCGCAGATGGTTCTGCACTGATCCGGGCCCGGCCATTCCCGGCGGCCTGATCGTTTCCTGTCCCCAACAACCATGCTATTGCGGCATCCGTCGAAAAAGCGAGGGTCAACGAATGTCCATGCCCGTGATCTTCACCATTTCGGCCGTTTGGGCCGAAGACGCATCGGTGTGGAGTGGGCACAACGACGAAATTCCCGCCGCCGCCGACGCGGCGACGCTCGATGAATTGCTGGCAAAGATGTCAGCGATGGCGCTCGACTTGCTGCCCGACAACCATCCCGGTGTCGACCCCAGTGCAGTGTTCCTGCAGATTACGGCCATGCGCGAGGCAAGTCGGGCGGCCGCCTGATGGCGCCTCAGGAGCCGGAGAAAGCAATGGCCGGCGCGATCGTTCGCTATCTCGTCTCGCAGTTCGGCAATCCGCGCGGCCTCGTCGGCCGGCTGGCCGGCGAATTCATGGCCCGCCGGCCCTCGAACCGCGCCCGCAATCTTTGGACCGTCGACCTGCTCGAATTGCGGCCGCATCATCGCGTGCTCGAAATCGGCTATGGCCCGGGATTTGCGATCGGCGAGGTTGTTCCCGCCTGACCACCGGAACCGCTATCGGCCTCGACCGCTCGCAGACGATGGCCGACATGGCCGCCAGCCGCAATCGCGCAATGATCGAGCGCGACCGCCTGCGCCTGCATGTCGGCTCGGTCGAGGACGGCGCTCTCGTCAAAATTCCCGACCTGGCCGGTCCGTTCGACCGGATTTTCGCCGTCAATGTCATCCTCTTCTGGCGCGATCCGGTTGCCGTGCTGCGCGACCTCGCCAGTCGCCTCGCGCCCGGCGGCAAAATCTTCACGACGCTGCAGCCGCGCACCGGCGACCGGTCCGACGCTGGCGTCATGGCGCGGGGCAAAGAGATCGCCGGCCAGTTTGCCAAGGCCGGCCTCACCGACATCCGCATCGACCGGCTCGAAACGGTCACGCCGATGGCGATTTGCGTGTCGGGGGCAAAATCCGGCTAATGGCGATGAGCAGCTAATAGTATTGCGATTATGAAGCCCGCGCATTGTCCAGCGGGCTCTACTGCCTGCCGCGACCCGCCATTCATCCTCCCCGCCATTCATCCTCGTTGATGAACAGGATGGGCCGGATTTCAATGTAGCCCTTCGCGCGGGCGCACGGGGTTGCGGCAACGAGCTCGATGACTTCGTCGATGCCGTCCGCTTCGATGAGCGAGAAACCGGCAAGCGGCGCCGACAATCTGGCGACGCTTTCCTGCGTTATCGTCGGCTTTCCATCCCAGGCGCGCACAGTCGTGACAGCCGGCTCGACCGCGGCCATCAAGGCGCCGCGCCTGCGGATGACCTCGTCTTGCGCGAGAAGCGCTTGCTGCTCGGTTTTCGACAGCGCCTTCCAGCCTTTTTCGTCGCCATAGGCGAGACACAGATATTTCATCTTCTTTCTCCTTCACGCGCCGATCCGATAGGTCAGGATGACGCCGCCGGTCTTCAGCGGCCGGCTCGACTTGAGCGTCATGGCGACCGGCTTTTCGCCGGGCTTGAACAGCGGATTGCCCTTGCCGAGAACGCCCGGCACCAGGCAGAGCCGGTATTCGTCGACGAGGCCGGCCGCCAGCAGCGATGACAACAGCTCGGCGCTTCCGAAGACGAAGACATCCTTGCCGGCTTCCACCTTCAGCTTGCGGACCGCATCGACCGCCTCGCCGTTTAGCAATCGCGTGTTGTTCCAGTCGGCGGTCTTGAGCGTGCGACTGGCGACCGCCTTCTCGATGCCGTTCATCATGTCGGCAATCGGCCCGGTCTCCTTGGTCCAATAGGCAGCCATCCCCTCGTAGGTCCGGCGGCCGAACAGCAGCGTCCCGATCTCCTTCCCCTGCTCGAGCGAGAAGGCTTCGAGCTCCTCACCCCACACGCGTGTGTGGAAGTCGAGATCCCACGGCTTCGTCCCCTCGAACATGCCGTCGAGCGTCATCAGGTTCCACACTACGAGTCGTCTCATTTCGCATTCTCCTCAATTCAGGTTGCAATTTTCAACTGCTTTCATTTTAAAAGCAGTTGCAATATAGTTCTACCGATACGATATTGCAACTGGTTTCTTTTGGAGAATCGCATTGGCATCGAAAAAGGCCGACACAGCCCACCGTTCCGGCTGCCCGATCAATCTTTCGCTCGAAGTCTTCGGCGATCGCTGGAGCCTGATCGTCCTGCGCGACATGATGTTCGGCAATCGCCGCCATTTTCGCGAATTGCTGACGCAGTCGGAGGAAGGCATCGCTTCCAACATTCTTGCCGATCGCCTGAAGCGCCTCACCGATCTCGGCATGCTCACCCGCGCCGACGATCCCAGCCACAAGCAGAAGGCGATCTACAGCCTGACGGAAAAGGCAATCGAGCTCGTGCCGGTCTTCGCCATGCTTGGCGCCTGGGGGCGCCGCCATATGCCGGCGAGCAAGGAACTGAGCATTCGTGCGCAATTGCTCGAGGAGGGCGGGCCGAGGATGTGGGCCGATTTCATGGAGGAGTTGCGCACGCTCCATCTCGGCAAGCCGGCCCGCCGCGGCGCAAGTTCGGTAATCGCCAGATTGCGCGCCGCCTATGAGCACGTCGTCGCCGAAAACGCCGAGCGGACACGCCAGCGCGCCTGAACATCGCCTTTCGCCGCCCTAGCGCTTCCCTTTCCCCGTCATGGCATCGCGCACCAGGCGCGCCGTGGACAGCAACTGCTCCACTTCGTGCAGCATCGGAGCGACATGCGCGTCGTAATTGATGATCTCGCCATTGGGCACTTCGAAGAAATTGCGCTTGGTTGCCAGGAAGAGGAAGCCGTCGGCGCCCGATATCGCCAGCCGCGGCATGCCGCCGTCCCAGCTTTTGCGAAGGAAGGCCAGCACTTTTTCGAGCCCGGCATTGAGCAGATCGACGGCCGCCTGCGGCGCGTCGGAATGGACACGGAAAAGCTTGTTCAACTCCGCGTCGTCGAGCGTGATCTCGGTCATCTCGTCCTTGCCGAACAGCGAATGGCCGACCCTTTCGGCGAAATCGAGCTGGCGCGTCGCCACAAGGATTCCGGGGAACGAATTGTCGAGCGCGAAGTGGAAGCCGACGCCGGCGAATTCGAGGTAGCGGTTCTTTCCGGAGCCGACCCAAAATTTGCATTCGCACAATTCGAATGCCCCGCCATCGAAACTACCGCAAATGCCGTCGTCGAATTGGGCGCTGGTATGGCCGAGCTGCATGGCCTTCGGAATATTCGCCAGAAAGGCCGGCGCCTGGCCGTTGCGATAGCCGAAATTCTCGATGAAACCGAACAGCTCCGGCATGATGAACTCGCGCGCCGTGCGGCGCAGGTCGGCAACCGGCCGCCATGCGAACAGCCAGATCAGGAAGCCGCCATAGGCGAGGCCGACCACCATCGCCGCGTCGAGCTTCCACCAGTTCGAGCTTCCCTCCGATGTCGGGAAAAACGCCCAGATGAGGCCGAAGGCGACCACGCCGAAGGGCACCAGCATGCCGGCGCTGCGGTACCAGGCGGCGCGCGTGGCCGCGGGCAGCAACAGGTTGTATTTCAGGATCGCCGACTTGATCGCCGCCTTGGTCGCCTCGCTCGGCGCCGGCGAAGCCTCGGATCTTGCTGGGGAATCGCTGCGGACGGCCATGGCGACAGGAATGGTGGACCTTCCGGCACAATGCGCGGCTTTGCCGGCCCGGTCAATTTCCGCAATTGCGCCACATCGCCGAAAATCTTCCACACTGACCGGGCCATAATTGGGAATAATTTTCTGCCAATGCGGCAATCCCGGCCCTACATTCCGCGCGAAACGCAATGGGGCGCCTCGGATATGGATACGCATTCTCGCAGTTTCGCCAAGGCGGTGTCGTGGCGCATCACCGGCACCATCGACACGATGCTGCTGAGTTGGCTGATCACCGGCTCGATCCACCTCGCCGCCGCCATCGGCGTCACCGAGGTCGTCACCAAGTCGGTGCTCTATTACCTGCACGAACGGGCGTGGGTCAGGGTCCCGTATGGGCGGGGGGAGAGGGTGGCGAAGGTTATCTGACCCGCGCTTCCCTCGATCACTTTCAGTCTTTTCCTCGCCAATTTCGGCGACCATGTTGGCACCTGCCCGCCGTAATCCGGCCTGGGAAAGGAATGAGTTCGTGACTGTCCGCCTAATCCAATTCCTCGCCATTGTCCTCGTCGCCATCTGCCTCATCCCGGGCGGCGCGCATTTGTTCGAGCTGCCGAACAAGATCGTCATGGACCAGCAGGCCTACATGAGCGCGCAGCGCATCTATGATGGCTGGGCCCTGTTCGGCGTCGCCCTGATCGCTGCGCTCGTCGCCATTGCGGGTCTGGCCGTTTTCAGCCGCCCGCAACGTACGCCGTTCCTGTTCGCAATCGCCGGCCTGGTGCTGATGCTGGCTTCGCTGGCCGGCTTCTTTGCTGTCGTCTTCCCGATGAACCAATTGACCAGCAACTGGACCGTCACGCCCGAGAATTTCGAGGCGGTGCGGGCGCAGTGGGAATACGGCCACGCCGCCGACGCGGTGCTGACTTTCCTCGCCCTGATCGCGATCGTGATCTCGGCGCTCGCCTGGAGGCAGCCCGCCCACTCCTGACACCTTGCTGTCAGCATCCCCATTTCTCTGGCCGCCCCCGGCCTTTCCTTCGCCGGCATCTCTGGCCATATTGGCGCCATGTCCCGTCCACCGAAAAAGACCGGCCGGCCCTCGGGTCTCGGCGAATCGCCGCAGCGCGAAATCTCCGGCGAGCCTCTGAAAGGCCCGGTTTCGTCCTGGCTCGAGCAGATCGAGGCCGGGCAGGACGCGCCGATCGGCGAAACCATGCGCGACATCCGCTCGGCCGCCGGCAAGCACCGGCTGAAGGCGGCAAAATCGCCCGCCGAGGCGACTACCCCTCAGACGGTCGAAAAGCACACGCCGTCCGGCCGCCGGACGACGCTGAAGCGCACCGGCGGCGGCGCGCTGATCGGCGGCTCGCACGATCCGAAAGCCCGCGCCGCCGCCGGGCTGATGCCGGTTGCCGGCCTCGACGTGACGCTCGAAGAGGCGCGGACCCTCGACACCACCTCTGGCGTCACCGCGACGGTCGATTCGCTGCGCAAACTGCTCGAAGGCGGCGACCCGAACCTGACGTCGTGGACGCCGCACCGGCCGCCGCGCCCGGAAAAATCCGAGGGTGGCATTGCCTTCAAGATGGTCTCTGATTTTCAGCCGGCCGGCGACCAGCCGACGGCCATCGCCGATCTGGTCGAGGGGCTGAGCAACGGCGAGGCGACGCAGGTGTTGCTGGGCGTCACCGGCTCGGGAAAAACCTTCACCATGGCCAAGGTGATCGAGGCGACGCAGCGCCCGGCGCTGGTGCTGGCGCCGAACAAGACGCTCGCCGCCCAGCTCTACGGCGAGTTCAAGAGCTTCTTTCCGGAAAACGCCGTCGAGTATTTCGTCTCCTATTACGACTACTACCAGCCGGAAGCCTACGTGCCGCGCTCTGACACCTATATCGAGAAGGAGTCGAGCGTGAACGAGCAGATCGACCGCATGCGCCACGCCGCGACGCGGTCGCTGCTCGAACGCGACGATGTCATCATCGTCGCCTCGGTCTCGTGCATCTACGGCATCGGCTCGGTCGAGACCTATACGGCGATGACCTTCGCCATCCGTGTCGGCGACCGCGTCAACCAGCGCCAGTTGCTCGCCGATCTCGTCGCCCAGCAATACAAGCGCGCCGACGCCAATTTCGTTCGCGGCACGTTTCGCGTGCGTGGCGACACGCTCGAAATCTTCCCGGCCCACCTCGAAGACCGCGCCTGGCGCATCGCACTGTTCGGCGACGTCGTCGAATCGATCGCCGAATTCGATCCGCTGACCGGCCACAAGTCGGCCGACCTGCAGGCGGTGAAGATCTACGCCAACTCGCACTACGTCACGCCGAAGCCGACGCTCGACCAGGCGATGAAATCGATCAAGGAAGAGCTGATCGTCCGCCTCGAGGAACTGACCAAAGCCGGCCGCCTGCTCGAGGCCCAGCGCCTCGAACAGCGCGCCCGTTTCGATCTGGAGATGCTCGGCGCCACCGGCTCGTGCGCCGGCATCGAGAACTATTCGCGCTACCTCACCGGCCGCAAGCCGGGCGAGCCGCCGCCGACGCTGTTCGAATACGTCCCCGACAATGCCATCGTCTTTGCCGACGAAAGCCATGTCTCGATCCCGCAGATCGGCGGCATGTATCGCGGCGACTTCCGCCGTAAGGCGACGCTCGCCGAATACGGTTTCCGCCTGCCCTCGTGCATGGACAATCGGCCGCTGCGCTTCGAGGAATGGGACGCGATGCGCCCGCAGACCGTCGCGGTTTCGGCCACCCCCAGCCGCTGGGAGATGGAGCAGGCCGGCGGCGTCTTTGCCGAACAGGTCATCCGCCCGACCGGCCTGGTCGATCCGCCGGTGGAGGTGCGCCCGGCCAAGACCCAGGTCGACGATCTCCTCGGCGAGGTCCGCGCCGTCGCCGCCAAGGGCTACCGCAGCCTCGTGACGACGCTGACCAAGCGCATGGCCGAGGACCTGACCGAATATCTGCACGAGGCCGGCGTCCGCGTCCGCTACATGCATTCCGACATCGACACATTGGAGAGGATCGAGATCATCCGCGATCTTCGCCTCGGCGCCTTCGACGTGCTGGTCGGCATCAACCTGCTGCGCGAGGGCCTCGACATTCCCGAATGCGCGCTGGTCGCCATCCTCGACGCCGACAAGGAGGGCTTCCTGCGCTCCGAGACCTCGCTGGTGCAGACCATCGGCCGCGCCGCCCGCAACATCGACGGCCGCGTCGTCATGTATGCCGACACCGTCACCGGCTCGATGCAGCGCGCCATCGGCGAGACCGACCGCCGCCGCGCCAAGCAGCTCGCCTGGAACGCCGCCAACGGCATCACGCCGGAATCGATCAAGAAGAACATCGGCGACATTCTTTCCTCGGTCTACGAGCGCGACCATGTCCGCGTCGAAATGGGCCTGGCGGACGAGGGCCACCTCGTCGGCCACAATCTGCGCGCCCATCTCGAAGACCTCGAACGGCGCATGCGCGAGGCCGCCGCCGATCTCGATTTCGAGGAGGCCGCGCGCCTGCGCGACGAGATCAAGCGTCTCAACCAGGTCGAACTCGCCGTCGCCGACGATCCGCTGTCGCGGGATGCAGGGGTGGAGAATACGCAGACGGCACGGCGGGAAAAGGCAAAGCGCGGCGGGGCGGCGCCGAAACCCTCTTCGTCGTCATCCTCGTCCTCGGGCCTGACCCGAGGATTGTCCCGAGGACCCAGCGACCCCTCCCTCTTCCGCAAACCCACGCTCGACGAAATGACGGTCGGAAGAACCGAGAAGCCGGCGAAACCCGAAGGCTGGTCGCCGCCGCGCCAATCCTACGGCGAGGAAATGCGCGAGAGCCTCACCCAATCGCGCCAAACGCCCGGCCCCGGCAGCTACGAAGACCCCTCGGAGGAGCGCAGGCGCGTCAGCCGGGGAAAGCGAAAAACCGGACGCCCGGGGCGGTAGCGCTGTTCCCTTCTCCCCGCACGCGGGGAGAAGGTGGCCCGAAGGGCCGGATGAGGGGGACCATGTCCAAAATCAACGCCGAATGGCACAGGGCCAACCGCATGCCGAAGAACCCGACCGAGGCGCAACGCATCGCCTGGCACCGCGCGCATGCGGCCAACTGCGCGTGCAGGGAGATGCCGGAGAGTGTGAGGAAGTTGCTGGAGGAGGCTGTCGGCGGCGCTTCGGGCGATCCGGCCGGCAGACGCAAGACGGGAAGGTCAAGGCGGTGAGCAAAAAAACGCCTAATCGACCCAATCTTCTTCAAAGTCCTTACCAGCCATTTCCTTTCCAAAAAAAGCTTGTCTTACAAGATGAATATTAATTCGCGCGGCCGTAGCCTTAGACGGATTGTCAATACCAAACGAACCACCTATACTTGTAATTTTTATATACTGAGTCCCCCAAATATTTAAATTCTTATCCCAATAGGGGCTGTTAATAGCTTCCAGCGCCATTTCCCTATAAGCATTCTTTCTCCGAAACTTAAATTGCTCATCAGTCTCTCCCTTTTCTCTGACACATTCCGCTTGGAAAAAATACCACATTCGATCTATGGGCAAGTCAATTCTTGGCCGCGGAGTACCGCCGCCTTGCTCTTGGTCATGAATTCTTGCGCTACCACGATCACTATAAATCAATGTATTAGAAGGTATGGAAGCTACAAGCTTAGTATGAAATTCCCTTTCTGAAATTTCCTGCGAACTCAAGGCCGATAAATGAAGAGGGAAACGAGGTCATCGATACAGCAAGATTTGACTGCGGCAAGTTCTTATTTGCACGGCGAAATATTTCCGAGGCAAGTTCAATTTTCTCAACGTTTACCTTACATTCATCTTCAAAATCAAGAATAAAATAGGTGCTATTTGAGTCTATGACTTTGATTCGGTCGATTATATTGAAGGCCTCTACAATTTTATCTTTACCAATTCTAATACATATTCCACGATTTAGCGATAGTAAATTCTCTATGTGTCTCGAAAAACGTACGGTGTCTTCGATAATAAGTGCGGACGGTATGGCGTTTGGGAGCGTCCCAACAAAATTTTTCCAACCAGAATAATCTTCCTTGGGATCCTTAATAGACTCTATCTCAGCGGCATGATCTGGATTTGACCCATCATACTGGCTATCAAATCCCGCAATCCAAGTTTTATCTCCTACTATGCTCTTCACCTTATCAAGCGCCCTAGAGAGCGCGCCTTTGCCCAGCCAGGGGCGAATAACAATAAAAGGTAAAATACTTTCATAAGCAACGTCCGGCAATTCTCGCAGAGCTGCTAGTTCAGATGGGCGAACGGAAAGTATCGGAATATAGGATGGAGGCATCATTTAATACCTAAAGCTATTCTCATTGCGTCCTCAGAGACTTGAAAGTTATTTGCCATAATCGGCACGTAATCTGCAGGCCTTTTATTTTTATAACTTTCTTTCATTTTTTTCACAAGGTTGTTTGGCATAACCAAATCAGCAGCAAGGCGATTGGCTTCTGCTTCGAGTCTATTACTTAGTCTTGACCTATATAAAATGTTGTCTTCTATACCTTCTTTAATCAAGCCGGAATGTAATAAAAAATGGGAAATCTCGTGCGCTAAGGTAAACCTCTGCCTATACTTCGGCTCATGTTTATTAACTAAAATTTTATACTTTCCTTGTTTATCAGGGAGAATCGCACCAGAGATTCCAACGTCAAGGGTGGCAACTTTTACAATTAAGCCCAAATCATGAGCAATTTTACCAATTTGCACAGGAACATCGTGAAGGTATTTAACGATGACTTCTTTAAGATTTTTTGGTAACGATTCCCACTCTTCAGACGGTCTTCTCATTTACCCTTGATCCTTTTCGAGTGCTTCTCCAATTTCGTCATCGTTATTCCGTCCCTTTGGGCCCTGTACCTCACCAATCACTTTACGAACTTCTTCTCCGATCCAATTACGCAGAGAACCGCCTTCTTTTAGTTCGCTTTTAAGGTGTCCTTCTGCGGCATTATAAGCTGACTGTCTTATTGCGTTAAATCCGATTACGCCGACAACAGCGATAATTATTGCTAATACTGTAACAATTACCGTCACGCTTGAAAGTACAATCATAACGACGTCTACAGATGAGGCGTTCATAGAGCTGCTTCTATTTCGAACAAACCAAAGCAGAAACCATGTAGCAGATATCCACCCTCCTAGTGGATGGAATCTAACACTTGGTGCCCGCGTTTGACGGCGGCGATGATTTTGTCGGGGTCGGCTGTCCAGGTGAAGGGTTTGGGTTTCTGGTTATGTTCGGCGATGTAGCGGTTGATGGCGGCTTGGAGGTCGACGACCGAATGAAAGACGCCGCGCTTGAGGCGGCGCTTGGACAGTTTGGCGAAGAAGCCTTCGACGGCATTGAGCCACGAGCACGATGTCGGTGTGAAGTGGAAGGTGAAGCGCTGATGGCGGTCGAGCCAGGCGCGCACCTTGGGATGCCTGTGGGCGGCGTAGTTGTCGAGGACGACATGGACGGCCTTGCCGGCCGGCACCCCGGCGTCGACGGCGTTGAGGAAGCGAATGAACTCCTGGTGACGGTGGCGCTGCATGTTGCGGCCGATGACGGTGCCGTCGAGCACGTTGAGGGCAGCAAACAGCGTGGTCGTGCCATTGCGCTTGTAGTCGTGGGTCATTGTGCCGAGCCTGCCCTTCTTCATGGGCAGGCCGGGCTGAGTGCGGTCGAGCGCCTGGATCTGGCTCTTCTCGTCGACCGACAACACGATGGCGTGAGCCGGCGGATCGACATAGAGGCCGACGACGTCGCGCAGCTTGTCGACGAACTGCGGATCGTTGGAGAGCTTGAACTGGCGCCAGCGATTGGGCTGCAGCCCGTGCGCCTTCCAGATGCGGCGCACCGCGCTGGCGCTGATGCCGGCAGCTTGCGCCATCATGTCGGCGGTCCAGTGCGTCGTCTCGCCGGGCGGGTCGGCAAGCGTCAGCGCCACCACGCGCTCGGCTACTTCCGGCCCGAGAGGTGGGATGCGCGAAGGCCGCGTCTTGTCGCGAAGCAGCCCCTCGGAGCCTTCCGCCGCGAAGCGCTCCTGCCAGCGCCACACGCAGGTCTTGGATTTGCCGGTCTGTCGCATGATCTCGACGGTGCCGAGGCCGTCGATGCTCAACAGGATGATCTCGGCGCGCCAGACATGCTTCTGCGGCGCATTGCGATCCCTGACCAGCGCCGTCAGGCGCTGGCGGTCGGTTGCAGAAACGGTGAAGGATATTCCTGTACGCATGCGTCAGACTCGCACGCGCGCTCGCCAAACGGAATCCCCAATCGGACTCCTATGTTAGGCGGAAACCACTAGGAAAGAAGCAAAGGCGATCGGCAAGACATGCTGGTCGATCTTTTCCCCCATTAGAGTGCTCCTGTCCCCGATTTCGCTCTGCTAGTTTTCGGGGATTCGCAATGTGGCGCAAGATATCTTCAATTCGGCGCAGAATGCGCCGAGCTTCCATGCTCAATGCCACCTCCTCACCCCCATCCACACTCCGACAACCATTCGCCCCGCCTGCCTCATCCTGAGCCGTGCATAAGCTTGCCCTCGGGCCGCGCTGCGCGCGGACCCGGGTGAGCGAGGCAAGCGGCTGAAGAAAAACGGAAAATCCCCATGGTTCGACAGGCTCGCCACGAGGGTGCAGCACAAGGCCGCCCGCCGCCGGCGATGCCGCCGAGGATCGCGCCGAGAATGCCGTGGAGAAGCTTGCGCATGGCACCGTTGCTCCAACCTCGGCGTCATCCCGGTTGCCATGCAAACCGGGATCCATTGGCCTGTCGGCTTGCAGGAGAAATGCAAGAAGCGTGGGCGCAACCTCACGCTAATCGCCCATTCGTAGCAAACGCCAATGGATCCCGGCTCGCAGTAGCGGCCGGGATGACGCCGAAGTTGGGGTGCCGCCCGGGGATAGTTGCCCTCCTCCGTCAACCACAGCCTCCCCCTCGGGCGAGGGTTCAGGCCTTTGACAAAGCTGGGTTCTCGGGACAAGCCCGAGAATGACGAAGGTCGGTGGCACGAAAAAATCTCTCCCCGCCCATCCCCGCTCCCTTATCCTGCCCGATGTCGCTGCCACGCGAGGCCGGGGGTACCGCCGGGTTCATTCGGGGCAGCGGCCGGCTCCCGCGATTGCGTTGCTACGGATAACGCAAGCCCGGGCCGGCGACTGAAGGTTTCCCACCGGGCACTACGACCCGGCTGCCACGTGTGTGGTCCCAAGCCGGCCTGCCGCCCGTAAGGTTTGCTGGACAGGCCGGCGGGAGCGAAACGAATTGTCGCTGTGTCAGACGCCGACGCGGGGCTGCATGGCGGCCACGAAACTATCCCAGGCTTAGAGGCTGACCTTGCAGCCCCGCGCCTCGCAGAAAGCAAGCCACGGACGGAGACGCCGCGTGAACGAAGAAGTGTGCCCATCATTCGGTTTCTCATCCTCGGGCCGACCGTGAAAAGCGGGCGGCCACGTTTCCGTCCGGATTTGCGTCGAAGAATGACCGCCTCAACCATCAAGGGAGGAACCCATGTCCGTTGCCCGTGTCACCGAGATCATTTCCTCGTCGTCGAAGAGCTTCGAGGACGCCGTCGAAAGCGGCGTCAAGCGCGCCTGCGAGACCCTGAAGAACGTCGAGGGCGCCTGGGTCCAGGACCAGAAGGTCGTGGTCAAGAACTCGAAAATCACCGAGTACCGCGTCAACCTCAAGGTGACGTTCATATTGAAGGATTGAGCGGGCACTTCGCGTCTCGTTTTTCGTCATCCTCGGCCTTGTGCCACTGCTGTCCGGTTTAGATTGAGTGGACAAGGTGCATGACATTGATTCTACTTGGTTCCAGACGTTTCGCAGCGTTTGGGACACGAGCACGAGGTCAATGTCATGCGGCACCACAATAGCGTTTTTCATGCCTTGCAGAAGCATGTTCCGTGGGCGGTTTTCGACCGCCTGGTGGACGAGCATGGAGCTGACTGGCGGGTGCGACGGCTCGACACGAAGAGCCAGTTCCTGGCGCTTCTGTTCGGCCAACTGTCGGGGGCCGACAGCCTGCGCGCCATCGAGGCGGGGCTGCAGAGTCATGCCGGGCGGCTCTATCACTTGGGCGGCCGCTGCGTGGCGCGCTCGACGCTGGCCGACGCCAATGCCCGACGGCCCGCGGCGCTGTTTGGCGAACTGTTCGCCTACATGGCGACGCGCGCCGGCCGCGCGACGCGGCGCAACCTCAAGGATGCGGTGCGTATCCTCGACGCCACGCGCATCGAACTGTCCTCGCTCAGCGGTGGATGGCTGGATACCGTCAGCGGGCACCGGGCGGTGAAGCTGCATGTCTGCTACGATCCGGTGGCAGCTGCGCCGCTGCGGGCCGATTTGAGCGACCAGCGGGTCAACGACATAACCCCGGCCAAGGCCATGCCGATCGAAGCGGGCATGACCTACGTGTTCGATCTCGCCTATTACAACTTCGCCTGGTGGGCCGAGCTCGACGCGAAAGGCTGCCGCTTCGTCAGCCGGCTGAAGAGCAACACCCCACTCGACGTGACCGCCGAGCAGACGGTACCGGCGCACGGCGACATCCTCGCCGACCGCATTGGCCTCCTGCCACAGCGCATGGCCGCCTCGCGCCGCAATCCCCTTGCCGACCCGGTACGCGAGATCGTCGTGCGCATCCCCGCCGGCACCGCCATTCGCCTCGCCACCAACGATCTCGACGCCCCAGCCGAGGAAATCGCCGACCTTTACAGACAGCGCTGGCAGATCGAATTGTTCTTCAGGTGGATCAAGCAAAATCTGAAGATGCGCCGTTTCCTCGGTGCTTCCGAGAACGCCGTCCGCACCCAGGTCTTCGTTGCCCTGATCGCCTATCTCCTGTTGCGCGCCGCCCACGCTGCCCAGGTAGCCGTCGCTCAGCCGCTCGCCTTCGTACGCCTTGTGCGCCTCGATCTCATGCACAGCCGACCCATCGATCAGCTTAAAACCATGCCGCCACCGCGCTCGACCGACACAAGGCAAATGACCCTTAATCTCACACGTGTCTAAACCGGACAGCAGTGGGCTTGTCCCACTGCTGTCCGGTTTAGATTGAGTGGACAAGGTGCATGACATTCATTCTACTTGGTTCCAGACGTTTCGCAGCGTTGGAGCGGGCCCGAGTCAATGTCAGCGCACACGATCACGCTTCAGCTGCAGAGAGGGGCGTCGCGCCAGGGAAGAGATGGAGATAAGGCGATGCGACGGCTCGACACGAGAGCGAGATTCTGGCGTTTCGTCGCCAACTGTCGGCCGACAGCCACGCGCCATCGAGACGGAGCTGCAAAGTCATGCCGGGCGGCTCTAGCACATGAGCGGCAGCTTCGGGCGCGCTGGACGCTTGCCAACGCCAATGCCCTACGCCAGCGACGCTGTCTGGCGAACTGATCGCCTACATGCGACGCGCGCCGGCCGCGCGACGCGGCGCAACCTCAAGGATGCGGTGCGTATCCTCGACGCCACGCGCATCGAACTGTCCTCGCTCAGCGGTGGATGGCTGGATACCGTCAGCGGCGCCGGCGGTGAAGCTGCATGTCTGCTACGATCCGGTGGCAGCTGCGCCGCTGCGGCCGATTTGAGCGACCAGCCGGTGAACGACATAACCCGGCCAAGGCCATGCCGATCGAAGCGGCATGAGTACGTGTTCGATCTGCCTATTACAACTTCGCCTGGTGGCCGAGCTTGAGCGAAAGTGGCGCTTCGTGAGCCGGCAGAAGAGAAACATCGAGTGACCGCCGAGCTGACAGTCAGACAGGGCGACATCCTCGCCGACCGCATTGCCTCCTGCCACAGCGCATGGTCGACTCGAGCCGCAATCCCCTCGCCGAGCCGGTAGCGAGATCGTCGGCGCCCCCACCGGCGCCGCCATTCGCCTCGCCACCAACGATCTCGACGCCCCAGCCGAGGAAATCGCCGAGCTTACAGACAGCGCTAGCAGATCGAATTGATCTTCAGGTGGATCAAGCAAAATCTGAAGAGCGCCGTTTCTCGGGCCGAGAACGACGTCGCACCCATTCGTCGTTGCCCTGATCGTATCCCTGTAGCGCGCCGCCACGCTGCCCAGGTAGCCGTCTCAGCCGCTCACCTGTACGCCTTGGCGCCTCAATCTCATGCACAGCCGACCCATCGATCAGCTTAAAACCATGCCGCCACCGCGCTCGACCGACACAAGGCAAATGACCCTTAATCTCACACGTGTCTAAACCGGACAGCAGTGGCTTTGAGCCGAGATCCATTCCGTTTCCCCACGGCAAGAGTGCCCTTCTCAAGCTGCGGCCTTTTGACCGTGTGCCGTCGCACCCCCCCAGCGAAGCGTCACGGCATGGATCGTCGGGTCACGGCTCGCCCCCGACGATGACGAGGAGGTGAGGACACGCCGTGCATCACCTGACAAAAGCTCGTCATTCTTGGGCTTGTCCCACTGCTGTCCGGTTTAGATTGAGTGGACAAGGTGCATGACATTATTTACTTGGTTCCAGACGTTTCGCAGCGTTTGGGACACGAGCACGAGGTCAATGTCATGCGGCACCACAATAGCGTTTTTCATGCCTTGCAGAAGCATGTTCCGTGGGCGGTTTTCGACCGCCTGGTGGACGAGCATGGAGCTGACTGGCGGGTGCGACGGCTCGACACGAAGAGCCAGTTCCTGGCGCTTCTGTTCGGCCAACTGTCGGGGGCCGACAGCCTGCGCGCCATCGAGGCGGGGCTGCAGAGTCATGCCGGGCGGCTCTATCACTTGGGCGGCCGCTGCGTGGCGCGCTCGACGCTGGCCGACGCCAATGCCCGACGGCCCGCGGCGCTGTTTGGCGAACTGTTCGCCTACATGGCGACGCGCGCCGGCCGCGCGACGCGGCGCAACCTCAAGGATGCGGTGCGTATCCTCGACGCCACGCGCATCGAACTGTCCTCGCTCAGCGGTGGATGGCTGGATACCGTCAGCGGGCACCGGGCGGTGAAGCTGCATGTCTGCTACGATCCGGTGGCAGCTGCGCCGCTGCGGGCCGATTTGAGCGACCAGCGGGTCAACGACATAACCCCGGCCAAGGCCATGCCGATCGAAGCGGGCATGACCTACGTGTTCGATCTCGCCTATTACAACTTCGCCTGGTGGGCCGAGCTCGACGCGAAAGGCTGCCGCTTCGTCAGCCGGCTGAAGAGCAACACCCCACTCGACGTGACCGCCGAGCAGACGGTACCGGCGCACGGCGACATCCTCGCCGACCGCATTGGCCTCCTGCCACAGCGCATGGCCGCCTCGCGCCGCAATCCCCTTGCCGACCCGGTACGCGAGATCGTCGTGCGCATCCCCACCGGCACCACCATTCGCCTCGCCACCAACGATCTCGACGCCCCAGCCGAGGAAATCGCCGACCTTTACAGACAGCGCTGGCAGATCGAATTGTTCTTCAGGTGGATCAAGCAGAATCTGAAGATGCGCCGTTTCCTCGGTGCTTCCGAGAACGCCGTCCGCACCCAGGTCTTCGTTGCCCTGATCGCCTATCTCCTGTTGCGCGCCGCCCACGCTGCCCAGGTAGCCGTCGCTCAGCCGCTCGCCTTCGTACGCCTTGTGCGCCTCAATCTCATGCACAGCCGACCCATCGATCAGCTTAAAACCATGCCGCCACCGCGCTCGACCGACACAAGGCAAATGACCCTTAATCTCACACGTGTCTAAACCGGACAGCAGTGGGACAAGCCCGAGCATGACGAACCAATGGCGCCGCAAATCTTTTTCATGCCCCCGCCAATGTATACGCGATTGGAAAAAACCACCAGATTTTCCGGCCTCGCGGCCTCTTTGTGGCGCAAACATGGCCGAATTGGTCATGGAAATGGAAATATTTGCTTATTGCGTCGCAGCATGGGGAAACCGGCGCTTTTTCAGCCGCTTGGCGCCAAAGCATCATGTTGGCAACTGCGGCGCGGTCGCCGGCGCCGGCAAAATCGAGTTGACGGACTCGTTTTGCTCCCTAGAATTTCCTCTCAGCGGTGGAAGACCAGCCGCGTAAACACCTAGGAGACCGCGATGACGCTAACGCACACCGTGAATATCCTGATGTTCTGCGCAGCCTTCGCATTCGTCGGCGCATTCGTGTTGGGCATCCTGTAGTCGCGCGTAAGAATTCGGGAAGCCCCCCAAAACGTCACGAGGCAACAAACGAAACCAACCGCAGGCCCGTCCGGGAAACCGGGCGGGCTTTCGCTTTCATGAGGCCGCGCGCAACGCCTCGCCGGGATTTTCGGCCTGGTTCTTAGTCTGGGGCCGCAAGCCGAGCAGATGGCAGATCGCGTAGGCGAGGTCGGCGCGGTTCATCGTATAGAAATGGAAATCGCGCACGCCGCGCTCGATCAGGTCGTTGACCTGTTCAGCGGCGATCGCTGAAGCAACCAGCGCGCGGGTTTGCGAATCGGTTTCGAGGCCCTCGAATCGTTCGGCAAGCCACGCCGGCACATGCGCGCCGCAACGCGCGGCAAAATGGGCGACCTTGGCGAAATCGTGCACCGGCAAAATTCCCGGCACGACCGGAACGTAGATGCCGGCGCGGCGCACGCGCTCGACATAGGCTTCGTAGACATCGTTGTCGTAGAAGAACTGCGTGATCGCGCGGGTCGCGCCGGCGTCGACCTTGCGCTTCAGCATCTCGATGTCGGTGGCGAAATCCGGGCTTTGCGGATGCTTTTCCGGATAGGCGGCAACGAAAATGTCGAAGCCGCCGCGCGCCGAAATCGCGCCGGCGAGTTCGGCGGCGTTGGCATAACCGTCCGGATGCGGCTTGTAGGGCGCGTTCGGCCCGGCCGAAGGATCGCCGCGCAGTGCGACGATGCGCGTCAGTCCGGCATTGGCGTAATCCTCGATCACCGCATCGACGGATGCCGCGCGTTGCCTCGACGCAGGTCAGATGTCCGGCGACCGGCACTGTCGGTCTCGTTGGCGATGCGCGACACGATCGAAAGCGTGCGCTCGCGCGTCGAGCCGCCGGCGCCATAAGTGACCGAGACGAAATCCGGCCGCAATGGCGCAAGCCGCGCCAGCGTTTCCCACAGCATCGCCGCCAGCCGGTCGTTGGCCGGCGGGAAGAACTCGAACGACACGCGCAGATGCATGTCGGCGGCCGGCCGACGCGAAAACGAAACTGGCCATCAGGCTTTCTCCCGCGCGGCTGGCTTCGCCGGCAATCTGTATGCGCGGATCGCGCGCCAGCCACAAGCGTCGACCGTCAATTTCGGCGTCCTTGCGATTTTTCTGCCGGCCTTTTTGTCCGCCGTCGTCCGGTTCGGGCGCAAGATCGACTGCCTCGACGACGTCGAGGCCGGCAGCTGCGAGCCAGTCGCCGATCTGGGCATGGGAAAAGCCGAGCCGCACATGCTGGTGCTGCTCGCGCAAAAATTCCAGGTCGTGCGGCGCGAAGTCGGCGATCAGCAGCCGCCCGCCGGGCGCCAGCGCTCGCGCCGCCTGGCGGATGGCGCCGGCCGGATCGGCGAGATAGTGCAGCACCTGGTGCAGCGTCACCAGGTCGTACTGCCCGGCCGGCACCGGCAGCAGGTAGATGTCGCCCTGGCGCACCGGCACGCGGTTCAATCCGGCGCGGTCGAGATTGGCGCGCGCGATCGCCAGCATCTCGCGGCTCATGTCGATGCCGGTGGCGCGCTGGTAATAGGGCGCAAACAGTTCGAGCAGCCGCCCGGTGCCGGTGCCGAGATCGAGCATCGCCTGGAACGGGCGCGAACCGACAAGCCGCAGCATCGCCGCCTCGACACGCTCGTCATCGGCATGCAGCGAGCGGATCGCATCCCACGACGCGGCATTGGCGGAAAAATACGCCGCCGCCTGTTCGGCGCGTCGCCGGCGCACGGCTTCGAGACGTTCGCGGTCGAGCCGCACCTGCGCATCGTCGGGGCGGATGCGGGCAACGAGATTGGCGGCGATTTCCGCCGCCGGGCCCGGAATCGATGGCGCGGAAATAGGCCCAGGCGCCCTCCTGGTTGCGCTCGACCAGACCGGCTTCCGACAGCAGGCGCAGGTGCCGCGACAGACGCGGTTGCGACTGGCCGAGGATGTCGATGAGGTCGCTGACCGTCAGGTCGGCGTCCGCACAGCAACGCCAGCAGGCGCATGCGCGTCGGCTCGCCGGCGGCGCGCAGGATTTCGACGATTTCGTCGAGCGACAATGGCAGGCGGTCGAGCATCCGATGCCTCAAAATGAGATAAAGATATCTTTATATGATGAGCTGACGCATGGCAATGGCGAAATTCTGCCCATTCCCGCCGCGAATACCGGCGCCCATTTGGATAAGCGGGACAGTTGCAGCATGCTGTCGGCAAATCGCACCGCGCGACAAAAATCGATCGCACGCCGGCTTGCGCGCGCTTGCGCCGCAAATGCCGCTCGCCGATTTCGATGCCGTGATGAAAATCGCGATTGCCGGCCATTTGCGCCACCTGCCGCCGTCGATTGCGCCAGCCAGGCGATGCCAGCCATGTCCGCCATGTCCATACCGAATACCATCGGCTGCTGAGGAAGGCTATGATCGCGACTCGGCGCGCCATTTCGTGCTCGACGCGATGAACCGGGTGCTCCGCCGATGGGGCGCCGCGGCGATTGAGGCCGAAATCCGCCGAAGAAGCTGGATGAACTTTCTATTTGCGGGCGATCAAACGAAAATTCGCTCCCTTCATTTACATTGCTCGCGCGCCAGATGATCCGCTGGCATCCTGCAACTGGAACTCGACATGCCTGTATTGGAAAAAACCGCACTCGACGAATTCCCGATCACGCACAAATGGCCGCCGCGGCATCCGGATCGACTGCAGCTCTATTCGCTGCCGACGCCGAACGGCATCAAGGTCTCCGCGATGCTGGAGGAGACTGGCCTGCCCTACGAGCCGCACGCGGTCAAATTCGCCAACAACGACCAGTTGAGCCCCGAGTTCCTGTCGCTCAATCCCAACAACAAGATCCCGGCGATCCTCGATCCCGACGGTCCCGGCGGCAAGCCGCTGGCGCTGTTGGAATCGGGCGCCATCCTGATCTATCTCGCCGACAAGACCGGCAAGTTGGCGCCGAAGGATCCGGCGCGCCGCTACGAAACCATCCAGTGGCTGATGTTCCAGATGGGCGGCATCGGGCCGTTTTTCGGCCAGGTCGGGTTCTTCCACAAATTCGCCGGCAAGGACTACGAGGACAAGCGTCCGCTCAAGCGCTACCTCGACGAAGCCAAGCGCCTGCTCGGCGTGCTCGACGGCCGCCTCGAAGGCCGCGAGTTCATCATAGGCCGCGACTACACGATCGCCGACATCGCCTCGTGGCCATGGGTGCGCACGCTCACTGGATTTTACGGCGCCGCCGAGCTGGTCGAGTTTGAAAAATTCGCCAATGTCTCGCGTTGGCTCGACACCTGCGTCAACCGCCCGGCGAGCTTGAGGGCGATTAACATCCCGGCGCGAGATTGAAATTGGCGAGCCGTCAATAGTGGCAGCGGCGTTAGGCGATCAATACACCCACTGCTCCCAGACGCGGATATTGACCTCTTCGCCAGCTCGCACGACGCCTTCGCGCTCGACCCAGGCGACGAGCCCGCGCTTCATGCGCGCGGCGTCCTTGAAGGCCAGCGCAAGATCGGTGCGAGTGAAATCGGGCTCGCCGTCGACCATGACCGGCTTGGCGCCGACCTGTTCGGCAATCGAACCGCCGGCAATCCGGCACGGCCCGTTCGCCCCGTCGATGCGCAAGGTCGCCCCACTCGGGAAAAACAGCAGAGTGCGCGGCGGCAAATACGTCATCGCCGGCATGCCTTCGAGCACCAGATTGGCGCCGATCCAGCCAGGCTCGATTTGAGTGAGGCCCATGTCCGCGGCGATTTCTGCCAGTTCCTCCACCGACAGAATTGACAATTGGCGCTCGTTGCGCATCTCGGTGCCGCGCTCGTACCAAGGTTCGCGGCTGCCGGACGGGCGCGTCAGGCCGGCGTGAAAGTCACCGACAATGCCGGCATAGGTCAGTTCGAGCCTGTCGACCGGCCGGCTGACGAAATCGCGGCCAGCGGCCTTCAAGGTCGCCGCGACCCGGCCGTGAAGCTTCTTGCCGGGCACGACCTGGCGCGGGATCGGCTGTGTCGATTCTGGCTTGTTCATGAGCGACTCCATTTCCGCCGGCGCAACATAACGGCAACAGTGAATTCGCCAAGCTCGAAGCGCGGCGAATTTTGTTCACTTTCATCGCAGCGGCGGCCGTCGGGACATTTCGAAAATTCGCGGATGTGTTATCGTTGCTATGGGCTGGCTGCCAATTCGATCGGGGATTAAGCCATGCCCAGAATCACGCTTGCCGCTGCGATTCTTCTTGCCGTCCTTCTGCCGGCCGCGTCGGCGCGCGCCGAGGTCACGATCTGCACCGAGATCGCCAGCGTGCCGTTCACGATTGCCACGCCCGGCATCTACTGCCTGAAGCAGAACCTGGTGAACACCACCGATCCGACGCCCGAATACCTGGCTGGCGCGATCGAGATCGAAGCCGACAATGTGACGGTCGACCTCAACGGTTTTTCGCTTTCCAACAAGCTTGCCGGCCCGAAAAACCGGATGAACGGTATCGTGGCCTTTCACCGCAAGAACGTGACCGTTCGCAACGGCCATATCGAAGGCTTTGCCACTGCGGTAATTCTCGGCGGCCTGTTTGCGCAACGCTCGACCGTCGAGGATATCCGCGCCAACGCCAGCAATTATCGCGGCATGTTCGTGGTCGGCGCCGACAGCGTGATCCGCAACAACCACGTCACCAATGCCGGCCCTGGCGATCTCGACAGCGAGGCGACCGGCATCACGCTGGTCTACGGCGAGAATTCGCTGATCGAGGGCAACGTCGTTTCTTCGATCTCCGAGACCGCATCCGCGTTCGGAATTGGCGTCGGTTTCAGTCCTTCGGCGTCGGTACGCAACAACACGGTGTTCAACATCAAGGACGCGGCGCAAAAGAACGCCATTTCAGTCTACACGGTCACGCGCGCCGAGATCCGCGACAATCACCTGCTCAACAACGTGGCCGGGAACGCCGGCATCGCCAATCTCGGCTTTTCTTCGCATATCGCCTGCATCCGCAACGCGATTTCCGGCTTCGCGCCGGCGACTGGCGGCTGCAATACGTCGGTGGGAAACACGGTATTCTGATCGGCCCGCGCCGACTGCCAGACACGGGGAGAATGATGATGAAAAAGCTTGTCTTCACGCTTTTGCTTGCGGTGTTCGTGCCCAGTTCAGTCATGGCGGCTTCCGATTTCACCAAGCTCGATGCCGACGGCAACGGCCAAGTGACGTTCGAAGAATTGACCGCTGCCGGAGTGAACTGGAGCAAAAAGCAGTTCAATGCTGCCGACAAGGATCACAACAAAACCTTGTCGAAAGCGGAATACGACGCCGCTGCCGGCTAGACGAGCCCACTTCACATCGGTTGCCGCGGTGTTACCGTCGGCAAAACCGATGAGGAGAAGTCTCGATGGCGCATGAAAAGCCGGTTGCGTTGAAACTGCCGAAATCCGAGGTCGCCCTCGACGAGCGCCAGAAGAAATATCTCGCCGTATGCGACGAAAAGCTCGGCTTCGTGCCGAACGTGCTGCTGTCCTATGCCTGGCACGGCGAAAAATTCGCCGGCTTCACGCAGATGTACAACGAGCTGATGCTCGGCAATTCGCCCTTGTCGAAGCTCGAGCGCGAGATGATCGCCGTCGTCGTTTCAAGCGCCAACCATTGCTACTACTGCCTCGCCGCGCATGGCGCCGCGGTGCGCCAGCTTTCCGGCGATCCCAAGCTCGGCGAGCAACTCGTCATGAACTACCGCGCCGCGCGGCTGCCCAAAAAGCAGCGTGCCATGCTCGATTTCGCCTGGCGGCTGACGAAGTCGCCCGAGGCAATCGACGAAACCGATCGGCAAGCGCTTCGCAAGGCCGGCTGGTCGGACCGGGCGATCTTCGACATCGGCGCGGTCGCGAGTTTCTTCAACATGTCGAACCGCTTTGCCTCGGCAACCGACATGCGCCCGAACGACGAATACCATTCGATGGCGCGGTAGTACCTGCTCGACTACCCCTTCCAGCCGAGCTCGCGCGCCTGTTCTTCAACCGATTTGCGTCGATCCTTGGTTCCGGGATGCGTCGACAGCCAGCCAGTTTCCCCGGACCCGCCCATTTTCTCGGTCAGGCGTTCCAGCAGGCCGACAAAGGCAAGCGGATTGCGGCCGGCCTTGACCATCAGTTCGACGCTGCGGCGATCGGCGTCGGTTTCGAAGTCGCGACTGTAGGAAAGCGTCTGCAACGCCGTCAGCTGCCCGACCACGTTGTCGACGATCTGGCTGGTGTCGCCGCCGATGACGCTGAGCATGAAGGCGATTCCGGCGATCCGGTAGATTTGCCGCAGCGCATGGCGCCCCTCGTAATGGCCGATTTCGTGCGCCAGCACGCCACCGATCTCGTCGTCGCTTTTCGCCAGATCGATCAGTTCGTCGGTGATGACGACAGTGCCGCCCGGCAGCGACACCGCATTGGCGCCGATGCGCTTGCCCTGGCGAAACAGCAGGTGCAGCTTCGGTCGCGGCGCGCCGATCGCCCGCTTGATATCATCGAATACCGCAGAGACCTCGTTGCGCCGCGCGTCGGAAATCCGCGACGGCCCGAAGAAGATGCGGTCGACGGTTTCGAGCGCGCCCTTGTCCATTGCCGTCAGCACTGCCTCCGGCGTAACGATCGCGGCGGCGGATGCGGCAAGCGGAATGCCCCAGCGATAGAGTGCCGCCAGCAGGCCGATGGTCAGGACGGCGGCGATGGCGACAACGCGCCAATTGGCTTCCAGCCGGTTGAGGATGCTGAAAAACCCGTGCGGGCGCTCGAGCAATTCCTCGACCGGCGATTCCGCCGGCGCTTCGAAGGTGCCGCCATCGGCGAAGGCGATCTTGCGCGGCACCCTGGCGAGGTGGTCGCTGATCGATTCGATCACCGGATGCAGGACGTCCGGCTGGCCTTCGACCGACAGGCGCAATTCGCTGTCTGTGCGCCAGATGCGCGCCGGCAGGGCACGTGCGGAACCCGGAGGATAGTAGCGGCCCTCGATCATCGCCCGCGAAACTCCGATGCGCCTTACAGGCCGAAGTCGATGCCTTCGATGTCGAAGAATTCCGCCGCGGCGACATTGCCTTGCGGCGCCGCGGTTTCGACGATCGAATCAAACGTTCCGGCGACAGCAATCTTCGTATTGGCCGCAAGGTAGCGCCAGGTCCGTATCGCCGCCCACGGCCGCATCATCAGCAAGGTGAAGATCGAAACGAACAGGTTCGACACCAGGATCCAGACATAGCGACGCCGGCCGAGGCTCGAGCCAAGCCGATGCTTGCCATCGAGTTGCGACGAATTGTAGGCGATGTTGCGGACCCCGGCCGCATAGAAAAAATAGGCGAGAAAAAAGCTGGCATAAATGCCGATGATGATCGCCACGATAATGACTGCGGTGAAGAACTTCTCCGGCTCGATTTCATCGTTCGCCTCGGCAAATAGCGACACCATCCCCGCGATGCCGCCGCCGACGGCGAACCCGATCCCGCCGAGGATCAAGGAGGCGAGCAGCACGAACAGGATCGTCACGCCGAGATTGGCGTACAGCGCCGGCACCGGCGCGTCGGTAAAAAATTTCGCCGAGCCATAGCCGGTGTTGCGGCCGAGATAGTTCGACGACATCTGCGAGGCGATCGGCGCCAGCAGGCCGCCCGACATCGCCGCCAGAACCGGCATGCCGACGAAAATGCCGGCGGCGCTCCAGTAGTTGCCGGCAAAATTGAAACGGATATTGCGGTAGCTGGTCATGCGCGCGCTGAAGGCCAGCGACTTGTTGATCGCCCACGGCAGCGCGATCAGGTAGGGGATGAACAGGACGAAGAACAGCGGATGCAGGTTGACCAGGCCATTGAGCGCGATCAGCACGCCGAAGACGATGATGCGCCCGATCAGGATTTGCACCGGGCGGGCGTGATATTCGAAATTGTGCCCGTCGAGCCAGGTGTTGCCGTAGAAATAGCGCAGCCGCCGCACCTTCGCCCACGCCGTGTAGATGCCGAGCGTCACGATCGACAGCAGCAGGTTGACGATCCAGATGCCGAAATATTCCGATGCCTTGCCGGTGAAGGAAAACGTCAGCGGTCGGATTTCGGTTTCAGGCGCATGTGCGGCGGCGGGCTGGTCCATGTTCGACGTCTGCCTTTGGGTTGTTCGAATCGGGCGCCCCTGCCGATATCCGCCGAGTATTAAGGAGTTTGCATTGGCCAACAAGCCGCTGGCGCGGCCTGGGCGTCGAGCGGTGGGTCTACTTTGCCGCCTGAGCCAGATGCCGCGAAAACGCGATCGCCTGGCGGTCGCAGCCCTGGTCGATCATCCAGCCGAGCACGCCAAGCGTGTCGCTTTCGGCGATCTCGCCGGGCAGGCGATGCAGCTGCACGAGGATGCGCTTGCCGCTGGCGCGGATTTCGAACTCCTCGGCACCGCCGACGGCCTGCGGCAGCGCCAACAGGTTTTCGCCGGCCGGCCAGGTCAGTTCGGCGGCAGTCTTGCCGGCAACATCGACGGCGATGGCCTGCGCCAGTCGGCCGTTTTCGCGGGCGATCGTGACCGTGCCCGCGCGCGCGCAGCCATTGCCGTCGCGTTCGGAGGGGATTGCCCACGGATCGGTCTTGGCCTTGTCGCCCGAACCGTCGCCGACGCTGCGCGCGACGCCGAGCGATTGCGCGCTCTTGTTTTCGCCGGCAAGCAGCCCGGCAAGCTTCGACAGCGCCGAGCGCTTCTCTTCCGACGGGCCGGCGCCGACGCCATCATCGGTGACGGTGACATTGGCCGGACCCGGTATGGCGCTGACGGTGCCGTCTTCGCCGAGCAGCGTCACGGTGATGCCGTCCGGCACGGCGAGCGTTTCGGCGAGCTTCAGCACGCGGCCGGGCTCGAGACCCGCTGAAGCGGGCTCCGTGGCGATGATGACATACTGGCTGCCGGCAACGGCCGCCGGTACCAGGCCAAGAAATCCGGCAAGGACTGTCAGGATGATCGCGAGGGGCGCGTGCATCGGCTATTTCCCTTCCAGCACAATTTGCGCCCCTGATTGCCCGTCCGCAAGGCGCTGGCGATGGAAGGCGACCAGCCGGTCGCCCGGATATTCGCCCGCCAGCCGTTCGAAGACCGCCTTCGCCTTGCGCGATTTCGCGGCCATCGCGCCATAGGCCTCGCGATAGGCTGCGATATATGTTGTCTCGGGCGAGCCCGATTTCAACGGCTCGAATGTCGCTACCCCGGTCGACTTGCCCTTCACGGTTAAAATTCCGGAAGGCCGGAACATCTGCGGCGCGGCTTTTGCGACGGTTTCGGAAACGCAGATGCGCGTGCCGAGATACTTGTTGGCGCCCTCGAGCCGAGCCGCCGTGTTCACCGTGTCGCCGATCGCGGTGTAGTCGAAGAAGCGCTCGCCGCCGAAATTGCCGACGATTGCCGACCCATCGTGGACGCCGACGCGGGTGATGCCGAGCCTGATGCCCTGCTTCAGATGCGTGGCGCGGAATTTTTCCGACAATTCGTCGATGGCGAGCGCCAGCGCCACGGCGCGTTCGGCCTGGTCGTCCTGGCGCGACGGCGCGCCGAAGAAACCGACGACCGCATCGCCGATGACCTTGTCGATGGTGGCGCCATGTTCGACGAACAGGTTGCACATGGCGTCGAGATAATCGTTGAGCAGCCGCGCCAGCTGTTCCGGCGGCAGCGATTCCGACAGCGTCGTGAAGCCTTCGAGATCGGTGAAGACGCAGGTGACCTGGCGCTTTTCGCCGCCGAGGCGCAGGTGCGACGGATCGGCGACGATGTCGCGCACGACTTCCGGGCTGACATATTTGGAAAACGCGGTTTGCAGAAACCGCCGCTCGGCCGAATCGCGCCGCCAGCCGAGGAAGCCGGCGAGCGTGCCGGCGCTGGCAATCGCCAGCATCGGCGCGGCGACCGGCGCCAGCACCGCCCAATTGGCAAAGGCGAGCGCCGCCGCCGACGCCCAGCCGGTCAGCATCGCAATCGTGATCAGCGGCTTGGCAATCACAGGTCCGGGCCGATAGCACGCCCAGCCGCAGGCGCCGGCGGCGATGAGCGCCAGCGCCAACGCGACCGGCCACGGGATTTCGCCGATGCGGTCTTGAGCGACGATCTGCGCCAGCGCATGGGCGTGGATGGCAAGGCCGGGAAGCGAACCGGCCGTAGCGCCGTTCAGCAAGGCAAAGGGCGTGGCATGGCGATCCTCGATCGGCAGGTCGACGCCGATCAGCACGAACTTGCCGGCAAACCATGAAGGCGGCAGCAGGCTCGCCGCATGCGCCGGAAAGGCTGCGAATTGGTGCGGCGAAGCCTGCCCGGTGCGATAATAGACCATCGCGCCGCCGCTTCGGTCTTCCGCCCTGCCGGCGGCGGCGGCGAGCGCCGGCGCGAGAGCTGGCTGCCAGGCCTGGCCGCTCGGCCGGCCGGCAAACCGGCGGCGCACGACGCCGTCGCGCGAATCCGTTTCGAGCGCCGCCAGACCGCGCCGCGCCGACGACGCGAAGGCAAAAAGGTACGCCGCCTGTCTGGCGTTGAGACCGTCGAACTCATCGGCCGCGGCAATCACCACCGGCGCCTTGGCGTTGGCGAGAGCATTGGCGAGCGCCGCGTCCTTGGCCGGCTCGGTTGCCTGGTCGAAGAGGATGTCGATGCCGATGGCGCGCGGGTTCGCCGCGTCGATCTTCTCGACCAGCGCCGCGAGGAAGCCGCGGTCGATCGGCGAGCGATAGGGAAATTTCGCCAGCGTATCCTCGGTCACCGTCACGAGGACGATGTCCTTCGTGCTTGCCGGCGCGGTGAACGGCGACAGCGCCGAGACCATCAGGTCGCGCGACAGGTTTTCGAGCGGCCGGATGGCGAGCAGCGCCGCCGCGAGGACGAACGCGGCCGCGAGGACCGCGGCGAGAAGCGCTGTCGGCGAGAGTTCGGAGAAAATTTTCGCTGGCTTCAAGCGGGCTCACCCCGGCGATTCGATTGTCGCGGGGGAAGGGTAGCATGGAAGGAGATGGCGGTAGGTTTGGTGGCCTATCAACCCTGAATGACTGTGATCAGTCATTAAACTTGATCCCATAACGGGACCGTGGTAATTCAGACCCTGCATGAGGATCATCGCCCGGCGCACTTTGCGGCAATTCGTCGGCAGTCTTGCGGGGCAAAAGGACCAACCGGCAGTCAAGGCCGCGCTCGATGCCTGGTTCGCGGAAGTGAGCAAGGCGAATTGGGCAAGTTCCGCCGATGTGAAGAAGCGCTACGCTACCGCGAGCATCATCAGCGCCGAGCGGATCGTCTTCAACATCAAGGGCAACAGTTACCGCCTCGTGGTGGCGGTCGACTATGAGAAAGCCATCGTATGGATCAAGTGGATCGGCACCCACAAGGCCTATGACAGGATCGATGTAATGGAGGTGAAGCATGGCGACTGACCTGAAGCCAATCCGCAGCGAAGCGGACTACGAAGCCGCTCTTGCCGAGGTCGAGCGCCTTTGGGGTTCGAAGGGCGGCACGCCCGAAGGCGACCGCCTCGATGTGTTGGCGACCCTGATTGACGTCTATGAGGCGCAGCATTATCCGATGGACCCGCCCGATCCGATCGAGGCGATCCGCTTTCGCATGGAGAGCCAGGGGCTCAGCCGCAAGGACCTGGAACCGCTGATCGGCCATCGTGGCCGCGTGACGGAGGTGCTGAACCGCAAGCGGGGACTTTCCATCGAAATGATCCGGAATCTGCACGACAAGCTCGGAATTTCTGCCGATGTCCTGATCCGCCCGACGCGCGACGGGGAAGCCGCCTGAACGGGGCGAGGCTGCGAAAATGAGGCCGCGCGGTGCGCTGCCTACGTCCGACGATTCTTGCGAATTTCTTTCAGCGAATAGCGCGTGCCGTCGTCGGCCGCCATGACAGCCTCTGCCGCCACGATATCCTCCAAGTCGTCGAGATGCTCAAGGATCGCTTGGCGCGCATAGTAGCTCTTGGTCCGGCCGGTCTTCTTGGCGAGCGCATCGAGGCGCTTTTCGATATCGGGCGGCAGGCGCAGGGCGAGCATGGTTGGGGGCTCCGGATCGCTTGCTATACATGTATAGCAAGCTTAAAGCAGTGGCAATCGAAGGCAAGCATATAGTTGCTAATCATTTGATTCAGATCCATAATTTGCATCCGCTCACGGTCGCATTGAATGGCGCCGCTATGGCTTGGTATCTCAACAAATACGAATGCTCAGAGTGCGGGACCGCTTGGGAAGATGAATGGTCATGCATGTGCGACGATGAGTGCCCAAATTGCGGAGCTTCCGATCATTCGCCGGTGGACTCTGACGATATCTCCGCCTTCACAGAAAAGCAAAATGACGGCAGCTTCCATATCTATTATTCTCCGCCAAACGCCGAACATCATCCAGACTACGAGCTAATGGCGACTGTAAAGAGCAAACACCTTGCAATCGTCCTGGAGCAGATCGCTCTCGATTTGTCCAAGCCGGCATGAAACTCGGATTTGCAGAACCTCAGCGCCACTATGATAGCGGCTCCCAAACCGCACGCACGCTAACCGAATCCTGGGTGTCCGATACTTTGTACTGCCCCAATTGCGGTCATCCACGATTAAACCAGTTCCCCGCAAATTTGCCAGTCACCGATTTCTTCTGTTCAGCGTGCAACGATCAGTACGAGCTCAAAAGCCAAAAGAAAAATTTCGGCAACAGGGTTGCCGACGGTGCTTACGAAACGAAACTGCAAAGACTTCAGTCGGATTCGTCGCCGAACCTGATTCTGATGAGTTACGATCCAATCGAGTCAGCGGTCAGAAGCGTCTGCGTTGTTCCAAAACGGTTCTTCGTGGCTTCAATAGTTGAAAGAAGAAAACCCCTTGCACCAACGGCGAGACGAGCGGGTTGGATAGGCTCCAACATACTTCTTGGCAAAATTCCCAGTTCTGGCCGGATATACCTCGTTGAAAATGGGGCCGTTGCCGACAGAAACGCCGTCCTTGGCCAGTGGCAAAAAACCGCTTTCCTCGATAGTCAATCAAAATCAGCGAAAGGTTGGCTCGTCGAAGTAATGAGTTGTGTAGACCGCTTGAACGCGGACGGTTTCACACTCGAGGAAGTCTACCATTTTGACCGGCACCTCAGCAGGTTATATCCAGACAATAATAATGTTCGCCCGAAGATCAGACAGCAGCTCCAGGTCTTGCGCGACAACGGATATCTAGAATTCTTGGGGAACGGGAAATACCGGCTAACCCGCTAGCCACCCCTCACCTCCTCAACCTCTTATACGTCACCCGCTGCGGATTGACGCTCTCCGGCCCGAGCCGTCTGATCTTGTCCTGCCTCGTAGTCCTCGAAATTGCCCTCGAACCATTCGACATGGCTGTCGCCCTCGAAGGCCAGGATGTGGGTGGCGAGGCGGTCGAGGAACATGCGGTCGTGGCTGATGATGACGGCGCAGCCGGCGAAATTTTCCAGCGCGTCTTCGAGCGCGCCGAGCGTCTCGGTGTCGAGGTCGTTGGTCGGTTCGTCGAGCAGCAGCACGTTGCCGCCGGTCTTCAGCATCTTGGCCAGATGCACGCGGTTGCGCTGGCCGCCCGAGAGCTTGCCGACCTTCTGCTGCTGGTCGCCGCCGCGGAAGTTGAAGGACGAGCAATAGGCGCGGTGTTGACCTCGTACTTGCCGAGCTTGACGACTTCGGCGCCGCCGGAGATTTCCTCCCACACGGTCTTTTCGCCGGTCGAGCGTGTCGCGGCTCTGGTCGACATAGCCGAGCTTGACCGTCTCGCCGACTCGGATGGTGCCGGCGTCGGGCTTTTCCTGGCCGGTGATCATGCGGAACAGCGTCGTCTTGCCGGCGCCGTTCGGGCCGATGACGCCGACGATGCCGCCGGGCGGCAGCTTGAACGACAGCCCGTCGATCAGCAGCGTATCGCCAAAGCCCTTCGACAGATTGTCGACCTCGATGACCACTTGCCGAGCCGCTCGCCATGCGGGATGACGATCTGGGTGTCGCCCGGCCGCCGGTCGGCTGCGGCGCGCACCAGTTCGTCGATAGGCCTTGATGCGCGCCTTCGACTTGGTCTGGCGCGCCTTCGGGCGAGGACTGCGATCCATTCCCGCTCGCGCGTCGAGCGCCTTCTGGCGGGCCGTCGTCCTCGCGGCCCTCCTGGTCCATGCGCTTGGCCTTGGCTTCGAGATAGGCCGTGTAGTTGCCCTCATAGGGAATGCCGCGGCCGCGGTCGAGTTCGAGGATCCAGCCGGTGACATTGTCGAGGAAATAGCGGTCGTGGGTGATGATCAGCACCGCGCCCGGATATTCGCGCAGATGCTTTTCCAGCCAGGCCGATGGTCTCGGCGTCGAGATGGTTGGTCGGCTCGTCGAGCAGCAGCAGGTCGGGCTTGGCGCAGCAGCAACTGGCAGAGCGCCACGCGGCGGCGCTCGCCGCCCGAGAGATTGGTCGACGGTCGCCTCGCCCGGCGGGCAGCCGAGCGCCTCCATCGCCATCTCGACCTGGCTGTTCGAGGTCCCACAGGTTTTGGGCCGGTCCATCTCGTCCTGGAGCTTGGCGCACTTCGTCGGCCGTCTCGTCGGAATAGTTCATCATCAGTTCGTTGTAGCGGTCGATGATCGCCTTCTTGGCGGCGACGCCTTCCATGACGTTGCCGAAACGTTCATCGCCGGGTCGAGCTGCGGCTCCTGCGCCAGGTAGCCGACGGTGGCGCCCTCGGCGAGCCAGGCTTCGCCGGTCAACTCCTTGTCGATGCCCGGCCATGATCTTGAGCATCGTCGACTTGCCGGCGCCGTTCGGGCCCGAGAATGCCGATCTTGGCGTCGGGGTAGAAGGACAGATGGATGTTCTCGAGCACCTTCTTGGCGCCATAGGCCTTGTTGAGCCCGGCCATGTGATAGATGAACTGGCGTGCCACGCGCGCGAGCCTTTCTGCGAAGCGGGAGGGGAGAGGCGGCTATATAGGGGGTTGCGCGCCAAAACGGAACAGGAAAGCGCGGGGCGTTGTCCCCGATTGCGCCGCCCGCCCCGATCGGCCATGTTGGCCCGGGCAGTACACTGCGTTGAGGGGACCATGCCTGCCTTCGTGGGCTTTCCGATCCCGTCGCCGAGCGGGGCGACGCTGCGGCTCTATTCGCGCCTGCCGAAGGGCAAGCCGCGCGCCGTCGTCCAGGTCAATCACGGGCTGGCCGAACATGCCGCCCGCTATGCCCGCTTCGCCGATTTCCTCTCCTCGCGCGGCTATGCCGCCTATGCCCACGACCAGCGCGGCCATGGCGCCACGAAGGCGCCGGACGCCAGCCAGGGCATATTCGCCAAATCGGATGGGTGGGCCAAGATCATCGCCGATGTCGGCGCGGTCAACGAGCATATTCGCGAGGCGTTGCCTGGGGCGCCTATCGTCTGCTTCGGCCATTCGATGGGCGCGATCGTCGCATTGAGCTATGTGCTCGCCCATCCTGAAAGCGCGAGTGGCGCGGCAATCTGGAATTCCTCCTTCGATACCGGCCCGCTTTACCAGGTAGGCAAATTGCTGCTGCTGGCCGAACGCATGTTCAAGGGTTCCGACTCCGTCAGTTCGCTGGCGCCGAAACTGACCTTTGCGGCCTATAACAAGCCGTTCGCCCCCAATCGCACCGCCTTCGACTGGTTGTCGCGCGACCCGGCGGAAGTCGACAAGTACGTCGCCGATCCGCTCTGCGGGTTCAATTGCTCGATCGGCCTGTGGCTCGATGCTCTGTCCGGCATCGCCACCACGCACGATGCCGGCCGCATCGCCGCCCTGCCGAAAAATCTGCCGATGCTGCTCTTTTCCGGCGGCGCCGATCCAGTGAGCGACAAGGGCCGCGAAATCGAAAAGCTGGCCGCGCGGCTACGGGCTGCGGGCCTCAACGATGTTACGGCACGAGTTTGGCCGAAGACCCGCCACGAGGGTCTCAACGACGTTAACCGCGACGAGATCATGGGCGCGTTCGCCGACTGGCTCGACGAAAGGTTTCGCCAACCTTAATGCCACTGCCGCGGCAGAAACCGCGCCTTTACCAAGCGCCCCAATTCACTCTTCGCTAACGTTGAATGCTTCAATTTGGCGCAAATCGCACCGGCTTTTAGAAAGTCCCTTAAGCCTTTTGCGCTAGCGTCCCCGCCAACAAGAAGAACTACTGGCGGGGGGCCAGAGAGCGTGAGCACCAAAGTCCTGATCATGGCTGGCCTGGCCGTTGCGTTCGGCGCGACGTCCTATTTCGCCGGAAATCGCTGGCTCGAATCGCAGGCCGAAGCCCGCCTCAGCGAGATCGAGAGCCGCAATCCCGGCCCGGCCGTCGAACTGTCCAATGTTGTCGTTGCCGCCGCGCCGCTGCGTTTCGGCGAGAAGCTCACCGCCGAAAAGCTGAAGCTGGTGGCGTGGCCGAACGACGCCCGCCCCGAAGGCTCTTTCGCCACCATCGAAGAAGTTATCGCCGATGGCGAGCGCAAGGCAATCAAGTCGATCGAACCGGGCGAACCGGTACTTGCCGTCAAGCTGACCGGCGAAAACGGCCGCGCCGGGCTTGCCGGCATCATCGCCGAGGGCATGCGCGCCGTCACCATTCCCGTCGACATGGTCAACGGCGTCGGCGGCTTCGTGCTGCCCGGCGACCGCGTCGATATCGTGCTGACGCGGCGCGATCACGACGAAGGCGACCAGACCGCCAAGATCATCATGGAAAATGTCAAGGTGCTGTCGATCGACCAGGAAGCCGACAGCCGCGCCGACGCGCCGAAGGTCGCCCAGACCGTGACGCTGGAGACAGATTCGGAAGGCGCCCAGAAACTGGCCCTTTCAACGTCGCTCGGCCGCCTGTCGCTGTTGCTGCGCGGCGCTGGCGACGAGGAAAAGGTCAAGTCCGGCGAAATGTCCGGCAGCGATTTCGACGCCAAGAAGCCGAAACAGGAATCCGCCGGCGACAACGGCCTCGCTTCGTTCTTCAAGCAGGAAAAGAAATTCGTCACTGTCCGCGTTATCCGAGGCGACAAGGAGATTGCGCACACGGTTCCAATTCTCAACCCGGACGAAGACGCGACCGGCAATATCAAGCAATAACAACAAAACAGGGGGGGCCGGAAGGGACGCCGGCCTAAGCTGATGGACAGGGATTTTGCTACCGCGGGGATTGCCGCGCGCCTTGCCAGGTTCGCCTTGGGCGCGGGCGTGGCTCTGGTGCTGATGGCGGCCACGCCGTCGTTCGGCTGGGCCCAGGAGAATGCAATCAAGCTCAACGGCGGCGGCGCGCCTTATGCGATCAAGATCGCCGCCGCCCAGCCGCGCACGTTCAGCGCCGACGCCTCGTTCAGCGAGATCGTCGTCGGCGATCCGGAAGTTGCCCTGGTCACACCGCTGACCGACCGCACCTTCTACGTCATCGGCTCCAAGCAGGGCACCACCGGAGTTGCCCTCTACAACGAGGCCAAGCAATTGGTCGGCACGCTCGATATCGAAGTCGGCCCCGACACCCGCAAGCTCAACCAGGCGCTGGCCGAGACCTTGCAGGGCTCGCAGGTACAGGCGAAATCGGCCAACGGCCGCGTCGTCCTTTCGGGCCGCGCCAAGAGCCCGCAGGCCGCCGCCAAGGCGCGCGACATTGCCAAGCAATTTGACCAGGACACCATCGACATCACCCAGGTCGAGGGTTCGACCCAGGTCCAGCTCGAGGTCCGCTTCCTCGAAGCTTCGCGCCGCAAGGACAAGGAATTTGGCGTCGGCCTGTTTCCGCCAAAAGCACAACGGCCGCTTTTACGGCAACACCGGTGGCTTCACCCTATCCGGCGGTATCACCACTTCGCTGATCTCCGGCTCGCTGCCGTTCGGCCAGCTCGTCACCAACCTCATCGACCACGGCCTGAGCGTCGACGTGCTCGTCCAGGCTCTGGAACAAAAAGGCGTCGCCCGCCGCCTCGCCGAGCCGAACCTGGTGGCGCTTTCCGGCGACACCGCCAGTTTTCTTGCTGGCGGCGAATTCCCGATCCCTGTCGCCGCCGACAATGGCCAGGTATCGGTCGAATTCAAGAAGTTCGGCGTTGGCCTCGACTTCACGCCGACCGTGCTCGACAACGGCCTGATCAATCTGCAGATCGCGCCGGAAGTCAGCCAGATTGACCCGACAGCCTCGGTGCGCTTCAACAACATCGAGATCCCTGGCCTGATCGTGCGCCGCGCCAAGACGACGGTGGAGCTGCGCGACGGCCAGAGCTTCGTGCTCGCCGGCCTGTTGCAGTCGACCGGCAATTACGACCTGCGCAAGTTCCCCTGGCTCGGCGACATTCCGATCCTCGGCGCCTTGTTCCGCTCTTCGTCCTACCGCAAGGCCGAGACCGACCTCGTCATCATCGTCACGCCGCGCCTGGTTCATCCGCTGGCGCCGGGCGCCCGCATCGCCTCGCCGCTCGATGGAGCGGCGCCGCCCAACGATGTCGACCTGTTCTGGAATGGCAGGACCGAGATCAGCCGCGCCAACCTGCGCCGCCTCGCCAAGGCCGAAATCTGGCCAGCCCAGGGCCGGCCACGTCATCGACTACTGAAAATCAACCGCCGCGCAACGACAATGGCAATGACGGGGAAACGAACCATGTCCGCACTGTCGAAAATATGCCTAATCGCGGCCGTCGGGCTCACGCTCGGCGGATGCGAGCAATACCTCGCGCGCCAGGACTTCATCGAACCCTATACCGGCGATGCGGTCCGCCAGAATCTCGCCGTCCAGACGCCCGATCCGTGGCCGCGCTCCGCCTATTTCACCGGCATTCCGACCGACGGCTATCGCCAGGAAGGCGCGATCAAGAAATACCGCACCTACCACGAGGATGCGCCGGCCCAGCAATTGCAGCCGCTGCAACTCGTGGTGCCGCAGCAATAGCGAGCGCCGTTTGCGGCAGGGGGAAAAGATGGGCGACACAAATGCAAACAAAAAGAAACTGGTGCTGATCTCCAAGGATTCGGCACTGGTGGCGATGGCCAAGGGCGCCGTCCGCTCGACCGAGGAAGTCGCTTTCCTGTTCGTCGACAAGGACGTCAAGGAGATTTCCAACGAAATCCGCGAACTCGCCGCCGACGCGCTGATCCTCGATATCGACGCCGGCAATGTCCAGGATTTCGAGGCCTTGCAGAAGATCAAGCGCATGGCTGGCCCGAATTGCGTGCTGCTGGTCATCACCTCGAATTTCTCGCCGGCCGCCGCGCGCATCCTGATCCAGCTCAAGGTCCATGACTTCCTGATCAAGCCGCTGCAGACCTCCGACTTCGTGCGCGCGTGCAACAACGCGCTGAAGCGGCCGGGCGAGGAAACCCAGGTCGAACCGCAATTCCTGTCCTTCATGCCGGCTTCCGGCGGTGTCGGCACGACGATCATGGCGCTGGAAAGCGCCCAGATCCTCAACCGTCTCGGCAGGAAGGCCGGCCGCACGACCTGCGTCGTCGACCTCAATTTCCAGCTTGGCTCCTGCGCCGAATATCTCGATATCGAACCGCGCTTCGATATCAAGGAAATCGAGAACGCGCCCGAGCGTCTCGACCGCCAATTGCTCGACGTCATGCTGTCGCGCCATTCGACCGGCCTGTCGCTGATCGCCGCGCCGATCCAGCCGAGCGAAATGCGCTCGTTCAAAACGGCGCTCGTCGTTCGCCTGCTCGATCTGGTGTCGGCCTATTTCGACAATGTCGTCATCGACATGCCGCGCATCTGGTTCCCGTGGACCGACGCCGTGATCATGGGCTCGAACCGCCTGTTCGTCGTCTGCGACATGACCGTGCCGTCGATCCGTCATGCCCGGCGCCTGCTCGACGCCATCGAGCCGAAGATCGGCAAGCAGGTCACCGCCAGCGTGCTGGTCAATCGCATGGAGCGCCGCAATACCAATTCCGGCCTCAAGGTGTCCGACGTCGAAACCGCGCTCGGCAAGCACTTCGCCGGTGGCATCCCGAACAACTACCGTCTGGTGCGCGATGCCGTCGACCGCGGCGTGCCGCTTGAGGAAATCGAGGCCGGCAACAACGTCACCGCGGCCTTGAGCGCCATCATCGCTCCCAGGACGCGAAGCCGAGAACGGCAAGGCCCGCAGCGGCGGCTTGTTTGGCTTCGGCCGCAGCCTGTTGCGCCGCGCCGGCTGACTGGGAGGCCGCTACGTGATCAGCCGCTTTTCAGCGCTTGCCGCGAGCCAGGAAGAAATCGACGTCTTCGCGGAAGAAACCTCCGGTGCGACGCCGCCTCCGGCTGCCACCGCGCCTGCAGCGCCGCAACCGGCGCCGGAGGCGCCAAAGCCGACGCAGCCGGTTTCGGAGGCGCGCGCGAAAATCCTCGACGCCAAGGTCATCCTGCATCGCAAGATGCTCGAGGAATTCAATCTGGTCGCGCTCGAAAAGCTGCCGCGATCCCAGGTTCGCGTCGAGATCCACAAATTCGTCTCGAGCTACGTCGCCAAGGAGCGCCTCGCGCTCAACAACGCCGAACTCGACGAGTTCGTCGGAACCATCGTCGACGAGATGACCGGCCTCGGGCCGCTCGAAGCGATGATGCGCAATCCTGACATTTCCGACATCCTCATCAACGGCCACAAGAACTGCTTTGCCGAAATTCGCGGCCTGCTGCAGCCGGTCGAAATCCCGTTCAAGGACGAAGCCCACCTGCTGCGCGTCATCAACAAGATCGTCGCCGATGTCGGCCGCCGCATCGATGAATCGAACCCGATGTGCGACGCGCGCATGGCCGACGGCTCGCGCTTCAACGCCGCCATCCGGCCGATCGCCATTGACGGTCCGCTGGTCTCGATCCGCAAATTCTCCAAGAACAAGCTCAGCCTCGACAGGCTCACCGAATTCAATGCCGTCGCCCCGCAGATGGCGATGATGCTCAAGCACGCCGTCGCCTGTCGCATGACGACCCTGATTTCCGGCGGCACCGGCACCGGCAAGACGACGATGCTGAATGCGCTTTCGGCCTATATCTCGCCGAAGGAACGCGTGCTGACGATCGAGGACGCCGCCGAACTGGCGCTGCAAATCCCGCATGTCGGCGCGCATGGAGACGCGTCCGGCCAGCAATGAAGGAACCGGCGAAATCAAGCAGCGCGACCTGGTCAAAAACGCGCTGCGCATGCGTCCGGACCGGGTCATCCTCGGCGAGTGCCGCGGCGAAGAAGCCTTCGATATGCTGCAGGCGATGAACACCGGCCACGAGGGTTCGATGGCGACGATCCACGCCAATACCCCGCGTGACGCGATCTCGCGCCTCGAGCAGATGCTCGGCATGACCGGCATGCCGATGACGGTCGCCTCGATCCGCAGCCAGATCGCCAGCGCCATTCACCTGATCGTCCAGTTGACGCGCCTGTCCGACGGCCAGCGCAAGGTTACCTCGATTGCCGAAATCACCGGCATGGAAGGCGACGTCGTCCAGATGCAGGAGATTTTCAAGTTCCGTCGCACCGGGACCGGGCCGAACCAGGAAGTGCTCGGCCATTTCGAAGCTACCGGCGTGCGGCCGCGCTTCCTGGAACACCTGATCGCCATGGGCATCCGCATTCCGGGCGAGGTGTTCGAGCCTGGGATTCCGCTCAAATGAGCCTGGCGCTGTTCGATATCGGGCCGATGCAGCTGTTCTATCTTTCAGCGATGGTTTCAGCGGTGCTGTTTGTCGAGGCCGCCTACATCCTTTTTGCGACCAACTCGTTGAACCGCAACCGCATCAACCGGCGCATGGCGCTTTCCGAAAAGAAGGTCTCGCAAAAGGAAATCCTTGTGCAGTTGCGCAAGGAACGCGGCCTCGACGCCGACGGCAAATTCGTGCTGTCGATGGCCTGGCTGAACCGCTTGATCGTTCAGGCCGGCATCAGCTCTGGGATCGGCCGCGTCGCCGCCTGGTATTTCGGTTTCCTCGCCTTCGCCATCCTGTTCACCTTGTTCCTGACCCGGTCGATGATGGTGACACTGGCGGTGACCCCGATTGCGGCAATCCTGGCGCCCTACATGTTCCTGCGCATGCGCCGCAACGGCAAGCTCAACAAGTTCGGCAAGCAGCTGCCGGAGGCAATCGACCTGATTACCCGCAGCCTGAAAGCCGGCCACCCGGTCCCGGTGGCGATTTCGATGGTCGGCCGCGAAATGCCCGATCCGATCGGCTCGGAATTCGGTATGGTCGCCGATGAAGTGACCTACGGTTCCGACCTCGTCACCGCTCTCGGCAACATGTACGAGCGCGTCGGCCATCCCGACCTGCCATTGCTGGTTTCCTCAGTGTCGATCCAGTCGACGACGGGCGGCAATCTGCGCGAAATCCTCGACGGGTTGGCGAAAGTGGTTCGCGACCGGCTGAAGATGAAGGCCAAGGTCAAGGCAATCTCGGCCGAGGGCCGCATGTCGGCGATATTCCTGTCGGCGATGCCGATCATCCTGTTCATCGTATTGATCACGCTGATGCCCGATTACTACGGTGGCATCTGGCAATATCGCGAAACCTATATCGGTTTCGGCGGGCTGATTTTCTGGCTCACTTCCGGCAACCTGCTGATCATGAAAATGGTCAGCTTCAAGGTGTAGGCGACAGCGATGCTTTCGTTTTTTTCCAATCCGGCGGCATTGGCGAGCTTGACGGCGGCCGTCGTCACCTTCGGGCTGATGTTCTATTTCATGCAGGATCGCGGCGAAAAGCGCTCGCGCTCCGATATCCAAAAGCGCCTCGACATTCATCAACCGCAAAAGCGCAAGGACGAGCCGCAGGCGCCGGCGGCAAAGGGCGGCGCGCGCGGCACGGCCCGCAAGATCGCCCAGCGCACCAACGATTTCTACGCCAATTCCGATCCGGTCAATCAGCGCAAGATCAGAACCCAGCTGATGCAGGCCGGCTACATGCACCCGAGCGCGCTTGGCTATTTCCTGGCCGCCCGCATCGGCCTCGGCGTTGGCTCTGCGGTGATCGGCACGATCCTGATGTTCGTGGTCTTGAGTGACTGGCCGATCATCAAGAAGCTGACCGGCCTGCTGTTGATCGCGACGATCGGCTATTTCCTGCCGAATTTTCACCTGTCGAGCCGGGCGAAGAAACTGCTGCAGGAAAACCGCGCCGGCTTTCCCGATGTCATGGACCTGATGATCGTCGCCGCCGAGGCCGGGCTGACCATGGAAGCCTCCATCGAACGCATCGCCAAGGAGATCGAACGCACCTATCCGACGCTCTCGCGCCAGCTTTCGCTGGCCGCAATCGAAATTCGCGCCGGCCGGCCACTCGACCAGGCGCTGCGTGCCTTCGGCGAGCGCCTTGGCCTCGACGAGGTGCAGGGCTTCGCCACGATGATCCAGCAATCAAAGGAACTCGGCACGTCGATTGCCGACGCCCTGCGTGTCTACAGCGATGAAATGCGCCACAAGCGCATGATGATGGCCGAGGAAAAGGCCTATGCCCTGCCGGCGAAACTGTCGATTCCGGTGACCGCCTTCATCCTGCCGATCGTCATCGGCATCGCCGTGCTGCCGACCGCCATCCGCTTGATGCACCGCTAGATCGGTTCAGCCGCCGGGCGGATTTACTCTTGGTTAAGCATGACGATAAGTCACATCCGCCGCGCCGAACGCCATTAATCATTAACCGTTAGGCTTGCTGACAAGCGAAAAGACCAATCCGGGCTCGGGGAACTTTCATGAATCGGCTAGCGCGCGCTTGCGCCATCGCTTCGCTTGCCTGCTTGCCCTTGGCAGGCTGCAATACCGCCGGCCTCGACGATACCGCGACCGCGGCTCTGGGCACCGACAGCTTCGGCAATCGCATCGGCGACAACAAGGCGACAAGTCCATGGTCGAATCAGGCGAGCCTCGATGGCGACCAGTCCAATCGCTTTCTCGAGCTCGGCCGCGAGAGCTTCCGCGACGGTAGCTACGGCAATGCCGAACTGAACTTCCGCAAGGCCGTCGAAATCCGTTCGGACAGCGTCGCCGCCTGGCTAGGCCTGGCCGCATCCTACGATCAGCTCGGGCGCTTCGACCTTGCCGACCGCGCCTACGATCAATTGCAGAAGCTGAAACGCAACGACGCCAAGATCCTCAACAATCGCGGCTATTCGTATCTGCTGCGCGGAGACTATGCCAAGGCCGGCTCGTATCTCCATTACGCCAAGAAGCTCGACCCGTCGCTGGCGGAAGTCGACGGCAACCTCGAGCTGCTCGAAAAAGTCCGCAAATCCTGATCGCCCTTGCCCGGCTATGTCCGATCGATGTCGGTACAACCCGGCATGAAGTCATTGCATCGCGGGGCCCATCCGTTAACGGCGCATCAGCCATCTTCCTTCGAATTCCGCGGCAATCATTCGTTTACCACGCGGTTTAATCACGGATCAATTTCAATGCTTTAGGGTTTGCATCGCTCGATCGCTGGGGGGCGTTCGTTTTCAAGTGTTCTCCACCCATGCTCGGCATAAACAATGCGCGAAAAGCGCAAAGCAAAAACGTGCGCATGTAGCAACAGGAGAGGACTATGAACAAATACGTGAAGTATGCCGCGATCGCGGCACTGGTTTCGGCGGCGACCGTTCCGGCCTCCGTCGCAGGCGCTGCAACCGGCGACGTTCCGTTCAACGGCACGGTCAGCGCCGAGTGCGTCGTCAACGTCGGTTCGGCGGGTATTCTGACGGTGAACGGAACGTATGACGTTCTCGGTTCGCAGCAAGCGGGTGGTGCGGCAGGAACGGCGACGATTTTGGCCACCGACGCCAGCTTCAGCATAAGCGCCGATGCGCCTGCGGCCTGGGATTCCTCGCCGGCAGGTGGTGGCACCAGCGTAACGTTCGGAGCCAATTACTCGACCTCGGGCGCAACGACCATTGCGCAAACCAACGGCACGATCGCGACTGCCCTGAACCAGGGCAATACAGCCGTCAACGTCAACATGGATGGCACCAAGAGCGCGGGTATCTTCCCCGCCGGCAGCTATGCAGCAACCGTAGTTCTGCGCTGCGAGTAAACCTCAACTCAAGGAAAGGCACAGTCGTATCATGATCCGGAAAATCACCACTTCGGCGCTTCTCTCGTTCTCGGTCGGCTGTGCCTTTTCTGCCTTCCTGTCGCCTGGCGATGCCCTGGCGCAGGCAATGTCCCCCATGCGGGGTGAGATCCAAAGCTTCACAGACTCGTTTGCGCTGAAGGTCTATCCGGCGAACCCGTACGAGCAACGCATCCGAATCGAGGTCAAGGTCTACGACCAGGACTTCCGTCCGGTAGCCGCGATCGTCTCACCGGATGTGTTCACGCTCGGCGGTCGCTTCGCGCGCCCCGTCACCGTGATCGTGCCGTTCGAAGGCCAGAAAGTCCGCAAAGTCAGAGTCTGTACCGAAGCCATACCGTTCCCAGGGAAGAACAATACAACAACAATAAAGGCGCAGGTATGTGGCAAGTTCATAGGGGAGCGCGTCGGATAGCAGTCGTATTGGCTGCCGCACTGGCGAGCACAGGCGCAAAGTCTGCGTCGGCACAGGATACCGTCATCAACCAGAACATTTCCGGTTTCAACTTGCCGGGGGTACAGTTGCCGCAGGGCACCGACGAAGTTCGGGCCGCCGACGGAACCACCTGCCGCTCCGCGGTTTCAGGTTCCGGTGCGTATGTCGATGTCGGCATCATCGGCAATCCCGACCAGGTCAACACCGAGGCGAGTTTCTCCGCCTACGGACGCCTGGTCATTCCGCTTGGCCGCACAGCGCCGCGCCTCGACTGCAGCCTGCTCTATGATCTCGAGGTCCAACGTTTGGCGATCGAACTCAAGCTTTCGCAATTGGGCCTCAATCGCGGATTCGCGCCGATGTCGGAGGAAGTTCCGACGAATCCGACGACCAAGTTGTCGGAAATCGGTTCGTCTGAAGAAATCGCGGTCGAAGACGAAGCGGCCAAGAAAATGGCCAGCTTGAAAACCGAGGACAAGTCCGCCGCAAAGATGGTCGCCGGAGCAAAGACGGAAGAAAAATCGGCGGCGAAAGCGGCTGCCAAGAACCCGAGCAAACAAATCGCCAAGACCAGCGACTGGGCTGACGAAGGCTGGACAACCGAAGGGCGCAGGGAATAGCGATGAACTCGCGAGCCGGCGATACGCCGCCTTCGGGTCTCATTGAAGGACCCGGCAAGGCGACCAGAATATCTGCGCTGCGCGCTCGCTGCAGTCGCGGTATCCGCCTGCCAGCTGATGCCGGCGCTAGCCGCCAACCCCGATAATGCCGCAGAAGCCATCGCTGCCGTCTATGCCGCGGCCGCAGCCGGCAACAAGCAGTATTGTGCCATCATGCTTACCAGCGAAGGCCAGATTCACCCAAACCCGGGAAATACCGAGCTGAGTTCGCGTGCATTCGGCGGTGTTCCCGGCGAGGCTGATGTCGTTGCCACCAATTCATCGTTTCAGCTGTCGATCGATCCGGTACTCGGGTTCAGCTCGGCCCCACAAGGAGCGGCCAACGGCGCGTCCTTTATCCCGTCGTATAGCGGCAGCGGCGACACGAGCTTTACGGATACACCGGGCAACATTCCAATCCGCGTCAAGAAGGGTATGACGCACGTCCTGGTGAATTTCAGGGCGACGAAGTCCGGGCACCGGATTTCCGGCGGGGCAGTATCGCGCGAATTTGACTTTGCGGTGTGAGTGATGCTTTCGGTCCGGATCACTATTGAGAGGTTGAAGCTCACGGTGACGGCGGTTTGCGTCGCGGCGACCGTTGCCGGCGCGTCTGCGAACGTCGCCCGGGCCGCACCGGCCGGCGTGCCGTTCACCGGCAGCGTAACCTATCCAAACCTGTGTGCCATCGTCGTGCAGCAGGACGGCACGATGACGGCCTCGCCGGATACCACGCAGATGAGTTCCAAATTCGTCGGCGGCGTCGCGGGCGTTGCCGACATTTACTCGTTCCGCAACTTCTTCATCTCGGTCGACACGCCGACGACGTTCATCACTTTTCCAACGAACGGCGACGCCGGCGTGACTTTTGCCGTCACCTATTCCGGAACCGATATTTTCCGCGGTCGCACCTTTGCCGAACAGCCGGGCAGCAATAAGGTGCGCCTGCGCGGCAATTATTCGGTGACGCGCGTCACCGTGAACCTGGCCGCAACCAAACTCGGTGGGTTTCCCGCAGGCGATTATTCGGCCTACGCGGTAGTCCGCTGCGAATAGCATTTCAGCCTGCCGGCAGCTCGACCTTTTCCAACACCTGCGTCCAGTTGATTTGCCCGTTGGTGATTTCTTCCTTGATGGTCACGCCGAGTTCCGGCGAGAACCAGATGAAGTGGCTCATGCCGGGGAATTCGCTGGCCGGCAGCGGCAAGCGCACTTTCATGGCGCGGAACTTGCCGGCGGGAAGGTCGATCGTTTCCATGCGCACGACCTGGACGACGCCGCCACCCTCACTGATCTTTCTTGTCGCGATGCGAGATCGAACGCCACTGGCTGAGCCACTTGTCGCCGGGGGCATCGGGAAGCGGTAGCGTTCCTCGACCGGCTTGTAGGTGATGACGGCGGCATCCTTGTCGTCGCGATAGCCCTTCAGCGCGTAGTTCGACGCGTCGTAGTAGCCATGCAGGGTTTCTCCACTGCCGCCGACCGCGGTCAGCCGAACGTATTCCTTGTCGCCGATTTTCGCTGGCGGATCGACGCGAAACATCGTCTGCGCCGGCAGCGTCGCCCAGTTGTTGCGGAAATGCAGGACCGTGCCTGGCTTTGGCGGCACGTAGGCGGCAATCGTGTCGCCACCGTCACGGTCACTGTCACCGGCGACCTTGGCCTGCCCGCTTTCGCTGCCCGCCTTTACCGATCCGGTGGCGATTGCGTCGACGACAGCTGGCTGTTGCTCGCTCTTTTGCGCCAACACCGAATCCGGCGGAATTTCGAGGCTCTTGCGCTCGTGGCCAGCCAGTTCGAGAGCTTCATCGATCTGGCTCTGCTGGGTCTGGCAGGCGGCCAGGCTCGCGGCGACGACCGCCGCAAGGCAGAAAGCGACCGTCCTTGCCGTTCGCGCCGCGCGCGGACCGGCACGTGGCAACCGGCCCGTTGCGCTCGCCCGACGGATCGGACGAAACGTCAACCGTCGCATGATGACCCGCCCCCCACGGCGAAAACCTGCAATGGAAGGATCATAGTCGCGGGCCTGGTTAACATTCCCTGAAAGCCCGGCGATCGCAGCCGCACCGCTTGTCCACACTTTCCACAAGCGCAGCTTTCGAAATCGCCTTTACAGCCACCGGCATGTGCGACAGCATCGACTTTGTGAGGTACGCGGTTCGGCGGACGCCAACTGCCGGATGCGCGAACAAAAAAGCTCACGTCGTGCCGCTACGATCCCGGTTCAGCCGGCATTTGGACCGGGGGTAATCCGGAGGCGGAAGGCACACGGCAAGCTCCGATTGCGGACGCGATCGCAATCAGGGCGCCGCGCAGGCGATGAGCGGCGGCAATCCGTTCGCTCGCTCCGGTAGGGTCAGCGGCTCGCGAACGCCGCAGGTCCTGACGGGAAGACGGTTCGGACCGGAAGATCGCAATTTGGTGGATTTCGAAAGAGAACTGCCAGGATGCGAGAAGAAGGAACGAGACGCCACAGGGTGGCGAACCAGCGATAGCGGTCGGCCTGGCCGATAGCGATCGCGGGACGGACGCCCGAACGGGGAGGCGCTGACGCGAGTCAGCGTCTTTCTGTTTTTTTCGGCTGGGAAAACTAGACCGTCCAATACTGGAAATGCAGCCGCGCCAGTTCGGCATCGAACAGCTTGCGCAGGTCGACGACCGGGGCGCGACGCGGCGCCAGCGCGGCGAGCCGGAAAACGTCGAATTCCTTGCGGAACCGGTCGTGAGCGGCCGTGACGACAACCGCATCATAGGGCGCGAAGTCGTCGACACAATCGACGACGATCGCGCCACGCCCGCCCTCGAACCGGCCGTCCCTGGCAACCGGGTCATAGGAATAGACATCGGCGCCGCGGTTCCACAGCGAATCGATGACGGCGAAGGACTTCGAGTTCTCCGTCTCGCCGCAATTGTCCTTGAACGACCGACCGAGCACGAGGATGCGAAAGCCGCGCAGGTCGCGCGCCTGCGGCGCCAGCATGGCATGCAATTTGTCGGCGATGAAATTCGAGGTGCGTTCGTTGACCGCGCGCGCTGCCGCGACGATGTCCATCGCCAGCCCGTGCGAGCGGCCTGCATTCACCAGGTGGAACGGATCGACGGTCAGGGACCGTCCGCCGACCAGCCCGGGAAAATAGCTGTGGAAATTCCACTTCGAGCCGGCGGCGGCGACGACATCGCTGACGCGGATATCCATGGCGTCGAACAGCTGCATCATCTCGTTGATCAGCGCGATGTTGACGTCGCGCTGGGCATTTTCCAGCACCTTGGCGGCCTCGGCCGCGCGGATGGAAGCGGCCTGGACCACGCCGGCCTTGACGACCCGGCCATAGAGGCGGACCAGAAACTCGCTGACCCCGGCGGACGAGCCGGCAACGATCTTCTTGACGTCGCCGATGCGACGCGCCGGTTCCCCGAAGCCGAGGCGCTCCGGCGCGTATCCGACGTGGAAATCGGTGTGCAAGCGCATCCCGGAAACTTCGCACAGCAGCGGAATGCAGCGATCTTCCGTAGTTCCAGGCGCTACCGCGCTTTCGAACACGACGACAGTTCCGCGCTTCATGTTGGCGGCGACGGCGCGGGTTGCCTCGATTAGCGGATCGTCATGACACTTGCCGTCGACGCGCCGTTCGACGCCGACGCAGACGATGATGACGTCGGCCTCGCCAAGGCGCTCGGGCGAGGCATGCAACTGCAGCTGCGAATGACGGATTTCTTCGCCGCTGCACTGGCCAGCGGCATCTTCGCCGCGACCAAGGGCAGCAACCCTTTCGGCGTCGATATCGTATCCGGCAACGTTTCCGCTTTGCGCGAAAGCCGCCGCCAGCGGCAAGCCGACACGACCGAGGCCGACGACAGCAATCGAAGCGTTGGCCGCATCCGGCAAAGCCGCCGCCTCTTGCGCGTCGTAGACTTTGCCGATCAGCCGGCCGCCCGAAATTGCCAAATTCATGATGCGCCCCCCGCAGCAAGTTTGACGACAGTCGCGAAAGTCTTTTGGGCCTTCTTCCAGGCCACGCTAGCGACGGGCGAATAAGAAAGAATTGACGCTGCCCGCCGACCTGCCGGGATGGTTAGCGAAGCCTTTGTCGGCGTCCGCCGATTCGAGCGGCGGATAACTCGCAAGTTGCGATGTTACTGAAAAACAAACGCTTGTCGGGGCCGCGCGGCTGCGGCCAACTGCCCCGCCGTTGCCGAATCTGTCGCCACGGCGATAGCCAATATTGCTGCAAGCGACATCGCTTCAGTTTTTATCTATTGGCGAAATCAAAACTCAAACAATCGGTTGTAGTCGTTGATCGGAATTCTCGCATTTCGCGATTTCGCGAGGGGGGTTACCGATGTCCTCTGGACTTCTCCGGAAATTCTTGGCCAACGAGCGCGGCAACTACGCGATCATTTTTGCAGTCGCCGCATTTCCGATCATGGGCGCAACCAGCCTGGCGGTTGACTATGCCAATCTCGAGCGCCATCGCGGCGCCGTGCAGAGCAGCATGGATGCCGCCGCGCTCGCGACCGCGAAACAGTTCTCGGCCGGCTACACCGGTGCCGCCTTGCAGCAATACGCGCGGGATTTCTTCGATACAGAATCTGCCCGACTATGTCGATCCGACCGATGTTTCCCTCGAGGTCAGCATCCTCGATACCCAAACGGTCGACAGCAACGGCCAACCGGCGATCGTCAAGACCGTCAGCCTCGACGCCGACCTGCACTATGACACCTTTGTCGCCCGCGTCCTCGGCCAGGATTTTTTCGACGTCGGCATGCTGTCGCAAGTGGCGCTCGGCAACCTGACGGTGGAAGTGGCCCTCGTCATCGACAATTCCGGCTCGATGGCCGACCACAACAAGATCAGTACCGCCAAAACCACGGCCAAGAGCCTGATCGACACCGTCTATAACGCCGCATCGGGCTCCAACAAGCCGAACCCGGTGTCGTTCTCGCTGGTTCCGTTCTCGGCCATGGTCAACGTCGGCACCGACTATGCCGATGCCAAGTGGATGGACACGCTCGGCCTTTCGCCGATCCACCACGAGAACCTGAACTGGTGGTCGAACCAGGAACAGGACGACAGCAAGCGGCGATGGAACGGCCCGATGTACGAGGAAAAAGTCGCCAACAAATGGGTCGCCCAGTCGCGCTTCGACCTGTTCGACCGCATGAACATCAACTGGGCCGGCTGCGTCGAAATGCGCCCGTGGCCGCACAATGCCGACAACTCGGTCGCGGTCACCGGCTCGCCGGTGGCCGGCGAAATCGTCGCGACCGCCAATTCCTCGGCCAACGATCGCGCCAAGCTGTTCGTGCCGATTTTCGCTCCCGACGAGCCGAACCGCACCTATCGCATGTCGAACGGCAACTACGCCTGGGACGAGGACGGCTATTCCAACGACTATGCCGACGACTGGAAGCGCGTCGCCAACGGCTCTCCGGCCTGGCTCTCCAACTCGACCGACTTCTCGTCCTACACCTCGCCGGGAACGGCCTCGTATTCGTTCAGCTACGGCAATGACAGCAATGCCGTCATTCTCGATAACCAGAACAAGCGCCAGGATTTCGTCTACCGCTATCATCCCGGCTCCTTGCTGTATGCACCGCCGAAGCTCGCAGGTTCAGACAAGGGACCCAACTACGGCTGCACGTCGAAGCCGCTGACGCCGCTGACGACCAGCCAGGCCGACGCCAAGGCCGCGGTCGATGCGATGTGGGCCAACGGCAACACCAACATCCAGGAAGGCCTTGCCTGGGGCTGGCGCACGCTTTCGCCAGGCGAGCCGTTCACCGGCGGCCGTGTTCCCACCGACCTGACCAACCGCAAATACATGATCGTGCTGACCGACGGCAACAACACCTACAACTCGGCCAACAATCCCAACGAAACGCAATACGGCGCTTGGGGTTATGGCAAGCAGGGCCGCATCGATCAGGGCCTTACAGCGGGTGACCTGGCCGGAACGCCCTATGTCGGCCAGAACCTCAATACGTTCGAAAAGAAGATGAACGCGCACACCGTGCAGACCTGTGACAACGCCAAGAATGACGGCGTCACCATCTTCACCATCGCATTCGAGGTGCCGAACGGCTCTTCGGTCAAGCAGATGCTCGACAGTTGCGCCGGATCGGGCATCGTCGACAACCAACCGCTGATCGCCGCCGGGCAATTCTACTTCGATGTCCAGGGCAGCCAACTGCAGGGCGCCATGGAAGCGATTGCCGCCCAGATTTCGGAAATGCGCATCCTGAAATAAAGCGTTTCGCTCGTTACCAGCTGCAACGCCCGCCGGCCATGCCCGGCGGGCGTTCATTGGAGAACTTGCGCTTTTGGCAATCTCCATGCCGCAATTCGGGATGGCCTTGTCGCCGCGGGTTTGTTACCAGCCCCGTGATTGGATCCGGATTGGAAAAGGGGCGGCCGTGCTCGAGCAATACAAAATTCCCGCTCCCGACGCGGAGTTCGCCCGGACCGTCCAGGCCGAAATCGACTTCAAGACCAAGCCGCCCGGTTCGCTCGGCCGCATCGAGGCCTTGGCCTTGCAGATCGCCTGCGCCCAGCAAACCCTGCAACCGAGCGCCGAACCGGCCTGCCTGCTGCTGTTTGCCGGCGATCACGGCATGGTCGCCGAAGGCGTCTCTGCCTGGCCGAGCGAGGTGACTGCGCAGATGGTGCTCAATTTCCTTGCCGGCGGCGCCGCCGCGAACGTGTTCGCGCGCGCCAACGGCGTCGCCATCACGATTGCTGACGCAGGCGTTGCCAGCGACCTGCCCGATCATCCCGACCTCGTGCGCGCCGGCATCGCCAGGGGCACGCGCAACGCTCTTCACGAAGACGCCATGTCGTTGGCTGAGATGCAATCGGCGCTGCAATTCGGCGCCGGCCTGGCCGACCAGGCAGTCGACGCCGGCAACAAGGTGCTTCTGCTGGGCGAGATGGGGATCGGCAATACTGCGTCCGCCGCCCTGCTCGCCCACGCGGTCGATGGCATCGAACTTGCGCCGTTGATCGGCCCGGGCGCCGGGCTCGACGCCGACGGCGTCCGCCGCAAGGGCGAGATCCTGTCGCGCATCGCCGCGCGCCGTCCGGGCCGCTTGACCCCGCAGGACGCGCTTTGTGCGTTCGGCGGCTATGAAATCGCCGGCATGGCGGGGGCCCTGGTTGCCGCCGCGTCGCGGCGCGTCATCGTCGTCGTCGACGGCTTCATTGCCACCGCGGCGGCGCTGTGCGCGTTGCGTGCCAGGCCGCAGTCGATGCCCTATGTCGTCTTTGCCCATCGCTCGAAGGAGCCGGGCCACCGGCTGATGCTGCAAGCGCTAGGCGTCGAGCCGCTGTTCGATCTCGACCTGCGCCTTGGCGAAGGAACCGGGGCGCTGCTCGCCTATCCACTGCTGCGCGCCGCCTGCGCCATGCTGCGCGAAATGGCGACCTTTGCCAGCGCCGGGATTTCTGGCAAGCAGGACGGATGAGTAACGACGCCAACGAGACTGCTGAAAAGGTCCTCGAATTCGCCGGACGACTGGCTACGGCGCTTGCCTTCTTCACCCGCCTTCCTCTGTCTTCGCCTTGGATGCCCGCCGGCCGCGCCCCCGACCTGCAGGGAGCAATGCTCGAATTCCCGATCGCCGGCGCGCTGATCGGGGCGATCGGCGGGTTCTTGTACTGGCTGCTCTGCGGCTGGCTGCCGGCTACGGTCGCCGCCGGGTTCGCGGTTGCCGCGATCATGCTCGCCACCGGCGGCTTGCACGAAGATGGCCTGACCGATTGCGCCGACGCCTTCGGCGCGAACTTTGCGACCGCGATCGTGCGCTCGAAATCATGCGCAATTCGCGCATTGGCGTCTTTGGCGCGGCAGCGTTGATTGTTTCGATATTGCTGCGCTGGGCGGCTTTGGCGAGCCTTTCGGCCGGAGCCGGGGCGCTGGCGCTGATCGTCGCCCATGCGGTTGCCCGCGCTGCAATCGCATTCGGTCCTGGCCTGACGGTCTATGCGCGAAAAGAAGGCACAGGGCAGCTAGTTGCAGGCGGCATACGTCGAAACACGCTTCTGCTGACGCTGGCGATTGCCGCGCTGATCGCATTTGCGTTCGGCGGCTCGGCCGGGCTCATCGCAGCCGCATTGGGCGTCGGTGCTGCCGCCCTGATGCTGGCCTATGCCCAGGCGCGCATCGGCGGCTATACCGGCGATGTCCTTGGCGCCATGGAGCAGGCCGGCGAAATTGCGATCCTGTGCGTGCTGGCTGGCTTCTGGGCAGTCTGACCGATGCTGTTCCTGCGTCATCCCAAGCCGGCCGTCGATCCGGCTATCTGCTATGGCCGCACCGATCTCGACATTTCCCCGGAGGGCCATGAGCAGATCGCGCGCGCGCTCGAGCAGACGCCGCCGGTCGCCCGCCTCGTCGCCAGCCCTGCCCTGCGCTGCCGCGGCCTCGCCTTGGCGCTCGCCGAACGCAACGGCATCGAGCCCCTCTTCGACGACCGGCTTTGGGAAATGCATATGGGCGAGTGGGAAGGCTTGCACTGGGCAAAGATTCCGCGCGATCATTCCGATCCGTGGCTGAAGGACCCGTTCAACCTGCCGACACCGGGCGGCGAGAGTTTCCGCGATGTCCAGCAGCGAGTGCTCGCCGCCATCGCCGAAATAGGCACGGCGACGGACACCGTGCTTATCTGCCATGCCGGTCCGATCCGCGCCGTGCAAATGGCCTGGTACGGCCTGAGCTTCCGCCAGGCATTCGCCTCGACCCCGGCCTACGCCGAGCCGCTGGAATTGCATCCCCCTCGGGCTGCGTCAACTTAACACAAAGATCGCCACGAGCGCCCAGCCGGTAAAGCAGGCGGCCCGGTACAACTCCAGCGCCCGGCCGAGATCGTCCTCGCCTAGCGCCAAACGGCCGGCGGCATTCAGATACGCCTGCGATACGGTTTCGGTCGGGTACTTGCGCGGGCCGCCGAGCGCGATGTCGAGCCCGCCGGCCATCGCCGCTTCGGGCCAGCCGGCATTCGGCGAGCGATGCAGGCCGGCGTCGCGCAACGCCGTGCCGATGCTCTTTCTGGCCGCAACCGGCGAAATTGCGACAGCAGCACCGGCGGCGATCAACAAAGCCGAAAGCCGCGCCGGCAGCCAGTTGGCGACATCGTCGGCGCGCGCCGCGACGCGGCCGAAATGCAGGTACCTGGCGCTGCGATGGCCGATCATCGAATCGGCGGTATTGATGATCTTGTAGGCGATGATCCCCGGCAGCCCGAGAATGGCGTACCAGAATGCCGGCGCGACGACGCCATCGCAAAAATTCTCTGCCAGGCTTTCGGTTGCAGCCCGCACGATCCCGGCCTCATCGAGCGTTTGCGGATCGCGCCCGACGATGCGGGCAACCGCGGCGCGCCCGCCCGCAAGTCCATCGCTACGCAAACCTTCGGCGACGGCTCGCACGTGATCGCGCAGGCTCTTTTGCGCCAGCAGCGCGAAGACGACAAATGCCTCCACCAGCCATCCGAGCACACCAATGGCGTGAAAAAGAGCTTGCAACACCAGCCCGGCCAGCACGCCCGCGGCGACCATCGCCGCCCACGCCAGCACGCCGTTGCGGAGCGCAACGTCCGCCGGCACGTCGGCGCGATTGAACTGCACATCGAGCCAGCCGATCCACCGGCCCATCCATTCGACCGGATGGCCGGTGCGACGCCACAGTTGCTCGGGATCGCCGAACCACCAGTCGGCGATCAATGCCGCCAGCAGGATCCACAAGCCGGTCACTGCCGCGAGCCGAGAACTTCGCCGAGCGCGCGCCTCAGCCGGTCGGCCGCGGCTGCAGAAGGCGGCAGGCCGAAACGGATGAGGCTTGGCCGGTCGTCGAAGGTGCGAACGAGAATGTGGCGTCGTGCCAGTTGTTCGCCGACCGTAGCGGCCGCAGGGTGGCGGGCGAGGACGAACAGCGGATTGGCTCCGACGATCTCCAGTCCCGCGCCGGCCAGCACCTTCGCCAACTTTGCCGACTCGCGCGCCAGGCGCGTTCGCATTGCTGAAATCCGCGCCTCGTCAGCCAGCGCCCGCGCTCCGACCGCAATCGCCGGCCCGCTGACCCCCCATGGCCCCAGCGCCGTCGCAAGCGAGCGCGCAACCGCAGGCGCGGCGATTAAAAATCCGAGCCGCAAGCCGGCGAGGCCGAAGAACTTGCCGAACGAACGCAGGAGAATGAGATTGGCCGGGAGATTGGCCGGCGCGGTGGCGGCGAGCCCTAGCTCCGGCGTCGCATCGCAGAACAATTCATCGACGATCACGAACCCGCCACGCCGCGCCATTCGCTCGCACAGCGCCAGTAGTTCCGCTTGCGCGATCACCGACCCGTCGGGATTGTTCGGCCGCGCCGCAAACACCAGCGTCTCGTCGTCGGCGACATCGCCGCATCCTCGCGCATGGCGAACCCGGCGGCCGCTGGTTTTGCAGCATTGTGCGAATTCGCCGTAAGTGCCGACTTCGGGGGTTAGCACGGTCGCGGTTGCGCCCGGCAACAGGCGCGGTATCCACCCGATCGCCGCCTGCGCCCCCGGCGTGGCGACGATGTCGGCATGATCGGGCACCGAATAGGCGCGCCGCGCTGCCGCCAGCAGGCGTTGCAGGTCGCCGTCCATCGGCAGCCGCGTCCACGCCTGCGGCTCGATGCGGCCGACCGGATAGGCATGCGGATTGATGCCGGTCGATAGATCGAGCCAATCGGCCTGCGCGCCACCATGGCGTGCAATGGCATGATCGAGGCCGCCGCCGTGGGCGATGCGTTGTCGGCCCGTCATTCAGCAATCCGGTCGATGACGTGCAGATAGGAGCCGCAGACATTGCCGGCGTGCAAGCCTTGGCGGCCGAGATCGGTGCCGAGCGAGTCCTTCGCCGAAAATAGCGCTTCACCTTGTTCGCGCAGCGCCGTCGAATAGTGGAATTCGTGTGCGCTAAACCGGATTCCCAGCGCGAAGCCGGACTGCGCCTCGAGGCGCCGATAGCCGAGATGCAGCCTGCGCCGGGCAAAACTGGTTTCCAGTTCGAGCAGGCCGAGCATCTCGTGGCGGGCGCCGTCAGTGTCCTCGATGCCGCGGCCGAGCACCATATAGCCGCCGCACTCGCCATAGATGAGCCCGCCGCGCTTCGCCGCAGCGAGCATGCCGGCACGGAAGCACTTTGCCGCCGCCAATTGGCTACCGTGCAATTCCGGATAGCCGCCCGGCAGAAACACGGCGTCGGCATCCGGCTGCGGCGCTTCGTCAGCCAATGGCGAAAAAAACGAAAGCTCCGCCCCGGCCGCGCGCCAGTCGGCGAACCAGTGCGGATAGAGGAACGAGAACGCGGCATCGCGGGCAATGGCGATGCGCTGGCCGAGCGGAGCGATGCCGCAAACCGCAGCGGGAGCCGGCTCCGGCAAGGGCGCGAACCGCGCCGCGAGCCCATCGAGATCGACGCTGTTGCCGATGATTTGCGCGGCGACGGCGATAAACGCATCGATGCGCGCATGTTCGCCCGCCTGAACCAACCCAAGATGGCGTTCGGGCAATTGCAGGCGTGCGTCACGGCAAATCGCCCCCAGCACCGGCATGGCGATACCTTCGAGCGCGGGGCGCAGCATCGCCTCATGGCGTTCGCCGGCAACGCGGTTGAGAATGACGCCGGCGATTTCGACGCCGCTGCGATGGCCGGCAAAACCGCGCGCCAGCGCCGCTACCGAATGTGACTGCTTCGCCGCGTCGATGACCAGCACCACCGGCAGGCCAAGCGAAGCGGCAAGGTCGCCGGCGCTGCCGCTGCCGTCGCCGGCGCCGTCGAACAATCCCATCATCGCCTCGACCAGCAGGTGGCTGCCGCCCTGCCCCGCCGCCAGGCGGCGTATCCGTTCGCCCGCCATCGCCCAGGGATCGAGGTTGACCGAGGCATGACCGCTGGCGAATTCATGGAACGCCGGATCGATATAGTCGGGCCCGGCCTTGGCGGCACGCACATCGATGCCGCGTGCCCGCATCGCCGCGAGCAGCGCCAGCGTCACCACCGTCTTGCCGCTGCCCGATTGCGGCGCGGCGATCATCAGGCCGGCTGGGCGCATCGCGTACCTTTTGCCGAGAAATTCGTTCGGTCATCCCTACTCATGGCCGTTTGCGGGCGCAATCGCCTCGCCTATACATCGGCCATGAACTCGGCCGAACGCACCGAAAAACCGCAAGGCCCATTGCGGCGCGGCTGGACTACGGGCGCTTGTGCCACTGCTGCGACCAAGGCGGCATTGACCGCATTGCTGACCGGGAGCTTCCCCGACCCGGTTTCGATCCGCCTGCCGAAAGGTGAAACGCCAGCCTTCGCACTTGCCTACGAACGGCTCGCCGATGGCGAGGCCGAAGCGGCCATCGTCAAGGATGCTGGTGATGATCCCGACGTGACCCACGGCGCCACCATCATCGCCTCGGTCCGTCTCGGGGCGGCCGGAACCGGCATTGTGTTCAGGGCCGGCGACGGCGTCGGCACGGTGACGAAGCCGGGACTGCCGGTTGGGGTCGGCGAGCCCGCGATCAACCCGGTGCCGCGCGCCATGATCCGGGCCGAAATCGAAACGCTGTGCGCGGCGCACGGCGTCGCGCCGGATATCGAGATCACGATTTCGGTGCCCGGCGGCGAGCAGCTTGCGGAAAAAACCTGGAACCCGCGCCTTGGCATCGTCGGCGGCATTTCGATTCTCGGCACGACCGGCATCGTCCATCCCTATTCCTGTTCGGCCTGGATCCATTCGATCCATCGCGGCATCGATGTCGCCCGCGCCAGCGGCATCGATCACGTACTGGCGGCGACCGGTTCGACCTCGGAGGCGGCGGCGCGCCGGTTGCACGACTTCGCCGACATCGCCTGTCTCGACATGGGCGATTTTGCCGGCGCCGTGCTGAAGTATCTGCGTGCCCATCCGGTGGCGCGGCTGACGCTTGCCGGCGGCTTCGCCAAGATCGCCAAGCTGGCGCAGGGTTCGCTCGATCTGCATTCGGCCCGCAGCCAGGTCGACTTCGACCGGTTTGCGAATTTGGCCGAAAAAGCCGGCTTAAATCTCGATGTCAGCGAACGGATTCGATCCGCCAACAGCGCGCTCGAAGTGCTTGAAATGACTCGCGCAAGCGGAGTTGATCTGGCGCGCGACGTGGCGCAGGCGGCGCTGGCAACCTGCCGCGGCGTGCTGCTTGAATCTTCGGTGGAGGTTGAGGCGCTGGTGTTCGATCGCAACGGCAATCTGTTGGCGCGCGCCAGCGACTGGGACGCCGGCCGTGGCTGAGAAAATCCTCATCCTCGGCGGTACGCGTGAAGCCTCCGATCTCGCCGCCGAACTTGTCGCCGCCGGCCACGACGTCACTACTTCGCTTGCCGGCCGCACCCGCGAGCCCGCACCCATCGCCGGCAAGACGCGCATCGGCGGCTTCGGCGGCGCTGACAAGTTGGCCGATTATCTGCGCGCCGGCAAATTCACTCAACTGATCGACGCGACGCATCCTTTCGCCACTCGGATTTCAGCCAATGCGAAACGGGCCGCCGAACTCGCCGGTGTCGCTTTCGAACAGCGCACGCGATCGCCGTGGCAGCGCCAGCCCGGCGACCATTGGATCGAAGTTGCGAGCCTCGAGGCGGCGCGCGATATTCTGCCCAGTGGCGCAAGTGTGCTGCTCGCCATCGGCGGCCAGCATCTCGGCGCAATCGCCGGTCGCGATGACATTCATTTCGTTATTCGCCGCGTCGATCCGCCTGACCGTCCGAACGCATTTGCGAACTGCGATTGGGTGATCGGCAGGCCCGGCGATGTCGATGACGAAATTCGCTTGCTGCGCAACAAGCGCATCACCCACATCGTCTGCCGCAACTCCGGCGGCGACGCGTCCTACGCCAAGATCGAGGCGGCGCGGCAGCTCGGCATTCCGGTCGTCATCGTCGCACCGCCCGACGCCGGCCGAGAATAGCAACAGCACCAGATATGTTGACTTAGTCAACATAGCGGTGCAAGCTGGCGGCATGGCCTACCCCGTTGCTGACCGGACCATCGCTTCCTTTCGCCGGTTCAACCGCTTCCACACCCGGCTCGTCGGCGCGCTCGACAACCATTTCCTGAATTCGAGATTTTCCCTGCCGCAGGGTCGAGTTCTCTATGAACTGGCCAATGCCGCTGAGCCGCTGTCGGCCGCCGATCTCGGCCAAATGCTCGGGATGGACAAAGGCTTCCTCAGCCGCATCCTGTCGGGACTCGAAAAGGCCGGACTGATCCACCGGTCGCCGAGTGCGGCGAATGCGAAGCGGCTGGAACTGTTCTTGTCGCCGGCCGGGCGAAAGGCCTTCGCGGCGCTCAATCGCGCTTCCGCAGCGCAGGCGCGGGCGCGGTTGAAGCGCCTACGCCCGGCAGCGCAAGAGAGCCTGGTCCGCTCCCTCGATAGCGCCGAGCGACTGTTGTCCGGATCGCAGGCGCCCGGATCGCAAACGCCCCGATCTCAAGCCCAAGTGATCTATCGCGATCCGCTTCCCGGAGAGATCGCGCTCGCAATGTCGCGGCAAGCCGCGCTCTATTCCGCCGAGTACGGCTGGAACACCGAGTACGAGGCGCTGGCGATGGAAATCGCCGCCAAGTTCATCCGCGAGTTCAGGCCCGGCAGCGAGCGCTGCTGGATCGCCGAATTGGATGGCGAAGTCGTCGGTGCCGTCTTCCTCGTCCACGTCGATGACGCAGCCGCGAAATTGCGCCTGCTCCACGTCGCGCCGCACGCGCGCGGATTGGGCATCGGTCGGAAACTGGTGGCCGAATGCATCGCGTTTGCGCGCGATTGCGGCTATCGCGAACTGGTGCTGTGGACCAACGATGTGCTGGCGTCAGCGCGCCGCATCTACGAGGCGGCCGGGTTCAAACTGGTCGAAGAAGAGCGCCACCACAGCTTCGGCAGGGACCTCGTCGGTCAGTACTGGCGGCTGGACATATTGAGATCACTCTCAAATGTCGATCCGTAGCCGCAACAATCATCAACTCGGCAAACAAAAAACCGATATCAATCCGATTTTGCATCCCCATTCGTTGAAGGCGACCCAACCTTGAGCAAATGCTCCGGCCGCCGCTAGCAGGCCAGCAATGGCAAAAATCACCGCCCAGATCTTTTGTGCAAAAGTGAGGACTATCCGCTGGCCAATGATTTCGACGGGCTTTCCATCCCAATAAAGCCGGCCACTTGCGTCGACGCCCAACCCGTCTGTTTCATCAATCGCGATTGACCTGACGTTTTTTGGCCAAGTTGCCTGGTTCGTCTTAAACAACGGAATCTCACGAACCTCGTCTTCACGGCTTCTCATTCAACAAATCCTTTCTTCCCCCGGTTCCTCAGCACATGGCTGAAGCCGGCGTTGTATAAATCGCTATCGCGAAATTTCGCTTCGCCGAACACCTTGCCAACCAAAACCAGCGCCGTGCGCGTGATCTTTGCGGCGCGCACTGCTTCTTTCATGCCTGCAATCGTCGTGCGGATGTATTTTTCGTCCGGCCAAGTGGCGCGCCAGGCGATCACCACCGGGCACTCGGCCCCGTAATGCGGCTCCAGCGCACGACGGATGTAGTCGAGGTTGCGGATCGACAGGTGGATCGCCAATGTCGCCCGCGAGCGGCCTAGGATCTCTAGTGTTTCGTGCTCCGGCATCGCTGAGGCGCTCATTTCGGTGCGCGTCAGGATGATCGTCTGGGCGATTTCCGGCAGCGTCAGTTCGATCTTCAGCGCCGCCGCCGCCCCGGCGAAAGCCGGCACGCCCGGCACGACCTCATACGGGATGGCGAGCGCGTCGAGCCGGCGCATCTGTTCGGCGATCGCGCCGTAGATCGACGGATCGCCCGAATGGACGCGGGCGACATCCTTGCCGGCCCGGTGCGCCGCCTCGATCTCGGCAAGGATGGCGTCGAGATGCATCGGCGCGGTGTCGAGCACGCGCGCGCCCTTCGGCGCCGCCGCGACGATTTCGGCGGGAACGAGCGAGCCGGCATAAAGGCAGACTTCGCAGCGCTCGATCAGGCGCAGGCCGCGCACCGTGATCAGGTCGGCCGCGCCCGGCCCAGCGCCGATGAAATAGACGGTCATGCCGCTGCGTCGGCCTTGATTTCGGCGGTGATCCGCCGCCACGGCACGAGGATGTTGCCCTGTTCGTTGCGAACGACGAGTTCGTGGCGCATCAGCGCCATGACATCGGCATGAACTCCGCGATAGTCGCGACCGAGCTCGCGGGCGAGCGACCGGATGCTGGACGGTCCCGTCCTTTGCAGCGTCTTCAGCAGTCGCCAGCGATTGGACGTCAATACCGACAGCAACAGCTCCATGCTCTCAAAGGACAGGTGCGCCGGCTGCGGCGTGTATTGCCCCGAATCGATGCGGCGTGCGTGCCTGCGCAATTCGGCCATGACCTCTGCCTGCGGCCTGGCTTCGATGACGAGCTCAGTTTCGGTCCTTGAAGGCTTTGATGTCCGCTTCGAAGTCATCGATGAGCTGCTCCAGTGATGTGAAACGATACGGTAATTCCTGCTTACCATAGTGGCGGTGATCGCCTTTTCCCGATTTCATTGTCGTAAGCGACGATCCGCTGCCCGGGCCGGCCGAAGAACAGGGAATACTTGAGCCCATGAGGCCGTTCGGCGGTCGCTCGCGGCAACCGCCACACCCGGAACTGAATAATCGTCCCGTCCGAAAACTCCTCCTTTTCGGAAAGGACAAGAATTGCGCTATCTGATGTTTTCTCTATCATATGCTCAATATTACATCAATGCCGCACTTCGTTCGGCCTTCGCCTCGTAGCCGCGCGGCGTGTAGACCCAGGTCCGCCCGTCGCCGGCCCGTAGCGCCCGCGTCTGCGACGAGCCGACCAGCACGACGGTCAGCATGTCGACCTCGTCGACCTGCAATTCGCAGAGCGTCACGATGCGAACCGTTTCGCCTTCGCGGCCGAGATTGGCGGCCAGCACGACCGGCGTATCGGCCGGCCGATGCGCCAGCAGTTCGTCCCGCGCCCAGACGAGCTGCGTACGCCGGCGCTGCGACACCGGATTGTAGAAGGCGATCACGAAATCGCCCTGCGCGGCAGCGGTGACCCGCTTCTGGATGTCGGCCCACGGCGTCAGCAGGTCGGAAAGCGAGATGGTGCAGAAATCGTGGCCGAGCGGCGCTCCCGCGCGGGCCGCTGCCGCTTGCAGCGCCGAAATACCCGGCGCCACGGAAATGTCGATCCGCCGCGCCGCATCACTCAATTGCCCGCGCTCAAGCAATTCGAAGACTAACGTCGCCATGGCGTAAATGCCGGCATCGCCGGAGCAGACAAGCGCCACCTCGCGCCCCTGCCCGGCCAGTTCCATGGCGTGGCGTACGCGCTCCTCCTCGGCGCCGAGACCGAAATCGTGACGAGTTTTGCCGGCCGAAAGATCGGCGACCAGTTCGAGATAGAGCGAATAGCCGACCCAATCGGAAGCCAGCATCAGCATTGCGGTTGCTTCCGGCGAACACCAGTCGCCGGAGCCCGGGCCGATGCCAACGACGAACAATTTTCCGCGTGCCTTGCCCGGCAATTCGATGATCGGCTTGGGCGCAATTGCCAACGCGGCGGTCACCCGCTTCGATTTGCGCTTCGCAGCTGCCAGACGCGCATCCAATCCGGCGGCGGCAAGTGCCGCTCCTTCGGCAACGCCGTGGCAGCCGGTTTCGGCAAAGACAATCTCGGAGGGATTTTTGAGCCGCGGCGTCTCGGCTTCCAGTGTCGCGGCGTCGAAGAACCGCGCCGGCACGCTGAAATGCGTGGCGACCGCGTGCACCGCCGCCTCGTCGGCCTTCAGGTCGATGGAGGCGACGCAGGCGAGCGACCGCGGCGACCACCCGCCCTCGGCCATGAGCTGTTCGACAAGCGCCACCGTCTCTTCGGCCGCGGTGCCGCGTTCGCAGCCGATGCCGAGCACCAGCGTCGACGGATGGAAAACCAATTCCAGCGGCCGGGGTGAAACCGCGCGTTCGGTCACGGTCAGGCGCACTTTGCCGCCGGGGGCCAACGGCAGCTTCGACTCGGCAAGCCAGTCCGGCAACCCCTCGGGATCGACGGTCTTGCCGGCTAGCAACGCCGCCATGACTTCCTTGGCGTTCTGCGGATTGGCGAGACGGTAGCCATCCGGCGGCTCGTCGAGCGCGACGCCGAAGCGTGAGTCTCCCGCCGTAGTGATCGCCGCATGGCCGCCGATCGTTTGGGCAATCTGCAACGCCAGCCTGTTGGCTCCGTGGTGACCGCCCAGCAGCGGCACCACCGATTTGCTGTCCGCCGAAACCGAAACCACCGGCGGTTCGTCGCGCTTGTCGCGCAGGATCCGCGCCAATAGCCGGATCAGCGCACCGGCGGCGAGGATTGCGACAATCGGCACACCGGCGGCAAACCGGGCCCGCAGATGGACGCCAAGGTCGTCGAATTTCGTGTCGGCATCCGGCAGTCGCGCCGCCAGCGCTTCGACGGTTCCGCCGATGGCGGCAGCAATCCTCGTGCCGAGTTCCGCGTCGCCCGGCGAAACCACGATGACCGCCGGCCGCTTCATGCCATGGCCCCCGCCGGAATCGGCAGTTTTCCAATCCAGGGTTCCGCGCCCTTGTAGACGAGGATCATCGAAAAATAGGGGGCTTCGTCGCCATCGACCTGGTCGAGACGCAGCAGCTTCTCGCTGCCGAGGCCGAGGCGCTCGCCATAGGTGGCATGATCTGCCAGACCGGCCGTCGCAAGAAGCGCGCGGATGCGGCCGAGATGCCGACCGACTTTCAGGATCGCGGCCGCGTCGGCCGACTCCAGCAGCGCCAGAATCCGTTCATCGGCCAGCGGTGCCGGAATGACGGTCAGCACATCGTTGCGCGCCGCAAGCGGCCGGCCGAGCGCAGCGCCCGCCGCAACGAGTGACGAGACGCCGGGGACCACCTCGATCGGAAATTCGCCGGCGAGGCGCTCGTAGAGATACATGAACGAGCCGTAGAAAAACGGATCGCCCTCGCACAACACGACGACATCGCGGCCGGCCTGCAATTGCCCGGCGATTTCCCGCGCAGCTCCGTCATAGACCTCCCGGGCCGGATGACGATCCGCCCGCATCGGCACACGGATTGCGATTTCCGTTTGCCCCGGTCGCAGGTGTTGCGCCACGATCGAGCGGGCAAAGCTGTCGCCTTCGAGCGGTGCCGGCCAGGCGATTACCTGCGACTGCCGGATCAGACGCAGCGCTTTCAGCGTCAACAGTTCGGGATCGCCAGGCCCAACGCCGACGCCGTAGAGCGTCCCGGTCATTTCGTCGCCCCACTCGCCAGGCTCCATTGGATCACCGGCATGGCCGGCTTCCAGCCCGTGAAGCCGCCGACGGGCGCCGCGGTCTCGCTTGCGACGCGCACCAGCTCGCCGCCGTGCCTGCGATACGCCTCTATCAGCACCGTTTCGCTTTCGAGCGTCACCGCATTGGCGACCAGCCGGCCATACGGTTTCAGCGCCGCCAGACTTGCGGCAATCGCCTCGGCGGAAATCCCACCGCCGAGAAACACTGCGTCGGGCGCCGACAGGCCGGCGAGAGCATCCGGCGCCAGTCCGTCAACGAGCCGCAGCGCGCGGCGCGCCGAGCGTGCGCGCATTGGTTTCCGCCATCGCCCGCCGATCGGCACGCGGCTCGATGCCGATGGCACGCGCTTCCGGCGCCGCCCGCATCCATTCGATCGCAACCGATCCGCAGCCGCAGCCGATGTCCCACAGTATCGCCGCCGCGCACCGGCATCGAGCTTCGCCAGCTCACGCGCGCGCACCTCCGCTTGGTCAACTTGCCATCATGAACAAAGGCGTCGTCGGGCAGTCCGGGCCGCGGCAGCACGCCGCGCCTCCGGCCCGCGACGCATTCGATCGCCAGGGTGTGGAAGTCCGGCACCTCGGCGGTCCATTCGCGCGCCACGCCATCGAAGCGCTGTCTCCCGCGGCCCGCCGAGCGCGGAGAGCGCAGTCATTCGCGAACCGCCATAGCCGCGCTCGTACAATAGCCGGCGACGGTCGCCGGCGAGTCGCGCCGGTGGCCAGGACCAGCAGGCGCACGCCGGGCGCGAAATACGGCACGATCTGCTCGGCCGGCCGGCCATGCACGGTCAGCATTTCGATATCCGCCATCGACCAGCCCATGCGGGCCGCCGCGAACTGGAACGCCGATAGTTGCGGATGAAACCGGATCTCGCTCGGCCGGAATCGCCTTCAGCGATGCGGGCGCCGACCGAATACCAGAGTGGATCGCCGGTCACGAGCACGACGACACGCCGGCCGCGATACGACTGAATTCTGTCGATCATCGCGTCGAACGGCGACGGCCAGGCGACGCGCTCGGCCTTGACCTCGTCCGAAAGCCTGTGATGCCGGTCGCCGCCGATGATGACCTCGGCGTTCTCGACCAGCGCCCGGGCGTCGGCCGAAAGTCCGTCGCAGCCCGTCCTCGCCGATCCCGACGATCTCGAGCCATGGCTGAGCCGCCTTGCTCGTACCAGGTCCCTGCGGCTTGCCAGCGCGTTGACGGCGGCCGCGGCGAGCGCGCTGCCGCCGCGGCGTCCCGGCAAGGTGATGAACTTGCAGCCGCGCGGGTTTTCGGCCAGCTCCGCCTTCGATTCGGCGGCGCCGATGAAGCCGACGGGCAGGCCGATGATCAATGCCGGCTTCGGCCACGCCTTCGTCGAGCAGCTCGAGCAGGCGGAACAATGCCGTCGGCGCATTGCCGATGGCGACAACCGCGCCCGCCAGCCGCTCGTCCCAAAGTTCAACTGCCGCCGCGCTACGCGTCTGGCCCGATCGTCTGCCGATCTCGGCGGCGCGCGGATCGTTGAGGGTGCAGATCACGTCATTGCCGGCCGGCAGGCGGCTCGAAGAATCCCGGCCCGAACCATCTCGACATCGCAGAAGATCGGCGCGCCTCCGTCGAGTGCGGCCCGGCCCGCTTCGGCGGCGCCAACGCTGAACCGGATCGCCTCGGCGATGTCAGTCATGCCGCAGGCATGCGCCATGCGCACGACAATGGCGCGCATTGCCGGCGAAAACCGGGCAAGGTCGGCTTCCGCCTCGATCGTCGCGAACGACCGGCGGTAGATTTCGTCGGGATCGCGGACATAGTTCACCACGTTCATGGCTTCGCCACGCCGACTGGCGGCTTTAACGAACGCGGGCCGTGCGGGTGGTCGGCATGCGGATAGCTCGCATGACCGTGGTCGTGTCCATGATCGCCATGGTGATGATGCCCATGGCCGTTGCCATGCTCGTGCGCGTGGACGGGCGTCCACGCGATGCCATGCCGTCGGCAGAATTCTTCGTCGCGGCATGAGCCGTCGCAATCGCCGCCACACGGGCAGTTCGCCGGCCTGCCGCCGACGCCCTCGACGTGATGGTGGTGGCTTGCCTGCGGCGCGCCAACCTCGGCCTCGAAGCCGATCACCCGCTCTCGATACTTGCACATCTGGCAGTTCATCACCGCCAGCCCGTCGAGCGTCTCGCGGATGCGATCATCGAGCGTATCGAGCACCAGCGGATGGTCGCCGAGGTAGTCCGCTTTCACGAATTCGATCTCGCGATGGCGTTCGGCAACGGCATCGGCGGCGGCATAGATGCGCTTGACCAGCACGCCGGTGAACAGGAAATACGGAAACACGACGATGCGGCGATAGCCGAGCTTTGCAGCATGCTCAAGCGCCGGCTCGACCAGCGGAAAGGTGACGCCAGAATAGGCCGTTTCGGCCCAGCCGAAGCCCATGCCTTCCCACAGCATGCGCGTCATCTTGGCGACATTGGAATTGGCGTCGGGATCGGAGGCGCCGCGCCCGACGACGACCAGCAGGGTTTCGGTAAGGCCGATCGCGTCGCCCGCACCGGCGACCGCCGCACTTACCCGGTCGGCCGCCGCCCGCAGCATACGCAAATCGACGCCGAACTCGCGCCCGTAGTCGACCCGCACCTCCGGATGGGCGGCCGCCCACGCGTTCAGCACGGAGGGGATATCGTTCTTGGCGTGACCAGCGGCAAACAACATGCCGGGTACCGCCAGGATGCGGCGAACGCCAGCGTCGCGCAGATTGTCCAGGCCGGCGCTGATGACCGGATTGCAGAACTCCAGATAGCCGTACTCGACCGGCATGCCCGCATGGCGCTTGCGAACGGCCTCGGCCAGCCGCGCAAATTCGTCGGCCGCATTCTGGTTGCGGCTGCCATGGCCGCAGATCATGACGCCGCAGCCGGCCGGCAGTCTCATGCCGATTGCTCCTCGCCGGCCTCATCCGCGGTCTCGTCCATCGGCTGATCGTCGGTTTCCTCGGCCGATTGCGATTTTGGCCGCCGCCCGAGCAGTGCGGCAAGCGCTGTCGCCGCTCCGAGCGCCGCCCAGCCGAGCCAATGGCTGTGACCGGCCAGTTCGCCGATATGGCCGAAATGGGCGAAGGCCGGCACCGGCGCCAGCCAACTGGCGGCCGCCACGGCGGTCGCGAACGAAAATCGTGTGAGGTTCATTTCGGTCTCCCTGCATTGGCGCGCTCCCGGCGAATGCCGGAGCAGGAAAACCGTGGGCGGAACGCTTGTCCGATCTGCCGCAGCGCAAGCGCCTCGGCGAGCGTATCGCGTCCCGGACAGCTGCGGACTTGGCCCCCTGCATGGGTCGGCCGCACCGCAATCGGTTTCAGCCTTTTGCCCCGTTTCCGGAGGAAGGCGCCGTCGATCCTCAACAGCTAGCCCAGCGGTGCGGCGCGGTCAATTTCGCGGGCGGCGGATTTGATCGCGATTGCGACAGGGCTTGGGATCGGCCGGATCAAGTTCGGATGTCGGCGGGCGATAGGCCGAGGACGCTTGCAGTCCTGCGGATGAGTTCGGCTTCGTCGGCGTGCAACTCGTTGTCCGATTTGGCGATCGACAGCATGTGCAGCAGCAATGCCCGTTTGCGCTCGCTCGGCATTTCGGTGAACATCGCCGCCGCTTTCGCGGCGTCGATCTCGTAGGCGAAATTCTTCAAATATTCGACCACCTTGGGCATGTCTTCTTCGGGGATGGCAAAAGCGGTCCGGCACAGATGCGCGAAAGTGTCGAATTCCTCCGCCTTCAGCTCGCCGTCGGCAAACATCATGCGCACCAGCAACACCAGTTCGCTGGTCAGCTCAATGTCGTCAGCAACCCGGCGCACCGACGGATTGCCGTCGACAAATTCGCGGATCGCACTGAGAATGCCGGAAACCATTGCCCGCTGCCCGTGCCTGTCCCGTCACGAAGATGCTGTAAACACTTGCCAAAGGCAATGCGCAAACCTCGAAGAGGAAGCCAGGCAAAACGTCAGATGAACGAGCCCGTCACCTTCGATATGGTTCGCCGCCCGCCGTCACCGCGCCTTTGCGGGTTGGTAACTGATATTTGCGCCTACCGCGAAACCTCGGCCGGCCGCTTTCGCCAGCGCGAGGCGGCGTCGCTGGTTGTGCCGTTTATCGTCAGCCTCGGCTCGCCTTTTCGTATCGCGCTGGGCCGCGAGCCAGACGCGGGGGACAGGCAACCGAGCTTCGTTGCCGGCCTGTTCCCGGGCGCGGTTCACATCGAATTGGACGGCGCGGCCGAATGCGTGCAGGTCAACTTGACCCCGCTCGGCGCTTATCGCTTGCTCGGCGGAGCCGTCACCGCTCTAACGGCTCGCATGGTCGACATCGAGGATATTGCCGGCCGCGATGCCGCAGGCCTGCGCCAGCGCCTTGCCGATACGACAACTTTGCCGGACCGGATCGACCTTGTGGAGGAATTCGTTGCAAGGCGCATAGCCTTCGCACCGTCGCGCGAAATCACATTCGCCTACGGCGCCCTGTCGCGTTCGCGTGGCACGATGCCGATTTCGCGCCTTGCCGGCGAAATCGGCTGGAGCCGCAAGCATTTCGGCCGCCGGTTTGCCGCCGAGATCGGCCTGGCGCCGAAGATGGTCGCAAGAATCATGCGGTTCCAGAACGCCTGCCGCCTCTCTAGCCGCGATTTGCCCGGCGGCTGGGCGGAAATCGCCGCCGAAGCCGGATATGCCGACCAGGCGCATCTCGTGCGCGAATTCTCCGATCTCGCCGACGAGCCGCCGGGTGCCTGGGCCAGGCGCATGGCACTGACCGATGAGCGTCTGGCACTCACCTAGCGCCGCGCCAGTGCTCTGGTCGGCCAGGTAACAAATCTTCAAGACTGCGTCGCCGGTCGCCGCCACTATCGCCGTCGTTCCAACCCAAAAGGAGAAATCGATGGCAGAGACGATCGCAATGGAAGCGCCGCGCATCTACGCCACCCTGCGCTGCAAGGATGCCGAGGCGATGATCGAGTGGCTTAAGCAGGCTTACGGTTTCGCCGAGCGCGTCGTGTATCGCCGCAACGGTACGGTCGAGCACGCCGAAATGTCATTCGGCTCGTCGATCCTCATGCTTGGCCAGCACCGCGACGACGCCTACGACAAGCTGGTCGGCTCGCCGGACGGCCGCCGAACCGATTCTTTTTATATGGCGATTGACGATGCGGATGCGCTGTACGAAAGGGCCAAGAGGGCAGGCGCGAAAATCGAAATGGAACTTCATGATCGCGACTACGGCAGCCGCGATTTCGCCTGTCGTGACCCGGAAGGCAATCTGTGGAGCTTCGGCACCTATTGGCCCAAGGTTGGCGAACCGCCGATGCAGCCACAATGACCGAAGCGCGCCCGCTGATCGGCGTACGCGATGTCGTCGCGTCGAGCCACTGGTACCAGGCGGTGCTGGGTGCCGAGAGCGGCCACGGCGGCAGCACCTATGAGCAGATCATTGGCAACGGGCGCATGATCCTGCAGCTTCATGCCTGGGACGATCCGGAAGACCAGCACGAACATATGGGCCGCCCCGACCTTCCGCTCGGCAACGGCGTCTTGCTGTGGTTCAGGGTCGAGGATTTCGATTCAGCGATGGAACGGGTCAAGGCGCTTGGCGCCAAAATCCTCGACGAGCGTTTCAACCAAAACGCACAGCAGCGGGAATGCTGGATGAGGGACCCCGACGGCTACGTCGTCGTGCTGGCCGGCCCCTCGGACTACGACGAAAAGCGGGCCGCCGAATAAGGCGCCGGGTCGCAATAGGGCGTCTGGCCCGAGATCATCTGCGCCAGCAGCAGGCCGGTCGCTGGGCCGAGCGTCAAGCCGTGGTGCGCGTGGCCGAAATTGAGCCACATGCCGCCGACCCCGGGCGCCGGGCCGATCACCGGCAGCATGTCGGGCATCACCGGGCGCGCGCCCAACCACGGCGCCGCATCCGCCGGTTCGCCGAGCGGGAACCAGCCGCGCGCGATCGGCAGGCATTGGTCGATCTGATCGGCTCTGGTCGGCGCATCGAGCCCGGCAAATTCGGCGCCGGTCGTGAGGCGGATGCCGGCCGTCATCGGCGCCAACACATAGCCGTTGTCGCTGTCGAAGATCGGCCGGCGAAGCCGCGCCTTGCCCACGGGCCGAAAATGGCGGTGATAGCCGCGCTTCAAGCCCATCGGCAGTTTCACTCCGAAAGGTTCGAGGAACGCTTTCGACCACGGGCCGAGGGCAACGACGATGCGGTCCGCCGCGAGTCCGACGCCGGCACGGTCGAGATGCCAGCGGCCGCCGCTGCCGCGTCGCACCGTTTCGGCATTGCCGAGAACGAACTTTCCGCCGACGGCGGCAAACAACCTGGCATAGGCTTTGACCAGTTCGCCGGGATCGTTGACCGTCCACGGATCACGGTAATGTATGGCGCCGGCGATCTGCCCCGCGTCGATATCCGGTTCGAGGCGCGACAGTTCCTCGACGCTGATCTCGGCCGCATCGAGGCCAATTTCGCGCAGGTCCGCCAGTTCGCTGCGCTTCTCGGCCGATAGCGACGCGCGACGGCGAATCGAAATCCATCCCTTTTTGCCAATCAGCGCGCCGCACCCGGCCTGTTCGACCAATTCCCCATGCGTCGTCAGGCATTGCACAAACAACGGCAGGTTGGCCTCGAACGTCCGCCGCGCCAGCGCCGGACCCGTCGCCCGGAAATGTCGCCACAGGAACGGCGCCACGGCAGGCAGGCTCGCCAGACGCCAGCGCGCTTCGGGCTTGGCGTTGAAGGCATAGGCGAGGAGCTTTGCCGGATCGCGTGGAAATACGTAGGGGTGCACACCCTCGCGCTGGATGATGCCGGAATTGCCGAAGCTCGTCTCTTCTCCCGGATCGCGCCGGTCGACCAGCGCTACCGACATGCCGAGCTTGCGCAGGTAAAGCGCGGTCGACACGCCGACGATTCCGGCGCCGAGCACGATGATGTTGAACCGGCGGCTCAAATCAGAACTCGATGCCCTTCTGCGCCTTCACGCCCGAGCGGAACGGATGCTTGATCATCTCCATTTCAGTGACGAGGTCGGCCGCCTCGATCAGCGCCTCCGGCGCATTGCGGCCGGTAATGATCACGTGCTTCATCGCCGGGCGGGCAGCGAGCATCGCCAGCACCTGGTCGAGCGGCAGGTAGTCGTAGCGCAGCACGATGTTGAGTTCGTCGAGCAGCACCAGGTCGAGTTTCGGATCGGCGATCATGGCCTGCGCCTTGGCGAGCGCTGCCCGCGCCGCGGCGACATCGCGGGAACGATCCTGGGTCTCCCAGGTGAACCCCTCGCCCATGGTGGCGAACTCGACCTGATCGGCGAACGCTTCGAGTGCCTTGCGTTCGCCGGTACCCCATTTGCCTTTGACGAACTGCACGACGCCGACGCGCATGCCGTTGCCGATGGCGCGAAACACCATGCCGAAGGCGGCAGTGGACTTGCCCTTGCCTTTGCCGGTATGCACGATCAGCAGGCCCTTTTCGATCGTCTTGGTCGCGAGGATCTTGTCGCGCGCCGCCTTCTTTTTCTTCATCTTTTCGGCATGACGCGCGTTCAGTTCGGCTTCGCTGAACGCCTTGTTCTTTTCATGCAGGTCGGTCATCGCCCGGTACCCCATTTGCCAGATTGGCGAGCTCAAACTTCGCCGAATTGGATCGCGGCGTCCACAGCCCGCGATCGATCGCTTCGCGGAAGCGCTCGGCCATTTCACGCAAAGCCGCCGGATTGTGCTCGGCAATGAACCGCCGCACCGCCGTGTCACCAATCCACGCATCGTAGACCAGGTCGAAGTGAATATCGCGAACCGCCCCGGTCGTCGCCGAAAAGGCAAACAGGTAGTCGAGCGTCGCCGCCATCTCGAAGGCGCCTTTGTAGCCGTGGCGCATGACGCCGGCGATCCATTTCGGATTGGCGGCGCGGCCGCGCACGACGCGGGCGATCTCCTCTTCCAGCGCGCGCACGACCGGGCGCTCGGGGCGCGAATGGTCATTGTGATAGATCGCCGGCCGCTTGCCGGAGAGGTACTGGACAGCGGCGCTCATGCCGCCCTCGAACTGGTAGTAGTCGTCGGAATCGAGCAGATCGTGTTCGCGATTGTCCTGGTTGTGGACCACCGCCTCGATGCCACGCAACCGCTGGCGCAATCCCACCGGGTCGGCGACGCCTTCCTCGCGGTCGCCATAGGCATAGTTGCCCCAGGCGAGCCAGGATTCGGCGAGATCGCCGATCTTCTCCCAACCCTTTTCGTCGATCAGCGCCTGCAAGCCGGCACCGTAGGCGCCGGGCTTCGATCCGAAAACGCGAAAACCCGCGCGCCGTTCCGCCTCTTTCTCGCCGACGCCGGCGGCAAGCAGATTGTTGCGCTCCGATCTCATGCGCGCCGCGACCGGATTGTCGGCGGTATCCTCGTCAAGCCCGCCGATCGCGCGGATGGCCTTGTCGAACAATTCGATCTGGGTCGGAAAGGCATCGCGGAAAAACCCGGAAATCCGCAACGTCACATCGACGCGCGGTCGACCGAGTTCGGCAAGAGTGACGATCTCGTATCCGGTGACGCGCCGGCTCGCCGGTTCCCAGATCGGGCGCGCGCCAATCAGCGCCATCGCCTGGGCGATGTCGTCGCCGCCGGTGCGCATGTTCGATGTGCCCCAGGCCGACAGCCCGAACGAGGTTGGCCATTCGCCGTGGTCCTGGCGATAGCGCGTGATCAGCAGTTCGGCCGATTTTTTTCCGAGTTCATATGCCGCCGCCGTCGGCACGGCCCGGCTGTCGAGCGAATAGAAGTTGCGTCCGGTCGGCAGCACATCGAGGCGGCCGCGCGACGGGGCGCCGGACGGACCGGGCGAAACAAAGCGGCCGTCGAGCCCGGTCAGCAGGCCGCGCATTTCGGCCGCGCCGCAGGCATCGATGCGCGGCAGCAGGTCGCCGCGAATGTTGGCCAGCACGGCGCGGGTCTTGGCCCAGCCATCGGGGCACTCGGCTTCGCCCACGACAAGTTGGGCCGCCAGCAATTCGATGCGCTCGACCGCATCGCCATTCGTGCGCCACGGATCGGGAGATGCCGCCTGTAAATCTCTGGCCGCGGACCGTTCCACGGTGCCGCCATGTCGCAGTCGAGGGGATCGATTGCGAGACTCGCGTCCATCGCGATCGCCCTCTGCAGGCTGGCGTCGCCGCCGGTGCCATCGCCGCGTGGCAGGCGCGACAGCGCCACCGCCAGATCAGTGCGCAACCGCCCCGCCGGCGACCGCCCGAATACATGCAGGCCGTCGCGGATTTGCAATTCCTTCAGGTCGCAGAGGAACGCATCGAGCTTGGTGAGCCTCTCGCCATCGGTGTCGCCTGCCGCGATTCCGGCATCGCCGTCGAGACCGATGTCGGCGGCGAGATCGAGGATCTGCCTTCCGAGCAATCCGGTGCGGCGCGGATCGACGCCGCTTGCCTCGTAATATTCGTCGACCAATGCTTCAAGTTGGCGCAGTGGCCCATAGCTCTCGGCGCGAGTCAGCGGGGGCGTCAGGTGGTCGACAATCACCGCCGCCGTCCGCCGCTTCGCCTGGCTGCCCTCGCCCGGATCGTTGACGATGAACGGATAGAGATTGGGCGTCGGGCCGAGGGCGATTTCCGGCCAGCACGTTGGCGACAGCGCCAGCGCCTTGCCCGGCAGCCATTCGAGATTGCCGTGCTTTCCCATGTGGACGATGGCGTGCGCGCCGAAGCATTCGCGCAGCCACAAATGGAAGGCGAGATAGCCGTGCGGCGGCACCAGATCGGGCGAATGATAGGTCGCCTTCGGATCGATGTGGTAGCCGCGCGCCGGCTGGATCGCCACCACCACGTTGCCGAGCCGCAGCACCGGCAGGCCAAAGGCGCTCACCTCGCGCATGAACATCGGATCCGATTCCGGCTCACCCCATTTCTCACGCAACTGAATCTGATTCTGAACCGGCAGCGATTTCAGGAAATACTTGTAATCCTTCAGCAAAAGTCGTTCGCCCATCGGCCCAATAAGGTGCTCGGCATGGCTCGGCCGGCGCTGCAACGTCTTCATCAGCTCATCGCTATCATCCGGAATTGAATTGAATTCGTAACCGGCCTCGCGCATCGCCTTCAGTACCTGGACGACCCCGGCGGGCGTATCGAGCCCGACACCGTTGGCAATGCGGCCGTCGCGATTTGGGTAATTGGCAAGCACGATGACGACCCGTCGCCCGGCCGGCGGGGCCGCCCGCAACCGCGCCCAGTTTGCCGCCAGACGCGCGACGAAATCGACGCGGTCCGGCTCGCCGCGATGGCGCACGATGGTCGCTTCGACGCGCGGATCGAACTCGCCGGCATGCTTGAACGCGATCGCCCGCGACAGGATGCGGCCGTCGATTTCCGGCAAGGCAACATTCATCGCCAAGTCGCGCGCGTTGAGCCCCTGCGCCGAGGCCTGCCAGACTTCGGCCGAGTGCCCGGCAAGCACGACTTGCAGGACGACGGCGCCGGCCTCGTCGAGCACGGTCGATGTCGACTGGCCACCCGGGCTGGAGATGGCAAAGCCGGTGGCATTAAGCACGACCTGTGGGGTGAAGCGGGCGAACAGGCCGCGCACGATCGCTTCGCAGCTGTCGTCCTTGAGACTGCTGACGAAGACGGGCATGGCGTTGAGGCCATGGCGATCGAGCGCCTCGACCAGCGACGCAATCGCCTCGGTACCTGCCGATTGCACCAGCGCGCGGTAAAAGCAGATCGCGGCGACCGGCCGGCCGGAGCGAAATTTTCGCCGCAGCCCCTCGGGGTCGCAGACGCCCAGTTCGGGGTGCCACAGCCCTGCCTTCAACAGCGGCGCGGGTTCTGGCGGCGCCTCGCCGTGGCCGAGCACATGCGCGCACTGACGCAGGAAGTTGACGGCGTTTTGCGGTCCGCCCTCCTGCAGGTATTCGTGCAGCAGGCGCAAGGTCGCGCCATCCAAATTCGACACCGCCTCGAGTTCCGGATCGGGCCGCGCATCGCCCGGCAGCGCCGCCAGTTTCAAGTCAGTTGCCGCGGCCGCCGCGCGCAGCGATTCGAGGCCGTAGGACCAGTAGCTTTTTCCGCCGAGCAGGCGAACGACAACGAGCTTCGATCGTCGCAATGTGTTGGCGACAAGCAGGTCGACCGACATCGGATGGGCAACCTGCATCAGGTTTGCGAGCCGCAGGCTCGGCGCCACTTCACCCAATTCCGCATGCGCCGCCGCAAGGCTCGCCAGATCGCTGTCGGCCGCCGAGAGGACGACGATATCGGCGGGACGCAAATCGAGATCGACCGCCTCGCCACCGTCCTGGATAATTCCGCGCTGGGCGACAAGCAGATGCATCGTCAGCCGGCCGCTTCGCCTATTGCTTCGGCAAGTGCCTGCTCGATTGCCGTGCGATCGATGCCCGCCATCGCGATGACGACGAGCCGGGTCGCGCGGCCTTCGCCCACCCGCCAGTCGCGATCGAAATAGCGCTCGACGCGGTCACCGACGGCCTGGATCACCAGCCGCATCGGTTTGCCGGCGACGGCGCAAAAGCCTTTCAGGCGCAAGATGTCGTGGGCGCCGATCAACTCGCCCAATCGCTCAACAAATGCGCCGACATCACCGATCTCGCCGGCCTCGACAACGAAGCTGTCGAACTCATCATGGTCGTGCGGCGCGCCGGCTTCCGTTTCCAATTCGTGCTGCGACTTGCGGTTGCCGAGGTCGGCCTCGCTCGCCGATTGCAGTCCGAGCAGGATATCGGCGGGCAGCGTACCGCTCGCCCGCAGCGTCCGCACCTTGCGCGACGACCGGGACGCCAGCTCACCTTCGACCCGCGCCAGTTCTTCGGCGCCGACCAGATCGCATTTGTTGAGGACAATCAGGTCGGCCGCCGTCAGCTGGTCCTCGAACAACTCGGCCAGCGGATCGTCATGGTTGGCCGCCGGATCGGCGCTTCGCGCCAGCGCAATCGCCGCCTCATCTTCGGCGAAGCGCCCATCGGCCACCGCCCGGGCGTCGACGACGGTGACGACGCCGTCGACGGTCACGCGCTGGCGCACCTGCGGCCAGTTGAAGGCGTCGATCAGCGGCTGTGGCAGCGCCAGGCCGGAAGTCTCGATGACGATGTGATCGAGCCTTCGCTCGCGATCGATCAGCTTGCCCATCGCCGGCAGGAAATCGTCGGCGACGGTGCAGCAGATGCAGCCATTCGTCAGTTCGATGATGTCGTCCTGCGCGCAGGTCTCTTCGCCGCAATCGCGCAGCAATTCGCCGTCAACGCCGAGATCGCCGAATTCGTTGACGATCAGCGCGATTCTGCGGCCATGCGAACCGGTCAGGAGATTGCGGATCAGCGTCGTCTTGCCGGCACCGAGAAATCCGGTGATGACCGTGGCGGGGATCTTTTCGGCATCCATCATGGCGATTCCTGTTTCAGCACCATCGGAAGGCCGGCCGCGACGAAATAGACGGTACGTGCAACCGCCGCGATTTTCTGGTTGAGGCGGCCGGCTTCGTCGCGAAACCGGCGCGCCAGCGCGTTGTCGGGCACGATGCCGAGCCCGACCTCGTTGGCGACCAGCACCACCGGCGCGGTCATTGCCGTAACCGTTGCGGCGAGTTCATCGCTGGCAAGTTCAACATCGCGTTCCGTTGCCATCAGATTGGAAATCCATAACGTCAGGCAGTCGACGAGGATGGCGTTGGCCGGCCGATCGCATTGATGCAGCGCGCCGGCCAGCGCCAAAGGCGCTTCGACAGTCTGCCAGGCTGGCCCGCGCCGTTGCCTGTGCAGGGCGATGCGTTCGGCCATTTCGGCATCGCCTGCCTGCCCGGTAGCGATATAGACCGGCGCCAGCCCGCTCGCCTCGATCAGCGCCTCGCCGAGCCGGCTCTTGCCGGAGCGTGCCCCGCCGAGAACCAGCGTTGCGCCCGCGTTCAGGCGCCGGTCCATGGTTCAGGCCGCGTCTTCGCGCCGGAAAGCCTTGCTCAGCCCAAATCCCAGCAAGGCGCCGAGCACAAGCCAGAAGGCCGCTGAGGTGACGATCGTGGCCACAGCGAATTCGGCGGCAAGATTGGCCGGGACGCTGCTTTCATGCGTGGGCGGCTGCGGCGCGCCGATGACGTGCATCGCCAGCACCGCAGCCAGGCCGAGCGCCATCCAGCCGATGCCGCGCTTGAAGGCAAATATCCACAGCCCTGCCGACGTCAGAGCGACGGTCGCCGTCCACCACAATTGCCGGGCTTCCAGATCGGCGGCGGCCATGCCGGGAAGTTCCGGCGCCAGGCCGAAATTCGGTGCCAGCACGAAGGCAATGAACCCGCAGGCGCCCCAGACCATGCCACCGGCAACGCCGATCGGCTGTCGGGCGAGCAGGATGCCCGAGGTCAGGATCAGCGAAAACGCCACGCCGGCGACGATATTGGCCGCCAGCGTATAGAGCGTGCGCTCCAGGCCGTCTTCCGGCTTCCAGGCTTCTTCGGCTGCGTCCGCCGCAGCAATGGCGGTTTCGCCTGCCGCCTCGTGCGAGTTGCCAGCACCCCGTGTATGATCGTGCCCGACCGGCGCGGCCTCATAGGCCTCGGCTTTCAAGATCAGGGGAACCACCCGCAGCTTTTGCGCCGCCGTCGCAAATCCGCCGGCCAGCACGCCCGCGACCATGGCCGCGAGCAGGACGCGCATCATCATGGCCGTCCCCTAGTGGCAGGGCGCTACGATCGCGTGGCGCACATCGTGGGCTGCGTTATGCAGGATGCCGGATTGCGCGAACGCCACGACATACAGCAGCAATAGCCCAAGGATGCCGGCGAAAGCGGCCGTCGTCAGCCGCCCGGTGTCGGGAAGGGATAGGGTACGAAATTCGAGCATGCCAACCTCCGAGCTGCCCAGTTCATCGGCGGCGCCGAAGCGCCCTTGGCTGGCAGGTCTCCTGGCTCGCGGCTCTAGCGGTTCTGTTCCCCTTCCCGGCATTTCGCCAGTGGCAATGGAACAGTCCCTTGCCGCAATACAGTCGCGGGGTCGGCCGGGTTGCGGGCCCCCGATTGGGTCGGCCCGTCCCATTCCCTTTTCGTCCCGTGGCCTTCGGCCATGGCGGGAACCAGCAACAATGCGATTCTTATCGGACGAATTCGCCCGCGGTCAATCCGGATGCGACATCGGCGACGACAAAACCGCACATTTCACACTTCGGATGCCGCCGCCAGCAGGCCATCCACATCCACATGCGTCTCAATCGCCCCGGCAAGCTCGTCCAGCGCCGCCTCCACCGTCGCCCACCAGGCTGTCGGATCGGCATCGACGCCCAGTTCCGCCAGCAGGCGCGCCCGGTATTCGTCGGCGCCGAACAGTCCATGCAGGTAGCAGCCGCTAACCCGGCCATCGGCCGAAGTGGCGCCATCCGGCCGGCCATCGATGCGGATCATCGGCCGGGCGCAATCCAGCCCGTCCGTTCGCCCGAGGTGAATCTCATAGCCTTCGAGCGCCACGCCGTCGGCGGTTTGCGCGGCGACGTTTCGCACGGTCTTTTCGCCTTCGATCACAGTTTCGACATCGAGCAGGCCGAGGCCGGCGATTTCGCGCTGCGTTCCTTCGATGCCGTCGGGATCGCGGACATGCCGCCCGAGCATCTGGTAGCCGCCGCAAATTCCGATCACGCGGCCACCGCGCGCCACGTGCGCCTTCAGCTCGGCTTCCCAGCCATTGGCACGGAATTCGGCGAGATCGGCGATTGTCGTCTTCAAACCGGGCAGCACAATCAGCGCCGCATCGGCCGGCAATCGCTCGCCCTTGCGCACGAAGCGGACTTCCAGTTCTGGTTCGGCGCGCAGCGGATCGAGATCGTCGAAATTGGCGATGCGGCCGGTGACTGGCACCGCCACGACCATGCGGCCGCTCTTGCCGGTGCGCGACAGCCGCTCCAGCGCCACGGAATCCTCGGCCGGCAGACGTCGGACACAATCAAGAAACGGCAGGATACCGAACGAACGCCAGCCGGTGAACCTTTCGATGGCGGCAATGCCATCGGCAAACAGCGAGATATCGCCGCGGAACTTGTTGATCAGGTAGCCGGCGATTTCGCTCGCGGTCCGCTGCCGGCAGGATCGTATGCGTCCCGACAATCGAGGCAATGACGCCGCCGCGGTCGACGTCGCCGACCAGTACCACCGGAACGCCGGCGCGTTCGACAAAGCCCATATTGGCGATGTCGCCGTCGCGCAGGTTGATTTCGGCCGGTGAGCCGGCCCCTTCGACCAGAACAAGATCAGCTCGCGCCGCCAGCCGCGAGAAGACTCCATCACCGAACCGAGCAATTGCGGTTTCAGCTTCTGGTACTCGCGCGCCCGCGCCATCGCCACGACCTTGCCGTGGACGACGACCTGCGCGCCATGGTCGCTCTGCGGCTTCAGCAACACCGGGTTCATGTCGACATTCGCGGCGACGCCTGAGGCGAGCGCCTGCAACCATTGCGCCCTGCCAATCTCGCCGCCGCGGCCGAACTCGTCGGCATCGGCGACGGCGGCGTTGTTCGACATGTTCTGCGGCTTGAACGGCACCACGCGGAGGCCGCGCCGGCGCGCCGCCCGGCACAGCCCGGCGACCAGCACCGTCTTGCCGACATCGGAGCCGGTTCCCTGCAGCATCAACGCACGCGCCATGGCGCACGCATAGCGGCGACGCGAACCGGAGACAATCAGGAGATCAGTGCTTCGGCCCGAAGATCTCGTAAAGCCCGCCGGCAATGTCGCCCTCGAGCGGAAACGACAGCATGCCCATGACCGAATAGCCGAGCAGCCACGGCATCACGTAAAAGCGGAACATGAAGAAGAACCAGGCGATGAACAGCGGCACCATCGGCGCAATGAGAAAGCCCGGCGTGATCGGCCGAAACAGCGCCAGCAGCGGGTTGGTCACCCGCACGAAAAACCGCATGAAAAAGAACGGACTCGATTCCGGCATGAACAGACCCATGCCGGCCCGCCCGATCAGCGTCCACATGATCACGCCGAGGACATAGTCGATCGCGATCACCCACCAGGGGAAGATGCCAAACGGATTGGGCGCGATGCCTTCCACGAATTTTCTCCGAACGAAAAGCGGACTTTTTTGGAGTGAGAAGGGGCGGCACGAAAAAGGGGCGGGGCGCAAGGCCCCGCCCCCGATCTCGATGCGTTCGTCCGACTAGTGGCCGGCCGCCAGGATGGTCGCGCCCGAGGGGATACGAACCTCGTCGACCATGTCCTGGATTTCCTTCGACGGTGCCGGCGTCAGCAGCGTTACTACGACCGTCAGCACCAGGCTCACCGGCATGCCGATGAGGCCGAAGCGCAAGTGGTCGAGGCCCATCCACGGCGTCATCAGGCCGTTGTAGACCATGTAGAGGTACCACGAGCCGACGATCAGGCCGCCGAGCATGCCGGCGATCGCACCGGCAGCGTTTGCCCGTTTCCACCACACGCCGAGGACCAGCGGGAAGAACAAGCCGGAACAGGCGAAGTCGAACGCCCATGCCACCGCGCCGAGAATGCCGGTCAACTTGCAGCAACGCGATCAAAGCCGAGCTACACCGATCACCATCAGCAGGATGCGGGCAACGATCAGACGGCTACCTTGTATCGGCTTTTGGATCCATGATCTTGTAATACAGATCGTGGCGAGCGCGTTCGCGATGGCGAGCAGCAGACCGTCAGCCGTCGACATCGCGGCGGCAAAGCCGCCGGCCGCGACGAGGCCCGAGATCACGTAAGGCAGACCCGCGATTTCCGGCGTTGCCAGCACAACGATATCCGGCCGCATGAAGAACTCGTTGAGCTGAAGAATTCCATCATGATTCTGGTCGACGACCGCGAGCATATTCGACGCGGCCCAATGCTTCACCCATGTCAGGTCGAAACATCCGCGAACGGCTTGCCGATGATCGAGGTTGCCAGATTCGGATCGAGGAACTGCAGCTTCGTCAACGTGGCGAGAGCCGGAGCCGTGAAGTACAGCAGGAAGATGAAGAACAGCGACCAGCCGACTGACCGGCGCGCGGCGCGCACCGTCGGCGTGGTGAAATAGCGCATCAGGATGTGCGGCAGGACGCGGTACCGGCCATCATGCACATGCGCCAGCGAGACGATTCCAGCATCCTTTACGCCGCCCGGCACGTTCTGCGGTGTCGTCAAGACCGCTACGCCCGCGACATCTTCGGTCGCTTTGGTATAGCCCGATGGCCCTCAAGCTCGGCGATGCGATGCATGGCTTCACCGTAACAGAAATGCGGAATGATGCCGAAACCTTGCTTGTTCGACATCCAGATGACCGGCAGTGAGATAAGCGATGATCAGGACGATGTACTGCGCCACCTGAGTCCAGGTCACGCCGCGCATACCGCCGAGCATCGAGCAGAGCAAAATGCCGACGAGGCCGAACCAGACGCCGGCTCGAACGGCATATGAAACGTCTCGGCTGCGATCGTGCCGGTAGCGTTGATCTGCGCCGTCACATAGGTGAACGACGCAACGACCAGCACCAGCACGGCAATGAAGCGCGCAAGATTGCCGCCATAACGCGTGCCGACGAAGTCCGGCACGGTGTAGCAGCCGAACTTGCGCAGGTACGGCGCCAGCAGCGAATTCACCAGCACGTAGCCGCCAGTCCAGCCGACAACGAAGCCGAGATAGGGATACCCGCCGAAATAGATGCCGCCGGCCATCGCCACGAACGACGCACCGGACATCCAGTCTGCCGCCGTGGCCATGCCATTATAGAGTGCCGGCACTTCGCGCCCGGCGACGTAATAGGCGTCGACCTCCATCGTCCGCGACAGCCAGCCGATGATCGCGTAGATCGCGATCGTGAACAGCAGGAAGCCGATGCCGATGGTTTCGGCCCCGGCTCCCAGTTTCTCCAGGATCGCCATCAGGATGAAGAACCCGAGGAAGCCCAGGGTGTAGATACCGTAGACCTTGCCGAGATTATCGACGAATCGCCGGTCCCGCTTGGCTTCCGTATTTGTGTTGTTCGCCATTGTTGCCTCCCCTACTCGTCGCCGACGCCGAATTCATCGTCGATCTGGTCCTGGCGCCAGTTCTGCACCCAGATCAGGACAACGAAGGCGATCAGCGATCCCTGCACGGAGAAATAGTAGCCGAGCGGGAATCCGAGGAATGTCATTGCGTTCAATGAATCAGCCATCCATGGCAGCACGATCGCGAAGATCGCCCACAAGATCAGGATCACGTAACCGACATTCTCTGGTCTTGATCCAGTGCTGCTCCCTGGCTTGAGCATTTGCTTTAGCCACAGCTACCTCCCCAATAGCGAACGCAGCCAGCCACGCTTGTGCGGCCGCGTTGCGGTTGCTATTCGCTCCATCGTCGAGCGAAACCAGCGGTTTCCTCCGAATTCCGCCAGCTTCGCGCATGAAATTACATAGATTCACCGGCATGGGAAGCGAAGGGACCGCCTTTGCACATAAGCACTTTGTCTAATTGCGATTTGCCGCAATGAATGAGTGGCGGGAAGCGGTTTCCGGCTTTCTGCGGCACCTGCGTCCGTTCCGGCGCGTCGCGCCGGTCGAATTCGGCGGCTGGCTATGCGGATTTTCTCGATAGCCGTGCGGCGTTTGTCTCGCAGAAAAAACTGTACGAATACGTCAAGCAGCGCATGGGCATGAGCTTTCCGGTGCATTTCGCCGACGACCAGTTCATTGCCTCGCTCAACATCGCCAAATTGCGCGTTTATGCCGCCTGCCTCTCGGACCTTGCTTTGTGGATGGCGGCCAGATGACACCGGCCGCATCGAGCGAAGAATCGCTTTCGCTGACTACGTTCTCCCACGACGCGATTATCGCAAAACAGTATTCTGCGCATGCACTTGCCGGCGATCCCGGCGAAGTCACCGACGCGTTCGCCAAGCGCGTTGCACTCGCCAATCTCGATATTTTGCGCGAAGGCGAGAACGCCTTTTCGCTGTCGCCGAAGGAACTGGTGCGCTGGGCGCCGATTTCCGACGAATTGAAACGCTACGACCGCGACATCGTCATCAATTCGCTGCGTTTTGCCTGGCTCGGCGTGCGCGAGGAATTCCGAACGGCGATCCGCCCGGATGCTGTGATGGGGGATTGGCGGAAAGGGAGTAGTCGATAGTTCGTCGGTCGTCGTTCAGCCAGCCAAACGCCAAATCGAACAACGAACTACGATCGACGACCGACTCCCCAACATCTCCCTCGCCTCGCCCGAGCTCGCCACTTCGCGCCCCGCCAGCCTTGCGCAACCGGCGAGCGCCTCGATCAATGCGCCGTTGCCCGAAGCGCGCTTGCCGTCGGGCAGATAGAACGTGTCCTCAAGCCCGGTGCGCAGCATCGCGCCCATTTGCGCGGCGCGCTCATGCACCGGCCAGATTTCGGCGCGACCGATCAATGTCGTCTGCCAGCGCGATCCGGGCAACAGGCCATCAATCAGGATATCGAGCAGGCGCGCGTCGGCCGGCATGCCGGAAGCAACCCCCATGACGAAATTGTATTGCGCCCCACCCGTCGGATTTTTTGGCGCCATGCCGTTCTTCACATACATCTCCACCGAGCGGACGATGCCGGTATCGAAGCATTCGAATTCCGGCAGCGCACCGACCTCGGCCATGACGTCGAGATAGGCTTTGACCTTCTCGACCGGATTGTCGAACAGCATCGGCAGCCATGCCCACGAGCCGTCGGCTTTGAGTTTCAGATAATTGAGGCTGCCGGCATTGGCCGCCGCGATTTCCGGCTTCACGGCGCGCAGGCAGGCGAGCGGTCCGGAAATGTCGGCTCCGACGGTCCCCGTCGTCTGGTTGATGAGAATGCCCGGGACAGGCATCGCGGATCGCCGCACAGATTTCACCCGCGATCGCCGGATCCCAGCTCGGCAGATGGCCCATATCCCTTTCCTGGCGGCGGAAATGAATATGGATGATCGATGCTCCTGCATCGTAAGCCTCGCGCGCCGAAGCAGCACATTCAGCCGGCGTCACCGGCACCTTGTGCTGGCGCGGATCGGTCAACACCCCGTTCAGGGCACAGGTCAGGATTACCTTTTCAGTCATGCCGTCTGCTGCATCGTCCGGCTCGATTTCGGCGATCACGTCGCCTGCGACAACTTGCGCGCCCGCGGCGATACGCACCGCAGCGACCCTCCCGCCGGCGCTGGCGATGACGCGCGTTTCCATTTTCATAGCCTCGATCGTCGCCAGTGTCTGGCCGGCGCTTACACGCTCGCCGGGCTGGACCATGACCTTGCTGGCAACACCCGAAACCGGCGAAACCAGTCGGCGCGGGTCCTGCGAAATTTTTTTCGGCGCCAGCAAGTCGGGCTCGCGAAAATCGAAGCAAATGCGCCGCCTTGAGAAGGATTGCCTGCGAGCCGTCGACGAATGCGCGCCGCTTGATGATACGCCCGTCCGCAGCCACGGTCAGCCAAGGCGCCCGGTAGTCCGATCGCCTCAAACACGATTTCATGCCCGCCAACTGTCGCCGCCCGCACCTTGCCGCGCTCGATGCCCAGCACCGCCGTCTGCTGTTGCTCGCCGCAAATCAGGTCGATGGGCACGGCTTCGAAGCCTGAACTGCGGAACCAGGTTCCACCCGGTGCCAAGGCCAGTGCTGCGACCGCATGGGCGAAATCGACAGGCTCCGGCGCGGGTGGCGACAGCCGAGTGTCGCCTTCGGCGACCCATCGGTCGATCGTCTGCGTCGTCAAACGGGCCTGACGAAATTCCGGCGAGGTCAACAGCGAGTGAAGGAAGCCGGCATTGTTGGCGACGCCGACGACGGGCGATTCTTCCAGCATGGCGCAGAGTACGCCCACGGCGTCTTCGCGGGTCGGCCCATGCGAGACGAATTTGGCGATCATCGCATCGTAATGCGGCCCAACCTCGTCGCCCTCGGCAAAACCGGCATCGATGCGGCGGCCATTTGACCCAGTCATTCCGCCGGAAAAATGCGATATCCGCCCGGTTTGCGGCAGGAAATCGCGCGCCGGATCTTCGGCATAAAGGCGCGCCTCGATGGCGTGGCCATGCAGTACGATCTCTTCCTGGCGCAGCGGCAATTCCTCGCCGCGCCGCGATCCGCAACTGCCATTCGACGAGATCGATGCCGGTGACCATTTCGGTGACCGGATGCTCCACCTGCAGGCGGGTGTTCATTTCGAGAAAGAAAGCGTTGCCAGCGGAATCGAGGATGAACTCCACCGTACCGGCGTTTTCGATATTTGGCCGCGCGCGCCAGCGCCACCGCCCATTGGCCGAGCTTGGCGCGCAGGGCTTCGTCGACCGCAGGCGATGGCGCCTCCTCGATGATTTTTTGGTGGCGGCGCTGCGCCGTGCAGTCGCGCTCGAACAGATGCATGCAGTTGCCGGACCGGTCGCCGAACACCTGCACTTCGACATGGCGCCCATCCTCGATCAGCTTTTCCAGCAATACCGCATCGTTGCCGAATGCCGATTTCGCCTCACGCCGCGCCGAAGCCAGCGCCTGCTGGAAATTCCGCCGCGCCGCGCACGATCCGCATGCCGCGGCCGCCACCTCCGGCAGCCGCCTTGATCAGGACCGGCCAGCCGATCTTCGCGGCTTCCTCGGCAAGGTGACCCATCGTCCTGGTCCTCGCCGTGATCACCGGGCACCACCGGCACGCCGGCGGCTCGCGCCAACGCCTTGGCGGCGCGCTTGTCGCCCATCAGCGCAATCGCCTGCGGCGGCGGCCCGACGAAGATCATCCCGGCATCACGCACAGCCTCGGCGAAATCGGCGTTTTCCGACAGGAAGCCATATCCCGGATGCACGGCATCGGCGCCCGCCTGCCGCGCCGCCTGCACGACGGCCGCAATGTTCAAATACGATTCGCTCGCCGGCGCCGGCCCGATGCGCACCGCCTTGTCGGCCTCGCGCACATGCAGGGCGCCGGCATCGGCATCGCTGTAGACGGCGATGACGCCGATCCCCATGCGCTTGGCGGTGCGCGCGATCCGGCAGGCGATCTCGCCGCGATTGGCAATCAGCAGCCTACGCATCGCTGGATTTCGCGGCGAGCGCCCATTTCGGCGGCCGCCGTTCCAGAAATGCCCTCATGCCTTCGGCGCCGTCTTCTCCGCGCACGGCCTCGACAAACACCTGCGCCGCCAGTTCGACCGAAGTGCCCGGTTCCTTGAACCGCAATTCGCGCAGCAACCGCTTCGTCGCCGCCAGCGCACTCGGCGCGCATTGGCGGATCGATGCGATCGCCGCGGCCAACGCCGTCTCGACATCCTCGGCGACCTCGTGCACGAGGCCGAGGCGCAACGCTTCGTCGGCGCCGATATTGCCGCCGAGCACGGCCAGCAGCTTGGCGCGCGAATAGCCGAGCCGCTCGATCAGCATCGGCGCGATCTGCGCCGGCACCAGCCCGCGCCGCGTTTCCGGCAGGCCGAAGCGCGCATCCGGGGCGGCAATCGTCACATCGGCGGCGCAGGCGAGGCCGAAGCCTCCGCCCATCGCCGCGCCCTCGACCACCGCGATCACCGCCAGCGGCGTTGCCGCGAAGGCGGCGCACAGAAAACCGAAACTTGCCGACAGTTCGTGAACCGGATCAGCGCCATCGGCTTTTGCAGCCGCAAGCGCGTCGCGCCATGGCCTTGATGTCGGCGCCGGCGCTGAAATTGCCACCGGCGCCGCGCAGCACTACAATTCGGGCTTCCGGCGAAATTTCCGCCAGGGCAAGCGCGTCGCGCAGTTCGCCGACCATTCGGTCGTCATTGCGTTGCCGGCCTGCGGCCGGTTCAAGGTCAGTCGCAGGACGCCGTCGGAAAATTCCGCCAGCAAGGTTTCATACGCCGGCAGCTTCATCTCAGTTCGCCCGCTTGCGATTGGACGTGCCGGGCAAAGTGCCTTCGAGCTTGCAGATGATGCCGAGCATGATTTCGTCGGCGCCGCCGCCGATCGACACCAGCCGGCCATCGCGAAACGCGCGGCTGATCGGATTGTCCCAGGTGTAGCCCATGCCGCCCCAGTATTGCAGGCATTCGTCGGCAACCTGGCGGCACGAGCCGGCCGCATTTCAGCTTCGCCATCGAGGCGAGCTTGGTCACGTCCTTGCCGGAGACGTAGAGTTCGACCGCGCTCCAGGTCAGCGCCCGCAGCGCCTCGACCTCGGTGCGCAATTCGGCCAGCTTGAAGTGAACGACCTGGTTGTCGAGCACCGCCTTGCCGAAGGCCTGGCGGTCGCGCGCATATTCGATGGTCTGGTCGATCAGGCGGTCGAGCATCTTGAGGCGAGTTCATCGCGCCCCACAGCCGCTCCTCCTGGAACTGCAGCATCTGCATGGTGAAGCCCATGCCCTCCTGGCCGATGCGATTTTTCTGCGGCACGCGCACCTCGTCGAAAAAAAGCTGCGCCGTATCCGACGAGTTCATGCCGATCTTCCTGATCTTGGCGCGGCTGATGCCCTTGGCGTCCATCGGCACGCAGATCAGCGACTTGTTCTGGTGCGGCTTGCCGTCGGATGTGTTGGCGAGCAGGCAACACCAGTCGGCCTTCATGCCGTTGGTGATCCACATCTTGGTGCCGGAGATGACATAATCGCCGCCGTCCTTGCGCGCCGTCGTCTTGACCGCGGCGACGTCGGAGCCGCCGCCCGGCTCGGACACTGCAAGGCAGCCGACCGTCTCGCCGGCGATCGACGGCGCCAGGAACTGTTTCTTCAATTCTTCCGAGCCGAAGCGGTTGAGCGCGGGCGTGCACATGTCGGTATGCACCCCGATCGCCATCGGCACGCCGCCGCAATCGCAGGCGCCGAGCTCCTCGGCCATCACCATCGAATAGGAAAAATCGAGCCCGAGCCCGCCATGCGCCGGGTCGTATTTGATGCCGAGCAGGCCGAGTTTTCCGAGCTTGGCGAATACCTCGTGCGAGGGAAATTGCTCGGCCGCCTCCCATTCTTCGACATGCGGATTGATTTCGCTGGCGACGAATTTTGCCACGGTGTGGCGCAGTTCCTCGTGTTCGGGTGTCATCAGCATGAAATGTCCTCCTCACATGCGCGCCACGCCGAAGGCGTTCGGCCGCAGTTGGCGCTGCCCGGCTGCGCGCGCGATTTGCAGGCAATGTCCGAGTACCTGGCGCGTATCGCGCGGGTCGATGATGCCGTCATCCCACAGCCGCGCCGTGGCGTAGGTCGCCGCCGATTTCGATCTCCATGCGCGCGCGGATCGAGTTCGACATCTGTTTCAGCGCTGTTTCGTCGACGCCGCCATTGCCATCCGGTTTGGCGCGCGCGAACTTCGCCCGCGTGATCGTCTCCATCACGCGGGCCGCCTGGTCGCCGCCCATCACCGCGGTCCGCGCCGACGGCCAGGCAAAGATGAAGCGCGGCGAGAACCCGCGCCCGCACATGCCGTAATTGCCGGCGCCGTAGGAGCCGCCGATGACGATGGTGAACTTTGGCACGCGGGCGTTGGCGACCGCCTGGATCATCTTAGATCCGTGCTTGATCGCGCCTTCTCGCTCGGCCTTGGTGCCGACCATGTAGCCCGTCGTGTTCTGCAGGAACACCAATGGCACGCCGGCCTGATCGCAGAGCTGGATGAATTGAGCTGCCTTGACCGAGCCGTTCGGCAGGATCGGCCCATTATTGGCGATGATGCCGACCTGGAAACCGGCAATGCGCGCGTGGCCGCATACGGTATCCGGCGAATACGCCGCCTTGAATTCGAGGAAGTCGCTGGCATCGACGATGCGGGCGATGACCTCCTTCATGTCGAAGGGCACGCGCAGGTCGGCGGGGACGATGCCGGGCAATTCTTCGGGATCGTGCTGCGGTTTTCTGGAAAAATCCGGTTCCGCCGCGGCGTTCCACGGCAAATGCGCCAGAACCGCGCGCGCCTGCGCAATCGCCTGCGCATCGTTGTCGACAATGTATTCACCGAGGCCGGTAATCGAAGCATGAAGTTCCGCGCCGCCGAGCGATTCGTCGTCGGCCTCTTCGCCGATGGCCGCCTTGACCAGCGGCGGCCCGGCGAGAAAGATTTTCGAGCGCTTGCGCACCAGCACAATGTAATCGGAAAGCCCCGGCAGATAGGCGCCGCCCGCCGTCGACGAACCGTGCACGACGGCAATCTGCGGGATTCCCGCCGCCGACAATCGCGCCTGATTGGCGAACGAGCGCCCGCCTTCGACGAACATTTCGGCCTGGTAGATGAGGTTGGCGCCGCCGCTTTCGACCAGATGAATCATCGGCAACTTGTTCTCGAAGGCCAGCTCCTGGGCGCGTAGCGCCTTCTTGACCCCCATCGGGCAGATCGTGCCGCCCTTGATCGCCGAATCGTTGGCGGCAACGATGCAGCGCTTGCCCGAGACGACGCCGATGCCGACGATCGATCCACCGCCCATGATGTTCCTGTCGCCGTCGTCGTCATGCATCTTGTAGCCGGCGAGCGTCGCCAGTTCGAGGAACGGTGCGCCGCGGTCGAGCAGGCGCGCCACCCGTTCGCGCGGCAGCAATTGACCGCGCTTGTCGAATTTTTCCCTGGCCGAGGCCGAATTGGCCCGCACCTTGGCTTCCAGTGCCCGGATTTCGCCAAGCTGGCGGTCGAGCGCCGCGGCGTTGTCGCGAAATTCCGCCGCGCGCGGATCGATCGATGTCGTCAACGCACTCATGTCTCGCCCTCGCCGCCGAGCACGCGTGGCGTGACAGCGCGGTGAAAACCGTCGAAGGCAGGAGACGCACGCCCCTTGGCGCGCGGGAAGAGCGGCGAACCGAGCGGCGAACCGCCGTCGATTCGAACCGTGACGCCGGTGACATAGGAGGCCGCCGGCGATAGCAGGAAGCAGATTACGGACGACACTTCGGCCTCGACGCCGAGCCGGCCGAGCGGGACATGCTCTTTCAAGTTTTTTAATATCGATTTCATGTCGCCTTCGTAGGTGTCCATGCCGGCCGACGCGATCCAGCCCGGAGCGACGCAATTGACGCGCACACCGCTTGGCGCCCACTCGTAGGCCGCCGTCTTCGTCAGGTTCTCGACCCCTGCCCGCGCCGCCCCAGAATGCCCCATGCCGGCCATGCCGCGACGGATGTCGGCGCTCATGTTGACGATCGCCCCGCCATGGGCCTGCATCGACTGCCGCCAGGTTTCACGCATCATCAGGAAAGTGCCGGTCAGGTTGTTTGAAACCACCGCCTCCCAGCCCTTCTTCGAGATCGCCGACAACGGCGCCGGGAACTGCCCGCCGGCATTGTTGACCAGCCCGTCGATCTTGCCATGCTTGCCGACGATTTGGCCGATGGCGGCGCTGACCGCCTCCTCATCGCGGATATCGAGCGAAATCGCGGATGCCCTGCCGCCGTCTTCGGCGATTTCGCCAAGCACGCGGTCGAGTTTTTCTCGGCTGCGGCCGATGAGAACGACATGGGCGCCGAGTGCCGCCAGTTCGTGCGCGGTCGCCCGGCCGATACCGGAACCGCCGCCGCTGACGACGACGGTCATGTCGGCGAACGCACCGGGGGCGAAGATCGAGCGGTAGGCTGGCGCCGGCATCGGCTAGTCTCCCGGTTTTTCCTGCGAACGATCGATGAAGTCGGTCCACTGCCGCACCAGACGTTGCACCTGCGACTTCGGCAATGCCAGCGCGTCCTGCACGACGAGGCCGCCCATCATGCAGCGCGAGACGGTAAGCAAAAACTCCGCCTCGCGCCGGTCATGGGCGCCGTGGAACAGGCCGGCAATCTGCTTTTCGGTCTCCTCGGCGAAACCGCGGATGGCCGGCGCAATGCGCGCACGCAGGCCGGCGTCGGTGCGCGCTGCAACGAAGATTTCCAGCATCGCCAGGTACCAGTCGGTTTGAATCTGGTCGCGCCACGAGTTGGTGACCAGCTCTGAAATTGCCGCATGCTTCGATCGGCGGAATTTTACCAAGGCATAGTTTTCCGCCCGCTCCAGCGCCCGCTCGACCACGGCGACCATCAGGTCCTGCTTGCTCGGGAAATGGTGCTGCAGGGCTCCAATCGAAAACCCGCCGGCCGCGGCGATCTTCTTGATCGAGGTCGCATGATAGCCGAGCGCGGCAAGCCGCGCCGCTGTCGTCGCCAGGATCGACCTGCGCATGCGATCGCTTTTCGCCGCCTGCAATCCACCGCCTTCGCCGGACGAATCGGTGGTCGCTGCGCGCCGTTCAGTTATTTCCATCTCCGCATTAAACCATACATACGTATTTTTTTCAATGCTGCACGCCAGACGATTTTCGAACATGACCGCTATGGCTTCCAAAGCCGCCGCCCGCGCAGCCGAAATACAAGACTTGGCCATTTCAGAATATATGTAGAATACATCATACCTGTTACAAGTTGAAATCAACGAAATATTGTTTAACTATGCCCGGCGGCAAGATTTATATCGAATGCCAAGATGAGAAAATCGAACGCGGTTTCGTCCGCATTGTCCCTGATCGCCCGCTTTCACCGCGCCACCGGCGCGCTCTCCGATGCGATTCTGGCGGACCGCGATGACGAGACAATCAGGAAGCTCGACCGCAAGCTGGATTTGGCGTTTCGCGACATCGCCGACTGGCCGGCCCAAACCGGCGCCGAGCGCATCGCCATCATCGATTTCGCGCTCGACATGATCGAGGCTCGCATCGACGGCGACACGACATTGCTGCACTTCACCACGCTGATACGCAGGAATATCGAGCGCTAGACCGCAATTGACGCGTAGCTAGGCCGCGGATGAAAACCGCTGGCCTGCCTTGGCGCGCCGTTCCTCATAGTATTCGGGATAGGCGCGGTTAACCGGGCAAACATCCTGCGGACAGAATTTCGGATCGCAAAGCCGGCAGACATAATGCTGGTCATCGCCCGGATTGACGACGCTGGGTATCATCTTCCTGACCAGCCTTTCGAGCGCGTCGCGCTCGTCGCTTTCCAGCGTCGCCACCAGCCGCGCGACCGCCGTATGTCGGGCGCTGAGGATCCGCTGGAAGCAGTCCTGGCCTTCCTTGGTCAGATCGATCAGGACCTGGCGCCGGTCACCCGGCAGGCCGCGTGTGCGGGATAATAGTCCGAGCCGTTCCAGACGATCGATGAGGCGGACCAGCGAGGAGTGTTCGAGCGAAAGCATGCGCCGCAGCGTTTCGATCGAATTTCCGGGTTCGGTGCCAATCGTCACGATCGCATAGCACGCCGAGGTGCTCAGTCCGGTCGCAGCAGTTACCGCGGCATCCATCTTGTCGCTCAAGCGCGCGCGCGAAGGCGCCGGTAATATTGGCGAGGAAAGTCTCCGGTGCGCACGCAATTTCGCCTGCTGGTTGCTGGATTGTCGCCATTTCCAATTCTCTCTTCAATTTTTCATTTCTATGTCTGGCGAATCGAAATCATCAATCACCATCTCAAGACGAGGCTATAGCCAAATCCTATGTATTTGCAATGCAATCTGAAGTTGACGGTCCCGCACGGGCAGACAATTTGCAATCTTGGTAAATCGAACCTGTACGGCCGCTTTCAGACGGGCAAGCCCGCCTGCGCCAAACCGGTCGCGCGATAGGCTGTTTTGCCGGAAAAATGTTCAAGCCAGCGTTGCGCGATGCGGTTGGCATAGATAATCGGCAATTCGTGCCGATGCGCGATTTTATCGCGTTCGGCAAATGCCGGATCGCGATGCGCCGCTATCCAGTAGCGATTATCGGCCGAACGGTGCACCGGGCAGATCTTGGTGTCGGTAGCAGCAGCGAAATTGTCGATCGTCTTAACCGCGATGCGGTGCCAGCGATCGGCGCAGGTTGCGAAATAGGCTGCCAGCCGCTCGAATTCGGCCTCCTGCCAAACCGGATGGCCGAGCGCGGCAGCGGCACCATCGGCGACGAAGCGGGAAAACCCATACACATCTGACGACATGTTGACGGCCGGATAGGGCGCATACATCAGCGGATCGTAGAGCGGGTCATTGCGATCTTGCGATTGCGGGCAGAACGCGACGCACTCGAAATCGTCGAACACCGTCGGCCGCCCGGTCACGGGGCAGGTCAGCTCAATGGCCGTGGTCAGTGCCGCGCCGTCGGCGAGTTCTTCCGGGTTGACATGGGTGATCGGCGCCATTTGCCCCGCCAGGAACCGGAACACCGTCGTCGCGTCGGCAAATTCGGCGCGATAGCGCAGATCCGGAAACACGAACAGGCAGGCGATCGCCGTTCCGCGCTGCAAGCGGTCCTTGAATTCCGCCAGAATTGTTGGGACGGTTTCGCGCGAGGCAATCCGCACCAGGTAATTGCCGCGCACATATTCGCGCCGGCCGGCCACGCAGCGCAATTCCCGCCCCATCCAGTTGCGGATTTCGGACAATACGCCATTATCGGCCGGCGCCGGATCGAGCGGTGCTGGGGAAAATCTCGGCGCCGGCGTGGCGATCGCGCCGGCGTGGCCGAAGGGACATTTTCCCGCGCGTGGTGGTTGCAGCCGTTCGGAGTGAGTTGCGCCGGACATGAAACTTCCCCTGAACGCACGGGTTCGTATATGTATTTTTCATACATGCATTAAGCATGCAGTAACCATGGATTGTGCCGTCGTGCCAAGGCAAATTCAACCGCAATGACGCGTTGGCCGCTCGAAATAGCGGTTGCTCCGGAGTTCCACATCCAGCAAGCCTGCGCCGGCCCCACAGGAAACCCGATGCAACCGATTATCGGCTATCTGCGCGTCCTTGATCGCAACATCCTGTTGATTTTCCTTGGATCTTTGCTGTTCCAGGTGATCCAGATGGGCGTCTACCCGATCCTACTGACGCAAATTCTGACCCACCGGCAGGTTGATAACCAGATCGTCGGCATTTTCGTCGCCTTCTCGTGGATCGCCGTCTTTGTCTTCGGTCCGCTGACGCCGCGCATCATTCGCGGCTTCGGCTATCGCCGTGCCAACGGCATTGCCTGCGCGCTGTCGGTGCTGTCGTTTCTCGGCCTGGCTTTTTCCGGTTCGCTCATTGCCATCGCGCTGGCAACCGTGGTCATGGGCCTCGGCCTGATCATCCGCTGGATCACCTGCGATACCTGGGTCGTGCATGCCTCCGGCGCCGATGCGCGCGGCCGCGTCATCGGATTGCACGAGGCATTGATGGGCCTCGGCATTGGCCTTGGCCCGCTGATGTTCACGGGGCTCGACCTGACCCAGATCGCTCTTCTCTGCGCCGTGCTGGCGCTGATCGCCATGGTTGCTTTCCTCTTCGCCGATGGCCGCGCCGCCGCGGGCGCCGACGCCGTCGACGATCTTGCGCCGGCCGATCGCAGCAGCGCGATCGCGGCCGCCCGCTCCTATCTCGGACTGATTGCGCTCGCGCTTGCCGCCGCGTTCATTGCCGGCTTTGTCGAAAACTCCTCGGTCGCGATGTTCCCGCTCAATCTGGAACAACACGGCTACCACCTCTCGGCCAGCGCAGTGCTGGTTTCCGCCTTCGGCTTCGGCGGCACCTTGTTGCAGCCGCCGCTCGGCGCCATCGCCGACCGTCGCGGCTACGGCTTTGCCCAGGGCATCTGCGCCGTGACCGTAATCGTCAGTTGCTCCGGTATCGCCATGTTCACCGACGTCGCGCCGATATTGCTGATCGCGATGTTTTTTCTCGGCGGCGCCGCCGGTGGCTTCAACACCTTGGCGGTGATCGAGGCCGGCCAGCGCCTCGACGCGCCGCGCATTCCCGCCGCCATGACCGCCATAGCGATGCTCTATACGATCGGTTCGATCGTCGGGCCGGTCGCCGCCGGTTCGGTCATGGACAAGCTCGCCGACACGGGCATGGTTGTCATGTTCGCCGTGGCGGCGATGGCATTCACGGTCTTTCTATGGCTGCGTCGCGGCTAGAAGTTACCTTTGCAAGTGGAGAACGATTTTGATGAACACAGTTCAAATCCCATCAGCATTTGTCTTCACCAAGATGCAAACGGACGCAGGAGAAAGTATCAACGCGATTCGAAATAGAAAAGAATTAGAACGAATGGCCGGTGGTGGTTCGTTTTGGTGGGGCGTCGGAGAATTGAAGGGCAGTGCCGTTGCTGACTTGCGAAGGATCGAGCCTAACCCTCAAGTGCTTTTTGCCCTAGCGATTTCGGCGCCGAGTAGAAATTCGACGGATCCCGGTGAGGTGCTGATGTGGCGCAAATTTGTTTCTTCCAAAGGGGCCCATGACCTCCCGCAAAATGTCGTTGTGACATCGGGTGCCCTGACGCGGAGCGGCACCCCAAAGACGAAGTATTTCGCCTTGGTTTGCACAGCCGAGGCATCCATTTTGCGGAACGGTGGCGGAACGGTCGATGCTGGACGAATGGTTAATCTTGGAGCGGAAGGCCGCCCAATCGGTGCATCCCAAACGACTGCCACAGTCAAATATTTTCTCGCCAATCGAGCTATGCCACCTAGATACGACGTTGCCGCACGCGCGCTACTCCGAGAGCCATACTTTGTGAATTTGGCAGCACCGAGAAAATTATCGCGCGCCGAGCGAGACCTGCTTTACGAAGTGGGGCAGGATGGCAAGACAATTGCCGATTGGCAATTCGTCGTTCATCAACTGAAAGGTGAATGATCTCGCCGGCAAAATGAGTGTCCGGTAAGAACCTACCGTCCCAATCCGAGTGCCGCCAGGTGCTCGGCGCCCTGCACCAGACGCTTGCGGTCGTCGAGTTCGAGGATCAGGCGCGGATGGTCGCAATATCTGGCGATCGCCTCGAAGATCGGCTTCCAGCGCAGTTCGCCCTCGCCCGGCGCCCAGTGGCGATCGGCGTATCCGTCCATGTCCTGCAGATGAATATGCGCCAGTTTCTTGCCTGCCGCCTTGACGAAGTAGTCGACCGGCGGCGCCCCTTGGCTCTTGTGGCAATAGTAGGCGTGACCGGTATCGAGCGAAACCTTGACGGCCAGGCTGTCGAAAGTCGCAGCTAGCCGCACGCGGAAATGCGGATCGATGTCCTCGACGTTTTCCAGCACGATTTCGCAGCCGATGTCGCCCGCCCGCTTGACCGCCTCGCCAAGACACTTGTGGACGCGCCGCGTCAGGCGTTCGATTTCGCCGTCGGAATTGTCGTAGTTGTAGTGATCCCAGATCGTCGCCGGGCTGTGGATGACCATGTTGGTGGCGCCGAGCGCCTCGCAAACATCGAGGCCCTGCATCAGTTTCTTCTGGATGACGGCCCGCACATCCGGATCGCGCGTCGCGATATCGAAGCCCCAGAACGGCCCGTGGATGCCGAGCCGTCCGCCGTGGCCGTCGAGCAAGGCCTTGTAGCGCGCGACCAGCGGCCGCCAGTCTGCATTCAATACCTCGGCGATGCAGAACTCCTGCAATTCGAGGTCGCGGCCGGCCTCCATCACCCAGTTGTGCAGGCGTTCCAGATCGCCGATCGTCAATGCCGCGCCGATGACCGGCAGTTTCGCTTGCGTTTGTGCCATGACCCCTCACCGACGCCTAATATCCCCCAAATCCGCTTGTCGCACAGGATCGCTTGCCCGCGCCAGATGCGCAAGCATGTGACCGCTTTCCTCCAGCGCCAAAGCATGGCAAATCGCGGCCTTGTTCAAGTCCGCGGGTGGATTGGCGATGACCAAGCATGTTGCCGTGATCGGGGCCGGCCAGGCCGCGGCCGCTTTCGCGGCAAAACTGGTCCAGGTCGATCCGTCATGGTCGATCACCATTGTCGGCGAAGAACCCGTCCTGCCCTATCAGCGCCCGCCATTGTCGAAAAAATACATGACAGGCGAGATGAGTTTCGACCGGCTGCTGCTGCGCGGCGACGATTGGTACCGCGAAAACAATATTGCTTGCCGCACCAATACCAAGGTGACGGCGATCGATCCGGCAGCGCGCCGCATCCGCCTCGCCGATGGCGGCGCGCTTTCCTACGATGCCGCCCTGATCGCGACCGGCGCGGTGCCGAGGCGGTTGCCGGCGCAGATCGGCGGCGACCTTAGTGGCGTCTTCACTTTGCGCAATGTCGCCGATGCAGACCGCCTTGCCGAGGAATTCAAGCCCGGCCGGCGATTGCTGGTCGTCGGCGGCGGCTATATCGGCCTCGAGGCGGCTGCCGTCGCGTCGCTCGCCGGCATGAAGGTCAGCGTCGTCGAGATGGCGCCGCGCATCCTTCAGCGTGTCGCCGCGGCCGAGACCGCCGAGCGCATTCGCTCTGAGCATCATCGCCATGGCGTCGAGATCCTCGAAGGCGTTTCGCTGACGCGCCTGGTCGGCGCCAACGGCAGGGTCGTCGGCGCCGAATTCGCCGACGGCGCCAGCATCGATTGCGATTGCGTCCTGGTCGGTATCGGCATCGCCCCGGAAACCTCGCTGGCGGTGGCGGCCGGCCTGAAGGTTGACAACGGTATCGTCGTCGATGACGCCTGCCGGACGAGTGATGCCGACATCTACGCTGCCGGCGACTGCGCCAGCTTCATGTTCAATGGAAGCCGCACCCGCCTCGAATTGGTGCAGAATGCCGTCGATCAGGCCGAGGCCGCCGCGCTTGCCGTCGCCGGCCAGGACGTCTCCTACCGTCCGGTGCCGTGGTTCTGGTCGGATCAGTACGACATGAAGTTGCAGATTGCCGGTCTCAATACCGGTTACGCCCGCACGGTTGTCCGCCCCGGTTCGCGCGATGGTGCCAGTTCGGTTTGGTATTTTGCCGGCGACCGCTTCCTCGCCGTCGATGCAGTCAACGACTCACGCGCCTACATGATCGGCAAGCGGCTGCTCGAAACCGGCTCCCCAATCACGCCGGAGCAGGCCGCCGATCCCGGGCTTGACCTGAAATCGTTGATTTGAAGGCAATTTTTGCCCGCTGCACAATGGCGCACGCTGCCGGTTTTGCCTTGCATCCCTGCGGATTTCGGTGTGAATCGATATATAGCCCGCATCCACTTCGTCAGAGGCCGTTTTGGCGCGTCCCCCTACCCCCTTGCTCGACCGGATCGACACGCCGGTCGACCTGCGGCAATTGCCCGACGCCGAACTGCGCCAAGTCGCCGATGAGTTGCGCGCCGAACTGATCGATGTCGTGTCGCAAACCGGCGGCCATCTCGGCGCTGGGCTCGGCGTCGTCGAATTGACCGTGGCGCTGCACCACGTTTTCGACACGCCGCGCGATCGCCTGATCTGGGATGTCGGGCACCAATCCTATCCGCACAAGATCCTGACCGGGCGCCGCGACCGCATCCGCACGCTGCGCCAGAAGGGCGGGCTGTCGGGTTTCACCCGGCGTTCCGAAAGCGAATACGACCCGTTCGGCGCGGCCCACTCGTCGACCTCGATTTCGGCCGGACTCGGCATGGCGGTGGCCAGCGAACTGGGCAAGACCGACCGCAAGGTCATTTCCGTCATCGGCGACGGCGCCATGTCGGCCGGCATGGCCTATGAGGCGCTCAACAACGCCGGCGCGCTCGATGCCCGCCTGATCGTCATCCTCAACGACAACGACATGTCGATTGCCCGGCCGACCGGGGCGATGAGCGCCTATCTCGCCCGCCTCGCCTCGGGCAAAGCCTATCTCAGCGCCCGGGATCTCGGAAAACGCATCACCCGCTCGATGGGCAAATGGGTCGAGACAGCGGTAACCCGCGCCGTCGAACACGCTCGCGGCTACGTCACCGGCGGCACGCTTTTCGAGGAGCTTGGCTTCTACCACATCGGCCCGATCGACGGTCACAATCTCGACCACCTGCTGCCGGTGCTGCGCAATGTCCGCGACAATATCGTCGGGCCGGTGCTGGTCCATGTCATCACGCAAAAAGGCAAGGGCTACGAGCCGGCGGAGAAGTCGGCTGACAAATACCACGGCGTCAACAAGTTCGATGTCGTTTCCGGCAAGCAGGCGGCAGCCAAGCCGAACGCGCCGACCTATACGCGCGTGTTCGGCCAGGCGCTGATCGAAGAGGCCCGGCTTGATCCCGCAATCGTCGCGATTACGGCGGCGATGCCTGCTGGCACCGGCCTCGATTTGTTCGGCGAAGTGTTTCCCGAACGCACCTTCGATGTCGGCATTGCCGAACAGCACGCGGTGACCTTCGCCGGTGGCCTTGCCGCCGAGGGCCTGAAGCCATTTTGCGCCATCTATTCGACCTTCCTGCAGCGCGCCTACGACCAGGTCGTCCACGACATCGCCATCCAGAAATTGCCGGTGCGCTTTGCCATCGACCGGGCCGGATTTGTCGGCGCCGACGGCCCGACCCATGCCGGCGCTTTCGACATCACCTACCTGTCGTGCCTGCCGGGCTTCACCGTGATGGCGGCCGCCGACGAGGCAGAACTCAAGCACATGGTTCGCACTGCCGCCGCTTATGACGAAGGGCCGATCGCGTTTCGCTATCCGCGCGGCGAAGGCATCGGCGTCGAATTGCCGGAGCGCGGAGAAACCCTTGAGATCGGCAAGGGTCGCATTTTGCGTGAGGGCACAAAGGTAGCGCTGCTGTCGCTCGGTACCCGTCTGCACGACTGCCTGCTGGCGGCCGAAGAACTCGAAAGCTTCGGCCTGTCGACCACGGTCGCCGACGCGCGCTTCGCCAAGCCGATCGATCTCGATCTCGTGGCGCGCCTGGCGCGCGAACATGCGGTGCTAGTCACGATCGAGGAAGGCGCCATCGGCGGCTTCGGCTCGCATGTCGCCCAGCATCTCGCCAGGACCGGCATGCTCGAAAACGGCCTGAAATTCCGCTCGCTGTTCATGCCGGATGCGTTTGTCGAACAGGCGAACCCGGCGCAGATGATCGCCGAGGCAGGCCTCGACCCGGCGGGAATCCTGAGAACGGTGTTGTCCGCGTTGGAACTGCCGATGCAGCGGCGAACGAAAACGGCGGGATAGCCTAATCCTTGCCGCTCACGGGCAAGCGGCAACAGCCTTCAAACGAGTGCGGATAGTCGGGAGAGCCCGGAAGTTCACGCAAGATATCGACGCGCCAGGGATAGTCCCGGTCGGACATGCCGTCGCTGCATTCGGCGTCCCGTGCCAGCATCATCGTCATCCGGCCTTTGCCATCCACGCCGATCAACGCGAAGTGGTCGTTGCGCGCGACTGCGGCAATTGCGCTCTCAAGTGCGTAATGCCCTTCCTGCCCATCAGGCGTCGAAAAATCGATTCCCTTGACCGAATCGATCCTGACGCTCCAGAAAGGCTCCGTTCCGAAGCACGTGAGACCTTGCGGAATGATGGTTTCGCCGATTTTTTCCACCTCGATCGGCACCAGAAACCGCATCGAGACCCAGCCGTCGGCATCCGCGCCGATCACCCGGCCCCAGGCGACCGAACTCTTTATAACTGCCTCAAGCACTTCGACTGGAGCCGCACCCGGCGCCAGCGTGCCCATTACCTCGGAATTCGCATCCGGCTCGACGCGGATATTGAGGACATCGACTTCGGCAACGCCGGTGACCTGATAGTAGGACGGCTGCGCCGCGGCTGGCGAAGCCAGCGCCGCCAATAATGCGATCGGCGGCAGCAATCGCAGGAAGATCAAGCGCGCGCCTGGTTGACGAGCATGTAGAGATTGGCGCAACGCGCACCCGACCGGCAATAGGCCAGCACCGGTTGCGGCAGCTCTTTGAGCGCCGCCTTCATGTCGGCAACGTTTTCCGGCGTGATCGCGCCGCTGACAACCGGCAGAAAGTGGAATTGCAGGCCTGCCGCAGCCGCCGCGAGATCGATCTCGTTATGCGGAACAGCGCCCGCTTCCGTGTCCGGCCGGTTGCACACCAGGCTGGCAAACCCGGCCTTGGCGATTGCCGCTACGTCGGCCGGCGTGATCTGCCCGGTCACAGCGAAATTCTTGTCGATCTGGCGGATTTCCATGCGTCCTTCTCACAACCCGTTGACGGGAACCTTCAGGAAGGTTTTGCCGCTTTCATCCTTCGGCGGCAAGTGGCCGCCACGCATGTTGATCTGGATCGACGGGATGATCAGTTTCGGCATCGCCAGCTGCTTGTCGCGCGCCTCGCGCATCTTGACGAAGTCGTCCTCGCTGATGCCGTCGCGCACATGAATGTTGTGCGTCCGCTCGTCGGCCACGCTCGTTTCCCATTTGATGTCGCGCCCGTTCGGGCCGTAGTCGTGACACATGAACAGCCGCGTCTTTCCTGGCAGCGACAACACGCGCTTGATCGACCGGTACAGTTCGCGGGCGTCGCCGCCGGGGAAATCGGCGCGGGCCGAGCCGCCATCGGGCATGAACAGGGTATCGCCGACGAACGCGGCATCGCCGATGACATGCGTCATGCACGCCGGCGTATGTCCGGGCGTGTGCAGCACATGCACGGTCATCGTTCCGATCTGGTAGGTGTCGCCATCGACAAACAGCCGGTCAAACTGCGAGCCATCGCGCTGGAACTCGGTGCCCTCGTTGAAGATCTTGCCGAAGGTATCCTGCACGACGGTGATGTTCGCGCCGATGCCGAGCTTGCCGCCGAGTTTTTGCTGGATATACGGCGCGCCGGACAGGTGGTCGGCGTGGGCATGGGTCTCGATCAGCCATTCGAGTTTCCAGCCATTCTTGACGATATGCTCGATGATCGCGTCGGCGTGCTGGTACGTGATCCGGCCGGCGGCATAGTCGATGTCCATGACCGAATCGATGACCGCGCAGGCGTCCGATGCCGGATCGCGGGCGATATAGGAGATGGTGTTGCTGGCTTCGTCGAAGAAGGCGACGACCTCGGGCTTGACCGAAAGATCGGGCGTGAACGGGATGGCGGCGTCCATGGGACAATTCCTTTATATTAGCAACACCTAATATAATAAGCGCCAGTGCCGCAGTCAAACGCTGCTGCGTCAGACCACCAGCGTGTCGCCCGAGCCTCCGGCCTGCCGCTGGTTGTAGATCGTCTCGAGGAAATTCCAGATTTCGAAGCGCACCGAAACTGGCACCTCCTCGGCCTTGCCGGTCAGGAACGTGCCGAACGAAAACCCGAGCCGTTCGACCGTGTCCCTTGCCTCGTTCGACAGTTTCGGCAGGCGGATGTCACGATCGCGCGGAATCGACAGGTACAGTTCGGCGGCCTTTGGCTCATGCAGGATATCGCCGATGGCGTCGTTGCGCACCAGGATGAATTCGGCGCAGCGGATTTTTTCACGCGTGCGTTTGGCCGCTTCGATCGAGCGCATCGACCGGTCGAGGATATAAAATACGGCAACGCCGATACCGGCTTCCGCCGCGCCCTCATCGAAGTTGATGTCGTGGAAGATGTCGAAGAACTTTTCGAGCAAGCTCGATTGCAGGTCGACGACATAGTTGACGTCCGGGTTTCGGATCATCTCGTCGAGCATTTTGACATGGTCGCCGGTGCGACTGATATCGGATATCGTCGAATTGTCGGGAAACCACTGGCAGATCGACCCGTACGGTGTATCGGTATCGAAAACCCGCAGGCGATCGGCACCGCGCAGGGACAGCCAGTCGGCGAGCAACCGCGCCAGCAGCGTCTTGCCGTTGCGCGGGCGATCCGAACAGACGATGTGAACATGCGAACTGATAGCCAAAGCTCCCGCGCCCATCGGGAGCGCCAGCCCCCGGGTCGCAAGCGATTCACCTCGGCTGAAAATAGCCGTTTGCCGGCAAATGCCTAGTGTCGCGATTTCGGCCGCCCGCTTTTCATGGCCAAAAGGTCGCGATTGTGCATTTCCGGACACTAACGCACCAGCGTCCGGAAACAGCGTTTCAGGACACCGTGTCGACCATGATATCCAGAGGCCAACGATTGCCAGTCCGACGGGAGATCGAAATGCTGTCACGCGCCGGTGTCACGGCGATCGTCGTGGCCAAGCTGTCCTTGATTTTGGGCGCGCTGGTGGTGCTTTCCCTTGGCGCGAGCCATTTGGGAACGGGAATTGGTTTGGCCGTCGTTCATGGCGCTGTCGCGGCGGGCCTGCTTGCCTTGCTATTCTGGGGCAGCATCCGGCACCGCGACCTGGTCGGCGCCGCGCAGGGGCAAGCGCACGACCGCAGAATTGGCATCGTCCTGCACCGCGCCGCCGGCTACGACCTTCTCGCCCGCATTCTGACATTTGTCCGCGAAGGCCGCTTCCGCGACACGATGCTGCGCCTGGCAAAGCTCCAGCCGGGCGAATCGATGCTCGATGTCGCCTGCGGAACCGGGACGCTGGCAATCGCCGCCAAGCGAAAGCTCGGCCTGCAAGGGCGGGTGGAGGTGTCGACGCATCGGCCGAAATGATCGAAAGGGCGCGGGCCAAGGCCAAAAGGGCCGGGCTCGACGTCGCATTTGTCGAAGGCACAGCACAGCAGCTTCCCTTCGACGACGCCGAATTCGACACCGTCACCGGCACGCTCATGCTGCATCACCTGTCGAAACCCGCCGATCGGATTTCGCCCGCGAGGCGCTGCGCGTGCTTAAGCCGGGCGGAAGGCTGCTGCTGATCGATTTCGGGCGGCCGAAGCAGTCGAAACTGCCCCGGCTTCACAAGCACGGACAGGTCGACATGCAGGCGATCGGCGCCATCCTGGCCGAATGCGGTTTTGCGGTCGAAGACATCGGTCCAGTCGGAACGAAGAATCTCAACTACGTCCGCGCGACAGCTCCCAAGCCCTTGTCCCCGGAATAATCGTCGTGGCCGAACCGTGGCAACGCCTTTGAGTGCTCAGCTCGCCGCTTCGGCCGCCGCTGGCCGGTTGTGCTCGATCACCGACTTGACCAGGTCGAGATGCTCGAACTCGGCGGTGATGTCGTTCAGCCATTTGCGCACGTAGCCGCGCAGCACGAACGAGAAATTGGCGTCGTTGCCGCGTGCATTCTTGTTGGCGATGAAATCGCTGAACGTCACGCCGGCGAGATCAACGGCCTCGTAGGCCATTTCGTTGAGCTTGGGGATCTCGATTTCGCGGGCATTGGAAAGCCCGGCGAAATACTTTTTGTAGGTCTTCTCGTCCCACTCGAAGAAATTGGTCTCGTTGATGAAATTGCGCGCGACGACGTAGTGGATGCCCTTGGTGTATTTGGCGACTTCGCCCATTTCGTCGAGCGAGGCGATGGCCGGGCCGACGACGTGAAACAGTCCGAGTTCGAACTGACCGGATCGCGCTGCTTCGAGCACACCGATCTTGTCAAAGGTGTCGAGCGCATTCGACATGCTGCCGGCCTTCAGATCGACCACCGTGACCTTCACCGCGGCGCTTTCGAGCGTGTCGAGCACCTTCATCTGGTCGGCGACCTGGCCGAGATCGATAATCTCTGTGATGCCCGGATAGAAGCGGCGCAGCGTGCCGCGCGGATTTTCGGTGTCGAACGCGCGCGTCATGATGTTGCGGCGCGCCAGGAAATCGAGCAGCGCCCGTGCCGTCGTCGTCTTGCCGACGCCGCCCTTGTCAGCCCCGATCAGGATCAGTGTTGGTTTCATCTGCCCTTCCCCGAAATCTGCCGGAAACCGCCAAGGCGCCGGCAATCTGCCTTTTTTTCCGCATTTTGCGACGCTGGCCGGCCGCCCGAGCGGAATTTGCCAAATCCTATAGCTTGGCAATTGCGAATTTCAAAGCATGGACGCTCTGCTAGTTGCGCCATTCCAAAAAGAATCCGGCGGGCCTTGCGAGCCCGCCGGCGCTTTTTTCGGCAGATTTGTCGCGTCGGCGCCTATTTGCGCTCTTTCACGTTGAACGACACCATCTGGATGGCGGAAGTGCCCTTGCCACCTTCCTTGGCGTCGCCGCCGGCCTTGGCATCGGCAAGTTTCTCGTCGGCCTTGGCCTTCTCGAACAGCTTGACCGCAAGGCCGCGCGAGGCCGGCTCACCCGAATCCTTGGCGAGCTTCTTGGCTTCCTCCGCCGACATACGCTTGTCGCCCAAACCGCCCTCGCGGCAGAACAGCAGCAAGGTTTCGTTGGCGGCCGGCGTGTCGAAGACGAGGTCGCCGCTTGCCGGATCGGGGATCAGCCGTGCCTTGCCGGCGTCCAGGTTCGGCGCGCCGATCATTTCCTGCGGGATGGTTTCGACATTGCCATCTTCCTCCACATAGAAGATCTGCAATTCGCAGGCGCGGTTGGCGGTGACCTCGAAGGACAGTTTCTCGTCGACGAACACGTCGGTATTCTTGACGTTGATGGCGAGCGTCAGCTTGTCCTTGGCGTCGGCATCCTTGAACGCATCGTCGCGATAATCGGCATCCTTGTAGGCCGGCGTCTTCGGATCCTTGTCCTTGGCGGCTTCCTTGCCGTCCTTGTCCTTGGCTGCTTCCTTGCCGTCCTGGCTCTTGGCATCCTTCTTGTCGGTATCGGCCTTGGCCTCTTCCGTTGCCTTGGTTTCGAGCGGATCGACATCGAGCAGCGCCTTGACCATCTTCGGGAACTGCTGCTCGACCTCGAAGCGCGGAACTTTCGACCCGCCCTTCAATTGCGTGATCCAGTCGAGCGCCAGGCGCAGCGCCTTGCCGTCGTCGATGCGCTGCACCGCGATTTCGAACTCGGCCGGAGTCATGTCGAACTCGGCGGCCAGCGTCTCGTAATCGACATCGTCCTCGTACAGATCGGCGTACCAGGTGATAATCTCCTCCTTGCCCGGGCCGCCCTTGCTCTTCAGCGTTCCGTCCGGCGCCTTTTCGGTGACACCGATCTTTTCGAGCGCGCTGATGAAGGCATCACGGTCGCGCGCCATGGTCTTGGCCAGCGTGTCCTGGTCGACATACAGTTCGAGCAGGAAATCGCGCTGGGCAATCGAGAAGGTCGGCGATTTGTCGATGATGTCGCGCAGCTGGTCGCGCTTGGCGATGATGCCGTCGAAGTGGCAGTCCATGCACGAGCGGCCGTTGATGACCTCGATCCCCTTGCCGATCGGGCGCTGGCGGTACGAGACGATCGTGGTCGGACCGCGATCGAGACGCTCGCCGTTGCTTTTCGACAGGTAATAGCCCTGCAGCCCGTTCGGCAGCGAAAAAATCATCTCGCCGCCATCGTGGTGGAAGGCCTCCAGGCCCTCCTCGAGCGGTTCGGCGTCCTGCGGACCATGCGGATGGCGGCGCAGATCCTGCAGATCCTTGCTGCCGGCAAAGTCGTACGACTTCCAGTAATAGCCGCCACGCGATCCGTCATGGCGTTCCAGCATGCGGTTATGGTCGGAGACGCCGGAGGAACCCTCCAGAAAGCCCGCCCGTGTAACCCGCCGCCGCTTGATGTCGTCGTTCACGTCGATGCCGAGAGTTTTCTCCAACTCGGAGATCTGCTTCGGCAATTCGAGCAGCTCATGATAGTTGACGGGTCTCGGCGCGTTCGCCATGAACCAGTCGACGCGCATGATCGGCAGTTGCGTGTCGATGGCCTGCGAAAGCGAATTCAGGACGCCGTCGCTCTTCGGATCATAGCCGAACGGATACGACGAAACGAGGAAATCCCACTTCTTGTCGTCCCATTTCAGGTCGCGGATATCGACGCGCACCAGCAGGTCCTTGGTGCCCGGAACAACTTCCGGCAGCACGAGCGAATTGCCGAGCGACACCGAGTTCAGCAGCTTGTGGAACCCGGCGCGATAGAAATCCATGCGCTTGTCAAACGTCGCCTCGTCCTCGCACGGCAATTTGCCGTTGTACTGGGCGCGGTACGAGAAATAGCGCATGAACTTGCGGTCGCGGTCGTTGACCTGGTTGATGTCGTTGAGCGCCGCCTGGGCAAAGCTGCGCCATGCCAGCACGTTGCGCTGGCGCTCCGGCAGGCCGCGCGTGGCGGCTTGCTCGGTCTGGCTCTCGTTGAGCTTGTCGATCCACTGGCCGAGCGCCTCGACCTCGCCGGCGCTCGGACGCTTGCCGTAAGGCATGCGGCCGGTGGCAACGGCGGTGTAGAGCAGGCTCTTGTTGCGGTCTCCAGGCGTCACGAAGGCGGCGTTGGTCGCAATCGAGGCGATGTCGCCGGCCGGGAAAGAACCCTGCGCGCTTTCGCCCGCGCCGTGGCAGTTGCGGCAATATTTGCCGATGAACTCGTCGGCTTGCGCGGCGAGGTTGGCGCCGCCGCCGGCCGATACCAGTTCTGCCGCCGCGGTCGTATCCTTGCACGCATCCTTGGATTCAACCGCAAGCTTCGGCGCCTCGACCTCGCGGCCTTTCAGGTAGGCAAACATCGCGCGCTTGTCCTCTTCCGACAATTCGGAGAGTCCAACAGCGAATTTGCGCATCACCGGGTCGGCAATCGGCGTCCCGCCGAGCTTCATGCCGCTGGACGCGAAACGCTTGACGAAGTCTTCCTGGCTGAGCGAAGCGAAACGCGCCTTGGTGATATCGGGAGCAACCGCTCCCGTCAGGCTTTTTTCGCCTTCGAACTTCTTTTCATTGTTGATGCCGAACGAAGCTGTACGCGGCGTATGGCACTCGCCGCATGCCCCGGCATTCTCAACCAGATATTTGCCACGCGCCATTTGCCCGGTTTGGCCGGGCTGGAAGGCAGCGGTCGTGAAATTAGCCCGTTTCCAGAACGCGATCGTCGCCGACAGATTATAGGGGAACGACAACTCGTGCTGGGGCACCTTGTTGTCGGATTTTGGCAGCGTATCGATATAGGCCTTGATGTCGAGCACGTCCTCCGGCTTCATGCCGGCATAGGAGGTATACGGCATCACCGGATAGAGATTCCGCCCGTCCTTGCCGACGCCGTTCATCACCGCGTTGAGAAAATCCGCGTTTGTCCAGCCGCCGATGCCGTTCGGGTGGGACGTGATGTTGGGCACGTAGAACTTGCCGATGAAGGTATCCATCTTCAGGCCGCCCGACAGCAGCTTCAGGTCGTCGCCCGAAGCATGACAGGACGCGCACCCCGACGCGTTCATCATGTATTCGCCGTTCTTGAGGTCTGCCTTGTAGCTGGAATAGGCGTCGGCCTTGTAGAGATCGCGCGCCTGCGCTGCCGTTGCGGCGGTAAGTGCGATCGCAAGGCCAGCCGCAAATGACGCAAGCGAGCGCAATGGCCGGCGCGCGGCCAATGACATCGGGGCGGAAGTCATTTTCGAACACTCCTGTGGCATCGTCGGACAAGATGGTCCGCAATTTAGCTGGTTTTTGCAAGCGCCCCGAAATGTGCCTTAGCACACATCGGAACCATGATATCCGCCAAGATCAGCGAAATTCGAAGCGCTCATATTCAACACGCGCCAGTTTTACGCCAGCTTTTTTCAGCCCCTTGACCATGGCTTCGCGCAGCGGCGGCGGCCCGCAGAACCACAATTCGGCCCCATTGAGATCGAACCCCGCCATGGCCTTCAACTTTTCGGCATCGATCCGGCCCGAGACGGCCGAATCAAACAGAGTGAACGAAAATCCCGGAACATCGGCTGCTTTCGCCGTGAGGAATTGGCTGCGCACCGCCTCGCTGGCGTCGCGCACGCAATGCACCAGATGGATTTTGCGCTTCTCGTCCGGCTTCAGCGAATCCGCCATAGCCAGAAACGGCGTGATACCGATGCCGCCGGCGAGCCATAGCTGCCTGGCGCCGCCACGAGTGTGGGTGAAACGGCCATAGCCGCCCTCAATCCGGATGCGGTCTCCGGCGGCCGCTTTTTCCTTGATCCGCGCGGTGTAATCGCCGAGCGGCTTGATGGCGAAACGCACCCCGCCATCCGGCAGCAGGCCGGCGATCGTGAACGGATGCGGCTCGCCCAGGCCAGATTTGGCGAATTTGAGGAAGCCGAACTGGCCGGGCCGCGCACGGATCGGCCGGCCGACAGGCTTCGCCTCGATTACGGTTGCGCCTGGCAAGCGCTCGACGTTGGTGACTTCGTAACGCCTGCGCCGGAACAGGAAGCCGAACTGCGTCCACAGGTAGGCGCCGATTCCAATTGCCGCCCACAGCTTAAGGTAGCTGGCGAGCAACACCGTGTCTTCAAACGGCCGCTTGATAAACAGCTGGTGAAACGTGATGGCGATGAAGAAAACGCCAATCAGCCGATGGGTGAGCCGCCACCACTGGTAAGGCAATCCGAAGTTGATCCGGGTGAACGGAATTCGCTTGATCAGGCTGAGGGCCAGCAGGGCGACGAAACAGTAGAATGTGTACCTGCCGACGAGCTTGGCCGCCGCGTTGAGCCCAGCGGTGAGCTGCTTGCCCTGGAAATCCGGCGTCACGTACCAGTGATATACGATCAGAGCCAGGATGGTCATGCCCATCAGGCGATGGAAATGATAGATGCGGTCAAGCCCGCCGAACCATGACTCGACCATGCGCGGGCGCGCCGCCAGCACCTGGTTGACGCCCATCGCGACATAGGCCGTCGACGAGGCGGCGAGCGACGACCAGGTCGCAAGACCCGTATGGCTGGCCGCCGGTATCGAGAACAGGAACGCCAGGAAGCAAGCGAAAATTACAAGACTGCGACCGAACACGCTGCCTCCGCCGATTTTGCCGGCATTGCGACCGCTGTGCGGGCTGGCGCCGGCTGGCCGGATGTCTGCCGATACTGCAGGGCCCAAATAGGCCGATCGGGCAGCCGCGCGCAAGCTCCGCCGCAATGGCAATGCGATGGTCGAGCCAGGACGCTCGACCGCCAGTTCGATAAAATTTGAATCGAATTTTCGGCGAATTCAATTCAAATACATCTAAAATTAAAGCTAAATTAAAATCAAGTTATTCTGAAGTTTTACTCAATTAGACCGGCTCAAATATCCGCTTGCTAAAAGTATTTATGGCAATCTTCCCGGACGTTGGGGAGAGCGACATGTATTTCTTTAAGAAAAGAGCTGTGGCAGCAGCATTGTTGGCAATGCCATTGTTTCTGATCGCGACAAGTACCGCATTTGCTTCGCCGCACATGCGCGTGACCGGACGCACCAGCCAGCCTATCGGCCATTACGAGTATTGCCGCACCTACCTGGCCGACTGCTCGCTGGTCAGCCGCGACACGCGCCCGGTGTTGCTGACGCGAGCGCGTTGGACCGAAATGGTCTCCGCCAACAGCGAGGTCAACACCAGAGTCCATCCGGTTACCGACCTCGAATACTATCATCGTGAGGAGTTCTGGACCTATCCGGATCGCTACGGCGACTGCGAGGACTATGTACTGGCCAAGCGCGCCGCTCTGATGCAGCAGGGCTGGCCGGCGACCAGCCTGCTGATCACCGTCGTGCGTCAGGCCAATGGCGAAGGCCATGCAGTGCTGACCGTGCGCACCGATCAGGCCGACTACGTGCTCGACAATCTCAATGACCGGATTCTCGAGTGGGATGAAACCGACTACCGCTTCCTCAAGCGCCAGGCGGCCGCCAATTCCGGCGCCTGGGAAGCAATCGACGATGAGCGGGCAACGCTCGTCGGCAGTGTCCGAAAGTAGCTTGCTGCATTCTGGAGATTGGGAATAGGCCCGGTCGAGTCCCCACCTCCCCGTCCCAAAGACCGGGTCATGGAGCCGGTTCACGTCCCCTGAACCGGCTCCTCTTTTTTACGCCGCCAGCAGGTTGGCCGCCCACAGCGCCTGCATCAGCAGGACACCCGAGCAGAAGCTCCACAAGGCGCAGGCCACAATTACCGAGCCGAGCCCGGCAACGCCGAGGACGCCATCGCGCCAACTCCGGGCGAGGCGCATCGCCACCAGATACGGCCCGCCGAAAGCGCATACGAGCAGCACCGCAAGCAACACGGCCGGAAAAGGCCATCGGCTGTCGTCGCGGCGCAATCGAATGGCGTCGCCGCCAGTGAAAATCTGCCAAGCCGCGGCGACGACGCCGGAAAAGGCAAAGCCGATGGCTGCTGCAAACAGGCTCAAGCCCAAGTCCGAGTTGGCTAGGTCCGGCATGGTCAAGCCCGACATGGTTAACCTCGCGTTTACCGCTGCGTTTCCATGGTTGTCGTGCAAGAGCCGTGCCGGCTGATTCTGTCCCGCTTCGGCACACGCCAAACCAACGGAAATGCCCAGTGGGAATTTGATGGCCGCCGCCGACCCGTTGATCCGCGACGCCGCATCGCGCCTCGGCCGCGATCCTTCGCACCAGTTCCGCCGGCGCATGCCCGTTGCCCGCTTCGACGCCTCGCTAGGCCGTGCAACGCCCGACCGCCCGCACGGCAGGCGCTTTGGAATTTTCGCATGGAGCGTTTTGCTGCTCGCCCTTGCCATTGGCGGCCTGGCAATCGTCGGCGGCGCTGCTGACCTGCTGTTTGCACGCGAGGAAACCGCCTCGACGACACCAATCGAGGTCGTCATCGGCAACGATGTACTGAACATCCCGGCCAACGCCATCCGCTTCCGCCAGCAGCGCGCCGCCGGCATTCACGACCGGATCGATCTTTACCTGCGCTGGCCGGCGCTGGATGGTTATCGCGCCGATGCCGACGCTGATTTTCACAGCGAGACGGTCAATCCGAATCTGATCCTGGTTTCGCTCACGCCGCGTGCCATGCGCCTCGACATGAGCGGCCGCGTCGAACCGATCTATTCGCAATTCCTCGAAGGACCGGCCGAGGCCGTCGGCCATGGCCTCGCCAAGCGTGCGCTGGCGACGTCAGGCGGCTACGTCGACGAGGATCTCTATTTCGAGGAGAACAGTCCCTACCCCTACGCGTCGCGCTGCATCCGCATGGGATCGCCGGTCGGCACGCCGTATTGCCTGCGCGACATCCATCTCGGCCGGAACCTCACTGTCACCTACCGTTTCCACGTTTCGCTGATCGGAGACTGGATGGCGATCGAGGCGGCAATCCGTGCTCGCATTCAGGCAATGCTTGCAGGCTGAAAGCAATTCCAGGAAAAGCGGGTGCCACTTTTCCGTCCGGATTTGCGAAGAAAGATAGAGGCCCGCCTCAGTCGAGGTCGACGTCGAGGATCGCCATCGAGAAATTGTAGGACAGTTCGCCGTCTTCTTCGTCGCGATAGAGCACGCCGAGGAATTCGTCGTCGCGAAAAACCTCGGCGGAGTTGGACTTGCGCGGCCGCGCCTTCACGCTGATCGAACGGTTCGCGAATACGCGCTTGAAATAGGCGTCGAGCTTGCGGATTTCTTCAGGGTTCAATTCGCGTCTCTTTTGGCACTGCGAAACTAGGCCTGCCGGCTTTTGGCATGCCCCGGCCAAGCCTGTAAAGCGTGAAACGCCGTCAGTCGGCCAGGAGCTGGTCCATCGACCGCGACGGTTCGGCGCAGCCGCTGGTGCCGACAATGCGCGCCGGAACGCCGGCTACCGTCGTGTTCGGCGGAACATCCTTGAGGACGACCGAGCCGGCGGCAACGCGCGAGCATTTGCCGACCTTGATGTTGCCGAGCACAGTGGCGCCGGCGGCAAGCAGCACGCAATCGCCGATCTTCGGATGACGGTCGCCGCCCTTCTTGCCGGTACCGCCCAGCGTGACACCGTGCAGGATCGAGACGTCGTCGCCGATGACCGCCGTCTCACCCATGACGAAGCCGGTGGCATGGTCGAGGAAGATGCCCTTGCCGATCCGCGCCGCCGGATTGATGTCGGTCTGGAATACCTGGCTCGAACGGCTCTGCAGGTAGAGGGCGAAGTCGCGCTTGCCGTGGTTCAGGTTCCAGTGCGCCAGCCGGTGCGTCTGGATCGCGTGGAAGCCTTTGAAATAGAGCACCGGCTCGATGAACCGCGAGCATGCCGGATCGCGGTCGCGCACCGCGGCGATGTCGATGCGAACGATCGCCGCGAATTCCGGCCAATCCTCGATCATTTGCTCGAAGCTCTGGCGGATGATTTCGCCCGGTATTTCGCGCGAATGCAGGCGGTCGGCGATGCGCGCGGCAACCGCGTCCTCGAGCCGGTCGTGGTTGAGAATGGTCGAGAAGATGAACGGCGCCATCGTCGGATCGTCGTCGACCACCGATTGCGCCTCGTCGCGAATCGAACTCCAGATCGGGTCAACAGCACGCGGAGCATTCCGCCCGACCGGCAATTCTGCCGAAATTGTCTTGTTCGCCATGCTGTTAACTCCGCGTGAACGCCGTTTTCACGATATAGGACGCCCGTTTGCGGGCGCAAGTGCGCGAAATTTGAACAATCTGCCCGATCGTTGAACGATCCGCCTATCTCATGCCCTCGGCCAGGAACGCTATCGCTGCCGCGATATGGCCCTTGTCGCCGACCGCTTTCATGTGATCGCGGCCGGGAATCGAATAAAACCGGGCGCCAGGGATGAGCGCGGCGAGCCGCTCGCCCGATCCGGCGACGTCATCGGCGCTGCCGATGGCGACGAGAACCGGGGTCCGGACCGAGGCAATTTCGTCCTGGCTGAAGGTTCGCCGGGCACCGGCGATGCAGGCGGCGAGCGCCTTGCGGTCGTTGCCGGTGCGGTCGGCGAACGTGCGAAACGCTATTGCTCTGGCATCGGTGATCGCCTTCGGGTTGTCGCTCAGCAATGCTTCGCGAACCAGCACCCAATCCATGGTCTGCTCGATCATGTTCCAGCCATTGCCGGAAAGGACGACACGGCCGACGCGCTGCGGATGGGAGATCGCAATTGCCGCGCAGATGCGCGCCCCCATCGAATAGCCGACAAGATGGGCGCGTTCGATGCCGAGGCGATCGAGCAGGCCGACCGCGTCCGAGACGAAGCATTCGAGACGGTAGCTGTTTGCATCGTGGAATTTCGTCGAGGCGCCATGGCCGCGATTGTCGAACGCGATCGCCCGAAAGCCGGCGCCAATGAGCGCGCGTACCCAGCCCGGCTGCACCCAGTTGACCTCCTTGGTTGAGGCAAAGCCGTGCACGAGCAGGACGGCGGCGCCCTTACCTTCGTCGAGATATGAAATCGCGACGGCCTCGCCGCAACTTTCCAGTTCAACCCCCGTCAATTCCCGTCACCTAAACCCTGGCCGCCACCGTCCGCAATTGCGCTAAACAAAAGCTTTGCAGCCGGCCGGCTTTCTTTCTAAACACGCCTTCTCAACACGGGTTAAAAACCCGGACCGGTGAAACATATCATGGCCGAACATTCCACTCCGCATTTCCAGAACGATCGCGGCGCCGCAAAAATCGCCATCGGCGTGCGCGAATTCATGTGCTGCGGCGCCAGCGAACCGTTCGATCATCCCCATGTCTACCTCGACATGGGCGACGACGGCGAAATCGTCTGTCCGTATTGTTCGACGCTGTTTGCCTATTCGCCGAAGTTGCGGCCGGACCAAACCGACCCCGACGGCTGCCTCTACAATCGTCCCGAGTGACGTTGCAGGCGGCGAATCCGTGGCGATACGAACCCGATCGATCCTGGTCGCCGGCGGCGGCATCAGCGGATTGACGGCGGCGCTCGGTCTCGCCGCCGCCGGGTTCCGCGTCGAAGTGTTCGAGCAGTCGCCGAAGCCGGAGACGGCCGGCGCCGGGCTGCAGGTTTCCCCCAACGCGCTCGCAGTGCTCGAGGAACTCGGGCTGCAGCGCCGGTTGGCGCCACTGGCGGTGGCGCCGAATTCGATCCGTGTCAGGTCGTACGCCAGCGGCCGCGAGATCGCCCGAGTGCCGCTCGGCGATGTCGCCGCCCGCCGCTACGGCCTGCCCTACCTTGTCTTGCACCGTGCCGACTTGTTGCAAACCTTGATCAGCGCTTGCGCCGACCACCCCGACATCTCGATACGCTACGGCCAGTCGCTGGAAGACATTGCCTCGCATGCCAATGGCGTCACCGGCTTGATCCGGCGCGGTGCGCACATGGAGGAGATGGGCGGAATGGCCGTGATCGCCGCCGACGGCGTCTGGTCGCGGCTGCGCAAGCGCCATTTCCGCCAGCCACCGGCCGTCTACAGCGGCTATACCGCCTGGCGCACGGTCATCGCCGCCAACCGCCTGACCGGCGCCCAGGACCTCGAAAGCACGCAGTTGTGGCTGTCGCCGCATGCCCACGCGGTGACCTATCCGCTTCGCGCCGGGCGCGCGCTCAATGTCGTCATCATCGCCAAATCGGAATTGGCGGGGCAAGGATGGGCCGAGCCAGGAGTGACCAGCGACCTGATCGAAATGGTCAAGGACTGGCACGCGAGTTTTCGCGCTCTCGTCGATCCGCGCTCGCGCTGGACGAAATGGCCGCTGTTCGCCATGCCGGCAACGCGCCGCCTGGTCGTCGGCAACGCGGCGCTGATCGGCGATGCCGCCCACGCCATGCTGCCCTTCGCCGCCCAGGGCGCAGCCATGGGCATCGAGGATGCCGCCGTGCTTTCGGCCAAGCTCGCGCCGGCGTTGCATGGCGGCGTCGATGTCGGCGAAGCACTCGCCGCCTATGAGGCGCAGCGCCTTCCGCGCACGCGCAACGCCGCGCGCCTGGCCGAAACCAACCGCATCGTCTACCACCTGCCCTTCCCGCTTTCGCTGGCGCGAAACTTGACCATGGCGCTCGCCGGCGGCGACCGCCTGCTCGCGCGCCAGGACTGGCTCTATTCGTGGAAGCCGGAAGCGGCGTGAGGCGCTGCGGGAAAAGTCGAAACGGCTTTTTCCCGATATGGCGAAACTGCAAAAAACGACAGATCGATCGGCCGGCGTTCCGTCACCCCTGCGTCAGGTTGATGACCTCGACGCGGCGGTTTTCGTCGGCGAACGGATCGGCCGGATTCTTCAGTCGCTCCTCGCCATAGCCGATGGCGATCAGGCGTTCCGGATCGATATGGAATTTCGCGATCAGGTAGTCGCGGATCGTGCCGGCGCGCCGGTCGGAAAGCACCTGGTTATAGCCATCGCTGCCGACCGCGTCGGTGTGGCCGTTGATGGCGATGCGCGATTTCAGCAGAGCGTCGCTCGACAGCGCCTTGCCAAGCTCGTTGACCTCGGCGAAGGCATCCGGCCGGATCTGGTCGGAGTTGAAGTCGAAATTGATCGTGATGTCGATCTTGGGCAGCTCTTGTTTGGCGACGATCTCGTCGAGCTTCTTGCGCAACTCGATCTTGATGCCGCGGGTCGGCAGATTGTTCAGGAACTGCGTATCGGCTTTGGTGGCGGCGTCGACGCCGCCACTGCTGAACGAGCGCGTCAGCGACCGGGTCTTGGCTTTCGGCGTCAACTGGTTGACGATCGAGTTGGCGTCGACGGTCTGGGCCGCGGCATACGAAACGGGCAACGCAACGCTAATCGCGGCGATCATGCCTGCCGCAAAGGCTTTCGAAATCGAAATCATGGCTTTGCTCCCGCGTAAAGGAATCCTGCATTCAACTGCAGGATAGGCACGATTGCAATTGCCTTGTGTGACCGATGGCACACGCGGCGGCGAGAGTTTCTCCGATCTTATGCCTTGATCGAACCCCCGAACCAATGTTTGAACGGTGCAAGACAGGACGCTGGCTAGAGATGAACCCAAGCGCCAACTCTTTGATCCGATTCGCAGCGTTGTTGTGGCTCGCTGTTGTCGCGACGCTGGCAGCCGGCGCCGCGACGGCCGCCGTCCAGCCCGGCCCGGGCAAGGCCTGGCTGGTCATTGCCAGCCGGTCGACCGAGGCTGACGCGATCGCGCTGGCGCAATCTTACGCGCCGCGTTTTCCGACGGCCGCCGTGTTCCGCTCCAACAACGGCTTTTATGCCGTGACCCTTGGCTGGGCGGGGCGCGACGAAGGCGCAGGCCTGCTGCAGAGCCTGGTGGCGCAGGGCTCATTCCCGGGAGATGCCTATTTCCACAACGGCGAGCGCTATGCCGAAGCGGTGTGGACCGCCAACAACAGTCACTATTCCAGCGTTTCGGCGCTGATTTCCGCCTGCTACCTGTTTTCCGGTGGCGCCGGCGGCGCCCCGCCCGTCGTCGGCGGCCAACCGCAAATCCAGCAGCCGCCATCCCAACAGCTTGGCGGCCAGCCCGGCTACGTCACCGGCCTCGATCCGAATGGCGACAACTATTTGTCGCTGCGCCTCGGCCCAGGCGGTAGTTACCGCGAAATCGCCCGCATGCGTCCCGATACCGAACTGACGCTGCACGCCGCGCAGGGCGGCTGGCTGCAGGTTTCGCTTGCAAACGGGATAAGCGGCTGGGCTTCGGCCCGATACATCGCCCGCGGACAGCTACCGCGTTCGCAGGCGGCAGTCGGCGGAGATTCCGGCGCCAACGTGCCGCTCGTCGGCCCGGAAAAGAAAACGGAACCCCCACCAGTCGAGCAGGGCAAGATTGCCAGTCCGCCAGAAAACGGCTCGGCCAAGGCGGAAGAAAAACAGCCGGTCGCAATTGGCGATCAGAAGCGGGTTGCGCTGATCATCGGCAATTCCGCCTACCAGAACGCCAACGAACTGCCCAATCCGCGCAACGACGCGGCCGCAATAGCCGAAAAGCTCAAGAGCCTCGGGTTTTCGGTGACCGTCAGCCTCGACGCCAACAAGACCCAGATGGAACTGGCGGTGCGCGAATTCGTCAAGGCGATGACCGGCGCCGATGTCGTGCTGCTGTTTTATGCCGGCCACGGCATGCAGGTTTCCGGCGTCAACTACCTGATCCCTGTCGACGCCAAGCTCGAGGACGCGACCGCCCTCGATTTCGAGACGATCAACCTCAACACGCTTCTCGACTTCATGAATGCCGACAAGCGTATCTCGATCGTGCTGCTCGACGCCTGCCGCGACAATCCGATGTCGCGCCGTTTCGCCCGTTCGCTCGGCTCGACCCGCTCGGCCTTCATCGGCCGAGGACTTGCCGCGCCAAGCGCCGGCTCCGGCCAGATCCTGATCGGCTTTGCCACGGCGCCCGGCGAAGTCGCGCTCGATGGCGATACCAAGAATTCGCCGTTCACCACCGCGCTGCTCAATCACATCGGCGACAAGGGCCTCGAGATCGAGTTGATGCTGAAGCGCGTCAAGGAAGAGGTCTACCGCACGACCAACGAGGCGCAGGAGCCGTGGAACAATTCGGCGCTGCGCGAGGAATTCTATTTCAATCCGGGATAGCGCAGGCCGTCAATTCGACGGCGCTGAGTGGCCGGCGTGGTCGCCGCCGCCAATGGGCTCGACGACAAATTCGATCTCGATTTCGCCGGCCTTTTCGAACGTCAGCTTTGCCTTGCGCATCTCGCCTTCGGTCAGCCGGCCTTTCAGCTTCGTGAACATGATGTGAAAGCCACCGGGTTCGAGCACGGCCTGCCCGCCGGCCGGTATCTCGATGCCGTCGGGCAGCGGCCGCATCTGCATGACATCGCCATCCATTTTCATTTCATGAATTTCGGCGGCGGCAGAAAAATCGGCCGAAATGCCGATCAGGCGGTCGGCGTCGGCGCCGCTGTTGCGAATCTTCATATACCCGCCGGCGACGGTCGCCCCGGGCGCCGTTGCCGGCATGTGCGGGTGAATGATCTCCAGCGATCCGAACTTGTATTCGTGCGCCACCGCAAACGCTGCCGACGCCAGCAGCACCAGGCAAGCGGCAATCGGGAACCTTAGTTGGCTCATGCAAATTCGGAACAAGGAATGCATGGGCGCATTCTGCGCCGCTGCGCCGCTGCCGTCAACGCGGCCGGCCCTGCGGCGACGTTGCGCCGCAGCCCCACTTTAGCCAGTCAGTGGTTGTTTCGCGGTTCGAACTTTTCCGCCACATGCTGGAATTGCGGTGCGTCGCGCAACACCATGCCCTCGCTGAATTGCCCGACATTGCTGCGGAAAAGCTTTTGCCAAGGCGTCTGGTCGACGGGGCGCGGAAAACCTCCGGCCGCCTCCAGCGCCTGCCGCCGCTTCTGCCACTCGGCCGCATCGACCAAGGCGTTAACCTCGCATTTGTTGAGATCGACGCGCACGCGATCGCCGGTTTTCAGGAGCCCGAGGCCGCCGCCGGCAGCCGCTTCCGGCGAAGCGTTCAGGATCGACGGCGAACCGGACGTGCCCGACTGGCGACCATCGCCGATGCACGGCAGCGAATGAATGCCCTTTTTCAGCAGGTAGGATGGCGGGCGCATGTTGACGACTTCGGCGCCGCCCGGATAGCCGACCGGGCCGGTGCCACGCATGAACAGGATCGAGTGTTCGTCGATTGCAAGCTTGGGATCGTCGATGCGTTTGTGGAAATCCTCCGGTCCGTCGAAGACGACAGCTTTGCCCTCGAACGCCATCGGATTTTTCGGATCAGCTAGATAGCGATCGCGAAATTCCGGCGAAATGACGCTGGTCTTCATGATCGCCGAATTGAACAGGTTGCCCTTGAGGTTGAGGAACCCGGCATCCTTCTTCAGCGGCTCGGCGCAACTGCGGATCACCTTCCGGTCCTTGACCCTGGCGTCGCGGCAATTTTCACCGATCGCGCGACCGTTCACCGTCAGCGCGCCGGGATGCGGCAGCAATTTTGCCTGCATCAGCTCATGGACGACCGCCGGCACCCCGCCGGCGTGGTGGTAATCTTCGCCGAGATATTCGCCGGCCGGCTGTAGGTTGACCAACAGCGGAACAGCGTGGCCTATGCGTTGCCAATCGTCATTGTCGAGCTTGATGCCGAGATGGCGCGCGATGCCATTCAAATGGATCGGCGCGTTGGTCGAGCCACCGATCGCCGAATTTACGACGATGGCGTTTTCGAACGCCTCGCGCGTCATGATCTGCGATGGTGTCAGGTCTTCATGCACCATGTCGACGATGCGTTGACCGGTGCGATAGGCCATCTGCCCGCGCTCGCGATAGGGCGCGGGTATCGCCGCCGAGCCCGGCAACTGCATGCCGAGCGCCTCGGCAAGCGAATTCATCGTCGTAGCCGTTCCCATGGTGTTGCAGAAGCCGGTCGACGGCGCCGAGGAAGCGACCAGGTCGGTAAAGCCGGCCACGTCGATTTCGCCCTCGGCCATCAGTTCGCGGGCCTTCCACACGATCGTGCCCGAGCCGGTACGCTCGCCGTTGAACCAGCCGTTCAGCATCGGCCCCACCGAAAATGCGATCGCCGGTATGTTGACGGTTGCCGCCGCCATCAGGCAGGCCGGCGTGGTCTTGTCGCAGCCGATGGTCAGCACGACGCCGTCGATTGGATAGCCAAACAGGATTTCGACGAGGCTGAGATAGGCAAGGTTGCGGTCGAGCGCGGCCGTCGGCCGCTTTCCGGTTTCCTGGATCGGATGTACCGGAAACTCGATGACGATTCCGCCGGCCGCCACAATTCCCTCGCGCACCCGCTTCGCCAGTTCCAGATGATGGCGGTTGCACGGCGACAGGTCGGAGCCCGTCTGCGCGATGCCGATGATCGGCTTGCCAGACTGAAGTTCCTCGCGTGTGAAGCCGTAGTTGAGATAGCGCTCCAGATAGAGCGCCGTCATTTCAGGATCGGCCGGGTTGTTGAACCACAAACGCGATCGCAATTGCTTGCTGCTTTTCTTTGCCATGTAACTACCTGACAAGCCGGTGCGGCCACGAGAATTTACGACCGCCCAAGCTCCTCCTCCATGTAAATGCGAATGATTTCGCGGAAATCGGTTTCGGCGACAAAACCTAGTTGCAGCGCCCGTTTGGCGTCGAAATTTTGCGGCCAGTTGCTAACGATCGCTTCAATGGCGGGATCGGCTTTGCGCCGGATCAATCCCGCCACATTTTTTCCCGCCAGTTCGCCGAGCGCGTCGATCTGATCGCGCACTGTGCACGACAGGCCGGGCATGGTGACCGCCCGCCTACCGCCCAGCCGATCCAGATCGAGTCCGGCGGCATGGGTCAGAAATCCGACGGTGGAGCGAGGCGATGCGAACCAGTGGCGTACGCTGTCGGATACCGGCAGAATTGCCTCCTTGCCGTTCAGCGGCTCGCGGATGATTCCGGAAAAGAATGAGGAAGCCGCCAAGTTCGCCTTGCCGGGGCGCACACAAACGGTTGGCAGGCGCAGCGAGGCGCCGTCGACGAAGCCCTTACGCGAGAAATCGTTGACGAGCAACTCGCCGAAGGCTTTCTGGGCCCCGTAGGAGGTCAGCGGCGTCGTGTGGAAATCGTCGGGAATCGCCTCGGGAAACGGCGCGCCGAAAACCGCTATCGAGGAGGAAAAGATGAAACGCGGCCGGTTTGCGACGGCGCGTATCGCCTCGAGCAAGGCCTGCATCGCCCGCCCATTGACGTTCCAGCCGAGGTCGAAATCGCGTTCCGCCTCGCCCGAAACGATCGCGGCAAGATGAAACACGATGTCGGCACGCTGCCCGGCGATCCTTTCGGCTTCGCCGGGCGTCGTCAGGTTTCCCTTCAGGCTGGTAACCGCAAAAGTTGCGTCGATTGGCGCGGCTTCAACCGTGTCGTAAAGCAGCAATTCGTCGACTGCCTGGCCGGCAAGCCGGCCGTCCTTGGCCAGGCGCAAGGCCAGCTTGCGCCCGATCATGCCGGCAGCGCCGATGATGAGAACGCGCAGTCCGCTCAATGGATTGTGTCCAGATTTGTCTGACAAATTAGCGGATCACCTTGGCCGCCCGCAAGCTGAAACCGCATGCAAATCCCATATCTTTTCGCCCCACACCTTTTTCGATTGCGCCCGGTCCCTCGGCGCTGGCATGTAGGGCCATGATTTCCGGCCAAGCAGGCGTCAAAATACCGGCCTCCGGCGAAACCCGCGTTTCGATTCTTGGCTCCACCGGTTCGATCGGCCGGTCGACGCTGGAAGTCATTCGCCACTTCTCCGCAACCCGACGTTTCCGCATCGTCGCGCTGACCGCCAACACCAATGTCGAGTTGCTGGCTGCCCAGGCGCGCGAATTCGACGCCCAAATTGCCGTTATCGCCGAGCCGGGGCGCCTGCCGGCGCTGCGCAACCTGCTCGCCGGAACCGGCATCGAAGCGGCGTCCGGCGAGACCGCTTTGCTGGAGGCAGCCTCACGGCCGGCTGATTGGGTCATGGCCGGCATCGTCGGCATTGCCGGGTTGCGCCCGACGCTCGCCGCCGCCCGCACCGGAGCGACGATCGCCCTTGCCAACAAGGAATGCCTCGTGTGCGCAGGGCAATGGTTCCTGGCCGAATGCGAGCGCGCGGGAGCAACCGTCCTGCCGGTCGACAGCGAGCACAGCGCGATTTTTCAGCTCTTCGATCGCGCCAACGCCGCCGCCGTCGAGCGCATCGTGCTGACTGCCTCCGGCGGCCCGTTTCGCGAGTGGCCGGCCGAGCGCATGGCTGGCGCCACCCCGGTGGACGCCGCGCGCCATCCGAACTGGGCGATGGGCCAGAAAATCTCCATCGACAGCGCCACGCTGTTCAACAAGGCATTGGAAATGATCGAGGCCCGTTACCTGTTTGGCCTGGCGCCCGAAAAGATCGAGGTGGTGATCCACCCGCAATCGATCATTCACTCCATGGTCGGCTATTGCGACGGCTCGGTGCTGGCACAGATGGGCAGCCCGGACATGCGCACGGCGATCAGTTATGCGCTGGCCTGGCCGCAACGCGGGCATGTGCCGGTCGAGCGCCTCGATTTGGCGAGACTAGCTCGCCTCGATTTTGCCGCGCCCGACGAAAACAGGTTTCCCGCCTTGCGCCTGGCGCGCCAGGCGATGGTCGCAGGCGGCGTCGCCGGCGCCGTGCTGAACGGCGCCAAGGAAGCGGCCCTCGACGCATTCCTTGCCGGCGATGCCGGATTCCTCGACATCGCCGCTGCTGTCGAACACGCTTTGTCGAAATGCGATCTTGGCGACGCAACCAGCCTGGAAGCGGTTTTTGCCGCCGACGCGGCGGCGCGCCGCGCCGCGCACGACTACCTCGGTGACGAAGCCGGCCTCAGGCGACCGCCCGAGCCAGCGCGCACTGGCTCCACAAATCGTTGATCGCGCCGACGAGGTGGCGGATATCCGCTTCGCTGTGCAGCGGCGACGGCGTGATGCGCAGGCGCTCCGTCTTGCGCGCCACCGTCGGATAATTGATCGGCTGCACATAGATTCCGTAGTCGTCGAGCAGGATGTCGGAAATCCATTTGCACTTGGCGGCATTGCCGACCCTGACCGGCACGATGTGGCTCGGATTGGGCATATGCGGGATGCCTTTGGCATCGAGCATGGCGCGCACGCGCGCGACGTTTTCCTGCTGGCGACGCCGCTCCTCGCCGCTTTCCTTCAAGTGGCGGATCGACACGACGGCGCCCGCCGCCAATGCCGGCGGCAGCGCCGTGGTGAAGATGAAGCCCGAGGCAAACGACCGGATGAAATCGACCAGCGCCGCCGACCCGGTGATATATCCGCCCATGACGCCGAAGGCCTTGCCGAGCGTGCCCTCGATAATCGTCAACCGATCCATGACGCCGTCGCGTTCGGCAATACCGCCGCCGCGCGCGCCATACATGCCGACAGCGTGAACCTCGTCGAGATAGGTCATCGCGCCATGCTTTTCGGCAACATCGCAAATCGCCGCGATCGGAGCGATGTCGCCGTCCATCGAATAGACCGACTCGAAGGCGACGAGTTTTGGAACGCCGCGTCCGAATTGCGACAATTGCCGGTCGAGATCGGCCGGATCGTTGTGTCGGAAGATGCGCTTCTCGGCGCGGCTATGGCGAATGCCTTCGATCATCGAGGCATGGTTCATGGCGTCGGAAAAGATCACCAGCCCCGGAATGTTTGCGCCTAGTGTGCCGAGTGTCGCCCAGTTGGAGACATAGCCCGAGGTAAATAGCAGCGCTGCTTCCTTGCCGTGCAGATCGGCAAGCTCTTTTTCGAGCAGCACGTGATGGTGGTTGGTGCCGGAAATGTTTCTCGTCCCGCCGGCGCCGGTGCCGCATTCATCGAGCACGCGATGCATGGCCGCGATCACCTCGGGATTTTGGCCCATGCCGAGGTAGTCGTTGGAGCACCAGACCGTCACTTCCTGGACGGAACCGTCGGCGCGGTAGCGCCGGGCCTTGGGAAATTTCCCGGCCTCGCGCTCGAGTTCGGCGAAAACACGGTACCGGCCTTCCTCGTGAAGGCCGTCCAGTTGTTTGCGAAAATATGCCTCGAAATCCATCACCAGATCCCAATTTCCTGATCTGCGGCCCGTTCGCAACCAGCCCGCAACGCGATATTGCGCAAACTTGCCGGCAACGCCACCCCCACTCCAATTACGATATCTTGAGTATCGGCAATTTGTTTTCGATCAACTGTGCGAAATGTCACACGATTCGGTTTACCCGCCCGCTCGACGCTCGGTCGTGTCAGCGCAGCACCAGCGAAATCGCGCTGGCCTGGCCTTCGGCGTCCAGCACGGTCAGTTTTGCGGTTCCCGGTCCGTCCGGCATCCACAGCAATTGGCGCCTCCGTGAAACCTCGCCCACCGGCCGGCCATCGGCTAACAGGCGGAAAGGCGGCGTGCCGCCCTGCAGCTTGATGACGACCGCCGCCGAGCCAGCACCTGCGCCGTTAACCAGGCCCTCCACCGTCGTTCCGTCGGCCGGAAACGCAATGTGCAGGCGATCGGCGACGCGATCGTTACTGGCGACAAAGATTTGCTCGCGCCGATCGAAATGGCGCAGGCTGATTGGCAATTGCTCGAAGGCGACCTTGACCGCCCCCGGCGGCGGTGATGGCAGCGGTTCGAATGCGACGCCCGATTTCTCGAACGCCTCGAACAGGATCGGCGCCGCAGTGGCGGCGCCGCCAATTCCCGGAACCGCGCCGTTGTCCGGCCGGCCGATCCACACGCCGATCACATGGCGGCCGTCGAAGCCGACCGACCAGGCATCGCGGTAGCCGTAGCTGGTCCCGGTCTTGTAGGCGATCGGCAACGGCCGCATGCCGGCGGGCGCGCCGATGCCGCTGAGGATATCGACGACGTGCCAGGCGGCGACCGGCGTCAACATTCGCGGGCCTGCGAGCGCCCCCGGCTGCGAGCGGATGCCGTCGCCGAGCGCCACCGGCGTTCGCGCCACCAGGTTGGCGTACAACTCGACCAAATCGGTCAGCGTCAGGCCGGCGCCGCCAAGCGCGATCGCCAGGCCGGGGCGCCGGTCGCGCGGAAAGGCGGGGTGCACGCCGGAGCGTTTCATGCGGCCGAGCAGGCGCTCCACGCCGACGGCTTCGAGCAGGCGCACCGCGGGCACGTTCAGCGACATCTGCAACGCGCGGCGCACGCTGACATCGCCTTGCCAGGTCAGGTCGAAATCGACCGGGCGATAGCCGGAGAAATCTGCCGGCCGGTCGGCAATCAGCGTTTCCGGTGTCACCAGCCCGTCCTCGATCGCCAAGCCATAGATCAGCGGTTTCAGCGCTGAGCCGGGAGAGCGCAGCGCCTGCGTCATGTCGAGCGCGCCGCCGCGCTGACGCTCCAGAAAGCCGGGCGAGCCGACGCTGGCGAGAATATCGCCAGATCTCGGCATCAGCCATGACGATTGCCAGCGACACCCGCGCTCCGATGCGGCGGGCGGCATTGTTGGCGAGTTTTTCCAGGCGCCCCTGGATCGCCGCATCGAGCCGCGTCCGATAGAGCAACTTTCCGGGATCGCGGTCGAGCGCGGCTTCGGCAAGGTGGGCGCCAAGTGCGGGCATCGCGCGGCGCGTCCGCGGAACCGGCGTGCGCAAAATGTCGGCCTCTTCCTTGGCGCCAAGTACGCCGGCCTCGGCTAGCCGGACCGCGATGCGGTTGCGCGCTTCCTCTGCGGCCCGCCGATAACGGTCGGGCCGTCGCAGTCTCCGGCGACTGCGGCAGCGCGACGAGCAAGGCCGCCTCAGCCGGCGTCAGCCGCATCGGCTCCTTGCCGAACCATGCCAGCGAAGCAGCGCGCACGCCTTCAATATTGCCGCCATAGGGCGCCAGTGTCAGGTAGCGGGCGAGGATTTCATCCTTGCTCAGCCGCCGTTCGATCTGGATGGCACGAACGATCTGGCGCAATTTGCCAAGCAGGCTGCGTCGCGGCAACTCGGTCGATTCAGCCGCTGAATCGCCGGTTTCGGCGAGCCGGGCAAGCTGCATGGTAATGGTCGAGCCCCCCGAAACGATGCGGCCGTTGGCAAGCAACTGCCCGGCCGCACGCAGCATCGCCCACGGATCGACGCCGTGATGCGAATAGAAACGCCTGTCCTCGTAGGCAATGACAAGGCGCAGGTATTGCGGATCGACCCTGGCCAAATCGACCGGCAGCCGCCAGCGTCCGTCGGCGGCGGCAAATACCCGCAGCGTTTGGCCGTTGCGGTCGACCACCTCCACCGACCGGCCGAGCGTGTCACCAAGCGGCGGCGGATAGGCCTTGTCGAGCCGGTCGGCGGCGAACGCCAGACCAACAACCATCGCGATGCCGGCGGCACCGGCCGCGGCGAAGCGGCGCCAGCGCCGCACCCGAACCGGGATTTGGCGCGAGGTTGGCTGCGGCCGGATCATCACGGTCATTCCGCCTTCAGCACCTCCATGAAGCCGGTGGCGGTGCGCGCCGAAAGCTGCGGCCGGTACATGTCCTCGACGCTGGCCGCCGGATGGGCGTAGCTGCCCGGCGTGACGGCACGCACGACATAGGCGAGCGAAAATTTCTGGTCGTCGCCGCTGTCGCGGCTCAGCGCCGCCACGAATCGGTCGTTGCGGAACTCCGAGTGCGCGACCTTGACCTCCGGCAGCCAGTCGAACGACGCCAGGTCGGCGCTTTCGACCAGTCGCGGATTGTCGATTTCCAGCCCACCCGGCAACAGATCGGTGACCAGAATTTGCGCCGGCCAGTCGTTGAACGCCTCGACATCGAGGACCACCACCAGCCGCTGGTTCTGCACGATCTCCTGTGGCGATATCTCCTCGCCGTCGAGATTGTAGTAGGTGCGTGTGATGGCGAAGCCCTCGCCGCCCGCCGGCAACGCCTGAGCGGCGAAGCGTTGACCGAGACCCGCGCGCTGAGCGCTTCGCTGGTCCGGTTGGTGATGACGACCGGCGCGGCCTCGATCTCGCTGCCGTCCATCGCCATCGCCAGGGCGCCGGTCCGGTTGATACCGTTGACCTCGAGCGAAATCGATGCGTTCGATTCCTGCACTGCGCGCGCCGCCAGCAATAGCCAGGCGTCCTCCTGCGTGGAGGTATATTTGCGCTTGCCGATCTCCTCTTCGACCAGGCCGATAAGATCGGGCACGATCTTTCCGGTCGGCCGCGATTCGGAGGCGAGCGCCAAGCACCGCGGCGTTGTCGCGCAACGCCGAGCCGTAGTCGGATCGGGCAAGATTGATCGTTTCGGTCTCCTTGGCCCGCGCCAATGCCGAGGAGAATACCCGGTTCGAACGCTCCTGTTCGCTGTAAAGGGCGAGCGCGGCGCCGAGATGCGCGCGCGCCAGCGGCGTCTGGAACTCGTCGAGCTTGGTGTCGGCGTAGTAGCGAAGGTCACCGGCCGAAGCCATGCGGTTGCGCGCCAGTACGTACAGCGCATAAGCGATCTGGTTGCCGTTTTCCGTAACATTGTCTTCGTAGGACAAGGCATTTTGCAGGTTCTGCAACGCCAGGCGCATCGCCTGTTCGGCAACGACATGGCCTTTTTCCGCCGCCCGCGTCAGGAAATCGGTGATGTAGGAATCGAGCCACAGATCGCCCTCGCCTTCCGGGCCCCACAGGCCGAAGCTGCCGCTTGCCGCCTGGAAGGTCAGGATGCGGGCGATCGCCTTGTCGATGCGCTCGCCGATCTCGGCGCCGCCGAGCAGATCGGCCGGCGCATCGAAATCGGACAGATAAAGCAGCGGCAAAGCCCGGCTCGTCGTCTGCTCGGCGCAGCCATAGGGGTACCGATCGAGCCGCGTCAGCAATGCCGGCACGTCGAAGAGCCGATGTTTCGTCACGCTGACGCCGATGCGCGCGCCTTCCGGCACACTTTGCGCCAACAGCTGGGCGTCAAGGCGCAGCGAACCGCTGATGCCATCGGAAATTCCTTGATTTCGGTGACCGGCAGCGTCGCCGGCCGCACGAATACGTCCTGGACGACGCTGGCAACGACGACCTCCTTCATTACCGGCGGCTGCTGCGTCCCGGGCGAATTTTCCGTCGCCGCCCCTTCCTGCGGATTGCCAGTCTCCTCATTGCCGGTCTGCTCATTGCCTGTCTGCGCATTGCCAGCCTGCGAATTGTCAGTCTGCGCGTTCTCCGTTCCCTGGGCATTCTGCGGGACTTCAACCACTTCCGCCACATCATGTTCGAAATCGAAATCGAGAACTTGCCGTTGCCCGAACGCCCGGCGCCGATGGCAATGTCGACGACCTTGCGCTCGCCGGCGGCCAGTTCGACCGCTTTGCGGAAAATCGTCGACGATCAGCGTATCGTCATGCTCGGCGGCAAGCTTGTAGGTCCCTGCCTCGCCGTCGACATTGGCGATCTCGAGCGTGCCGCGAACCTTGTCTCCCGGCGCCATGACCTTGGGCAAACTCGCGGCAAGCACGATCGGGTCGCGGATGATGACATCGCCGGTAGCCTTGCCGACCGCGTTTTTCGACCAGGCAACCCCCATTACCCGCGCCGTGCCATTGAACTGCGGCACGTCGAACCCGATTGTCGCCTTGCCATCTTCTCCGACGCGCACGATGCCGGAAAACAGCGCCAGCAGTTTTTCCTTCGGCGGATTGCCCTGGGAATTCAGCGTCGGGCCATCGCCGCCATTGCGCACGCGACCGAACTCGCCCTGCGATCCGTCGATCAGCCTTCCATAGAGGTCGCGTATTTCGAGACCGAGCGAACGCTGGCCGAAATAGTAGCCGACTGGATCGGGCGGCGTGAAGCGGGTCAGGTTGAGGATGCCGACATCGACCGCCGCAACCGTGACGTAGGCCTCCTCGTCAGCCGCAAGGCCTCCGACCGTAACCGGGATTTCGAGATGCGTTCGCGGCTGGATCTTTTCCGGCAGATCGAGGCTCAACGCCAGTTCGCGCTCGGCCGGATTGATCTTCAGCCATGCCGTACCGATCGACCGTGCCGGCAATCGGGTCTCGCCGGCCGATCCGGGCCGGAACAGTGTCGCCGTCACATATGCGCCGGCGCCCCATTCGCGCTTCACCGGGAATGCGGACTTCGCCACCGCCGGCGGCGATATCGGCCTCGAACGTCTCGTACAGTTTTTCGCTGCCGATGGCGACGAGCAGCCGCCCGGCATTGTGTGTCTCGACCTTAATTTTGGCGACGCCATCGGCCTCATAGCTGTCCTGGTCGAGCGCGACTTCGAGCGCATCGGGCGTGTCGACCGACGTTGCCTCGACATACCAGCCGGCGTGGAATTCGACGCTGGTCGCCGGACCGTCGGCTTGGCTGGTTTCGACCGTGAGGCGATATTTGCCCCACTCGACCGGCATCGAAATCGCCACCGGATCGCCGGTCTTCGTGTCGAGGGTGCCGCTCGAGATCAGCCGCGGCACGACCACGGATTCGTAGCGCCAATAGCTGCCGTCGCGATACCATTGATAGTTGTGCTCGAGGCGATGCAAGCTCCATTTCAGGCCACGCAAAACCTGACGCTTGCCGCCCTGATCGACCGCGATGACCGAGAATTTCGCGGCGCTGTTTTCGGCGATTTCGAAGTCGTCGAATTGCGGACGCACGCCGATCATGGCCCCGTTGGACACTACCGGAAGGCTCAGCTGCCGCTCGACCGCTCTGCCGCCCTCCTCGCGCATCCTGACCGCGATGTTCGCGGTCAGCGGCCGCGAAGTCTGCGGCAGGTTGGCCAGCACCGCCTCGAACGACGCATTGCCGTCCTCGTCGGTCGGATCGAGGTCCTCGATCGCGATCCTGGTCTGGCCATTGATCCTCCTCGTCGGCGAGGCCGAACTGGAATCCGGGCGAATCCGGCCGTTCGCGCACGGTGTTGAGCAGAATTTCCGCTTCAAGATCGAGATTTGCAGCCGGCGCGCCATAAAGGAACCGGCCGGCGACGTGGATCGTCGCAGGATTGCCCGGGCCGATCGCCTTGGCATCGGTCTTCAGGTCGAATTCGGTGCGATCGGGCACGAAATCCTCGACCAGAACGGTGACTTCGCTGAGCGCGCTCATCCTCCGGGTCGGCATGGATGGCGATGCGCCAGGCGCCGCGCTGGGCATCCTCGGGGAAGGCATAGGAGAATGCATGGGCCGCAAGCGCCGCTTCCTTCGAGACGATCCGCGTCGCCTCGACGCCGTCGGGGCGATAGACGATCGCAGTCAGCGGCAGGTCCTCGGCCGACTGCATCGAATCGTTGCGCACCAGCGACACCGCCTGCACCAATTCGCCCGGCCGGTAGATACCGCGATCGGTATAGGTGAACAGATCGAGCGGCCCCGGCACAGTACGTCCGGTTACCCCGCGGTCGGACAAGTCGAAGCCGGCCGAAGAAACATCGAGGAACGAAAAATCGTCGATCTCGCCGGCACGCATGATGCGCGGTCACTACCTGCGGCGCGCATGCCGCCAACGCCGCGCATCAGCCCGGCGGCAAACGAGCCTTGCCATCGGCGTCGGTCGAGGCCGAGCCGAGCACTTCGTTGTTGCGCGCCACCAACTGGATTTCGGCCCCCGCGATCACATTGGCGCTGTCGAGCGAACGGGCGACCACGGTCAAGCCGTCTTCGCCGTCGAAGGTCGACAGGCCGATGTCGGAGACCAGGAACCATTGCGTCGCCCGCGGCTCCCAGCTTTCGCTCTCGGAGCCGGTAACGGCGGCGGTCAGCACATAAACGCCGGGCTCGACGCTTTGCCAGGATTTCTTCGACCGGGACCGCGGTCACCGCATCGCGGTTGCGCTCGCGCACCAGATCGATCTTGCCTTCCCACATTTTCTGGCCGGATTCATCGCCGATGCTCTCGGCCGAATAGCCCTCCAGCTGGGTCAGGAATTGCGAGCCTGACAGCAGATCGGGAAGAGCCCGCTCGCCGATACGGTAAAGCGTCAGATCGGCCGAGGTCGCGTTGATGCCGACGATCGGAATGGCGTGGCGGGCGGCCGAAGGAAGCACGAAGCCCTCGCCGGTAAAACGAACCGCCGGATCGCGGTCGCGAATATAGCTGTTGATCACCACCGGCGAATCGAGCACTTCGCCGACCGCCGAAGGCAGGCCGGCGCGCAGCGTTAGGCGGTAGGTATTGCCGTGCTCCAGGCCCTGCGCGCAAATCGATTGGCCGGATGCCTCGATGGCGCCGGAGGACTTGCCGTCGAGGGTTACGAAACTGGAATAGTCCACCCCGCTTTTGACGAGGTCCTCCGAGAAAGTGACGCAAATGCTCGGCGCAGCTTCATCCGCCTCGACCGAATTTCCGGTGACGCGAAATCCGCGCTTCTCGCGCAACTCCTTGTAGGCGGCGGCGACTTCTTCGGAATTCTTCAGTTCGAGGCTTTTCTTGTAGGCTTCGAGCGCCGGCCGGTACTGACTGCGGTTTTCCAATGCCTTGGCAAGAACGACCAGCGCGTGCGCCCGCGTGCTTGCCGTCCGCGACAACTCATAGGCGAGGATTGCGGCCGAGGAGGCGACTTCCTGGAGCCGATAATCGGAATTGTTGTTGACCTCGAGCCAGCGGCTGGTCCTCTCGGCAATTTCGAGCCAGCGCGCGCCGTTTTCCGGTTCGAGCGCGGCGGCCGAAGCGAAGTTGCGGGCGGCGTCCAGCGTTTCGTTCGAGCCGAGCGATTGCACCGCCGAATCCATGAATTCGTCGGCGCTGCCGGTTGCCCCGCTTTTGTGTTCCTTTTCGGCCCGCCTCGCCAGAGCATGGGCCTGATCGAGAATGCCCGCCGACACGAATTCGAGCTTCGGCGGCGCGCCGAGATCGGCCTCATTGACGCTTTCGACGACCTTGCCGGCGATCGCGCCCTGGAATTGCGAGATCTCGTCGAAATCGGATTTCAGAAAACACCAGTTGACGCGCGTGTTGAAGGTGAACGCCTTGCATTTGGGATCGCTGAGGCACATCGATTTGCACTGGTCGAGCGACACGTTCTTCTCGGAGCGCAGGTCGAAGCCGAGATAGTCGGAATTCGCGGTCGTAACGATTTCACGCTTCGATTGCTGCGCCGCCGCCGGCGAAATCGCCATGGCAAGGAAAATGGCGGACAAGAAAATGCGATTCGCCGCAATCATGCGTCGGCCTCCCGGTTTGCCCCTGAGATAGAATCGGCGCGCCAAACGGTTTTGCCGCTCGCGCTCGCGCCTGTGTTCCCATGCGATTGTGTCAAATTCCGGCGCCGGCTGAAAGCCCCGTTTTCGAATTTTTGCTGTGAGGGCAACCTGATGTCGGGCGGTTCCCAACGGACGCCGCGTGGCGCTATGGCAGCATGACACCGCGATCTTTATTCGGCCGTCAGCCGGTCGATCAGGGCGCGGTTGCGGCAATAGGCCGGACGGACCGCGAAGGGTCCGCTGGTTTCGAGAAACCGCTCGCAGGCCTCGGTGTCGGTGCACGAAGCGCAACGCGCTTGCGCCGAACGGATTTCAGCCTCGCCAATACTGGCGATCTGCCGATCGGCGCCAGTCAAGGCGAACATGCGACTCATGCGTTGATTTGCGCCAACCAATTTTGCGAGTAAGCCCATGGCATCCTCCTGAATTATGAGAGGTTAGCCTAGGCCGGTCTGGCCGTTCGCAATTTGATCCGGATCAATGCTGCGACGAGGCGCGCTATTCCGTGTCGGTCGATTTGAGCTCCTCGAGCCTCGGCATCGAAATCGTCGAGTAGCCGGAATCGACGAAGTGGATTTCGCCAGTCACCCCGGAGGATAATTCGGACAGCAAATACAGCGCCGAACCGCCGATTTCCTCGATTTCCACCGTGCGCCGCAATGGCGCATTGCGGCGCTGGTAGTTGAACATCTGGCGCGCGTCGGAAACGCCGGCGCCGGCGAGTGTCCTGCACCGGTCCGGCCGAAATGGCGTTGACCCGGATGCCGCGCGGGCCGAAATCGCTCGCCAGATAGCGCACGCTCGCTTCCAGCGCCGCCTTGGCGACGCCCATGACGTTGTAATTCGGCATTACCCGGGTCGACCCGCCATAGGTCAGGGTAATCACAGAGCCACCATTCTTCATCAATCGCGACGCGCGCACCACGATTTCGGTAAACGAGAAAGCAGGAAATCAGCATCGTGCGGCTGAAATTTGCCCGCGTCGTGTTGGCATACATCCCCTTGAGTTCGCTCTTGTCGGAAAACGCGATGGCATGAACGAGAAAGTCGAGGCTTCCCCACTTGATGTCGAGTTCGGAAACTACCGCATCGACCGTGGCGATGTCCTCGACGTCACAGGGCAACAGCAGCGATGAACCGAGGCTCTTTGCGAGCGGCTTCACCCGGCGGCCGAACGATTCGCCCTGATAGGTAAAAGCCAGTTCGGCGCCGTGTTCGGCCAGCCGCTGGGCGATGCCCCAGGCAATCGAATGGTCGTTGGCGACACCCATGATCAGGCCGCGCTTGCCGGCCATCAAACCGTCCATGAATGTGCCCCTCAACCGCTGTAACGCTGCAACACGATGCAGGCATTGGTACCGCCGAACCCGAATGAATTGGAAAGCACGGTGTCGATCTTTGCGTCGTCGATGCGTTCGCGCACGATGTTCATGCTGGCGAAAGCCGGATCGATTTCGTCGATATGGGCGCTCTTGCAGATGAAGCGGTTGTTGATCATTAACAGCGAATAGATCGCCTCCTGCACGCCGGTGGCGCCGAGCGAGTGGCCGGTCAGCGATTTCGTCGCCGAGATCGGCGGAGCATTCGTCGCCGAATACGGCTTGCACGGCCTCCATTTCCTTGAGGTCGCCGATCCGCGTGGAGGTCGCATGCGGATTGATGTAGTCGACCGGCACGCCGATCTGCTTCGAGCGCCATGCGCATGCAGCGCTCGGCGCCTTCGCCGGAAGGCGCCACCATGTCGTAGCCGTCGGAGGTTGCGCTGTAGCCGACGATCTCGCCATAGATGCGCGCGCCGCGCGCCTTGGCGTGGGCGAGTTCCTCCAGCACCACCACGCCCGCTCCGCCGGCGATGACGAAGCCGTCGCGGGCGGCATCATAGGCGCGCGAAGCCATTTCCGGCTGGTCGTTGAATTTCGACGACATCGCGCCCATGGCGTCGAACAGGTTCGACATGGTCCAGTCGAGGTCTTCCGAACCGCCGGCGAAAATCATGTCCTGGCTGACCGCGCTGGATCGTCTCGAAGGCGTTGCCGATGCAATGGTTGGAAGTCGCGCAGGCCGACGAGATCGAATAGTTGACGCCCTTGATCCTGAAGAGCGTCGCCAGTACCGCCGACGCCGTCGATGACATCGCCTTGGGCACCGCCGTCGGTCCGACGCGGCGCGGGCCGCGTTGCTGCGTCGTCACGCCGGCTTCGAAGATCGTGCGCGTCGACGGCCCGCCGGAACCCATGATGATGCCGGTCTTCGGGTTGACGATATCGCCTTCCTCCAGCCCGGCATCGCGGATCGCCTGGTCCATGGCGATGTAGTTCCAGGCCGTGCCCTTGCCCATGAAACGTGTCGTGCGCCGGTCGAGCACCTCGAAGGGATCGAGTTGCGGCTCGCCATGCACCTGGCATTTGAACCCGTATTTGACGTAGTCGGGGGCCGGTGCGAATTCCGGATTTGGCCTCGCGCAGCGAAGCCAGCACCTCCTGGGTATTGTTCCCGATCGAGGAAACGATACCCATTCCGGTGACGACCACTCGTCTCATCGGCAATTCCTTCCGCTGGCCTCTGCGGTCGGCAAAACGTATCGCGGCGTCCGGGTGCAAGTCCAAGGCTTTTGCCACGCCGGCAATTTCGTCGCACTCATGCCTGCTTGAACAGCCCGACCTTGAGGCCGCTGGCCGAATACATCAATTCGCCGTCGGCCAGCATCTTGCCTTCGGCGATGCCGAGGACCAGACGGCCGCGCATCACCCGCTTAAAATCGATCTCGTACTGACGAGGCGGTTTTTTGGCGTCACCATGCCGGAAAATCGCACCTCGTCGGTGGCGATCGCCCGTCCCTTTCCCGGTTCGCCGAGCCAGCCGAGATAAAATCCGGTCAACTGCCACATCGCATCGAGACCGAGGCAACCCGGCATCACCGGATCGCCGGGGAAATGACAGGCAAAAAACCACAGGTCCGGCGTGATATCGAATTCGGCGCGAACGTAACCTTTGCCGAATTCGCCGCCGTCTTCGCCGATTTCGGTGATGCGGTGCACCATCAGCATCGGCGGCGCCGGCAATTGCGCGTTGCCGGGGCCGAACAATTCGGCGCGACTGCAGGCGAGGATTTCCTCGTAGCTGTAGCTCGATTTGCGCGCCGTCGTATCCTGCATGTTCCGCGATCCTGGCCAAAGGTCTTTTCGGGCGGGTTCTTAACACAGGCCGTCGACCTGTCCATAGGAGTGCCGGCCCTCGGCAACGAACTGTGGACAGCTCCGCGAGCGTCATCCCCCGCCGATCAGGACACCGGCTGCAAACACCAGCGCGCCGCCAAGCACCACCTGGAAGATCGCCCGGCCCCACGGCGTCTCCATGTAGCGGTTCTGGATGAAGGCGATCGCCCACAATTCGAAAAAGACAATCACGAACGCCAGAGAAGTCGCCGTCCAGAAATCCGGGATGAGATAGGGAAGCGCGTGGCCAAGCCCGCCGAGCGCCGTCATGATCCCGGTCGCAAAGCCGCGCTTCATCGGCGCGCCGCGCCCGGAAATCACTCCGTCGTCGGAGGCAACTTCGGTAAAGCCCATCGAGATGCCGGCGCCGACGGAGGCGGCAACCCCGACGAGAAACGTTGTCCAGGTATTATGGGTGGCAAACGCGGTGGCAAAGATCGGCGCCAGCGTCGAGACCGAGCCGTCCATCAGGCCGGCGAGCCCTGGCTGCACCCAGGTCAGGACGAATTGTTTGTGCTCGGTTGCCCGTTCGGCCTCGCGTACGTCTTGCGGCGCGTGCTGTTCGACCGAGCCCATCGCCGCGTCGATATGGCCGGCTTCGGCGCGCGCCAGATCGCCGAGCAGCTTGCGAATCGACGCATCCGTCGAGCGCCGCGCCGCCTCGCCATAAAAGCGGCAGGCTTGCTGTTCCATGTCGGCAGCTTGCCGGCGCACTTCGTCGACGCCGAATGGCTTGACCAGCCAGATCGGCTTGCGGGTATAGAAGCCGGCGACGTGCTCGCGCCGGATCAGCGGCACCGTTTCGCCGAATTTCTTGCGATGCATGTCGAGCAGGAGCCGGCGGTGCTCGTCCTCTTCGACCGCCATGTCATCGAAGACTTTGGCCGTATCCGGAAAATTCTGCCGCAACCCCTCTGCGTAGGCCCGATAGATGCGCCCGTCGTCCTCCTCGCTGGAAATCGCCAGCGCAAGGATCTCCTGTTCGCTAAGATCGGAAAAGGCGCGTTTGCCGAGCGCCAGGAAGCGGGAAAACATGGGTCAATGTCCTTGGAATGATTCCAATCTACAGCAATTCCAGGAAAAGTGGCTACCACTTTTCCGTCCGGAATTGCGACGAAACAAAGAGATAGATCGGTTCATCGATGGCGCCGCCCCGCCAGTCAATCGCAGCGCCGGTGATTTCGGCGTCAATCGAGCGTGCGGCGGAAACGTTGCAGCGCGACGGTGGCAAGGCCTACGGCAAACAGGGTGAGGATGACGAGTTGTTCGCCGACCACCGAGGGGCCGGCGCCTTTCAGCATGATCGCCCGGATCAGCCGCAGGAAATGGGTCAACGGAAAGATTTCGCCAAGATACTGAGCCCACGACGGCATGCCGCGAAACGGGAACATGAAGCCGGAAAGCATCAGCGACGGCAGGAAGAAGAAGAACGTCAATTGCATCGCCTGCATCTGCGACTGGGCCAGAGTCGAAATCGTATAACCGAGCAGCACCAGCGCCAGGACGAACAGCAATATGCCGCCGAGCAGCAGCGGCATCGATCCGAAAAACGGCACGTGAAACAGCGCCGTTGCCGCGCCGAGCACAACGATGACCTGCACCGCGCCGACGCCGAGATAGGGAAGAATCTTGCCCATCATGATCTCGAACGGGCTTGCCGGCATGGCCAGCAGGTTCTCGTAGGTGCCGCGTTCGCGTTCGCGCGTCAGCGCCATCGCCGTCATCATCACCATGGTCAGCTGCAGGATGACGCCGAGAAGTCCGGGAACGATGTTGTACTGCGTGATGCCCTCCGGATTGTAGCGCCGGTGGACGACGACCTCGAGCTGCTCGGCCGCCTGGCGTTGCGACTGGGTTTCGGTGCCGAGTTCGCGTAACAGCGCCTGGGAAGCAACCGAACTCAAGGTCGAGATCGCGCCCGAAGCGACTGCAGGATCGGTGGCGTCGGCTTCGATCAGCAGTTGCGGCTTGTCGCCGCGCAGCAGCCGTCGCGAGAAATCCGACGGAATGGTGACGATGAAGGCGACGTCGCCACTCTCCATCAGCCTTTCCGCCTCCTGCGGTCCGATGCCGGTGCGCACGAATCGGTAGTAGCCGGTATTTTCCAGCGCCGAGACCATCGCCCGGCTGAAGGCGTCGCCGCGCTGCGCGACGAGGGCGGCCGGCAAGCCCTTGGGATCGGTGTTGATGGCATAGCCAAACAGCAGCAGTTGCAGAAGCGGCACCCCGAGCATCATGGCAAACGTGATGCGGTCGCGGCGCATCTGGATCAGTTCCTTGGCAAGCAGCGCGCCGAGCCGGCCGAACGAGAACCACCGGCCCATCTCAGTCGCCCCCGCCATTGCCATTCGCGGACATGTTGTCGGTCGACTGCCCCATCAGGCGGATGAATACGTCTTCGAGGCTCGTCTCGCCCGGCGCGACGCGCACGCCGGTCTGTTTGGCCACAGCACGCACGGATTTTTCCAGCGCCACCGCATCGCTGCCGACGACATGCAGGCTGCGCCCGAACGGCGCCACCTGTTCGACTCCCTCTTTGCCTGCAAGCTGGCGCGCCGCCGCGTCGATTGCATCGCCTTCGAGGACGAACGTGGTCAGGCCGGCGCCGGCGACGACTTCGTCGGCGGTCCCGCTGGCGATCAGCTTGCCGTAGGAGATGTAGTGGATGCGATGGCAGCGTTCGGCTTCGTCCATATAGTGGGTCGAGACCAGCACGGTCAGGCCTTGCGTCGCAAGGCGATGGATTTCATCCCAGAAGTTGCGCCGCGCCATCGGGTCGACGCCCGCGGTCGGCTCGTCGAGCAGCAACAGCTTCGGCTTGTGCATAATGCAGGCGGCAAGCGCCAGGCGCTGCTTCCATCCGCCCGACAACGCCCCGGCAAGCTGTTTGCGCCGACTGAAAAGACCGAGCGTTTCGAGCGTGCTGTCGACATGCTCGCGCATGGGACGCAATTCGTACAGGCGGGCAACAAACTCCAGATTTTCAACGATCGACAAGTCTTCGTAAAACGAAAAGCGCTGCGTCATGTAGCCGACTTCGCGCTTGATCGCGATTGTGTCGCGACGAAAGTCGAAGCCGAGAACCTTGCCCTCGCCTTCGTCAGCGTTCAACAATCCGCACAGGCAGCGGATCGTCGTCGTCTTGCCGGAGCCGTTCGGCCCGAGAAAGCCGGCGATCTCCCCGCTCGAAACCTGAAGCCCGACATGATCGACCACAGTGCGGTCGCCGAAGCGCTTGACCAGGCCATGCACATCGATCGCCAGCGACCGCGCATTCATTTTCCTGCCTCGCTGGCGGGCAAGAGGCCGACATCGATGATCTGGCCAGGGCGCAATTCGCTGCCATCCTGTTCCGGCACCGCTTCGACCAGGTAGACCAGTTTCTGGCGCGTCGTGATCGAATAGATCACTGGCGGAGTGAATTCCGGATCCGGCGAAACATAGGTCACGGTTGCCCGCAGGTCGGAGCGGCAACCGTCGCAATGCACTGCCAGTTGCGTCCCGGGCGCGATCCGCGAGCGGCCGGTTTCGTCGACGAACACCCGCAGCTTGACCGCGCCATCGGGCAGGACGGATAGGATCGGCGCCTGCGGGCCGGCAATTTCGCCGGGGTTGCGCAGGATATCGAAGACGACGCCGCCGACCGGCTGCGCCACGGTTCGCTGCGCCAGCCGCCATTCGGCATTGTCGAGATCGGCCCGCGCATGCTCGACCGCGGCCTCGGCCGCCTTGATTTCGTCGGCGCGCGCCGGCAGGCGCATAACACCGAGATTGGCTTCGATCTCGCCAAGCTTGGCATTCGCCGTATCAAGCGCGGTGTTGGCATCGTCGAGTTGCGCCTGCGTAGCGTTGCCGGTCGAAAACAGGCTCCGGCGTCGTTCGAGCGCGCGGGCGGCGTCGCGCGCCTGCGCCTTGGCCGATTCGAGCGAAGCGGCAACGACAGCAATTTCTTCGGGCCGTTTGCCGCGTTTGAGGTCGTCGAGCTTGCTTTCGGCTTGTGCAAGGGCGGCACGCGCACCGGCGACCGCGATTTCAGCTTCCTGGCGTTCGAGTCGCGCCAACGGCTCGCCGGCGACGATACGCTGGCCGCGAGTCACCATGACATCTTCGATGCGGGCGGTCTCGACCGGTGCGACCAGCACAAAGTCGCCTTCGACATAACCGGTTGCCAGCGGTTCTTCCTGCACGCAGCCGGCAAACAGCGCCGAAACGAAAGGCAGCATGCAAATCAGCGACGTCATCGCGGTCTCCTTTGCGCAACGTCAAGACCGGCGCGAATGTTGCTTTCGATGACCGAGCGGACGGCGGCGAGTTCCTTTTCGCCCATCTCCTTCCAGCCGAGCCGCCGCTCGATCAGGGGCTTGGCGATGCGAAAATACACGGCCTGGCCAACCATCGCGAAGACCGCCAGCCGCGTCGCTTCCAATTCCGGATCGTTCCCGGTCGCCTTGCCCCAAAGTTGGCACGCCGCCTTGTGAATCGGGAAAAACAGTTCCTCGTAGAGAACCTCGAAGGCCGGGCCGGGGTCCGAAAGTTCACGAAGCACGAAGCCGATCAGCGACCTCGATTCGTCGCCGGCAAGCAGGAATCGGATCATCGTGGTCAAGGCCGCGTTCAGCGCCGCCGCGGCCGCCTGCGGGTTTTCGGCCGTCGCGCCCAGCAATACCGATCCGGCGACTTCGCCGATGCGTCTGGCAATCGCGTGCGCGCAGGCCAGGCGCAAACCGGCCTTGCCGCCGAAATAGTAGGAAATCAGCGAAATGTTCACGCCGGCGGCTGCCGCGATCTGTCGCGTCGAGGTGGCCGAATAGCCCTGGTCGGCAAAAAGCTTCAGCGCCGCGTTGACGAGCGCGGCCGGCGTATCGCTGGAACGCTCGCGCGCCGGCCGGCGCCGACTGCGCACGCCCAACCGCGCTGGTGCGGAAAGCTTCGTCTCGCCGTTGGACCCAGTTGAATGTTTGCCGGTTTCGCGCATGACCAAGATATAATCAATCGATTGATTGAAATCAAGGGTGCCAAACGATTTTGTCTCTTCACGCAATTGCGCCTTTCGTTTCGTGACGAATCCGGATTTTGCGATAGGTTGATGGCGCAACCGCATTGCAATCGCATCGCTCGGCGACTGGAGGCAGCGGCAAATGGGGCTGTTTGATCGCGTTCTGGATCGCATCGGCCACGGCATGGCCGATGTCCTGACCAAGACGGTTTCCGGCTACGAGCCCTACACGCCTTCCGACTATGACACGCTGTGGGCGACGCTGAAACCGGCCGACGTATTGTTGGTCGAGGGTAACCAGTTCATCTCCTCGACCATCAAGTATCTGACCAATTCGACCTGGAGCCATGCCGCGCTTTATGTCGGGCATCTGCTGCCGCGGCCCGCCAACGGCGCCGAGCGGCCGCGGTTGATCGAATCCAATCTCGGTGAGGGCTGCATCGCCGTGCCGCTGTCGCGCTACTCCACCTTCAACACCCGCATCTGCCGCCCGGTGGGGCTGAACGATGAAGACCGCCTCAAGGTCTGTGAGTTCATGATCGGCAAGCTCGGCACGCAATACGATCTCAAGAACATCTTCGACCTGCTGCGCTATTTTTTTCCGATTCCGGTGCCGTCGCGCTTTCGCCGCAGAATGATCGCACTCGGTTCCGGCGATCCGACGCGGGCGATCTGCTCCTCGCTCATCGCCCAGTCGTTCCAGTCGGTCGGCTATCCGATCCTGCCCGAAATCACCAAGGCGCCGGGCCGTGCCCATGCCGAGTCGCGCTATGCCCGCGCCGACATCATGCACATCCGCCATCACTCGCTGTTTGCGCCACGCGATTTCGACCTGTCACCCTATTTCGAGGTGGTCAAGCCGACACTGGTGCACGGCTTCGATTACAAGCAGATCCGCTGGAGCGGCATGGTTTCCGAAATCGATGTCCTGCGCGCGCGGCGCAGCGAGCAGCGCGCCGCCGGCAAGGAGTGAAGCGGCTGCCCGCAGCAGCAACGCACCTCTACTCGCAAATCAGGTACGTGCAGGTGCGTCCGTGGCAGCCGAGATCGAAATGAAAATGGGCGTGGTGTTCGGCATTGGCGTCCGGCCCGAGCACCGTGGTGAAATGCTGGCAGGCGGCATCGTGCAGGCCAACGAGAAACTTCGCTTCCGCCGTTTCGGCGCGTTCGGCCGGCGGTAACGGTTTGGTATTGCCATTTCCATTGGCGGCCGGCGGAAGCGGCTTGGCATTATCGTTGTCGACCGGCGCCGCCGCTTCCCCCTCGCCTTCCCCTTCGGTTTGCGCAACCGGCTGCGGCAGATGCGGCCAGTACTTTTCCACCGATACCTTGCGTTTGTCAGAAAGGACGAACTCGACGACATCGAGCGCATTGGCAAATGCGTGTTCGCTCAATTTGCCGGTCTCAGCGCGGTTGCGCCGACGGCATTCATATCCCGGCCCGGTTACGATCGACTTGAGGTCCGCCTTGAGAATATCGCGCGCCAGCGTTTTTGCCGTTTCGATCACGGAGACCAGTTCGGTGGCCATGGCGCAGTTGACCAGGGGCTTGCCCGAAAGTTGCACGCCGCCGGCCGACAGCATTTCGACCGGCGAGTTTTCGCCGCATTCGCCATCGCGCAAAGGTGGCGCCAGCTTGCCCTCGAAAAGGCCGGCACGCAGCGCCGGGCAGGCGCTGCGGTGAACTACCGGCGGCTCGGCCTCTACGTCGTTCTTCTGCGGCAGAGGACCAAACCGTTCCGGCGCCACAAGGATATCCGGACGTTTTTGCGGGATCGGAATTTCCTGGGGGATTTCCGGGAGAATTTCCTGCCCAAAGGCAACGAGCGCTGACGACGCCAGCAACGCCAGGCCGCAAATTGCCGCCTTTCCCAACAACGTCGTCGCGCCGTACGCCGGTCCGCAGCGACATTTCTGCAACACGTTTGCCTGTGTGGAGCGGCCGTGACGGGATTGATTTTTCATGATCGCGGTACCAACTTGCCGCCCGGGGTAAAAGGGCGCTAACCGCCGGAGGGACATCATGGATTGGAAGTATCTTTATACCAGCTTCGAGGGCCGCATCGCCCGTTCGACTTTCTGGGTCGGCATATTGGTCATATTGGGCATTTCGATCGTGCTCAACGTCATCGATGCGGTGGCCGGCCTGCAGTTTGGCGGCGGCGTCGGCATCCTCGGCACCATCTTCGCCATCGCCGCAATCTATCCGGCGATTGCCCTTTATGCCAAGCGCTGGCACGACCGCAACAAGTCGGGCTGGTGGACGCTGATCGGCATCATCCCGATCATCGGGGCAATCTGGATGTTCGTCGAACTCGGCTGCCTGCGCGGCACCGAGGGCGCCAACACCTATGGGGCCGACCCGCTGGCGTAACGCCCCTCGCGTCAACGAAAATGCAGGTGCCGCCGCAGCCGAGCGTGCCTTGGGCGCTGTTCGGTTTCGGCGGCCGCATCGGCCGCCAGACTTTCATCCTTGGCCAGCTGTTCATGCTGGCGCTGTTTGCCATCGTCATCGCGCGCATTCTTGCCGTGCGCGGCAACGAGAACCAGACGGTGTTCTGGGGCCTGGCCTTCCTCGGGCTGTGTGCGATCTCGCTATGGTCGATCATCGCATTGACGGTCAAGCGCCTGCACGATCTTGGCCTTCCGGTATTGATGACGCTGCTGCTGGCGATACCGACGATCAATGTCATTTTCATCATCGTGCTGATGTTTCTGCGCTCCGATCCGGCAAGCAACCGGCATGGCCCGCCGCCCTTTGGCGGCACTGCCGCACGGCCATGAACTCGCGCCGCCTCGACGCCGAACGGATCATCGAAACGGCGGTTGTTCTTCACAAGCGCATATCGGAACGGTTTCCGACCGCCGATCTTTCCGGCGTTGCGGAGGATTTTGTCCAGCTTGCCCGCGACACGAAAGGCGACGCAGAGCGCATGGCGAGGCCGCTGATCTGGCTTCGCGTTATCGTAGCGTTAGTCACGGTCGCCGGCGCCGCCGTATTCGTATTCGTCGGCACTTTCCTGTCGTTCGATCAGGCCTCCGATCGCGGCCTCGGTTTTGTCCAGGGCATCGAAGCCTCGATCAACACGCTGGTGCTGGCGGCGATCGGTTTCATCGCGCTTGTCCGCACCGAGGAGCGCATCAAGAATCGCAGGGCGCTCGCCAGCCTTCACGGCCTGCGTTCGCTCATCCACATCATCGACATGCACCAGCTGACCAAGGACCCGATGGTATTTTCCGACGACTTCCGCCCGACGCCGAGTTCGCCGGCGCGCACGATGAGCCTTCCCGACATGAAACGCTATCTCGACTACTGCTCGGAGATGCTGTCGCTGTCGGGCAAGCTTGCCGCCCTTTATGCCCAGTCGCTCAACAACGCAGTCGTCGTCGAAGCGGTCAACGACATCGAGAACCTCGCCACCAATCTTTCGCGAAAAATCTGGCAAAAGATCACATTGCTCGACACGCCGGCGTCGACTCGTCGCCGCAAGGGCTGATTTGACGCCTCGCCACAGCACGCATAGGGAAACGCCGTCGAGAATTGGTGCCTACCGCAATGAACCCGACCGATCCCGCCGAATTATTGGGCGCATTGATCCGGTGTCCCTCCGTCACTCCAGCCGAGGGAGGGGCGCTGCAATTGCTCGAGCGCGTGTTGACGCCTATGGGATTTCGCGTCGAACGGCCGGTGTTCAGCGAACCGGGAACGGCCGATGTCGAAAATCTCTACGCGCGGCTCTCCGGAAACGGCCCCCATTTGATGTTTGCCGGGCACACCGATGTCGTTCCGCCGGGCCGCGAAACCGATTGGCGCCATCCGCCGTTTTCAGGCGCGATTGCCGACGGCATGATGTTCGGACGCGGCGCAGTCGACATGAAGGGCGGCATTGCCTGTTTCGTCGCCGCTGTTGCGCGCCACATTGCAAAATCCGGACGGCCCAATGGCTCGATCAGCCTGCTGGTCACGGGCGACGAGGAAGGGCCATCGCTCAACGGCACCGACAAGCTGCTGGCCTGGGCTAGCGGCAAGGGCGAGACTTGGGACGCCGCGATCGTCGGCGAGCCGACCAATCGCGAGCGGATCGGCGACACGATCAAGGCCGGGCGCCGCGGTTCCATGTCGGGGCGTATCTTCGTGGACGGCACCCAGGGCCATTCCGCTTATCCGCAGTTGGCCGACAATCCGGTCACGGGCATGCTCGACCTGCTGAACGCGCTGCTCGCCAAGCCTTTTGACGACGGCACTTCGCAATTCCCGCCGACCGACCTGCAGGTCACCTCGATCGACGTTGGCAATGCTGCGGCCAACGTGATTCCGGCAGCGTCGACAGCGGCCTTCAACGTCCGCTTCAACGACCGCTGGGATGGCGATAGCCTGAAATCGGAAATTCTTCGTCGCCTGCAAGCGGGTTCGGCAAGCGTCAGGCTCCGCCGCAACAAGGCAGAACCGGTTCGGTTTCGGGTCGAGTGGATCGGTCGCGTCAGCCCGGTATTCCTGACGAGCGAACCGCGCCTTGTCGAAACGCTGACAAGCGCGATCGCCGAAGTCGCCGGATTGAAGCCGGAGCTTTCGACCAGCGGCGGCACCTCCGATGCGCGTTTCATCAAGGATTATTGCCCGGTCGTCGATTTCGGCCTGGTCGGAAAGACCATGCACCAGGTCGACGAGGCCGTCGCGCTTGCCGATCTCGAAACGCTGACGACCATCTATGAACGATTCCTCACCCGCTGGTTTTCGCCCTCCGGCTGAGCGCAGCCGGTCACCGAAGCCCGTTGCACAACGCCCGCCGCGCCGCCTCGTATTCGCGTACTAGCCGGTCAACCAGTTCCTGCGTCGAAACCACGGCGTCGATTGCGCCGATCCCCTGGCCGCTGCCCCAGATGTCCTTCCACGCCTTGGCGACCTGGTTGCCGCCCGAACCGAAATTCATCTTCGACGGATCCGATTGCGGCAGGTTGTCCGGATCGAGACCGGCATTGACGATGGAGGCTTTCAGATGGTTGCCGTGCACGCCGGTAAACAGGTTGGTGTAGACGATGTCGCCGGCTTTGCCGGCAACGATCGCCTGCTTGTAGGCTTCGGCGGCGCGCGCCTCCTTCGTCGCGATGAACGGCGTTCCGATATAGGCAAGGTCGGCGCCCATCGCCTGGGCGGCAAGCACGGCGCCGCCATTGGCAATGGCGCCCGACAGCAGCAGCGGACCATCGAACCATCGACGGATTTCCTGGACCAGGGCAAACGGCGACAGCGTGCCGGCATGGCCGCCGGCCCCGGCGGCGACTGCGATCAGGCCATCGGCGCCTTTCTCGATTGCCTTTCGTGCATGGCGGTCGTGGATGATGTCGTGCAGGACGATGCCGCCATAGGCATGAATGGCGTCGTTGATTTCCTGAACCGCGCCGAGCGAAGTGATGACGATCGGCACTTTGTATTTGACGCACAGCGCCATGTCCTGTTCGAGCCGGTTGTTGGACTTGTGCACGATCTGGTTGACGGCGAACGGCGCGATCCGGTGCCCGGGATGGCTTGCCGCGAAAGCCTCCAGTTCCGCGCCGATCTCGGCCAGCCATTCGTCGAGCTGCGCCAGCGGACGCGCATTGAGCGCCGGGAACGAGCCGACAATGCCGGCCTTGCATTGGGCAAGCGTCAAGGCAGGATGCGAAACGATGAACAGCGGCGCGCCGACCGCCGGCAGGCGCAGGCGATCGGCGAGGATTAGCGGAAGGGACAAGTCGGGTTCCTCAATTTATTGACGCTTACGAAAACGTAAGCGGTTATAAAGTCCGCCCCTGCCCGCGACAACGAAATTGGTGCACAGCCGGACCTATTCCGAAGCCGGCGGTTGCATTGCAATTGATCCCTTAGCCGGTAATAAGTTGACGTTACGGGGATTCTGCTTGTTGCCCGGAAGGGATGGGTAGCAATTTGGCCGATTTCGAAGGTCTCATCCGCCAGGCTTTGGCACGCCAAAATGACGCGGATCCGGCCATCCGACAGCGCATATACGAATTGTCGCGCCGCGCTTTGGCGCGGATGATTTCCGCCGCCGGCATGCAGCCGCCGGAAGTCATCGCCCGCCAGCACGAGGCGCTCGAAAGCGCCATCCACCGCGTCGAGGAAGACTATATCCTGAGCGCCATGGAGGCCGGCAACACCGCCTCCGATACCGATCCCTGGCCGAGCGGGCCGCCGGGTATGGCCAATCCCGGCAGCGCCGAGGATGGCCGCGTCGAGCCGCAATTTGAAGACACAGAATATGCCGAACCGGACCTGTCGGCCCTGCCGCGGCGGCGTTCGGCGATCGGACGCGCCGGTGTGATCATCGGCATCGTACTAGCCATGGCTCTGGCCGCCTGGCTGATCTATTTCGCCACCGAGCGTTTCCTTGCTGCCGAGAGCGCCGCCCCGCAGGCAGATAACGGCGCCAGCAGTGATCCCGCGCGCCAGGCAACCGAAAACGCCGACTACATCACTATCCTGTCGCCGCAGGACACCAGCACGCTCGACACTGCCGGCCGCGGCCGGGCTGAGATCGTCAGCCAGTCCAACATCGAAATGATCCGCCTGGTTTCGCTGCGTCCCGAGGACAAGCGCAACGATCCCGCCCCGCCAATCACGTTGACGATTTCGCCGGGCGTTCTCGCACAGATTTCCGGAAAGCGCGTCACCGTCGAGATCCTGGCGAAGTCCGGTTCTTCCGGTCCGGTGGGATTTGCCGTCGGCTGCGAATTCGACAAGGAAGACCTGTGCGGACGCAAACGCTTTCGCATCGGCATCCAGCCGGAAGCGATCGTTTTCACCGTAAACACCCGCAAATCGCTGAACGAGAATTCGACGGCGTTCATGACGATATCGACCGACATCACCAGCTCGGCTTCTCTCACCGGCGAAGGCGATCCGGTCGACATTCTCTACGCACGCCTGCGCGTGCCGAAGGAATAGGCTCGCAGCGCGATTCGGCAACATAAAAACGTCCGAAAACCATTAACGTTAATTCGAACCTTGCGGCCGGTAAGCCTGCCGCCCTTCATAGATTTTCGATATCGAGGGTCTGGTGCATGCGCTCCCATGGGAAGCGTTTGTCGAGAAACGTTCGATGTTGAAAACCGATATTGCGATTGTAGGCGCCGGCATGGCTGGCGCGACGGCGGCGGCAATGCTCGGCCGTGCCGGCATAAGGACAATCGTCATCGATCCGCATCCGGTCTATCCGCCGGATTTTCGTTGCGAGAAGCTCGACAATTCGCAGTTCGCGCTACTGCGCAAGACCGGATTGGCCGATGCAATTCTGCCCGTCACCAGTCCTGCCAACCTCGTTCTGATTTGTCGCTACGGCCGGTTGGTCGAGCGCCGGCCGACGAGCCAGATTTGCGCGCCCTACGAAGCGCTCGTAAATGCCGCCCGCCAGGCGATCGGTTCGACCGCCGAATTCAGGGTCGGCAAGGTTCAAGAGATCGGGACCAGCGCCGACCGACAGGAATTGACACTCTCCAATGGCGAAAAGATATCCGCCCGCCTCGTGGTGCTCGCCAATGGATTGAACCAGGGCCTGCGCGCCAAGCTCGGTTTTCGCCACAACGAATTCAGCCCCGACCATTCACTGAGCTTCGGTTTCGACATGGCCGCGTTAGGAGGCCAGCCGTTCCCGTTTTCGTCGCTGACCTATTACCCCGAGGATTTGTCGCGGCGGCTCGCCTATCTGACGATTTTTCCCTTCGGCGAACGCGCCCGCGCCAACCTATTCGCATATCGTCACATCAAGGAAGACTGGGTCCGGCACGTGCGAGAGGCGCCGGTCGAAACCCTCGTCGAATTGTTCCCGCTATTGACGTCGATGATCGGCGAGTTCGAGGTTACCGGTCCGGTGCACGCGCGCCCCGCGCACTTGTATGTCACCGAGAACAAACTCCACGACGGCGTCGTCCTTGTCGGCGATGCTGGCGGAACGTCCTGCCCCGCGGCTGGCACCGGCTTCAACAAGGTGCTGACCGACGTCGAGCGCCTGTGCCACGTCCATATCCCGAATTGGCTTTCCACACCCGGCATGTCGGCCGAAAAAATCGGCGCCTTCTATGCCGATCCGGTCAAGGTTGCCGCCGATGACAGTTCGCTGGCGAAAGCGATGCTGACGCGCAACAACGCCACCAGCACAGGCCTGCGCTGGCGCGCCCGGCGCACGATTCGCTACGCCGGCCAAGTCGCCGTCGGCAGGCTGCGCGACTGGCAATCGCGATTGCAGGCGCCGCAGACCGCGACCGCCCGCCTGGGGGACACGCAATGATGCCGAAAGCAGATGCAGGCGGCGGCGCGATTGCCGGATTTGCCGCCGAGCGGTCATCGCCGGCGCAACCGGCGCGTTGGCTGCAACCGCGGGAAGTTGCCGCTTCCGTCACGAACGCGCTGATCGCCGGCACAAGTGCCGAAAAACTTGCAATCGCCGTGCACACCGATCTTGCCGCGATCGAGCAGGCCTGGCGCGAATTCGAACATACCGCCCACCACACGCCGTTTCAGTCGTTCGACTGGCTCTTCAAATGGCAAAAGCACATTGGCGGACCGCGCGGCACGCTTCCCCTCATTGTCACCGGTCGCACTGGCACCGGCAAGATGCTGTTCCTGCTACCGCTGTCGATCGAAAGGCGGCGCGGCGTGCGCCAACTCGTCTGGCTTGCCAACGAGCGTTGCGACTACAACGGTCCCCTGCTAGCGGCCGATCTTGCGCTGCACGGCCTCGACTGGACCGCCTGCTGGCACCAGATCATCGGCGCCATTCGCGAGCACGCTCGCATCGACCTCGTGCACCTGCAGAAAATGCCGCGCATGGTCGGCGACCAGGTCAATCCGCTGATGCAACTGGACGTGGCCCGCCATCCCAACGATGGCCATGTCGCTACGCTCGCCGGCAATTGGGACGATTTCTACAAGGCCCGCCGCTCGTCATCGTCGCGCAAGGTCCAGCGCAAGCAGCTGAACCGGATGATGCAATTCGGCGAACTGCGCTTCGCCGAGCCCGCCGAACCGGTCGACCGCGCAACGACCCTCCATGTGCTGGTGCACCAAAAAAGCCGGGCACTGGCGCGCATGGGTGTCGCCGACATGTTCGCTCGCCCCGGGGTGAGCGACTTCTACAAGGATCTCGTCGCCGACACGCGCCTTGCCGGCACCGTCCATATCAGCCGTCTTGATGTCGGCGCCGAGGTCGCGGCCACCAGCGTCGCGTTGATCAAGGACCGCCGCTACTACCTCATTCTTTCGAGCTACAATGATGGACCGATCTCGGCCCAGGGCCCGGGACGCGCCCACCTGATGGAATTGCTGCGCTCGACCATCGCCAATGGCATCGAACAGTTCGACTTCACTATCGGCAACGAACCCTACAAGCTCGACTGGTGCGACGTGCGCGTCGAATTGTTCGATCATCTGGCGCCGCTCACGCTGCGCGGCCGCGTCGCGCGCACAGCACTGCAGGCGATCAACGCCTGCCACCGCAGCATTCGCAACAACTCGGCTGCCTGGCACGCCTTCGCCAAGGCGCGCGCCCGCCTGTATGGGCTCGTTCGCGGCGGGCCAAACCCCAGTCAATGAACGGACTGGCCGTCGACGGCATGCGTTGCTTCGGCGGCTGAACGAACCGCAACCGCGAAATCCTGCCGATGCAACCAAAACTGACCGATCTGTGGTCCGACGATCTCGTTCGACGCCTGCTGTCGGGCGGCGCGGCGGCGGCCGTGATCAAGATTGCCAGCGCCGGCGCGGCCTATGCCATGTTCGTCGTGCTGGCCCGGCTGTTGCCGGCCGAGCAATACGGCCGCTTCGCCTTTGCCATCAGCCTGGCGATTCCGCTGTCCCTGGTCTTCTCGCTCGGCCTGCCGGTCGCCGCGCTGCGCTTCTGGCCGCAGCACAATGGCAAAGCTGAAAGCGGGCTTGGCCGCAGCTTTATCGCGCGCGCCATCGCCGCCGTATGTATCGGCTCGATCGTCTGCTCGTCGCTGTTCTTCGCCGGCGCCAGCCTGGTGACGCGCAACGATACCAGCTTCGGCACCGACTATTGGGCGGTGGTCGCCCTCCTCATTGCCCTGATGTCGTTGGCGGAGTTCGCCCAGGCCGCGCTTCGCGCCGACGGCGTGATCGTACTTTCGCTGGCGCCGCGCGATATCGGCTGGCGAATCCTGGTGATCTCGGCGAGCGTGGCTGCCTATGGGCTGACCAAGAATTTCGGTGCCGAACTTGCGCTGTGGATTGCCACGGTGAGCCTCGCCTTGGTGACGTTTCCGCAAGTGGCGATGCTGCTGCGTCGCCTCAAAATCCGCCGAGCCGATTATTTCGGCCCGACGCAGATGGCGATGTGGCTATCGGCGACCTGGCCGATGTGGGGCGCCTCGGTCCTTGTCGGCATGATCCAGCAATTCGACGTCGTCCTGCTCGGCATGTTCGTCGGCCCCGAGCAGACCGGACCCTATTTCGCCGCGCTGCGCACCGCTACGCTGATGACGCTGGTGCTGTTTGCGGCCAACATGGTCGCCGCGCCGCTGATCTCGCAGTACTATCACAGCGCCGATTTCCCGCGGCTGCGGCGCATGAACCGCCTGCTTGTTATCGGCATCACCGCCCCGACGCTTCTGGGCTTTGGTCTGCTCGTCGCCTTTGGCCGGCCGCTGCTTGCGGTTTTCGATCCACACTATGTCGACGCCTACTGGCAGCTGGTCATCCTTGCTGCCGGCTTTTCAATCAGCGCCCTTGCCGGCCCGGTCAACTATTTCCTGCAGATGGTCGGGCTCGAACGGCAAAACCTGAAAATTCAGGCAACCGTCTACGGCGCGGTGGTCGTTGCCCAATGCCTCCTCATTGGCCGCTTCGGTGCGCTCGGCGTTGCCGTCCCCAACATGGTCGGCGCCGGCATCGCTGCGTTCTGGGCGGTGTCGCTGCTGCGCCGGCGCGTCGAGATCGACACTTCGATATTCGGGCTGATCTGGCCGCCGAGACCGGTGCCAGTCACCGGCCAGTTCGCGGTTGGCCACTAGCTAACCGCCTGCGATGGCCTCGGCCAGATGCGGCCAGCCTTCGAGCAGCATCTCGACCGACACATAGATCAGGAAGACCAGGCCGGCCCACGAAAGCCAGGGGAAGCGCGTCATCAGCTTCATCACCATGGTGGCGAAGAACGCCATCAGCGCAATCGCCAGGGCCAGCCCGAATACCAGCAGCACCATGTTGTCGCGCGCGATCGCGGCGACGGCCAGCACGTTGTCGATCGACATCGAAACGTCGGCCACCGTGATCGTCACCAGCGCGTCCCACAGCTGGCGACGCGGCGGCCCGCGATAGCCTTTCACCTCCAGCATGTGCCCGGCCTTGTCGGGAACATGCGAGCGCAATTCCTTGAAGAACCGCCAGCACACCCAGCACAGCAGCAATCCGCCGAAGAACAGGATCCCGGGTATTTTCAGCAGGTAGACGGCGCCGGCGGCAAACAGGATGCGCAACACCGCCGCCAGCACCATGCCCATCACGATTGCCTTTTTTCGCAATAGTGGCGACAGCCCGGCTGCCGCCATGCCGATCACCAGGGCGTTATCGCCGGACAGGATCATGTCGGCGAAGATGATCTTCGCCGTTCCCAGCAAGGTCTCAAGCACGGCGGGCGGTTTCGCGAATCATTGCGGATGGCTTCGTTGCGTGGCGCAGATTATTCGCACGGCAGATTTATCGCGAATATGCACATCGGCGCACAATCGAAGGATCCCGCGAACCATGTACCGTACAGTATCGACGGCCATCGAACCGGGACCCTCTTTTTGCAGCCGGTTGGGTGAGGCGCCCTTGTGGACGTATTTTGCGCCCAGTTCAATACTGCACCGCAATCCGGTCTGCGAACCGTTTGCAGACGCTGACGAATCGCCCGGCGCGCACCCCGCGTTCACGCAGATCGCGACGAAATGACGAAATCCGGTGCGGTGCTGGCGGTCGCAACCCGTCGGGCGTTCGGCAGGTCGTTGCCGTCGATCTTTGCCGCGCGCTCGCCGGCTGGCAGGTCGCGCCAGCGTTCCTCGAGCCTTTGGCGCAGCACGGTTTCCGGCTCTTCGATCATCACCGTGAGATCGTAAAGCGTCCGCAGGTTTCGCCAAGGCGCCTCGTCGAGCAGCAGGTAGTTTCCTTCCGCAATCAGGTAGCGAGCCGAACGGTCGATCATGGCTGCTCCGGCTCGCGCGATCTCGATTGCGCGGTCGAACACCGGGACGGCAATTTCGGCTTCCTCGTTGGCCTTTAGCCGGACCAGCATGTGGCGTAAACCCGCGACATCGAAGGTCTCGGGCGCACCCTTCCGCGTCCGCAGGCCGCGCGCGACAAGCACGCGATCGTCGTAGTGATAGCCGTCCATCGCCAGAACCGCAGCGCTGTCCGGCTCGCGTATGTTTAGCGCCGCGACGAGACGGTCGGCCAGCATCGATTTGCCGGAACCCGGCGGGCCGGCAACGGCAACGACAATCCTGCCGCTGTCAGGGCCGCGCTGGCGGATGGCATCACAAAGTTCGGCGATCGACACACGCTGCGTCATGGTTCGATCGACCGATGATTTTCGCGATCGCATTGCATCAACCGGGCGTCGGGGCGCTGATCCGCTTAGGTAGCCGAACGAGTTGCGCAAACACAAATTGAAATGCCCGCCGACTTCTGACGCATCTTGCATCTAATGAGTAAGTGAGGTAGTAAGCTAACTTACCTAATTTGCGGAGGAGCGCCATGCCGAGCGGCCACAAGAACCGCGGACTAGCGAGGGAGGAGCGCCTGCAAATTATGCTTTCCCCCCAAGAGCTTATGGCCGTCGACAATTTCAGGTTCGAGCATCGGATGCCGAGCCGGGCAGCGGCTGTTCGAGAGCTTCTCAGATTCGGGATTGCGGCTGCAGGCAGCAGCCTGGTCGACAACGCCGGCCTCAAGTCGAGCGACTATGGAGTGCTGGCAGGGGCGAAAAAAGCACGAGAGAGCAGCGCCTCGTAGCTCATAAGCAGACTAGTGCGCCTGTGCAGACAAGATGGCCTATGTCGGATTGCGCAGCGCCTTTGTTGGTCCCAGCATGAATTGACTATCGGCAGCGTAGCTGCATGCAGGCGCCGGTGGCTGGGAGACTGTCGTGCTCCCGCCTGCGGAAGTGGAGTGCGCCGTGGCAATCTATCGACTAATTCAAAAGTCCGCCTTTAGTCCTGAAGAGCTTGAGCGCATCACATCCGCCTACGAGAAGGCGCTTGTGCTGCTCGAACTCGACCGCAATGATCCCGTGACAGAACTCGTTGCCAAACGCATTATTGAAGCCGCGCAGACCGGCGAAAACGATCCAGACCGAATATGTGACTTGGCGCTGAAGGTTATAGGCGTTGCCGCGAAGCTAGCCGATTAGAAAAAGATCGGTGCCGGCTCGCTCGGACCGCACGCGCGTCCGGCGCGCGGTTGGCGCCAACGCCGATGAAATCCGCAATGTGGCTTGAGTTTGGTTGCGGGAACTCGCAACCACCGATACCGACATTCGTTGGCCACGGATATTTAGCTACGAATTTGGGGGTCAGGAGTTCGAATCTCTTCGGGCGCAGCGGTCCTTGGGACCGAACCAGCGCCAGGTTTGCCGCACTGCTTAGGCGGCGATGCGCCTGCCCGACTCGGCGTCGAACAGATGCACCGAATTGCCCTCGGGCCGGATCTTCAGCATCTGGCCCGGCTGCGTGGTGATGCGCTCGCGAAACGCCCCCATGATCTCGTTGCCGGCAAAGCGCGCGACCACGTGTGTTTCGGAGCCCGTCGGCTCGACCGTCAACACCTCGGCATCGACGCCGTTAGGGTCGAGGCTGAAATGCTCGGGCCGAACCCCCAACGTCACTGATCGGCCGGCCGAATTGCCCGGCACCATGCCGAGCGGAATCTTGGTGCCATCGTCAGCGACAAAGCTGCTGCCATCGATCTTGCCTTTGATCATGTTCATCGCCGGTGAGCCGATAAAGCCGGCGACGAACAGGTTCGCCGGACGATCGTAGAGCTCGAGCGGCGTGCCGATCTGTTCGATCACCCCGTCATGCATCACGACGATCCGGTCGGCCATGGTCATGGCCTCGATCTGGTCGTGCGTCACATAGACCGTGGTGGTCTTCAGCCGCTGATGGTTCTGCTTGATTTCCGAACGCATTTGCACGCGGAGTTTTGCGTCGAGATTCGACAACGGCTCGTCGAACAGGAACACCGCCGGGTTGCGCACGATGGCGCGGCCCATGGCGACGCGCTGGCGCTGGCCACCCGACAGGTGCCTCGGAAAGCGCTTGAGATAGGGCTCAAGGCCGAGGATCGAGGCGGCGTTCGCCACCCGCTTCTGCGTCTCTTCCTTGTTGACGCGCTGCAACTTGAGCGAGAAGCCCATGTTCTGCTCCACCGTCATATGCGGATAGAGCGCGTAAGACTGGAATACCATCGCAATGTCGCGATCCTTGGGGGCCAGCGTGTTGACCACGCGCCCGTCGATCGCGATGTCGCCCGAGGTGATTTCCTCAAGCCCGGCGATCATGCGCAGCAGCGTCGATTTTCCGCAGCCCGACGGGCCGACCAGGATCACGAACTCGCCATCGGCGATATCAACGGAGACGCCGTGCAGCACCTCCATATTGCCGTAGCTCTTGCGCACATTGTCGATGCTGACAGCACCCATTTGAAACCCCTTCCTGTTGC